>CAVRYV010000021.1:0-445558 GCA_963725555.1 uncultured Pseudomonadota bacterium | reverse complement strand
TACGCATACCTCCAAGTTTCAACGGAGGTTTGCACATGCTTGCCGAGAAGTTTTTTCTTCTGTTGGAAATGCTCAAGAGCCGCGCCTACCCCGATGGCGGCCCGCGAGTCGTGAGCTCATCGCCTCATGTCCCCATGAAGCTGCCAGACGCGAGGCCCAGGCCTTGTAATCCGGTCGAGTAAAGATTCGGCGCGAGGATCCGGCCACAGCGCAGATCAGATAAGCCGCTGATGCTGCGTTGATGAGGATCTCTACTCCGTCGAAAACGGGCTTAAATATGCAATGATTCCAATGTATTATGCGCCTAGCCTCACACCAAACCGACCGCGCCTCCCCGATTGCTGCGATATCGGGCTGTCCGGATCGGTTCTTCCCGGTCCGTGACAAGCGGAGGCTGCATGGTTTGCCGGACCGGCCGACCTGTTGCTGGAAATCACCATCGCGCCTGCAAAAATTTGACGCCTTCGAAATCCCTTTGACTGTGCGTCGTCCCGTGCCGTTAGGTCGCGTCGCTGGGTATTAGGATCAATTGCCATGTTGGAAGCATTCACCGCGTTTTTCGGCATCATGAGCGCCGGCATTTTCATCGCCCACGCCGTCGAGGGCTATCGTTCCCGCGCCTAGAGCCCTTTCCGTTCCGATTCAATCGGATCGGAGGCTCTCCTTGTTTATTTGACGCATTTTCTTCACGCGAACCGGTGTCCACCCCGGATCAAGTCCGGGGCGGGCTTTTGCTGGAAAACGCTCTCGTTGCATCCCCTCATCGCAGGGCTGCTTTTACTGTCGTTTGCTATGGGTTAGGACCTGAATCCCGGCTTTGGCTTTTCCGAAGCCTGGCTTTTTCCAGTCTTGGCTTTCTTCGAGCGGCTTGTGGATTTGCCGTTGCGGCGACCACCCGATGCGATCATGTCAGCCAACGTCACACGATCGAGCACATCGGAAATCGCGTCACGAACTTTCGTCATCATCAGACGGACACTGCAGCCCTTGACGTCGACACAATCCCGGCACGGCTGATAGGCCGTGCGGCTGGCACAGGCGATCGGGGCCAGCGGACCGTCGATCGTACGGATCACGTGCCCGATCCTGATCTCGCTCGGTACCCGCGCGAGGCGGTAGCCGCCGCCCGGCCCTTTTTGGCTCTGGACGATGCCGGCGTTGCGCAGCTCGCCGAGAATGGCGTCGAGAAACTTCTTCGGGATATCGTTTGCTTTGGCGATGTCGCCTGCCTGGGTCGTCACCTGCAAATCGAGCGCGGCGAGGTGCGCCAGCGCTTTGAGGCTGTATTTTCCCTTGGCCGTGAGCATGTTTCTTTGGCGCCGATCGCGATTCGACTGAATAAGCTATAAATATAGTACATGGCTAGAGCTTTATGAATCGCGCAAGGTGTTGAGGGGGCAGCTTCCCAGGCTTGACCATGGGCATCATCGGCGTCCGACCCAGAACCTAACTCCTTGATACCGTCACTGTGCGGGCGGGACGGGACGCCAAGCAAGATCGTCAGACAGCACGTAAATCACGATGGCTGCCAAGCACAGGACGACGCCGACCCAGAATACCGGCGAATGATGGATGCGTCGCCAGTCGCGTGGTCGCGCGTCGGGTTTCATTCGATCACCTCGTCGAACTCTCTTTCGCATGCACTATTGGGTTATCACATTGCTGACGCTGTGCCAGATCTGATCCTTCAGGGCGATCAGCGGCGGAGGCGGCAATGTCGCCGGCGGTTGCGTTCGCTTGACGCCGCCGACGACGAGACTGGCTACATCAATTTCCCCGTTGGTATAATAGGGATCGCCGCCGCCATTGCGGCCGAATAGGGTCGGGCCTATTCCCGAAATCTGAAACAAGGCGTCGACCATGCCCGCGTCACGCAAATCGCGCATCAACAGATCGCGCTCGGCATCGATATCGGGGCCGATGTGATGGGTGACTTGCCCCGTATAACGGCTAAAGCCTACGCCGCGGTCGAACGTCACCGCACCAAGCCAGACCGGACGGCCGTCGGTCCCTTTCTCAAGCACCAGCCATAAACGCACATGATGTCGCCGGTCGGCGCTTCTGCCATCCGGCTTCTCGAAAGCGAGTTTTTCCTTTTTCCCCTGATAATAGAGCGGGCTGACCGGCGCGTCGTGGTAAGGCCGGTCGAGCACGACGCTGCCGACGATCTCGATACTCGTGCGCAGCGTGACGGGGTCGGCCGCGAACCAGCCCGCCGCGTCCATGGCGCGCGAGGACATCTTCTTCGCTCCCGACAAGCCCAACGTTGAGCGCATCGCCGGGAATGCCCGTGCCGGTGAGTGTCACCATCGGCAGCGAAGCCAGGCCGGGCTCATGCTCGTGATGCCTCCAGAGCGCAGGCAATGCCACATACGCCAGCAGGAAATAGACGATTGCCACCGCAGCGAAATCGAGGAGCCATTGACGTCTGATTGTAAGCGTTTTCATTCAAATTGCTCTCCGACGTGCTCGCGCTTCAGCCCGCCTAGGCGGACATTCGAGTTCGGCCGCGCTCATTTTGGCAGCGGCAGTTGGCCGCATGGCGGAATCAAGGTGCCAAGGGATTTACAAGCGCCGCCAGCGGCGGGATTGTGCCGGGGCTGGTAGATGGAAAACATCATTCCATCGGCTCAACAACACTCTAATTCACAGTTTTCCGGTTCGCCGGAATCTCGGGCGACGCCAAAATGAAGAATGGACTATATTCCGTCCACATCCGGATGCTCGACGGCGTCAAGGGCCGGGCCAGCGGCGTGATCATCATCAGGAATGGCGAGATCCTTGGCGGCGACGCTTATTTCTGGTCTGTCGGCTCCTACACCGTTGGGGACGGAACCTGGAAGGGCGATCTCGTCACCAATCAGCACACCCAATATAGCCACACCGAGGCTCGCCCGGTTTTCGGTGGGCGGGAGGTTACCACCGGCTTTTCCGGAACATTTCGGGACGATAA
The DNA here is from genome assembly GCA_963725555.1 of uncultured Pseudomonadota bacterium. Lineage (GTDB taxonomy): Bacteria > Pseudomonadota > Alphaproteobacteria > Rhizobiales > Xanthobacteraceae > Bradyrhizobium. The sequence continues at coordinate 442,605 of CAVRYV010000021.1, read as the reverse complement.
GTCCGAGGTGTTCGGCACATCCCTGGTCGGCAGCCGAAGCGTCAGTTTTCGCGCGACATTGCGCCGGTTAGCAGATATTTGATGGCGTACCAGCGTGCGCGGCTGTAAAAGGCGCTCCTGATCGTGCAAGCGCATGCTGCGCCGAACGCAACGCTAAATCGATCGTTTCACAGCAAACCATGAAAGCGACAAGGCCCGTTCAATGAGTGGATTCAAGGAACCTAGCTTCGCGGACCGGCAGAAGGCCGCGCAGGAAGCCAGGCAGAACATCCTCAACAAATTTCGCGCCAAGCCGGGTGTCGACGATCCCGCGGTCATGCAGCGACAGGCCGAGCGCCAGGCGCAAGCTGCCGAGCGCGCCAAGGCCAAACTGGCACGTGAGGCCGCCAAGGCCGAGAAGGAAGCCCGCGAGGCCGAGGCGGCGGCGCAGGCCGCTGCGCAGCTCGCGCGCGAAAAGGAAGAGGCCGCCGCGCGCGAAGTGGCGCTCGAAGCGGAACGCAAGGCGGCGCGCGATGCGCGTTATGCCGCCCGCAAGAAGCGAAAATAACTGTCAGTTCGCGCCTTTACGTCTGCGTAAAGGCGCGAAAATCAGAAGATAGCGTCTTAGACACTTCTGACGCTCGGTCCTATCCCGGAACCGGTTCGATTTCGGCGAGTTCGACACCCTCCTGCACGATATCGCCGACCTTGCATTTGACCTTTTTCAGCACGCCCGCAAACGGCGCGCGCAGGGTTTGCTCCATCTTCATGACCTCAAGGGTCAGGATCGGCGCGCCTTTCTCCAGCGTGGCGCCCTCTTCGGCCAGCAACGCCACCACCGTACCGGGCAATGGCGCGACAATTTTGTCGTCGCCGACCTGTTCCTCATCGTCACCGCCGAAGGGGTCGACCCAGTGCAGGTCGAAGCGACCGTTGCGCGTTCGCAAATAGAGTTCATGGCCCTCAAGCACCGCGAAAATGTGGGATTTCATCCCTGCGAGCATGAGGTCGAACCCGCCATCTTCGGCCGGCGACGATTCGAACGTAAATTCCCGTTCACCGATCGACAGCGTCGCTGGACCGTTGCCATATTGCAGGCACACCTCCTGGTCGGCGTCGGGCGTGTGGCGGAACGTGAAGACCCGCCGACGCCGTCCCACCGGCATCCAGCCCGCGGTACACCACGGCGAAGCCGCCTCACCTCGCGCGGCAATCTGTTCGTGGCCGAGGATCGCCGCCACAGCGGCGCAAAGTTCGAGATCAGCCGGCGCCACAGGCGGCGGCGTCAGATTCTTCAATTCACGTTCAATGAAATTGGTGTCGATGGCATTGGCGCGCACGTCCGCATGCGTCAGCAGCGCCGAGAGGAACGGAATGTTGGTGACGATGCCGCGAACATCGGTGTTTTCAAGCCCGCGATTGAGCCTCTCGATGGCGGCGTCACGGGTCGGCGCCCACGCGATGACCTTGGCCAGCATCGCATCGTAATACGGCGAAACCGCATCGTTCTCGCGATATCCGGAATCGATCCGCAGACCGTCCGACTGGTCAGGCATGCGCCAGGTTCTGATACGGCCGACCGACGGCATGAAATTCTTGCGCGGGTTTTCCGCGTAAACCCGCGCCTCGATCGCATGTCCGTCGAGCGTGATCTGGTCCTGTGTCAGTGGCAGCGCCTCGCCAAACGCTACGCGCAACTGCCATTCCACCAGATCAATGCCCGTGATCAGCTCGGTCACGGGATGCTCGACCTGCAGCCGGGTGTTCATCTCGATGAAGAACACATCCTTGCCGTTGGACACAAACTCGATGGTGCCGGCACCGACATAATTAACGGCAGCGGCGGCCTTTCGCGCCGCGGCGCACACGGCTTCCCGTTGCTCGATGCCGAGGGTTGGCGACGGTGCCTCCTCGATCACCTTCTGATGCCGCCGTTGCAAGGTGCATTCGCGCTCGAATAGCGAAAGCAGATTGCCGTGGCTGTCGCCAATGACCTGCACTTCAATGTGGCGCGGATTATCGACGTATCTCTCGATCAGCATGCGATCGTCGCCGAATGCGGCCTTGGCCTCGCGCTTGGCGCTGACGATCGAAGCCGCAAGCTCGCCGGCCGAGCGCACGATGCGCATGCCGCGGCCGCCGCCGCCCGCGGACGCCTTGACCAGCACCGGAAAGCCGATTTTGTCGGCGGCCTGCGCCAGGGTCGTCTCGTCCTGAGCTTCGCCGTGATAGCCCGGCACCAGCGGCACGCCAGCCTTTTCCATCAAGCATCTTGGAGCCGGATTTCGAGCCCATTGCGATCATCATCTCGGCGCTAGGACCGACGAAAACCAATCCCGCATCCGCACAGGCCTGCGCAAATCCGGCATTCTCCGACAGAAATCCATAGCCCGGATGCACGGCTTCGGCGCCACTTTGGCGAGCGGCTTCGATCAGCCGCTCGATATTGAGATAGCTGTCGCGCGCACGCGCCGGTCCGAGCAATACGGCTTCGTCGGCCAGGGCGACATGCATCGCGGCGCGGTCGGCTTCGGAATAGACCGCCACCGTGCGCAGGCCCATCGCTTTCGCCGTGCGAATCACCCGGCATGCGATTTCACCGCGATTGGCGATCAATAGCGTGCGAAATCGCCTGAATTGTTGGGGGCGAATCCATCATCACATCCTGAACAGACCGAAGCGGGTCGCCTCGATCGGCGCATTGGCCGCGGCGGAAAGACCAAGGCCGAGTACCAGCCTGGTATCGGCGGGATCGATCACCCCGTCATCCCAAAGCCGGGCGGTGGCATAATATGGATTGCCCTGGGTTTCGAATTGCGCACGCGTCGGCGCCCGAAACTCGGTCTCCTCCTCCGTCGACCAGGTGCCGCCCTTGGCTTCGATATTGTCGCGCCGCAACTGGCTCAGCACCATCGCCGCCTGTTCGCCCCCCATCACCGAGATCCGGGCGTTCGGCCACATCCAAAGGAACCTCGGGCTGTAGGCCCGGCCGCACATCCCGTAATTGCCGGCGCCGTAGGAACCACCGATCACGACGGTAAATTTCGGCACGCCGGCGGTTGCGACCGCCGTCACGAGCTTGGCGCCATCGCGCGCGATACCGCCTGCTTCGTACTTCTTGCCGACCATGAAGCCGGTTATGTTTTGCAGGAACACCAAGGGAATATTTCGCTGACAGCACAGTTCGATGAAATGAGCGCCCTTCAGGGAACTCTCGCTGAACAGGATTCCATTGTTGGCGATGATCCCGACCGGATATCCCCAGATATGGGCGAAACCGCAAATCAGAGTTTGACCGTACAACTTTTTGAATTCATCGAATTCCGAACCATCCACCAGCCGTGCAATGATGTCATGCACGTCGAACGGCTTGCGCGCGTCAACCGGGACCACGCCGTAGATCTCCTCGCGTGCAAACAATGGCTCACGGGGTTCGCGCATGTTTAACGCGACGCGTTGCGGCGGCTTCAGCGTGGCGACGATACGCCGTGCAATGCCGATCGCGTGGCTGTCATTCTGCGCGTAATGATCGGTGACGCCGGATTGCCGCGAGTGAACATCGGCACCTCCAAGTTCTTCCGCGGTGACCACCTCCCCGGTCGCGGCCTTCACCAGCGGCGGTCCGCCGAGAAAAATCGTGCCTTGATTGCGTACGATAATGCTTTCGTCCGACATCGCTGGAACGTAGGCGCCGCCGGCGGTACAGGAGCCCATCACGATCGCAATTTGCGGAATGCCGGCAGCGGACATCTGCGCCTGATTGTAGAAGATGCGGCCGAAATGCCGCTCGTCCGGGAAAATCTCGTCCTGCTGAGGCAGAAACGCGCCGCCCGAATCGACCATATAGACGCAGGGTAGATTGTTCTGCCGCGCGATATCCTGCGCGCGAAGATGCTTTTTCACCGTCATCGGATAATAGGTGCCACCTTTGATGGTGGCATCATTGGCGACGATCATGCATTCGCGGCCGGATATCCGGCCGACGCCGGTGACGATGCTCGCCGAATGCACATCGCCGCCATAGAGGCCGTAGGCGGCCAGCGGCGAGAGCTCAAGAAACGCCGTGCCGGGATCGGTCAGCAGATCGACGCGCTGACGTGCCAGCATCTTGCCGCGAGCGGTATGCCTGGCACGTGAGACCTCGCCGCCGCCACCCGCCGCCTGATCGAGCTTGAGCCGGAGTTCTGCAACCAAGGCCCGCATCGCTTCAGCGTTGCGGGCAAAATCGGACGAGGTGGGATCAGTGCTGGAATGAAGCGGCATGGCCTTCGGCAGGTTATGGTGCGCCCCAATTTGCGCATTGGCTCATGGTGTCATTGCGCCGAGGTTGGACGCAACCTCAACTTTCGGTCCGCTGGGCTGCCGGGATATGCCTTCAGCGGTTCCGGCCCTTAATGGGTCCAGGGTTCGCCACGCCGGAAAGCAAAATTGTCAGCATAGGCGGCCTGACGGTGTGCCGGCGCCTTCGGCTCGATGACCTGATAGGCGATGCCCTCGCGCTCGCAATAAGCCACCGCGTCGTCCTTGGTATCGAAGCGAATGGTCAGTTGCTGCTTCATGTCGCCGGAACTGGTCCAGCCCATCAACGGCTCGATCGCACGCGGCTGCTCGGGTTCATAGTCGAGTTGCCATTCACGGGTCTTGGCAGTCCCCGATTGCATCGCGTTTTTGGCGGGCTTAAAGATGCGTGCGGTCATGGATGGTAGGACCTCGTGAAATATGCAACCTGGAAGCGCGTGGTGGAGAGCAGCCGGGATAGTATAAAGGCAGCTTTCAGGAATTTGAATCGGTGATTCCTAGCCAGAGTGTTACATTTTCCCGACCGGTATAGTCATTATGCCACGCTGTGACAATCTTGGCCGGCGGCCCGGCTGATGATTAGCTGAGTGCTGGATTTTCTCACAAGCATTGCGTCGAAACGGCCCCCATGGAAATCAAAGCCACCCTGCCCCCCAAAGGACGCGACCTGCGCCTCGATCTGTTTCGCGGGGTCGCCAACTGGGCGATTTTTTTGGATCACATTCCCGACAACGTCGTGAACTGGATCACCACGAGAAATTATGGCTTCAGCGACGCCGCGGATTTGTTCGTTTTCATTTCGGGATATACCGCTTCCTTTGTCTATGCTCGAATGATGCTTGAGCGCGGCTTCATCGTCGGCGCCACCCGCCTGACAAAACGGGTATGGCAGCTCTACGTCGCTCATATCATCCTGTTCGTGATCTATATCGTTTCGATCGGTTACGTCGCGCTGCGTTATAGCGATCCCGACATCATCAACGAATTCAACCTCGCCGGCCTGGCCGGAGACAATGCCATCGAAACCCTGCGTCAGGGGCTGCTACTGAAATTCAAGCCCGTCAATCTCGACGTGCTTCCACTTTACATCGTGCTGATGGGACTTTTCCCGCCGGTCCTGTGGATGATGCTGCGCCGCCCCGGCCTGACGATGCTGGCATCGATTGCGCTATGGCTCACTGCCCGGCAGTTCGGCTGGAATTTACCCGCGTATCCCGGCGGTAGCTGGTACTTCAATCCATACTGCTGGCAGGTGCTTTTTGTGTTTGGCTCCTGGTGCGCGCTGGGGGGTGCCGTGAGGTCGCGATCGATTGTCGATGCGCCGGCGACACTCTATTTTTGCTTCGCCTATCTCTTGTTTGCGATGGTGATGACGATGGCGGGCAAGTTTCCGGATTTTGGAGCCCTGTTCCCGCACTGGCTCTACGACACCTTTAATCCCAACGACAAGACCGATCTGGCGCCCTACCGTTTTGTGCATTTCGCGGTGATCGTGATTTTGGTCATCAGGTTCGTGCCCAAGGACTGGCCCGGCCTGGAATGGCGGATCTTCGATCCCGTTATCGTTTGCGGTCAGCAGTCGCTGGCGGTGTTTTGCGTCGGCGTCTTTCTGTCCTTTGTCGGACATTTTGAATTGATGATGAGTTCAGGCTCGCTGTTCGCGCAGATTTTCGTCAGCGTGACGGGGATAGCGATCATGACCATCGTCGCCTATTACATCTCCTGGTCGAAAAGGCAGGACAAGCCGTCCAAACCAGTGGTGGCGGCGCCGAAAGCAGCCTGATCAGCCGGCCTGATCTTGCGGTCGCTAGTCCGAAGCCTGCCCGCTACCGCGGGGGCTGGTGACCAATCTGCCTTTGGAAGAAAACCCGCCCCATTCGCTGGACCAGCCAACTGCGTCCCGGCTTCGCATACCCTGCAGCGCGAATGCGGCGCCCTGGGGGTCCCTGCACCGGGCGATCCAGCTACCGCCCGGCATTTCGAGCGGGCCCTCGAAGATCTGGCCGCCCGCGGTCTTCACGCGTTCCATGGCCGCGTCGATGTCGTCGACCTCGATGTAGAAAAGCCAGTATGGGACGGGGTCTGTCGGCCGCTTGGTGAACATGCCACCGATCGTCTGCCCGCCAGCGGAGAACAATTGATACGCGTCCGTCGGGTCGATTTCAGCATCCGCTCTCTGCCAACCAAAAAGCTCGCCGTAGAAAGTAAACGCCTTGCGCCAGTCGGCAGCGTGCAACTCGTGCCAGCCCACGCGCCCAGCTTTGCCAAGCTTGCCGGGGGGCTGCCGTTGGCCCGTTTTCAGCCCCGTGACCAAGGCAAGGGTTGCGGTTTGCGGGTCAGCGACGACCGAGATGCGGCCGATGTTGCTGTCCGTTGGCGGGACGTACACGGCTCCGCCAAGACGCTTCAGCCGGTCTGTCGTTGCGTCCACGTCCTTGACGCCGACATACCCCATCCATCTCGGTGTCGCGCCCATTTTCCGGCCGTGCTCCGGCAGGTCTATCAGCCCGCTGACCGAGGCTTTCCCGGCGGTAAACAAGGTGTAAGGCAAACCGAGCGTCGAGGCGTCCTGCGCACCCCAACCCACGACTTGGATGTAGAAGGCTTGGGCAGCCGCGACGTCTGTCGTGATCAATTCGTACCAGGCAAACCGTCCCTGATAATCGACCATGTCGGTTGCTCCGTTCGAACCTGCGCACAACCGCCGCGCCGCATTGAGCCGACTTTGATTGAACCGGCTTGGCTTCCGGTCCGACAGATTGACAGGCTAAGTCGCTCGGCCTGAGTAACGGCGGGTTGGAACGAATGCAAGGACCGACGCGGCGCTCTTGCCGCTAGCTTCGATGAATTTGTGAAGTGCTTCACAGGTAGGCGACGCGGCGTCCCCCAAATTGATGACTGTTCCAAGCTGCCTGCGCCAGGGTTTTTGGATTAACGCGGATAAATGATTGGATAAATGACGCCGACGACGTTCATGAAGATGAATGCAAGATGAAGGAGATCTTCAACAAGATCAGCAAGATCAGCGAATGTGACCGCCTTGCACGGCGCATTTTCACGGGGTACAGTCGCCCGGCTGAACTCGAACCATTTTTTACCAGGGTAATGGAGGAGCGATTAATGCGACAAGTGAAACAAGCTTCAAAGCGCAAGCGTATGGCAAAATCCGTTCCGGTGTTAGGCGCGGCCGGATTGACTTTTTCACTGGTGGGAGGCGCATCAGCAGCAGTCGCGCCGACGACGGACGCAGCCAAGACGCCAACCGTCGGACTGGGTCACGAATTCACGCTTGGTGAAGAAGAAATCGCCGACGTCAGTCTGGCCACGTTCTATGTTTTCGATAAGGAAAATACTGCAGCGGCCAAGAGCGGCGTGCAGGTAGCCTGGCGCGGCTGCGGTGGCTGTCGCGGTTGCCGAGGTTGCCGTGGTTGCCGAGGCTGTGGCGGTTGCGGCGGTTGCGGTTGCGGCTGTCTGTCTTGGGGTGCCTGCCGCATCTGCTAAGTCAGACCACTTTTCGATTGCGTTAGCAAACACGCTCATTATTGGCCGGGTTCGACAAGGTCGACCCGGCCAATCCATGTTTTCTTTGCGTGCGGGCCGCCTACGCGCGGTGGTGCGGTCGCACATGACGGCCGAATGGGTCCCCAACCTTGTCGAATAAAACAGGCGCGCGAGCTGGCGGAAAAAAATCCGGTGGTCGGAAAACGCGCCCCACAAAAACTCGCTTTACAAAACGGAGCCGGAGCGGCAAGCAGGCTGTGCGTGCTGACGCCGCGACAGGCAGTCGGCGAATAGGCAGTCGCCGAACCCATTCCAAGCGCAATGCTGGCAAAGACGTCCCGCAATTCGCGTCGAATTTTTCGGTCTATGTGCTGCCGCCCGACGTCGTCTGTCTCTATTCCGAGGATCGGAAGTTCTTTCTTCACGGCGAACTTTATTGCGCCCTCGCCTCCGCGATCGGGAAAGGCGGAATGAGCCTTCCCGAGCTCGTTGGCGACCTCGGACAGCATTTCCCATCCGACAAGGTTGAAGAAGCTCTCAAGCGACTTATCGAACGCCGCTATATCGTTCCGGTATCGGACACCTCTGACGGCGCTATGGCCGGCTATTGGGCGAGCCTCGGCCTGCCGCCGGGAATCGCCGAGCAAAATCTCGGAAACTGCCGTGTGCGCGTTGAATCGATCGACGTGCAAGGCGCGACCGAACTCGGCGCCGCCCTCAGCCAGCTCGGTGTCCGCGTGGTCGATCGGTCACCTGACCTGACAGTCACGCTGGCGAACGATTATCTCGAACGACGGCTGGCCGAATTGAACCAGCGGCGGGTATCGGACCGGACCCCCTGGCTGCTCGTGCAACCCTCCGGCGCCTTTCCGCTGGTGGGACCCGTATTCAGCCCCGGCAACGGCCCATGCTGGACCTGCCTGTTCGACCGCATGATCCGGAACAGAGAGGTCAAGGGATTTCTCGACCGCGAGGTAACGCGCCCGGTCGCGGTTTCACCGCTCGCCCGCAACACGCTTGGCCAAGGCGCGATCCAGTTTGCGGCGCTCGAAATCGCCAAAGCGATCGCTACCGGCTTTCGCACCGAGTTGAACGATCACATTATCAGTCATGATTTGCTGGGTTCGACCGTCGCGAAACACTACGTCGCGACCCGACCGCAATGCCCGACCTGCGGCAGCAAAAAACTGCGAGACCCGCGCCGCGCGCCAGCGCCGATCGAACTTGGCGCCGGCGCCAAGCTGGTCATGACCAGTGGTGGATACCGGACCGTATCGTCCCGCGCGACGGTGGCGCGCTTTCGCAAGCATGTGAGCCCCCTCACTGGAGTGGTCACGCGGCTCGAGCGGATCGAAGCCGATTTGCCGATGAACACTAACTTTCACGCGGCGCATAATTTCTCGGCGCCGGCCCAGAACGTCAATGAACTTAGAGCGGGATTGAGCGGCGGCAGCTTCGGCAAGGGCAGCACGGCCGAACAAGCCGAAGCCAGCGCGCTGATGGAGGCGATCGAGCGTTACACCGGGATTTTTCAGGGCGACGAGATCAGGGTAACTCGGCGGTTTACGGATTTTGCGCCGGGTGATGCCATTGCTCCCAACGACATCCTGTTGTTCAGTGACGCACAGTTCCGCGAAGAGACCGCGTCGCCGGACGAATCCGGCGAGTCACAAGTCGCGCCGGTCGGGTTCGATCCATCTGCTAAGATCGAATGGTCACCGGTTTGGTCGCTCCGCGACGGACGCTTCAAATACATTCCGACCACCCTGCTGTATTTTTTCTATGGCGGCCCTGTCGCGTTCCGGGCGGATTCCAACGGCTGCGCGGCGGGCAATACGATTGAGGAAGCCATCGTTCAGGGGTTCCTCGAACTGGTGGAGCGGGATGCCTACGCGATCTGGTGGTACAATCGATCGCAGCGAGCTGAGGTCGATCTGAGCCAGTTCGACGACTCCTACGTTCGCGATCTGCATACCCAGCTTGCCGATGCGGGCCGCAAGCTGTGGGTACTCGACGTCACCAGCGATCTCGGCGTTCCGACCTATGTGGCGATATTGCACTGGATGCAAAACGGGCAGGAGAATATTGAATTCGGTTCCGGCGCCCACTTCGACAAGCGCATAGCGTTGCTGCGCACCTTGACTGAGCTGAACCAGTTCCTGTCGATCGGCCTGATGGGCGGCGGATCCGGTGAGAAGCCGAGCCTCGACGGTGTCACGCCGTTGCGTCTGCAGGAGTATCCGTTTTTAGCGCCAAGCAACCAACCGATCATCTTGCCAGGCTCCAGCCAGTCGCAGGTCGGCGTCCTCGACAACACGCGCGATCAGGTGCTCGCCTGCGTCGATATCGCCAGGCGCGCCGGCCTCGATTTCCTCGTCCTCAATCAGACACGGCCCGACGTCGAGGTTCCGGTGGTCAGAGTGATCGTTCCGGGACTGCGGCATTTCTACCGACGCTTTGGCCCCGGTCGGCTTTACGATATTCCAGTCAAGCTCGGATTGCGGGATCGGCCGTTGCCGGAAAGCGAACTCACGCCATTTCTTCCCCATACCTGAGGGTCATGCCGGCTTGCGCGCTCCCCTAAAAAAGAATGGGCGGCGAACCACTGCACCCAGCATTTCCGCCCGGCTGAGCGGTCGCATCGCGCTCGAACCGCAGGCAGACGGAAGTCTCGCCGCCTGCTTCGATGGCTACTCCGTCGGCTTGGGAAAATTCAGCGCTGGTGCGGTCAATCGCGCGCGAAACCTGCGCACCGGCCTGCCGCTCGGCTCGTTTGCATCCGACGGCAGCTTGCTCGACAAGGAAATCGATCTGCTGGTCCATCGACTGGCCCGGCGCGGTCTTTTGGAGTACCGCCTCGGTCACGCGCGCGGGGATGAGGACCAGGTTGTCATCGAACCGCAGGTTGCGAATTATTGGCCGCGCGCGCCAAAGCTCGACGACGAAGGAACGATCGTGCTGTCGCGGTTCGCGTATTTGCGACGACGCGGCAACGAGATGGTCATGGAATCTCCGCGCGCCGGCGCCCTGTTCAGGATTTGCGATCCGAAGGTCGCTACCGCGATCGCCATGCTGTCGACACCACAGCAGATTAAGAAATTCCGTCGGCAGGACGGCTTCCCGGGCGCCGAACTTCTAGGTTTGCTGGTCGATTGCCAAATGCTTTTCAAGATCGACGCGGCCGGCGGCGATGGTCTCAGAGCGACCGAGGGCGACGACAATCTCGTTCTTTGGGACTTCCACGATCTTTTATTCCACACCCACAGCACCGCAGGCCGCCAGGCCAACCCACTGGGCGGGCTCTATCCATATGCGGGTCTGATACCTCCACCACCGGCGGTGCGGCCCCGCTGGCCTGGAAAAAAAATCGATCTGAGCAAGTTCGCGGCCCCGCCATCGCAGGCGATCTCGCCGGTCGCAAGGCTCCTGCGGGAGCGTCATTCGACGCGCAGCTTCGATGACCGGCAACCGATCACGCTCGCCGAGCTGGCACAGTTTCTCGACGCCACGGCACGCGTGCAGTCGAAATGGAAGAGCGGAATCGATCTCGAAGAAGGCGCTCCCGTGGTTGAATATGCATCCAGGCCGTATCCGTCGGGAGGCAGCGCCTATGAGCTCGAGTTCTATCTGGCCGTCGCCAACTGCGACGGACTTGCACGCGGGTTCTATCATTACGACGCCGATCGGCACGCGCTAGTGCCGATCACCGTGCCCGCCCCCGAGCTCGACGCACAATTGGCGGCGGCCGAATTCGCCATGGACGCGCCTGGATTGCCCCAGATCCTGATCACCGTCGCGGCGCGGTTTGGCCGAATCTCATGGAAGTACAGCTCGATCGCCTATTCGCTCATTTTGAAAGATGTCGGCGTGTTGATCCAGACGCTGTACCTGATGGCGACCGAGATGGGGCTCGGTGGGTGTGCGATCGGAAGCATCGATATCGATCTCTTCGCCAAGATGACAGGAATCGAATTCCATGTCGAAGGACCGGTCGGTCAATTTGCGCTCGGCAGGGGCATCCCGGCGCAAAATGGATGATCCGGAGCAAGAACCAAGCGGAAGCAATCGCGCCGCGCTTGCAGGCTTGGCCATTGCCGTGGTCTTGCTGGTGGTTGGACTGTGGCTGGCCCACGAATTGACTGCCACCAGCAAGATGCAGGATTGCCTGATGACAGGCCGCACCAACTGCAACGTTATCGAGCCTGCGGCTCGATAGTCAGGGCCGGCCAAGCGATCCGTGTAGTCGCTCTAGTTACAGGGATGACGCCGACCATCCTGGCCGCCGTAATTAGCCGACGATTGCCCGCAAAACCGGACGAAACCGTCATAGATGCCATAGGGCCGCCCGGTTACCGGGACAATCACGCGATCGGGCGGGACAGTGGTACCGGGGTAGAAGTCGGGCGGCCCATAATTGTGCAGGAACATGTCCTGATAGCCGCCGGCGTGCCGGTGATGGTGCCGGACGGACATGTCCGCAGCGAACGAGGGTGCCGACACCGACAGTAAAATTGCCGCAGTCGCTAAAAGCCCTGTCTTCATTACCGTCCTCGTGGCTCGACCAGTCATCGTCATTCGCTTTCGGCCTCGGCCCCAACTCTACACTGCCTGCGGATGGCTTCAACCGCCAACCTCGGCTGAACTCCCGTTGCTGACCGCCCCCCTTTCCCGGTCAAATCAGGACCGGGATGCGCCAAGAACCTTGGCAATGGTCAACGCCGTCATGGCTTTCCGATCGGCGGCCCGCTGGGCCTCCAGCCGATCCCTGGCACGTTCCTCGACCAGCAAATCGATCAGCGCCAGCCGTTTCGGCTCGTCGACCGCCTCCGACAGCAAATGTCGATAGCGGTTGTAGTCGAATCCCGCATCTTGTTTACGCATCACACGCCCCCGTGCCTGCTCTCACGCACAGTGTTTCTCAAGCTGCGAGCGAGCGCAATAGGAAGCTGCACCCTCGCCGAGAGTTTCCCCGGCGCGAATGGTCGAAAGTCGTCAAATCAGGAGCGTGTCTTGCAGCGGCGGAACGTCCCGAGCGTTAAACGTCTCGTTCGGGGTGCACGTGGACGACGATACCCATGCCGGCTTCCGGCACGCCAGCCAGTCCCGCGCAGCATCGAGAGCTCGGCCCACCGGACGAGTTGTAGGAGCCGATCGCCGAGATGCCGACGATAATTTCGCCCGGCGAGTTTCTCGTTTGCCGACGGCTCACAGGCACAGACCGAGAATTTCCACTCGACAGGCCTTCGCAGAGCTGCCGCGGTGTGCCGACGATTGGGAAGCCGTACTGCCGCCCGTAATCACCATCGCCCAGTAAGTTCGGTGGCTCGTCGAATTCTTCGCGCTGGCGACCCCGACTTTTGATGCCCCGTGCATCAAGAGATTTTTTCGGTGCTCGGGGGAATTGATCCACATGCCAAGTGTCTTCGGGAAATTGTCGTAGCCATAAGCGATATTCTCGGCGGCCCGTTGAGATTTCAACGCGGCCACCCGCGAAGAAAACGGCGCGAGCACGCTATGGTCGAGTACGTCCTTTGCGGCCATCGCGGCAGCCTGCTCATGCGCAACTCGGGTGAGTGCGGGGTCTTCGGTTACTTGCCCTTCGCCGTGTTGAAGACGGTAAGTTGAAATCATCTCTGCCGGGGCTGCGGGTTCCGCCTGCGCGAACGCCGAACCACACAGGACAAGCGTGAGCCACAAAGAGATGGACAAGGCAAATTTCATTGATGCTCTGAATGGTGCGTCGTTGGTCAGTGCTGGCTCGCTTTTCTTTCGCGGGATTATTATCTCGTGTTCTGCCAATCGCGTGAAAGGTCACCGTCGCGAAAGCCGCAAAACCATTGCCACTCGCGAACGGGCGTCTTGTTGCCCTGACGTCCCCCCCTGTTCAACCGGGAACATCCAATCGTAACCCGTTGATTTTATTGGTCGGGGCAGCTGGATTCGAACCAACGACCTGCAGTACCCAAAACTGAATATCAGCTTTGCTTTCAGTTGCCTACCATGACGACCCGGTGGCGACCCCAGGAAACAATGCCAAATTTAAAGTTGGCTAGGCGAACCCTGACAACTCTGCCGAAGGTGGGATAGGCCGACCGTCTTCCACGATACTGACTTGATAAGGATTCGGACCCAAAGCGTTTCCGTCAGGTGCTCTGTCCCCAAGCTTTAACTGGACCTAGCCGCTTTCTTTATGTCTACGGACCCGCATTTACCGTAAGCAGTGATCTTATGTTACGCTCACGTTTTAGGATTTATTGCATTGCAGCGGACATAGAAACCAGCGCAACAGTCCACGGGCAAGACGGACAAGCATCATGGCGAAGAACAAACTATCTGTCTCGCAGGCCGTCGAGCGAGACCTTCGGCTCGATTTCTTCCGCGGCCTCGGTCTGTGGATGATTTTCCTGGACCATATTCCCGACGACGTCGTCGGCTGGTTGACCCTTCGCAACTACGGGTTCAGCGACGCCGCCGAATTCTTCGTGTTTATCTCCGGCTATCTGGCGGGCTACATCTACGGTCCAATTATTCAAGCCGGCAATTTTCTCGCTGCCACCAAGCGGCTAATTGTACGAGCGTGGCACTTGTACATCGCCCATATTTTGTTGTTTTTGCTCTTTACGGCGCAGATCGCCCGCGCGGCCAGAAAATTCGACAATCCAATGTACAAGGACGAGTTCAACGTCGCTAATTTTCTCGCGCATCCGGATGAGCTTATTTGGCAGGCGCTCACGCTACGATACAAGCCAGTCGATCTCGACGTGCTGCCGCTCTTTATCGTTTTGGTGCTCGCTTCCCCGCTGTTTCTGTGGGGCCTGGTGCGTCGCCCGAACCTGACCTTGCTTGCCTCCGCAATCCTGTACCTGCTTGCTCGCTGGTTCGACTGGAATCTTGCTTCGTATCCGCCCGGGGCGCACTGGTACTTCAATCCATTTGCGTGGCAATTGATGTTCGTTTTCGGTGCGTGGTGCGGTATCGGAGGCGCAGCCAAGGTCTGGTTTCTGATCCAGTCTCGCGCGGCGCTCGTGATATCCGTTGCGTGGATACTCTTTGCGTTCTTTATCGTGATGACCTGGCACAGCACCTTTCTCGAATCGCTGCTTCCGAAGTGGATGATCAAGGCGATCTACCCGATCGACAAGACCGATCTTGATATGCTGCGTTTCACTCACTTTCTTGCCTTGGCGGTCTTGGTTTCTCGTTATATCCCACGCCACTGGGCTCCCCTTACCTCTAACTGGTTGCGCCCACTTGTCCTGTGCGGTCAGCATTCGCTTCCGAATTTTTGCCTCGGCGTATTCCTGTCATTTGGCGTGCATTACATCCTGGTGCAGCATCCTGGAGGTGTCTGGAAGCAGATTGTCCTCAGCATCGCCGGCATGGCGATCATGACTTTGCTCGCGTGGTTTCTGGATCGGACCGAGAAGGTCCCTAATCTGTTCGTTGATGTGAGCGAGTTTGAGATCGATCGGTTTGAAAAGGTCCCGAACGCGTTCCTTGAGACGAGCGAGTTTGGCAAGTCGGAGGCGGCGATGAAGCCGGGATTGGCGTGATTCCCCGCCTTAACCGCTTCGCAGCTCACTGCCAGGGAGGCATCATCTCCGAGCTGTTTTGCAATTTCGCTACTGTCAAAAAGGTGCAATTCAGTCTGGACATCAATCAGGCAACCAGAATTGCACGAAGCGAAAAAATTTATTCGAGGTGTATGCTGCACTGAGGCATCTCCTGTCTTTAAGTGATTGGCAAATTCCATTTTTGAAGAAGGAGCCAGTTTATGTCTAAGCGCTCGACGATCATCGGTGTCCTACTTTTGTTTTCGATCAGCGCGGTACCGGCGCAAACCCCCTCGCCCGACGCCATGTCGGCGGCGCGCAAGCTGGTCGATACGCTGAAATTGCCCGATCAGTTCAAGGCGCAGCTGCCGGTCATTCTGCTGAACATCAAGCCCGTAGTGGTACAAGGCAGGCCGGAGATAGAACGCGATTACGATATGATGACGACAACGATAGCCGACGCGTATACGCCCCATTTCAATGCCATGGTCGACGCTGCTGCCGCGGTCTACGCCAACAATTTTACCGTGGACGAGCTGCGCGAAATCGAGGCGTTCTATCGTCAGCCCGCCGGGCAAAAGCTTGTGCAAAATTCGCAAGCAATTACCCAGCAGATTCAGCAGATAAGCCAGGACGGCGCCCGGAAAGCGAGCGATGATCTGCGCACGCGCTTGACCGACCTATTGCGTCAAAAGGGCCACAAGATGTGACGGTGCGTCGTGGAGCGCTTGATTCGGTCAGAAAACTTCGATGTGCCGGCGCCGGTAAAGAAAATTGAGGTTGGTCAGGGCCGGGTCACCTAAGCTAGCCTGCTGCGAACGCGCGTTTCGTTCGCCGCTGGCGACAAATCAAATAGACGTCCGGCTTTCAAAGTAATTGCGGGAAGCAACCAGCAATCGTATGAATTGGCGGGATCTGTTGAGCTGTCACTCGCGCCACAACGAGAAAGTTGCATCGATATCCCTATGGTGACGTGTCGGCCGTCGATCAACTGCTGTCTTATGCTCAGGTGAAATGATCGATGCCGCAACCGAACCGAAGCTAACCGGGGCACGCATTTCCGGAACTGGGGAGCAACCTTTGCCCTGGAGCAAGGCGATACGATTCTTTACCCGCTTCGGCGCCTATGATCTCGCCACTATCGTGCTGCTCGCCGCGCTAGTCGTCATCTCGCTTTGCACCTTCAAGGATTACGCGATCACCAACGATGAGGGTGTGCAGCACCACTACGGCGAATTGATCGTTGCCTATTATACGAGCGGCCTGGCGGAGCGGGGCGTCTTCAGCTTCCAAAACCTTTATCTCTATGGCGGCTTGTTCGACATCATTGCCGTCGCCCTCAGTGATCTGATCCCGATCGATCCCTATGATCTGCGCCATATCCTGTGCGCGTCGATCGGCATCGCGGGGATCGCCGGCGCGGCGGCTACCGCGCGGCTGATCGCGGGTCCCCGCGCGGCCCTGATCGCCGCTGCCGGCTTGAGTGTCTGCGGCGTGTGGTACGGTGCCATGTTTAACCACACCAAGGACATTCCCTTTGCCGCCGCGATGACAGGGGCGACGCTGGTCCTGATCCGCATCGCCCGCCGTCTGCCCTCGCCTAGCGCCGGCGACCTGGCTGCGTTTGGTCTCCTTACCGGCACCGCGCTCGGCATACGGGTTCTTGGTCTGCTGCTGGGGATCTACGCTGGCTTTGCGATCGCCCTGTATCTCCCGCGGCCGTGGCTCGGCTCCGGCCGCGCGCGGCGGCGTTTCGTGATCGAATCGTCGTTGCGGCTACTGCCGGCGCTGGTGCTCGCCTATGTCATCATGGTTCTGGCGTGGCCGTGGGCCGGGTTGGCGCCGCTCAATCCGATTCGGGCCCTGTTCGCATTCTCCGAGTTTCACTACGAGATCCGCACCGTCCTCGCCGGCCGGGTCTACGAGATGGCGGCCGTGCCGCGGCTGTATGTGCCGATCTACTTTCTAGTCCGCCTGCCGCTGCTGGTTCTGATCGGCGCGGCGCTGGCGATGTTGTCGGTGCTGTTGCCACTGCGCGCCGCTCGTTTCAGGCAACTGCGTGGCAGAGATGTCACTCTGCTTTCGCTGACGGTAATCTTTCCGCTGATCTGCCAAGTGATCTTGCACGGTCCCGCCTTCACTGGATTGCGTCATTTCCTGTTCGTGCTTCCCGCGCTGGCGACCCTCGCAGGCATCGGTCTCGACGCGGTCTTGTCGGCGCTTGCTGCGCGCAGTCGCGTAGTCGCCTCCGGCGCGGTTGCGATCGTGACCGCCTGTTTCCTCTGGGACGGAGTGACCCTGGCAAGGCTGCACCCCTACGAATATCTGTTCTATAATCCGGTGGTCGGAGGTCTCGAAGGAGCATCACGGCGCTATGACCTTGACTATTGGTTCAGCAGCATGCCTGAGGCGCTCAATCAGCTCGAAGCCTATCTGCGCCGCACTGCGGACGACGATGCGAACTGGCCGACGCGGGTCTATTCGGTCGCGGTGTGCGGCGAGCGCCTCTCCTTCGAGAAGAACGTCACGCTCCCGCAACTGCACTTTGACTTCAAGCCGCAGTGGGAGCAGTCCGAGTTCTTCATCGCACCGACCCATATGAATTGCGACCGCGATCTTGACGGCAAGGTAATCGGCACCGTCGAACGGCTTGGCGTGGTCATCTCATACGTCAAGGACCGCCGGGCACTGACCGCGCCCGTGGCCACGGACGCGGCGAACGTACAGGCACCGACACGCTGAAAACTGACAAAATCAGGTGGCCGGAGGTTGGGGCGGGTGGACTGCCGACCAGCGTTTCGTTAGCTGACCAAGTGCTGCGCTTCAGGCAGATGGCAAGACGGGCCGTGCAGTCGCACTTTTGTCAGCGACCCGCTTGTACCATGTGAACAGCCATGCCACGGCGGACATGATCACGATTCCGGAAATTCCAACCAGGAAATGCAAGCCAATGCCGGCGGAAGCTTCCATCAGCAGGAAATACCCCGCGAACCCCAGCGCCACGCCGAGGCAGAAAATCTGCAGCGAATACTGTCCGCACAGGATCATGGGCCTGAGCCATGGCGATTTCAGGCCGGGCCATCCCGCTGGCACCAAGCGCACGGCAACGACCGCCAGTGCCAGGAAGTGCGCGAACCGGAGCACATCGAAATCGGTCTTGTCGATCGGATAAATCCATTGTTCGACCCAGTGCGGAAGGTGGTTCAGCTGTGGGAAGTACCAAGTCATGGTCACGCCGAACGCCGCGAACAGATAGGCAAGAGCGATCCACAGCGTGATCGGCGACGAAAGTATCCGTGACATCTGCCTGACGCCGCCCAGCGCACACCAGGCGCCGAACACGAACAGCAACTGCCACGCAAAGGGGTTGAATGTCCAAAAACCGTCTGGATAGGCCTGCAGGTGCAGATCATACCGCCAGCACAGCGCGTAGAGCGCGACCGACATCGCCAGTGTGAGGTTGGCGCGCCACTTTATCATCTGCAGGATCAAGGGGAGAAAAAACATCAGCACGATATAGAGCGGCAACACGTCCATATTCAGAGGGCGGTATCTTAGCAGTAGCGCCTGTATCAGGCTTTCACCGGGACGATTGAGAAATTCCACTATCTCCATTTCTTTCGCGTAAAATGGTTTTTCGAGGCTGATGGCAACGAAGGAAACTTCCGCAACCAGGATCGCGAACAGCAGCACGTGCGCGGCGTAAATCTGCCAAACCCGTTTCAGGATGCGCGCCGACGCAACCGTGAAACCGGATTTAAGCATCGCACGGCCGTAAACAAACGCTGCGGTGTAGCCTGAGATGAAAATAAAAATCTCAGCGGCGTCGCTGAACCCATAATTGCGGATCGTGAACCAGGTCAGGAGATCGGGCGATACGTGATCGATGAAGATCAGCCACAGTGCGAGCCCCCGAAACAGGTCGAGCCGCAATTCCCGTTCGTTTGAAGCAACTGAAAAGGCGGGCGCCAAGACGGACGCAGCCGGGACAGCCGGCACAATCACACCTGCAGCGGTGGTGCAAGTTGGTACAAGAACTCGACCGGTAATCGACACTGGTCAACCCCGTCTTTAAGAGGTCCGCTTAAGCGGACGCCCCACGAAAAAAAATCGGCGCCCGGTTTGCAAACAATCCACCGGTTTTGAATCCAAGCGACCGCTCTGGACGGCGGACGATATTGCCCCGACCATGGTTCGCCCGGCGAAACGATGTTGATTACCCAAAAAATTTCGACAAGATGCCATTCGATTCAAAAGATTAATCCGCATGTTACATATGGCAATCACTTGGCACAATGACCGTCGCGAAGCAGGATGGCAATTGGAGACGCCCACTTCACCACAGCTCTTCCCGAGCAATGTCAACCACTGCCCGGCGCTACCCAAAGGGATCGAGCTTAGGATAGTCAAATATCCCTGCCCCTTAGTTGCTGCGAAAGGTCTCACCCTGATGCGATGGCGGACTTCCATCTCCGTTGTGCGTCAAAAGCTGAAGTTGAGACCAGAGACATCGACGTCCGCTCGTTCCCCTATTGCAGACTTTGTGAGCAAGATCGGCTACGTACGCGATGGCGCATTTTGAGATAGTAAATGGAAATCCAGCGGCGCGGCGCTCGCGCTCGTCAATGCACTCCTCGAGCTTGACCTCGCCAATAACGTGCTCGGATCGCCTTCTTGTCGAGCTTGCCCAAGCCGGTGACCGGCAATTCCTCAACGAACTCGATCGATTTCGGCGCCTGCACCGCGCCCTTGGCGTCGCGTACCAACTTGATCAGCTCGGCCTCGGCGGCGTTGGCTCCCGGTTTCAGCACTACCAGCGCCTTAACCGCCTCGCCCCATTTTTCGTCGGGGATTCCGATCACTGCCGCGCTGGCCACCTTCGGGTGCTGGGTCAGAACGTCCTCGACTTCACGCGGGAAGACGTTGAAGCCGCCGGAGATGATCATGTCCTTGGAGCGGTCAACGATGTAGATGAAGCCATCGGCGTCGCGCCGCGCCATATCGCCGGTATGCAGCCAACCGTGCCGCAGTGCGAAGGCGGTCTCCTCCGGCTTCTTCCAATATCCAATCATGACCAGCGGCCCGCGTACGCTGATCTCGCCGACTTCGCCAACCGGCACCTCGGCCCCGTGTTCGTCGAGAAGCTTGACCTGGTTGCCGATCATCGGCAGCCCGCAGGAGGCGAGACGCTCCGGGTGATGCTCGGGGTCGTGGTCGATCTGGCGCAGCACGCAGATCGTGTTGGGCGCTTCCGATTGGGCATAGAGCTGCATGAAGACCGGACCGAACACCTTGATTGCTTCCTGCAGGCGAGCCGGCGACATCGGCGAAGCGCCGTAAATCACCAGCCCGAGGCTGGCAAGGTCTGCGGCGGCGAGACGGGGGTGGTCAAGCAAGACATAGATCATCGTCGGCACCAGGAACGTGCCCGTGATGCGATAAGTCTTCACGATGTCGAAAAACTTGTCGGCGTCGAAGCCCTTGTTCATAACAAACGTGCCGCTTTGCATCAGCACCGCCATAATGATGGCGCCGGCTGCATGAGTGATCGGAGTCATGGCGAGAAACCGGACTTCCTCCGGCCAATCCCATTCGGCAAGTTCTTGCGTCACCATGGTGACGTGGATGCGGTGGGTATGGATGACGCCTTTGGGCTTGCCGGTGGTGCCGCCGGTATAGATCAAAACGCAGATATCGTCGGCCGCCGCCTGAGGCAGCAGACGGCCCGGCTCGAAGGCCGCGGCTAATGCGAGGATGTCTTCGCCATGCGCGAAGGGACCGAGGCCGTACAGAGTCTGCAGGCCAGGCAGCCGGACCTTGAGCGCCGCGGCGCGCTCGGTGAAGGTGTCCGGATCGACGAAAAGCGTGGCGACGCCCGAATCCTCCAGCAGATAGGCGTGGTCGTCTTCCGAGGCCAACGGGTGCATCCATGTGATGCGCAACCCCATCATGTAGGCAGCCGCGGTAGTCAGGAAGGCTTCCGGGCGGTTGGCCGAGAGGGTCGCGACCGCGTCGCCCTTGCGCAGACCGCGTGCTTCCAATGCCTGGATGAAGCGGCTGAGGAGCTCGCCGAAGGCGCGATAGGTGATCCGCCGATCGTCAAGAATGAAAGCGTCCCGGTCGCCGCCACGCTGGATCGCCCGCACCAGCAATTCGCCCATCGAACAACCATCGTAGAGCCCCGTCGACATTCGCTTTCCTCCGCGTTCTTGCGTTATTCCGCAGCAGGCCATCTGCCCGGTGCTGGCGCTGCTTAGTAATAAGCTGGTTCGGCACTGCTTTTGAACTGGAGCAGCTTGTCTAATCTTGCGTCGCTTAGGCACTGGTTTTGATCGCTCAGTTCACCGAAAAGCGCCGGATGCAAGTCTTGTGGCGACTCGCAACTCTCGGAGTTGACCTCCTTGGGAGGCCACTATGGTAACATATTGAAAATGGTAAATTATTTGGTCGGGGCAGCTGGATTCGAACCAACGACCTGCAGTACCCAAAACTGCCGCGCTACCAGGCTGCGCTATACCCCGACGATCTGCGAAATGATGTCGATACACGCTAAAGGCACCACCAGCAAGGCGCTGCGACGGCTTCATTGACGATTGAAGAACCGATGTGCGACCCGGTCTCCCGGCGCGATCCCGTACTTCTTGGCGGTGCCCCCGATCACCTCCAACACCCCTTTTACCAGCCCCCCTGACGCGATGATCTTGGTGGACAGAGGCTCGGTATTTTCGGCAATTCGCAGAATCCGGCCGTCGGGCCGAATGAAGATCATGTCGAGCGGGATGTAAGTATTCTTCATCCACATCGACACTTGCTGCTCGGGCGAGAAATCGAACAGCATCCCCTTCCCGTCCGCCAGTTCCTTGCGGTTCATCAGGCCGGTGGTCTTTTCTTCCTCGGTCGTCGCTATCTCGACCGAAAAAACCTGCACGCCGGATTTGGTGGCGATCTCAAGCGTCTCGAAGTTCGCCGCCTGCGCGCTAAATCCGGAGGATGCGCAAAGTGCGACGACCGCAGCTATCCAAAGCCGCGCCCGAGGGCGATGCCGATCAATAAATCGATAGGAATTCATGGAGAACGCTCGTCCAGCCCGTGAAGAATTTCGAGCCGACCCTAGCCCGAGGATCATGGCAAATACCAGACCTAGGCGAGACCGCCCGAGGCGGTTCTTGCGAGATCGCTGACAGTTTCAGGAGAAACGCGGAACGGAGCGCGATTAATGCGATGACAATCCCGGCGAGCCGGTTTCCGGCTGGATTTCCGCAGCCATCATCCCCTTGGAGCCGGGTCCGAACCGCACCAGCACGAACTGGCCGGGCCGCAACTCGGTCATCCCAAAGCGACGCAGCGTTTCCATATGTACAAATATGTCCGGCGTTCCCTCGCCACAGGTCAGGAAGCCGAAACCGCGCAGGCGATTGAACCACTTGACCTGCGCCCGCTCCAGACCGCTGGTCGGGGTGACGCTGACATGGGTCCGCGGTGGCAGCATTTGCGCCGGATGGATCGCCGTCGATTCGTCCATCGAGAGGATTCGGAATGCCTGATAGCCCTTCGCTCGCTGTACGCATTCGCATACGAGCCGCGCGCCTTCATAGGCGGTTTGATAGCCGTCGCGCCGAAGCACCGTGACGTGCAGGAGCACATCTGGCCAGCCATTGTCGGGAACGATGAAACCATAGCCCTTTGACGCATCGAACCATTTGATGACGCCGCTGATTTCAACGAGGTTGGCGGCGCTATCGCCGAGGCCCGCAAAAGCATCGATCGTCGGATCGCGCTCGGCACCGCCTGAAAAATCACTTGGACCAAGTCTGTTGGATCCCGTCCCGCCTGACGACGGGCTCCCAAACTTCTTGGACTCAAATCCGTCCGACCCCATGACCCCGGACCCCATACTTCATCGACAGCCCGTCATGCCTGTGACAGCGCCGGCGCACGCGTCCATCTATGAGAATTCATGATGACGCCACGCGAATCTCTCGAATCAAAGATAACACTCCCGCTTGCGGCGCATACATAAAAAACGAATCCGCACCGAGCTATGAACAGGCTTGCGCAGCCGCGAATCAATCAGGCATCAGTTGCCCACGAACGGCCCAAGCGTCTCGCCGATATCATGCCGGATTACCAGATCCGCAATCTCGTCTTGTTCAGTGGGTTCGTTGTTGATGATAACCAATCGCGCGCCGCAGTTTTTGGCCATCAGCGGAAACCCCGCTGCCGGCCACACCACCAGCGATGATCCGATCGCAAGGAACAGGTCGCAATCTTGAGCAAGCTCGGTGGCACGGCGCATCGCATCCTCCGGCATTGCCTGCCCGAACGAGATGGTGGCGGTCTTTACCGGCTCCTCGCAGAGGGTGCAGTCGGGCGCATCGCCGGTCGCGTCGAAGCGTTGCCTGACCCACGGAAGATCGTAAGCCTGCCCGCAGCCGAGGCAGCGCGCGTACGTGGTGTTTCCGTGAAGCTCCACAACGTGGTCGGTGGCGAAACCCGAAACCTGATGCAGATTGTCGATGTTCTGGGTGACGATGGCGGGAATTTTTCCGGCTCTGTATAGCGCAGCAAGCGCGCGATGACCGCGTCCCGGCCGTGCCGCGGCGAATGTCGGTTCCATCGCAAAGCGCCGCCGCCATGCCTCAACCCGGGCATCAGGGCTGGCTACGAACTCATCGAATGGGATCGGGCGATTGCGGGCCCACAATCCGCCCGGAGAGCGGAAATCGGGAATGCCGCACTCCGTCGAAATGCCCGCGCCCGTAAACGGAACAATGCTGGATGCCTCGGCGATCATGTCACCGAGTTGTTCCACGCCGCTGCGAAGATCCGATGCGATCACTGGCACCATCCGAAAGTTTCACCGCGCTGATGATAGCACGGACGTCCTGCTGCGCCTCAATGCGTGGATCATCGAATTGTGGCCTGTTTGGGCGCCACTTCATGCCTCGATCGCGATAGCTCTTCCCGTTCGAGTTCAGTCTGCCGCGCCACCACTTTTTTTCCGAGAGTTTGTCGGCGTTGCCGCTGGCTCACCAATTCTTCGATGTCACCGACTTATCCACTGCGAATCGCGCACCAGCATGACGATCACAATCCCGCAACGCTGTGTCCCAATTCACGCCCCAATTGCGGTCGCGAATGGATGCGGGACAAGAATCAAATCAAAGTGATGGGCATGACCGAACAGGAAGAACGCCTCGCTCGCGAGCGGGCAGAAATCGCGGCGCGCGTGGCAAGTTTCAAAGCTACCCAGGAAAAATTTGAACGCGAACGCGAGGACTATTTCGTGACCACGCTGGACAATGCGCGCAACAGATCGGACGGAAAACCGCTCTGGTCCTAACGCGAGCTTTCGAGGGACCGCCAACCAATGGAATCGACCGTTTCGCGGATTTTCCATGCTGGTCATCGGCGACCAAGGAAAAGCCCGGAAGCAGTGTTCCGGGCTTTTTGATTTACCAACGTCGCCAGTAGTAGGGGCGCCCATAATAGGGGCCTCCGTAGTAGGCGTAAGGCGGGTATCCCGGGCCGTAATATGCCGGCGCGTAACCGTAGTAACGCGGACCGTAATAGCCGTAGTAGCCAGGTCGGTAGTAGCCGTACGGTCCATAGGCTCCATACGCTCCCGTCGCTAACGCACCTGCCGCCAAACCGATGCCGATGCCTGGTCCCCAGCCGCCCCAGCCCCAGCCCCGCGCTTCAGCGGGCGCGGCCACCGCGGTCGTCCCAACGGTGACAACCGTCGCCAAAATTGCCAATGCCTTTCTCATGCGCATCACCTCCGTTTAATTCCGATGCAATAACTCAGACGGTTTTTGTTGGTTGCAGCGGAACCCGGTTCGTTCACCAAAATCGTGAGATTTCGGTTCGCGAACCGCCCCAATTGGCTACCGGAGCTTGGAATCGAGCTGCATCGAACCATTTGCGGGCCCACCGCGACAAAACGGGACTGGGGCATTGCAATTTCCAGTTCTACGGCAACGCCGCCTGGCATTATTTCAGCCCGGCGGCGTTGTTGTTTGAAGCCAGCGATGTCGGGCGGCGGACCAACCGGACGCAAATCACTTGGATGAGAAGACCACGGCCTCTTCGCAGGCCTATGTTCGCCAGTTGCTGCCCTTGGAGCGCGGGATTTTGTCATGCGGTTTGAGCTTTAGGCCCTGCCAAAAGGCGTAGGCCGCCAGGCCAACGAGAATAAAACCGCCGATGACCATCAGACCCCGAAGCATGGACGTTGGACATCGCGAACGGCCGTTAGGTTCAAATCGTATGGGCCAGGAAGAGCTCTCTCGGGACCCTTGCGAGAGCCCGGCCCGAAACCGCCAACGGCCTCTTGCAACACCGACAACGCTGCCTATCTCACCACGAGTTGATGGTCGAGCCTTCAGGCTCCCGTCGCGAAGGCCCTGTCGAAACCCCTCGGCAGGGCCTTTGCTTGCCAGGACGCGCGGAGAATGAGCTTGCCGGCCAGAGCGATCCTGGTTGCCTTTGTGTTCTCGGTGTCGAGTCCGGCTTTTGCTGGCTGCGACGAGCCCGAGACCGGCACCAAGAATTTTCCGGCATTTTTTCCAGCTCTCAGTGAGGTCGTGATCGGCGCTGGCCGTCTTCAGGTTTATTCGGCTCCAAACCTGAACTGCGCGATGGCGGGCGTGTTTGTAATCCCGAAGGATGAACTCATCGCATATGCCCAGTCGAACGATGGGTGGACATCCGTGATGTATTCCAACCCCAAGACCGGCGACAATGTCTCGGGCTGGGTGAAGTCATCTCGCCTCAAGGAAACCGGAACCGTCGGACACTAATCGACCCTCCATACACCGGACGGCCAACGATCCTGGACCGTGTCGCTCGCCCTGCCCTCACCGGCAATTTGCTGCTAATGAACTTCCCGAACCCCGCAACAATCTCGTCTCAAAATATCAGGGAGTAAGAAACATGCGCTATCTCCACACCATGCTGCGAGTCCGTAATCTCGACGCCGCGCTGAAGTTCTATCAGGACGCGCTGGGATTAAAGGAGGTCCGGCGCATCGACAACGACAAGGCGAAATTTACGCTGGTGTTCCTGTGCGCCGCCGATGACGAAGGCTTGCTGAAAGCATCCAGGGGACGCGGCGCTCCGCTCGTCGAACTCACTTATAATTGGGAGGAGGAAAAATACGGCGAGGATCGCTATTTCGGCCATCTGGCCTACGAGGTCGACGACATCTACGCCACCTGCGACCGGCTGATGAAACGCGGCATAACCATTAATCGCCCGCCGCGCGACGGCCAGATGGCGTTCATCCGCTCGCCGGATCTGCATTCGATCGAACTGCTGCAGAAGGGTGACGCAAAGCCGCCGGCGGAGCCGTGGACCTCGATGCCAAACACCGGACATTGGTGAGCGTTTTCTGTCCCGTTCGCAGGAACCTAACCTTCTCGTTCTTGTTGGTAAAGCAACTGAGGATTCATGGAGGCGAAAATGGGACGAGGACTCTTGCTTTGGCTGCTTGGCGTGCCGATTCCGGTGATCATTCTGTTATGGTTGTTCTTCGGTCGCTGATCGGCCGCGGCTTACGAGACTTGAATAAAATAAGAATAAGACTCCGTCATCGTTGGTGGGGTCTTATTTTTTTGGAATAGTTCATCGAAAAACCGTCTGCGTTCGCTCGTCGCAAAAATTCCGGTTTAATATGGACGGCCTAGGTGTCGTAGCTGAGCGTCGTAAGCCGAAAAGAATCGCGCCCTTCAAAGGTTCGATCAATAGCCCGAACGCTCGAACAGCAGAATACAGATAATCAGCATCAGGGTGACGACCGCCACGACCAGGCGCGTCGTCCAAGTCATGCCGCGGCTTACCCACCAAAGCAGCGCGCAACTCATGATGACGGGAATGATGATATCGAGTTGCAATCGGCGCGCCCCCGTCGCCGCTCAGCGTGAAAGGCTCGAGCCGCCGACCCCGATTCCGACGGAGCCGCTGATCTTCATTTGCATCAGACTGCCGTCGGCAGCAACGCTATATCGCAACCGGGATGTGGCGCATCACGCCTTTTATCGCATCCGACCCGTTGGTATTATCGGACGAATTTTAGGCCCAGGGACTTTCCGCGACGCCAGACCACTTCACAGTTCCGCCCCGTTCTGGCATCGCGGGTGAACGCGAGCCGTAACCTGGCGGGCAATATGTTGGGATCATCAACGATGATCTTGGCACCCGAACTGGAGATATCGTGCACGGTGCACTGGCGAGCTGCGAAACCACCTTCGAAGGTGATCCAGCCGGACTGGCGCACTGACTTGCGCAGTTCTCGCTTCTTGGTGACCGCCGCCATTTCCATCATCCCTAAAGCCACACCTGTAGGCCGGGAGGCTTTAGAAACCGTTGCGACCTCGCGAGCAATTGCGCGAATTCTCGGCGCCAGCCCGCCATTAAGCCGGGACTTCCGGTGCTTGCCCGTTTGCCCAAACGCCACTATACGTTCGCGCGCCGCCGCCCGGAACGCCCCACCAGGATCCGGGTTCGGCAAGCGATTCTCTGCCTCAAGACATTGATTCGCTGGACTTATTTTTTTGTGACCAAAGCGAAACGGCAATGCCGCGACCGGATCGGTCAGCGGACGTTTTAGCTCCCTTCGTCTATCGGTTAGGACGCCACCCTTTCACGGTGGAGAGAGCGGTTCGATTCCGCTAGGGAGCGCCACGTCCTCCTCCAGAATGCAGCCCACAAATGCGCGAAAACGATGGGTCGATATCCCATCACCTCGATTTCGGTGCTCCGGCGCCGAACTGGGAGCGAGTACGCCCGCCAATCGCCAAGGCTCACCGCCCCGCCCAAATCTTGGCGGTCGATCGCTTCGCGCGATTTAAGGGAGATTTCGCTGTTGCAGCTGGGCAACTGAATTTTAGTTCCTGCTTTGGAACCGCGATTTTCGATTTACCTCGGGCGCAACGTGGTTTTAGCTCTGTGCACCGGGGCGGGGGTAGCATTTCATAGCCATAAATTTTCGAACCCGGCCGAGCCGCAGCGCGAGAATGCCTGCGGCTTTTTCATTGGTTTAGTCCGGTGTCCACTTGCAATGGACTTTCGACGACGTCGCACGGGCCTACCGACGCCGTGACCCGAATAACTATCAACGGCGCCCCCACGGGATGGCCGCCCAGGCGCGCTCATGCAGGTAATACCAGGCGATCTTGGTTGCGACCTCCAGGCCAGCGATCGATCCCGCTATTTCAACCCTGCCGGTCATGAACCAGCTGATCGCGAAGGTATCAAGCGTTCCCAACGTCCGCCAGCTGACGGCCTTGAGGACCGATCTTGTATGCGTCTCTGCTCCGCGAAATGGACCCACCCGTAATGCCCCCTGCTTGGACGGTCCCCGAACCTAACACGCCTGCACCTTGTGCGTGTCAGCCGCCCGTCTTGCTCACACGACGAAGTACATTTGCGGCAGCAACGCGGACAAGTTTGCCAAAAATGGGAACGTCCCCAACGGAAGTGGTTCGCGATGAACCGCATTTTGCTCAAAGAAATCGAGCAAACTCTTTGATTAAATTGAATAATCGCAATTCAGCGGGGATTCCTTAAATCGCGTCCGGTTCAACTTGAATCCGAAAAGTGGCCGATGAGCCACATTTGGATGCTCTTCTGCACGAAACTTGCCTCATAATGGCATGAGAAATCTCGGAGATCGCTAAAACTGTACTATGTCTGATTGCAACCATCATCGAAACTTCAATGTGTTTTTTCGCTAGATGAATCTGCTCGCTTCCCTTCCCACCGTGATCGGCACCGCGGCCATTGCACCCGCGCTGCTGGTGCTGTGGCTTGTAATCGCCGCCGACGAACGCCCCGGCCCGCCTGCCAAGGTCTGGACCGCGTTTCTGCTCGGCGCTGCCAGCATTTCGCTGCTGGGCGTGGCGCGCGCGCCGTTTGCGTCGATCCTCGCGGCTCCCGAGAACCCCTGGGTTGTCCAGATCCTGCATTCAATCTTTGGAGTTGCGCTGCCCGAGGAGACCGTCAAGATTCTCGCCATTGTCGCGGTGTCGGCACGGCGCCCTCGTTTCGCGGATCCGATGGACACCGTGGTGTATGGCGCGGCGGCTGGATTAGGCTTTGCGGCCTACGAAAACCTCGCTTATCTGGTGCAGCATACCGAGATGTGGCAATCGCTGGCAGCCTTGCGCAGCGTCTTGACCGTGCCGTTCCACGGCGCGCTCGGCGTCATCGCAGGGGCTTATCTGGCGATCGCGCGCTCCGGCACTGCGCTCGGGGCGCACCGCCATCACCGCGACTGGGCACGCATCTCGAGCCGACTTCTGGTGTTGTTTGCCCCGGTCGCGCTGCACGCCGGTTTTGATTTCCCGCTGCTGACGCTGCAACAAAACCCGGACCTCGATCCATCCGTCAGGATCCTCTTGGGATCGGCAAGCGTCCTGATCGGGTTCAGCTCGATCGCCTTTGCTGTCCGGCTGGTGCGACGGGTCGGCCGTCATCACGCTCCGCGCTCCGAAACCGCTCGCGAACGGCTCAGCCAGTTGCGGCGGATGTGGGCGTTGCTGGTAGCAGGGGGCGGCGCGGGATTCGCCGGTTTGGCTTTTGTGCTGACGTCGATCCACCACTGGTTGAAAAATCCCGAACACAACGTGGCGATCGTTCTCGTGCCCATCGGCCTGGTGTCCATCCTGATCGGTATCGCGCTTTTGGTGGTCACGACGGCGACCTATTTTCTCGGCCGCAATCGCATGCGCACGACGTCCGAGGGCTTTTCGTCCGCACCCAGTCAAGGTTAGGCACGACGGATGTCGATCCTGGCCGGTCGCGTTCGGGTATCGTTGATTTCGCTCACGCCGCGCCAACCAACAAACTTGACCCCGTGGCGTTTGCGCAAGCTATAGTGCCGCAGCATTGCGCAGTTCCGGCATCGGGAGATTTTCAATGACCCTTCCCCAGGACATCACCAATCTGCAATCCAAGATGAGCGCCGCGGTTCGCGAACACTGGAAGGCCTTTTTGTTTGAAGGCATCCTGCTCGTGGTTTTGGGGCTGGCCGCGATGATCGTGCCGCCGCTTGCGAGCCTCGCGGTCACGATCTTTCTGGGTTGGATGTTCCTGATCAGCGGTGTCGCCGGTCTGGCGCTGACGTTCTGGGCGCGGCACATGCCGGGCTTCTGGTGGTCGCTGATTTCGGCAGCGCTCGCGGTGGGTGCCGGCATTATCCTTCTGGCGCGGCCAGTACAGGGCACGCTGACCCTTACCATCGTGGTCGGCGCCTATTTCCTCGCCGAAGGGGTCACGAGCATCATGTATGCGCTGGAGCATCGCCGCGAATTGTCGGAGCGGTGGTCGTGGCTGCTAGCGGCCGGACTGATGGACATCGTGATTGCCGCCATCATCATCGCCGGGCTACCGGGCTCGGCGCTCTGGGCGGTTGGCTTGCTGGCCGGCATCAATCTGCTGTTCGGCGGTGCGGCGCTGATCGGAATGGCCCTCGCCGCCCGCAAGGGTTGATCAGCAGCCGCGACAGATGCTCTTGATCTTGCGATCGAGGGCCGCATCCTCGCGATTGACCGGATTGTTCGGATCGTTCAGATTTTTCTCGGATGGGACCTGATCCCTGCCGGGCTGGCGATGACCTATCGGCGCTTCGGGAAGCGGACGGGATGGACTAGCGGATGGCGTCGGCGATCCCGTGCCTGCCGTCTGCGCCATCGCCGCAGAACTCAAGATCAGGAACGCCATCATGGTGACCAGTCTTCGCATTTGAATTTCTCCAACCTGTCTGCGCGACTGCGGTTCTTCCTCTGTCGATTACCTCTCTATCATGATTTCGGAGGATAGAGATGAACGTCGCCGCAATAATCGACCACACGATACCGCAATTCCAGACCTGGTTCCCGCCCCTGTGAAAAAGAATTTTCCGGTGACAGGTAATTCGGGCCAACCGGCGCCTTGCCGTGCCCGCCGGGAATGTCGAGCACATAGTCCGGCTGGCATAATCCGGAGACCCGCCCCCTCAGGTTCCGCATCAACTCCTGCCCGTGCGCCAGCGTCGTGCGCAGATGCGCGGTGCCGGGCGCGAGATCGCCATGGTGCAGGTAATAGGGTTTGATCCGGCATTCGACGAAAGCGCGCATCAGTGCCTCAAGCGCGGCGGCATTATCATTGACGCCGCGGAGCAGTACCGACTGACTGACCATCGGAATGCCGGCATCGATAATTCCGGCGCAGGCGGCGCGGGCCTTGTCGGTCAACTCCCGGGCATGATTGGCGTGCAGTGCGACCCAGGTCGTCACGCCCCCGACTTTCAACGCGGCGATCATCTCGCCCGTGACGCGTGCGGGATCGGCGACCGGCACCCGAGTATGAATCCGCACGATCCGTACGTGGTCGATCGCGGCGAGATCCGCCATGATCTCGGCAAGCCGTCGCGGCGGCAGCATCAGGGGATCGCCGCCGGTCAGGATCACTTCCCAAATCTCGGAATGCGTGCGGATATAATCGAGCGCGCCGCGGTAGGCGGCTTGCGAGAGCGCGGTCGCCTTGCCCGGGCCGACCATCTCGCGGCGAAAGCAAAATCGGCAATAAACCGCGCAAACATGCACCAGCTTGAACAGTACCCGATCGGGGTAGCGATGCACGATGCCGGCGACCGGCGAATGGACGTGATCACCAATCGGATCGGCATTTTCACCCGGCTGCGTCACCAGTTCCTCGGCGGCCGGCATAAATTGTCGCGCGATCGGATCGTCGGGATCGTCGGGGTCGATCAACGCAGCAATGTCGGATGTCACCGCCACCGCATAGCGTGCGGCAACTCTTTCCAGATTGGCAAGATCGGCCACGGGCGCCAGACCGCGCGCGACCAGCTCGGCGGGCCGACGCAAAGCAGCTGATTTGCGATCGATTCTTGTTCATGCGTCAGCGTCCGGCGGTGTCCACACCACCTGATCGAGCCTGACCGCGCCGCTGGCCAGCATCACCAGCCTATCGAACCCAAGCGCGATGCCGCTGGCTTCCGGCATCTGCGCCATCGCCGCAAGGAGATCCTCGTCAAGCGGATAGCGTTCGCCGTAGCGCCGCTGCTTTTCATCCATGGCCGAAGCGAACCGGCGGCGCTGCTCCTCCGGGTCGGTCAATTCGCCGAATCCGTTGGCGAGTTCGACGCCACAGGCATAGATCTCGAAGCGCTCGGCGACCCGAGGGTCGAGCTGTTTTGCGCGCGCCAATGCGGCTTCGGGCGCCGGATATTCAAACAGCACGGTCAGACGGCCCTGTCCCAGATTTGGCTCGATATGTTCGACCAGTATCTTGCTGAAAATGTCCGACCAGGTGTCGTCATCCGTGATCCGCACCCGCGCCTTTGCCGCGGCTGCAAGTGCTGCGCGGTCGCCCTCGCCATCAGCAATAGTAGCCAAGAGATCGATGCCGGCAAAGCGATCGAACGCCGCGGCCACGGTCAACAGTTCCGGCTCGGCAAACGGATCGGCGGTTTTGCCGCGAAACGAAAAACGTCCGATCCCGGTTGCCTGCGCAGCATGGGCGATCACGACCACACTGTCGGTCATCACGGCGTCATAAGTCGCCTCGGCGCGATACCATTCCAGCATGGTGAATTCCGGAAGATGCAGATCGCCGCGCTCCCGGTCGCGAAACACCCGCGCAAATTCGAATATCCTTTGTTCACCGGCGGCCAGCAGTTTCTTGCAGGCGAATTCCGGCGACGTCCGCAGGTATCGCATCGCGCGTGCGCCATCGGCGCCGGTGATCTCCGTGCGCGGCGCATGCAGGTGAGTCTCATTGCCGGGGGACACCTGCAGAATTCCGGTTTCAACCTCGGTAAACCCCTGCTCCTCGAACCACGCCCGGACCGCCTTCGTGATGGCGCTGCGCGACATCAAGAACGGCCTGATGTCGGCGTGCCGCGCGGCGGACCACCAGGGCGAGCGCTGATCGTTTCCGGCCATCAATGAGCCATCCCGGCAGCCCGTAAAACGCTGGCATAGACCGACAAAATCAGTATGTTGCAGCCCGAAACCGCTTCGTCGGCCTCGGGACGCCCATGTCCGGATTGGTCCCGGGCCAGAATATCAGGAAAAGCAGCTTTGAAAGTCATCGCCAGTTCTATTCGCAAGGGCAACGTCATTGAGCAAGACGGCAAGCTTTACGTGGTTCTGACCGCTGAGAACATCCACCCCGGCAAGGGAACGCCGGTCAGCCAGATCGAAATGCGCCGAATCAGCGACGGGGTAAAGGTTTCCGAGCGCTACAAAACCACGGATCAGGTGGAGAAGGCGACGATCGAGGACCACAACTTCAATTATCTCTACGAAGATGGCGACGGGTTTCACTTCATGAACACCGACACCTACGACCAGGTCCAGGTGCCAAAGGATGTCATCGGCACGGCTGCGCCCTATTTACAGGAAAACATGACCGTGAAGCTCTCGCTTCACGGCGTCGTTCCGGTGGCGATTCAGATGCCGCAGCGGGCGACGCTGGAAGTGGTCGATACCGAGCCGGTGACCAAGGGCCAAACCGCGTCTTCGTCCTACAAGCCCGCCATGCTGTCCAACGGCGTGCGCACGCTGGTCCCGCCGCACATCGGCACCGGAACGCGGATCGTGATCATGACGGAAGACGGCTCTTACGTCGAACGCGCAAAGGATTAGGCGACGGGGCTGCTTGGTGCCGGGGGGCGACGCATTGGGTACGAAAGCTGTCCGGTTCGTTACGCATCTGCTGGCATCTTTTCTTCTGTTTCTTGCCGGCACCGCGCGCGTCAGCGCCGAAGAATTCAGAACACCTTCGATTTCGGCGGCCCGTGTTGAATGGCACGCCGTTCTTGATGAGCTCCGATCCGAAATCAACAGCCAGCCGGCCGTGGCGTCCGACTTCACGTTTTCGGGCCAACGCCGGCTGCCTGCCTTCGATCCGCGTTCGACGCCTGCGCTGGTGCAACTGAACGCGGTGACCTCGCAGATATTTACCGGGATCGGACGAAGCCCGGTACCGGTACTGCTGCCATTCGACACCGCGGCATTTCTCGAGGCACGGCTGAACGGCGCGCCGGAAAACCTTTCGGTGGCGCGCTATCAGGCCGACTTTCGTCCCGCCGATCTATTTGACGCTGGCCGGCCGGCTATGACGCGATGTTTTCGCTCGAGCCCGGCGCCGGCGACGGCATGCCGCAGCGAACTTTCGCCAAACCGGTCGAAGTGCAGATCACCGGCTCGATCCTGACATACGACATCAGCGATCCGCTCGGCGGCAAAGGCGAACCGGTCAAGGCATTGTCGGCGCAATTTCCCGACCTGCGCCGCTTTATCCGGGAGGGCTATGTCCGCTATGCCTTCACCCGCTTCGGTGTTCCCTACGTTGTGTCGATCCAGTGCCTCGACAGCGTTGCCCTCGCGCAAAGGCTCGCCTGCCGCGAGGCCTATCCCGTCGCCGAGCGTTTCCTCAAAGCCCTGCACATCGCCGGCGGCCTGCCCTCGCGGCCCCGCACGGATATTCCGTCGGGAATTGCCGAGCGGCCGGTAGAGCGTTCTTCCGATTTCACCTATCGTCCAAGCGGCGATATCATCGCGCGCAGCGGGTCACGCAACCCCGGCGGCCATGCCGACCTCACCGCTTACGCGCAGATCCGATTTCCGCTGGAGAAAGCCCCGGCTTTTGCGCATTCGCAGTCCTTTGCGAGCCGCAGGTCAAGCGACAAGCCGCTTACGTCCGAAGAGTTGGTCGGCGGATACACCAGCTATCCCTGGCAGGATAATTTTTGCGAAGCCCGCAGTTTTGGCGTCGGACAATGCCCCGGCGGTTTTGGCCATCAGGGACAGGATATCCGTCCGGCGCCATGTCCGCCCCATAACGAAGGCGCCGATCGCTGCGATCCCAACCGACAGGCCGTCGTTGCCGTCCGCGATGGCGTGCTGATCCGCTCGCCGAAACAACAGGCGGCGACGTTGCAAATCAATACCCGCAACGACCACATTCGCTTTCGCTATATGCACATGAATCCGGCGAGCATGGATGCCGACGGCGTTTTGAGCGGACGCCGGGTCGAAGAGGGAGAAAAAATCGGCGTGGTCTCGAACTATCTGGACCATCCCAACGGCACCACCCGTCATCTTCATTTCGACGTGCAGGTCTTCACGCGCGACGGCTGGCTCTGGGTCAATCCCTACGTCACCCTGGTCTCGGCCTATGAGCGCTTGATCCACGGACGCGGGCGCGAGATCGGGCCCGAAATCGCCGCTGTGCCGCGACGGTCCATTCCCTGCCGGAGGACGCCACCCATCCCGATACGCAGGAAGGCAGCGAGAACTGATGCTTACGACGCCGCCGCCTGTGCGGCTTTTGCCGAGCCGGCGGGGTCCAGCGATAGGCGACGCCGAGCCTGTTCCAGACATTGATCGACCCAATCGCGGAGCTGAGATAGGCCAATTCCTTCTCGGAAAATTCCGCGCTCGCCTGCGCATAGACCTCGTCGCTCACTCCCCCGGTCAGCAATGTCAGCGCTTCGGTCCATGCCAGCGCCGCACGTTCGCGCGCCGAAAACACCGGCGACTCGCGCCAGACCACGACGAGGTTGAGTTTGTCGGCGGAAATACCGAGGCGTTCGCTCTGCAAGATGTGAAACTGCACGCAAAAAGCGCAGCCATTGATTTGCGATGCGCGCAGCTTGATCAGTTCGAGCAATTGCCTGTCGATGCCGGCCTTCGCGGCGGCCTGGCCCAGCGCCGCAACAATTTCATAGGCATCGGGCGCCATCGCCATAAAATCTTTATACTCGCTACGCGCATGTGACATCTTCATTGCCTTATGTTATCAGTGTTCTGATATATTATAAGAGCACTTATATGGTTCGCAAGATCGCCACGCTTCGGCAGGAAATCGCGCTTGCCTCGAAAAACGCCAAAACGGCGAAAATCGAGCGCCGCGAAAA
The DNA here is from genome assembly GCA_963725555.1 of uncultured Pseudomonadota bacterium. Classification (GTDB taxonomy): domain Bacteria; phylum Pseudomonadota; class Alphaproteobacteria; order Rhizobiales; family Xanthobacteraceae; genus Bradyrhizobium. The sequence goes on along the minus strand of CAVRYV010000021.1, from coordinate 406,344 downwards.
AATCCGTCCGAAGCCGGAAAAAAGCCGCCGCCAAATCCGGCGCTGGCCGGCGTCCGGCCGCCGCCGCCCGGGCCAAGGCAAGCGCGGCGAAAAAGGCTACCTCGCCTATCTGCTGCGCCAGGCCCAGGCCGCGACGCGGCTGACGCTGGAACGGGCGCTGGCCGATCTCGGCGTCACGCCGCCGCAATTCGCCGTTCTCACCATGCTGAAGGCCTATCCCGGCCTTTCCGGCGCCGATCTCGCCCGGGTGGCGCTGCTGACCCCGCAGACCGTCGGCGTCATCATCCGCAATCTGGAACGCGACGGCGCCATCCGGAAAAAGCCGCACCCGATGCATGGCCGGGTGCTGCAATGGACGCTTGACCCGCCGCGGCGAAACCCTGCTCGGCAAATGCCGCCGTCCCGTCAGGGCCCTGGAGCGCCGGCTGCCGGCAGGGCTTGCCCCGAAGGCGCAGGGCACGGTCCGGCGCTGGCTGTCCAAAATTGCCGCAGATCTGCAGCAGGATGATTAGTTCCCGCGGCTTAGACTTTTGCCGCGCCTCGACGCGTCGTTAGACTGGATTCATGAACAACCTGATTCCCTGAAAACCCCGACCCGCCGCGCCCTGCTGCGATCCGGCCTCGGCGGCCGGCGCCCTGCTCGCCTGCCCGCTCGCGGCGTTGGCCGCGGCGCCGCCGGCTTCGATCAATGGCGCGACGGCTTTCGGGCCCGCGCGTTGGCCAAGGGCATTTCGGAGGCGACCTGGATTCGCGGGTGATGGGCCGCATCGAACCGGACATGACCGTGTTCAAGCAGATGCAGCACCAGCCGGAGTTCAACGAGGAGATCTGGCAATACATCAACCGCCGGGTCTCGGACTGGCGCATCATCGCCGGCAAGGAAGCGCTGCGCAAGAACGAGGCGGTGTTTGCGCGGATCGAGCATGATTTCGGCGTCGAGCGCGGCACGCTGCTGGCGCTGTGGGGGGTCGAATCCGCGTTTGGCGATCCCCTGGTGCAGCAGAACCACATGCGGCCGGTGTTTCCGTCGCTGGCGGCGCTGGCCTGGAACGAGCCGCGCCGCCGCGCCTATTGGGAAGCCGAACTGATCAACGCGCTGAAAATCGTCGATCGCGGCTGGAGCACGCCGGAGGAAATGCGGGGATCCTGGGCCGGCGCGATGGGGCATACGCAATGGATGCCGGAAGTCTGGCTCAATGTCGGGATGGATTACGATGGCGACGGCCAGGTGTCGCCGTTCGGCAAGCCCGACGACGCGCTTGGATCCACCGCGCGCTATCTGGTCAATCGCGGCAAGTATCATCGCGGCGAACATTGGGGCTATGAGGTCCGCGCGCCCGGCGCTTCGTCCAGCGGCAGCCGGACCTACGCGGCCTGGGCTAGCGCCGGCGTCACGCGCGCCGACGGCCAGCCGTTTCCGCAACCGAACGCGAGCGCGCAGATGTGGGTACCGGTGCAAGGCGGCCCGGCCTTCCTGCTCGGGCCGAATTTCTACGCGGTGCGCAGCTATAATCCTTCGATGAACTATGCGCTGGCGATCTGCCATCTCGGCGACCGCATTTTGGGCGCGCCGCCGTTCATCCAGCCCTTCCCCGGCTCCGAGCGCGCGCTGACGCTCGCCGAAGTGCAGGAAATGCAGACCCGGCTGACCAAGGCCGGTTTCGATACCGGCGGCAATGACGGCCGCGTCGGCAACGACACCATGCAGGCGATCAAGGATTATCAGACCAAGACGGGGCTGTTGCCCGCGGACGGCTATGGCGGATTGAAGGTGCTGGCGCGGTTGAGGCAGGGCGGCTAGTGGGCGCCTGTCATTCCGGGGCGCGCTAGCGAACCCGGCAATCTCGAGATTTCCCGATGCGCAATTGCGGATCTGAGATTCGAAGCTTCGCATCGCCCCGGAATGACAGGCTTACTCGATCGGCCCGTGATGCTGCCTCGCGACATTAAGTACGTGCGACGAGCCATCTTACGCTCGGCGCGCAACGCCGCCCGCGTTCATGCCGCCATCGATGACCAGTTCCGTTCCGGTCACGTAGCTCGATGCATCGGACGCCAGATACAGCACGCCGCTCGCAATTTCCGAGGCGTGGCCGGCGCGGCCGAGTGGCGTGGCAAGTTTCGCGCGCTCCTCCGGATCAATCGGCGCGTTCTGTCCGCGTCCCGCCGCCCCCGTTGGAATTTTGCCCCATATCGGCGTGTCGATAATGCCGGGATGTACCGAGTTGACCCGGATGCCGTCGCCTGCCGACGCGCACTCCATCGCGATCGACTTGGCGAACAGCCGCACGCCGCCTTTGGTCGCGCTATAGCCGGACAGGCCGGGCGCGCCGCGCAGGCCCGCCAGCGACGACATCATGATGATCGAGCCGCCACCGGTCTTGCGCATCGCCGGCAGGCAATGTTTCACCGAAAGAAACACGCCGTCGAGATTGATCGCGTTTTGCCGCCGCCAATCCTCCAGCGTCATATCGACGATCGACGGCACGGATATTCCGATGCCCGCATTCGAAACCAGGATGTCCAGTCGGCCATAGCGCTTCTCGACTTCGGCCACGACTTCGATCCAGCGCGCCTCGCTGGTCACGTCCTGCTGCAGGAAGATCGCCTCGCCGCCGGCTTTCTTGATGCCGGCGACGATCTCGGGTCCCTTGAGTTCATCGATATCGGTGACCGCGACGGAGGCGCCTTCCCGCGCCAGCAATTCGGCGCACCGCCGCACCGATGCCCGATGCCCCGCCGGTAACCAGCGCGACCTTGCCTGAACCTGCCCTGTCATTTCCACTCCATTTTTTTAAAGCTTATCTTGATCGTTGAATGCTTATCGGATCACCGCCGGCCCTTGATCCGGCACCGCGACATCGAGCACGCGCAACTGCACCCGCTCGGTGCCCTGCCAGCGATCGACCGCGAGCGATCCTGCCACATGCAACGGCTGCCCGCGATTCTGCGGTCAGCGCATTGCCGAGCTTCTGGCCGATCGAACGAAACGCGATGCCGTTGACGATCGAGCCGTCGCCGGATTTGAACCGCACGCGCAGATGCGCCTGCCCGACCTCGTCGGCATAAACCAATTGATGCGACGGCAGCGCCACCACCGGCTCGGGATTGCCGCTGCCGAACGGACCCGCGCGATTGAGTGTCGCGACCAGTTCCGGTGTCACGGCGCGCGCGCTGACCGCGCCATCGATAAAGAGTTCGTTGACATGACGCGACTGCGCCACGTCGTGCGCAAGCGCGCTTTCCATGGCGGCGCGAAATTCCGCCAGCCTCTCCTTGCGCAGCGTCACGCCGGCAGCCATGGCGTGACCGCCGCCTTTCATCAGCAAGCCGTCCTAAACCGCCTGCCGCACCGCCTTGCCGAGATCGACGCCCGAGATCGAGCGGCCCGAACCGGTGCCGATGCCGCCGGGTTCCAGCGCAATCGCAAAGGCCGGCCGCGAGAATTTCTCCTTCAGCCGGGAGGCGACAAGACCGACCACGCCGGGATGCCAGCCCTCCGATGCCGTGACGATCACCGCACCCTTGTCCTCAAGCCCGAGCGAGGCCAGCGCCTCGGCTTCCGCCTGCGCCTCCGCCACCTGTTCGATCACGCGGCGTTCGGTATTCAAGCCGGTCAAGCTCGGCGGCGATCCGCGCGGCTTCGGAGACGTCGCCTTCCAGCAGCAGCCGCACCCCGAGATCCGCGCGCCCGATCCGGCCGCCGGCATTGATGCGCGGGCCCAGCATAAAACCGAGATGCCAGGCCTCGGGCGGACCGTTCAGCCGCGACACATCCATCAGCGCGGTATGGCCGACATGATCGCGGCGGCGCATCGCGATCAGGCCCTTGACGACGAAGGCGCGATTGAGCCCGGTCAGGGGCGCGACGTCGGCGACGGTGCCGAGTGCCACGTGATGCAACATGCCCAACAGATCCGGCTCCGGCATTTCGGCGGTCCAGAATCCGCGGGCACGCAATTCCCGGTTGACCGCCACCAGCGTGACCAGCACCAGACCTACCGCGGCGAGATGGCCGAGACCCGAAAGATCGTCGGGACGGTTCGGATTGACCAGCGCGTCGACGACCGGCAATTCATCGCCGCATTGATGGTGATCGATGACGACGACCGACATGCCGAGACGCCGCGCCTCGGCCAACGGCTCAAGGCTGGTGGTGCCGCAATCCACCGTCACCAGCAAGGTGGCGCCCTTGGCGGCGAGCATGCGTACCGCCTCGACATTGGGGCCGTAGCCTTCGAAAATCCGGTCGGGAATATGAATGAGCGGATCGAGCCCGCAATGGCGCAGATGCCATGCCAGCAGCGCCGCCGAGGTTGCGCCATCGACATCATAGTCGCCGAAGATCGCAACGCTTTCGCCACGCGTCGCCGCGTCGGCGATGCGTCTTGCCGCGGTTTCCATCTGCGTCACGGTGTAAGGATCGGGCATTAATTTGCGGATGGTCGGATCGAGAAAATCCTCGACCGCATCGATCTCGACATCGCGGCCCGCCAGTACCCGCGCCAGCATCTCCGGCAATTGATAACGCTGCGTGATCGCCAGCGCACGCGCCGCACCGCGCGGATCGAGCCGGTCGCGCCACAGCTTGCCGGTCGCCGAATGCGACACGCCAAGAAACGCCGGCGGCGCGTCAACAGGCAATGCGGAGGCAGGAAGCGTCATGATGCTTGCAGCAGATAGGCAAACGAGCCCGCAGTTCAATGATTCGCGTGATGTTGGCTCGACTTATACCCATCATCCCGGCGGGTGCTCGAATGTATGTCGCCTGCAGGCCGTATGAAAAGCTCCGCGAAGTACTCCGCTGCTCGCGCCGTCATGGCGAGCCAACGGCTCGCGTGAATGCGCGCCCGATGACAGGCTTTGCGAGGCAATCCGGAGATCCGGCCGTCATTGCGAGCGAAGCGAAGCAATCCAGAAGCTTGCGTCGGAGAGAGCTGGATTGCTTCGTCGCTTCGCTCCTCGCAATGACGGCCAAGGCATATCTCTGGAATCTTACGGTGACAGAAATTACGGTGACAGTGCACTTAATCTGAAAGAACCTCCGTAAACGATCTGATATTTCAGCAGGTTTGAATTTCGATGGTGCGATCGTCAATCCTTGGCTCAACCTGTAGCAACGGAGATCGCAAATTTTACTCAGAATTGTGAGGTAGCTTACTAGCGCATTCCACCGGCCATGCCATTTTATTCGGGTCGCGGGCCACGCTTTTTGCCCGAAGACAGTATTTCGGCCAATCCTGCGTTGGAGGACCAAATGGCAACGAAAAAGCCAACTCCTCACTTCGCGAGCCGAAGCGACACGATGTCGTTCGGCAACGAGAAAGCTCCGTTCGCTGGGCGGGAAAGTCCCGCGCCTGTGAACGAACGCCTTACCCTACCGATCATTGCATGGATTGCCTCTGCAAAGGACGGCGGCGGCAGATGACCGTTCTACACCGACACAATGCACACGGAGTCAGATATGTCAGGCAGTTTCGACGTTGACGACGTGATCCTGAATTTTGATCCCGCCGCCCCCCAACGTCGCTTCCGGCAAACCGGACTCCGCGCCGCTGATGCGGTCGCCGAGGCCGCGTTGCCGCATGGCATTCCCTGGCCAGCTGGCGCTGCGCCCACGCCCGCGCCGCTCGCAACCCCGCCGGCCGAGACCGACGATCTATCGCGCTTCAAGGGCTATGATGCGGTCGTCATGACCTGGACCGCGGCCGAGGCCTCCGCGATGGCGACTTTGTTCACGCCCGGCTATCCCACCTCCGTCTGGTACGAGTACCGGAACGACATAGCCCGCTACATCCCGCTGGTGACAGGCGGCAAAGCGCCGTTCAACAGCCGTCAGGCAGACATGGCGCGCTATTATCACAGCCTTGGCCTCTATTTCCCTTGCACGATCGGTGGTGCCCGCGTGCTGCTAATCAAGTCTGGCCTGCATCTGGATTACGACGGTCCGGCGACCCCGCTGCATCAGCTTGTTCAGGGAATCGCGCAAACAGTCGCGCCGAAGATCTTCATTACCACAGGCACCGGCGGCGGAATTGGCGCCAATGTCAGCCTCGGTGACGTCGTGATCGCCGGCACCGTGCGGTTCGATTGCAAACAACAATTCGCCGCAAAGCCCTGGGCCAGCGCCGCCTATACACCCTCCGCTTTGCCGGCGGGCGCGCTCGCCGCAATTACGCCCGCGCTGACCCGCGTCAACGCCGCGCGGATCCCGAACGCAAGGCCGGTGCCGCAAATGTTTGCGGCCGCGACCGATGCCGTGGTCACCACCGACTTCTTCGCCTTCGACGACTCCACCGATTATTACAAGCTGCAGGGTCTTGGCCGTGCCTGCGACATGGGCGACGCGATGGTGGGCAACGCGCTGCAAGAGCTTCCCCCATATCTCCTGGTATTCGATCCGCAACGCGTCCGATCCGCAGATCCCCAATCCCAACAACGATATCCAACGAAGCGAACAAGGAAGCGGCGCAGATCTATGCCAGCTATGGCGGCCTCACCACCGCCGCCAGCCTCATCGCGACCTGGGCGGTGATCCATGCAGCACAGGCCGGCAACGGCGCGGCGCGCGAGAAACCCGCGGCGGCCCCACGCAAACGGGCAAATGCGCCGCGAACCGAAACCCCTGCGGACCATCGGCCGCACGGGCGATAACGCACTTTCTGATTCAGCGCTGCGACGCGAAAAGAAAGAGATCGATACGGCGTTAGCCTTACGCGGGCATCACTCGTTTGGATAACTGCTAAGTCGAACCCCAGGGAGGATTGATCATGGAACGACGTAACACATACATGCCCACGCGGCTGCCAGTGTATCGGGTCGTGACGACGGGGATCCAGGAGACGGAGGCTCATCGACTGGCGGAGGCGCTCAGGATCCCCGCCAAGGGGCTGAGATGGCTGGATGGCGAGGCGTCGTTTGTGAACCGCGACAAGTACCTCGCCGTTCCAAGCGTCCCGATCAAGGACCCGGACATCGTCGCCCGTTTCACCAAGGCCACTACGAACCACCACCCGGAGATCCCGATCGCCGTTACCGGCATCGACTACGCAGCGCTTGACCGGCACGTGCCGTTCGCCGACAGCTTGGCGTTGAGGTCGGCCGCCGCCGCGCTTGAGAGCGCCGGGCTGACGCCAGCTGCGGCCCGGCCAATGGTCGGGCACACGGAGTTCACCACGGTCGCCATCGGCGCCGATGGTGCCGAGCAGGAGCAACGGCGAACGCTGCTCGACACCCATGTCAGCTATCGCTTCGTCGCCGACGGATACCCGCTCGTCGGCCCAGGCGCCCAGATCCAGATCTCGTTCGCCGCCGACGGGGAAGTTACCCGCTTGATTCACGCCACGCGTACGCTCGAGCCCGGCCCATCGGTGGCGATCATCGACGCCGACACGATTCGGCAGCGGATCTCGTGCTCGCTGACTGACGACGTTGTGGTCGACGTCCGGCTTGTCTACCTGGCGCCGAGCCTGCGCAACGCATTGAACGGTGCGTCCTATTGGCGGCCGAGTGACATCATCCCGTGGTACGCGGTCACTGTCACGCGGACGGTGACCCATCCAGACCGGGGCACCGAGCACCCGTTGACCTCCCGGGTCCGCCTGATTCCGGCGACCGACGACACTCGGTTCGTCCCGTCGGTGAAAGTTGCGGCAAGTGCCATCAAGGGCTCCCGCGTCACGGCGAATGCAACTGTGTCCGGCGGCACCGCGCCCTACTCGTTCCTGTGGGGGGGATCGAACCCCGACACCTCCACCGAGCGCGGCGCTGCGGTGAGCTACCAGCCGCTGACTCGAGACCTGCGCGAGATCATCCCTGCCCGGTCATTGACGCGCACCGAGCACGTCTCGGTTACGGTGGTCGACGCCAACGGTGTGTCGGCGGAGGCGGACACCTCGCTGCTGGTCACCGCCCGGCCGGCGCCGGACACGCACAACTCCGTCACCTACGGATGCGAGAGCCCCAACGACCCAGGCGCGTGGACCGGGGACCGCGTCGCCTGGCAGAACGCGATGAGCGCGTTCGGCGGCGGATCGGAGCGGTTCTGCTGGCTCGCCGACTCCTCTTGGCCCGGCGACTACATCGAGCCCAAACAGCCCGGTACGCTCGGCGCGAATCCGTGGATCAATGGGGACGCCGACTACCGCAACTGGGGTATCAACACGGCGAACATCGTCTTCTACATCGGCGACGCCAACCCCCAGCTCTTCGCCGAGATGTATCCCGGCGCCACCCCGGCCCAATACAACAGCTCGGCGGGCGCATACGTTTTGGCGCCGAACTCTTCGATCACTGTGGAGATCGGCAGCCAGAACTACGACGTCCCGTACGCCGGCTCGTGGGGCGCGCCGCATCCCAACGACCAACTGCAATGGCTCCCGATGTACGCCTGCAACCTGCTGCAAAACGATGCAAAGGCATCGTCGCCATGGCTGAGCTGGGGCCAAGCATTCAATGGCCTGCATAGCGTCCTCGCGTTCGATACCGAAGCATTGGACAGCCACCCCTTCGTGTCGGACTTCGTGCTGGGCTTTCTGGGCTTCCAGGTCCTATTCATCAACTTCGAGCCGATGACGATCGTCCAGTCATGGCTGAACGCCGCCAACGCGACGGACATCGGAACGGCGGCGGCTATGGGCCCGATCACCAATGTCGATGTGCGGGGCACCACCGTCGGCGTCTGTGACTACGCTGACTACTACTGGGGCAGAGGCGCGGTGGGACCCACCATCCCCCGGAACATGATCGACGGCTGGTGGTACATCAAGGGCTGACGCCGTCCAAGCCTTGCGGTGACCGCCGCCACACAACAAAGCAGAGCGCTTGCGTGGCGTCAGTCATCGGTTTCGAACGGATTGCAATACTGAAAGGAAGGAAGCGCCTGCATCCGACCGGCTTAACGACGGTGCAGGCTCACATATTCGCCCAGCTCCAGCCGAAGCAGGTCTGCGTGCATCCGGACACGCCCCATTCCCCGCAGCAGTTCGATATAGTCGCGCTCGGATGAGCAAGATGGAATGACAAATGTCGTGCAGCCGCGCTTTCCGGCAGCGAAGGCCGCAAGCTGCAAAAGATGCGCAATAATCGTTGCTCGGTCGGCCTTCGCGCATTCCGCCAGCGCCAACTCCGTATCCTCCCAGTCGGACCCAAGCGGGTGCAGTTCGATCGCCGCGATAACGCCAGTCTTTCCTGAGCACACCAAAATCATTGCGTTATCCAGGTTCAGCTTACGGCAATGTTGCCTGATCGCGTCATCGGACACGCCACCGCCGAACCGTCTGCGCCGCGCTTCAAAGTCCAGCCCAAGATAAAAGGGCAACAGCAACGCTTCCACATCACTTGCAGTCAACGATTTGAAAAGAAGAGATGAATATGACGAATGCGAAAATTCGCTAGCAGTTGAGTTTTTCATTGTCGTTTCCAAATTTGATTTTTGAGATTCAAGAATTTGAAAATTGACGAGCGTCAAACCGTCAGTGTTCAATAGACGGTCTCGGCGGCGAACCGTGTGGTTGGCTTCACATTTGCCCTTAAAGCTCGGCGGACAAATTGCCGCACACTCTTCCGGATTGTGCTGGCTCCATCATGCTCTCGAACAAGCGATTTCAGGGGTTGTAAATCCGAACATGGTTCGCAATGAAAAAGACTTCGAAATTATTATCATTGCGCAACGTCAAAAGCAGAACGTTGCGTGGGTTGCCTTCGCTCTCATCCCAAAGCTAGGCGCGCTTTTATTCGACAAGTGGAAGTTGCGCCGGACGACGGCGCAGCGGATCGACTGCGATCGACACGTCGAAATATTCGATGCCAGAAGCCCCGTCTCCCCACCAGAAGGTGAACTGCTCACTTGAAGACGAATTGATCGTATAGACCGCGGACTTATATTCGACGTGTAGATCCTTTCGTTGCCTCACATGAGGGCCCAGGCACAGCCGGTACGACATCATTTTTCGTCGGAACAAACAGGAGTTAGGTCACCAAGGACCTCCGGATCGCACGTCTCCACTTTTATTTCGATTTCCGCTTTATTACGTTATTGCGGTGACAGTGCACTAAACTCCCTTCGCAGAGGTAGGACGCGGCATGATGGGGCTTCGTAGGAACGCCAGGTCAATTAAGTGCACTGTCACCGTAACTCCCGTGCCGTGCAAATGGTCCCGATCGGGTGATCGGAAATGGCCACGCGCGCTGCCACCGCCCTTGTCAGACAATCCACGTAGAAACAGATCAGCTAGCATCCCATCCGCTCAGCGATCCCGCCAAAATCCTCGGCGACGATATCCCAATCGCCGGTCGCCTCGAAATCGCGTTGCTGCAGCGGGCCATATTCGGTCGGGCGCGCAACGAAGGCGGTCTTCAATCCCAATTCCTGCGCCGCCCTCAAATCGTTGTTGTGCGCGGCCACCATCATCACCTGTTCCGGCGCCAGACCGAGCAGACGTGCGGCTCCGAGATAGGTTTCGGGATCCGGTTTGTAATGTTCGAACAGTTCCGCCGACAACACCAGGTCCCATGGCAGCCCGGCGAATTTTGCCATGTAGGTCAGCAACGCAACATTGCCGTTCGAAAGTGGAGCGATGATGTATTTCGTCTTCAGTCGGGTCAGGCCGGCGACGCTGTCCGGCCAGCCATGAAGCCGATGCCAGCCGGTGGTGAGATAAACCAGATCGGCTTCGGTCAATCCCTGAATCGAAAACTGCGCAACCAGCCTTTCCAGCGATCGCCGATGCAGCTGGTCCAGTATCACGTAGCCTCGCTCCGGATGTTTCCTGACGTCATCCATCGACGCGACATACGCGCCGCGCCAGGCATCGACAAGGGCGGTCCAGTCCGCCTTGATGGCGCGGGTGTCGGCCCATTTGGTAAAATCCGCGATCAGGCTCGAGCGCCAGTCAACCACGGTGCCAAACACATCGAACACCAGCGCTTTCACGGCGGAAACGTCGGACATGATCGCACTCCCGTTGTTATTGCCGTCATTCCGGGGCGAGCGTAGCGAGATCCCGGAATTTATAACCCCTGCGGGGAATATGGATTCCGGGCCTGCGCCGAGTGCGCATCCCGGAATGACGTCTTGCCTCAAAATATCTTGCGATACTGCATGAAGCCCGGGTTCTCGGCGACTTGATCGTAAAGAATCCGCGCCTGCGCGTTGGTGGTGTGAGTGAGCCAGTGCACGCGGCTGGCGCCGGCCGCCTTGGCCTTGTCATAGACCGCTTCGATCAACGCCCGTCCGACGCCGAGGCCGCGCGCCGCGTCTGTGACGAACAGATCCTGCAGATAGCAGTAATTGCCCGGCGTCCAGGTCGATCGATGGAAGAGATATTGAACGATGCCGGTGAGCTTGCCGTCAACATAGGCGCCGAGCAGGAACATCGGCTCATCCGGATCGTGAAATCGCCGCCACGCGACATCGCTGGCGCCGGGCGCGAGCGTTGCCTTGTAGAAGGCGATATAGCCATCCCACAGCGGCTCCCACGCCGCGCGCTCGTCCGCACCGACAGGCCGGATCACGACGTTGCCAGCCATCGTCGTGTCCTCAGTCGAGGTGAAATTTTTCCAGCTGCCGGTGTTCGGCCTTGATGTAGCGCACGGTGCCGGTAACCGAACGCATCACCACGGTTTCGGTCTGGATGACATGCTTGCGGAACTTGACGCCCGAGAGCAGCGAACCGTCGGTGACGCCGGTCGCCGCGAACAGGCAGTCGCCCTTCGCCATGTCCTCGATCCCATAGATGAAGCGTGGATCGGTGACGCCCATCTTGCGCGCGCGTTCGCGCTTTTCCTCGGTGTCGAGAATCAGCCTGCACTGCATTTGGCCGCCGATACAGCGCAACGCCACTGCGGCCAAGACGCCTTCGGGCGCGCCGCCGGTGCCGATATACATATCGACCCCGGTGTTGTCCGGATCGGCGCAATGAATGACACCGGCGACATCGCCGTCGCTGATGAGGCGGACCGCCGCGCCGGTGGAGCGCACGCCGTTGATGATCTCGGAATGACGCGGGCGATCGAGCACCAGCACCGTGATCGCGGATGCATCGACGCCTTTCGCCTTGGCCAGGCGACGAACATTGTCGGCGGGCGATGCATCGAGCTCGACAACGCCTTTTGCGTAGCCCGGGCCGACCGCGATCTTCTGCATATAGACGTCGGGCGCATGGAGCAGGGTGCCGCCATCGGCCATCGCCATGGTCGCGATCGAGCCAGGCATGTTCTTGGCGCACAGCGTGGTGCCCTCAAGCGGATCGACGGCGATATCGACCTGCGGGCCGGCATTGATTCCGACTTTCTCGCCGATGAACAGCATCGGCGCCTCGTCGCGCTCGCCCTCACCGATCACCACGGTGCCCTCGATCGGCAGCTTGTTGAGCTCGCGGCGCATCGCGTCGACCGCGGCCTGATCGGCGGCTTTCTCGTTGCCGTGGCCGCGCAATCGCGCCGCCGACACCGCCGCGCGCTCGGTCACGCGAACGATCTCAAGCGTGAGAATGCGCTCCAGCAACAGCTGCGGCGGCACGGAAATATGGGTCGACATTGCTGCACTCCTTCAAACATGACCGCGGTTCGTTCGCCCCGCATATCGTTGTCTTGCGCATCGTCGGCTGGCAACGCGCGCTAATTCTTTTCGATCCGTATCACCTGCGGCCGGCCACGGATAACCCTGTCGCGCTGCACGGCCTGCAATGCGCGATAGACCGCATCCTCACTGGTTGCATAGGTAATCAGAATAACCGGTACCGGCGAGGCCTTCTGCGTCAAACCTGTGGCATCGACACCATCCGGATGACGCTGCACGATCGATTCAATGGAGATTTTCTGTTGCGCAAGCCGGGTGGCGATTGTCGCGGCGGTACCCGCCAGATCGCGCGCCATCAGGCGAATATAATAGCCGCCTTCGTGACGCTCCATCGGTGCCTTCCTGATCGCGCGCAACCGCGCCACCGGACGGCCGAACGGCTCGGCGCGGATGCCGCGTGCCACATCGGCGATGTCGGCGACCACAGCCGACGCCGTCGCCGCCCCGCCGGCGCCCGGACCGACCAGCGTGATCGGAGAGATGCCCTCGCCGTCGATGGTCACCGCGTTGGTGACACCCATGACCTGCGCGATCGACGAGGATTTCGGCACCATGGTCGGATGCACGCGCTGTTCGATGCCCTTCGCGGTCCGCACCGCGACCCCGAGCAGCTTGACGCGGTAGCCGAGTTGTTCCGCGGCGCGCAAGTCGTCCGGCGCGATGGAGGAAATGCCCTCGACATAAACCGCGCTCTGGGCGACTTTGGTGCCGAATGCAAGGCTGGCCAGAATGGCGAGCTTCTGCGCGGTGTCATGACCGTCGACGTCGAATGACGGGTTGGCCTCCGCGTAGCCTAGCCGCTGGGCGTCCTTCAGGCATTCGGCAAACGATAATCCTTCCTGCTCCATCCGGGTCAGGATGTAGTTGCAGGTGCCGTTGAGAATACCGTAGATGCGATTGACGCTGGTGCCGGCAAGACCTTCGCGGAGGGTTTTGACGACGGGGATCGCCGCGCCGACCGCCGCCTCGAAATTCAGCGCGGCGCCATGCTTTTCGGCTGACTTGGCCAAGCGCAGTCCGTGTTTGGCGATCAGCGCCTTGTTGGCGGTAACGACCGATTTGCCGGATTTCAGCGCCGCTTCGATCGCCGATAAGGCCGGTTCGCCGGACCCGCCCATCAATTCGACGAAGCAATCGATGCCGGGATCGTTGGCCAGATCCAGCGCGTTTTTGGCCCAGGCGATGCCACGCAGATCGAGACCGCGCTTCTTCACCTTCGAACGCGCGGTGACCGCGACGACCCGCACACCGCGTCCGCAACGAGCCGATAAAACCCGGCCCTGCTGCTCGATGAGGCGGACGACTTCAGCGCCAACCGTGCCGAGCCCCGCGATACCCACTTTCAGGGGTGCGACCATGAACAAAAAACCTGCCGGAGAGACGACGACCGAGCATGACCTGGTCCGAAAACCTGTTCCATCCGCGGGTCAAGCCCGAGGACGCGGTTTTCAGAATCATGCCTACCGCCGGTTGGCGAGAGGAACCACGTTGTGCAACGTTTCAATGCCGCTTTCAAGGAAGCGGCGTACGCCGCGCGCGGCCTGACGGATGCGTTGCTCGTTTTCCACCATGGCAATGCGGACGTAACCCTCGCCGTGCTCGCCAAAGGCGACCCCTGGAGAAACCACGACGCCGGATTTCTCGACCATCAAGGTCGCAAATTGCATGCTGCCGACGCCACGGAAGGCTTCGGGCAGCGGCGCCCAAGCAAACATGGAGGCTTCGGGCGGGGGAATCTCCCACCCCGCCCGGCCGAACGACTCCACCAGCGCGTCCCTGCGCTTGCGGTAGGTGTCGCGCATCTCGCGAATACAATCCTCCGGGCCATTCAGCGCGGCGGTCGCGGCAACCTGGATCGGCGTGAACGCGCCGTAATCGAGGTAAGATTTGACCCGCGCCAGAGCCGCAATGATCCGGTCGTTGCCAACGGCAAATCCCATGCGCCAGCCGGCCATCGAAAACGTCTTCGACATCGAGGTAAATTCTACCGTCACATCGATCGCGCCGGGAACCTGCAGCACCGAGGGCGGCGGATTATTGTCGTCGAAATACACTTCCGCGTAGGCCAGATCCGACAGGATAAAGATCTCGTGCTTCTTCGCAAACGCCACCAGATCCCTGTAGAAATCGAGGCTCGCGACATAGGCGGTCGGATTGGAGGGATAACAGACGACGATCGCGAGCGGCTTGGGGATCGAATGGACGATCGCGCGCTCGACCGCCTCGAAGAATTGCGGCGTCGGCTCGGATGGTACCGAGCGGATGACCCCGCCGGCCATCAGAAATCCAAAAGCGTGGATCGGATAGCTCGGGTTAGGACAAAGTACCACATCGCCTGGCGCGGTGATGGCCTGCGCCACGTTGGCAAAGCCCTCCTTCGAACCCAGCGTCGCCACGATCTGGGTTTCGGGATTGAGTTTCACGCCAAAACGCCGGGCGTAATAGGCCGCCTGCGCCTTGCGCAGGCCGGTAATTCCGCGCGACGCGGAATAGCGGTCGGTCCGCGGCTTACCCAGCGTTTCCTTCAGTTTTTCGATAACATGCGGCGGCGTCGGCAGATCCGGATTACCCATGCCGAGGTCGATGATATCGGCTCCCGCATTCCGCGCAGCCGCCTTGGCCCGGTTCACCTGCTCGAATACGTAAGGCGGCAAACGGCGTATGCGGTAAAAGTCTTCCATGGGTCCTTGCTCCGGCAACCAATGAGGGCAGAATCGCTGCCATCCTTCACAGCGAGAACGGGCTTCGCTTCATCCAAAAATCGCGTTAAATCAAAGATCTAGAGCGAATTCAGGCACAAAATTGAAGGCTCGTCGCGATTTGCGGTTGAATTGCCACCCTTTTAGCACGGTCGCCCCACCGCGCCAGTATCCGCGAGGTCCAATCACTTCGCGGTGGTGTCCTTGGCGGCGTTGGCGTCTTTGGCGGCCGTCGCCGACGCCTGGCGGTCCCGCACTGCAAGGAGTTCGGCCTTTATCTTGGCCCGGTCGGCTGGCGCCATTGTCGCCTCGTCACGATCCGGAGGCGACTCTCCAACCGGTAGGTAGGGGTTGGTTTCCTTGGCACGCTCGGGCGCGTCGGCCGGTGTTCCGACCAACGGCAAATCAGCGATCGATATCGAGCAACCGCCGACCGCAAGCGTCGACAGCAGCAGCGCCGCCACGGCCAAAACCCTCTTTGTCCGATATGCCGACATACGCCCGGAAGTCCCCGCCACGCCAATACTAGCTGCTTTGCAGCCGCCTGACGATTATTCCACTTTTATCGCAGCATCGCGCAACCCAAGGTCGCCTGAAACGATTAAAGCCTATCCAACAAATCGAACTGTTGGGGCTTCAATATGACGGAAGCAAGATTTTTTTCGCAGTGCAGCACATCCGACGTCAGGATTAACCCCGGACCAGCCATCGTCGATCTGCGCGGTGACGAAACCGAAATGAACCTATAGGGTCATGGTATGAGCGACATCACGACTGAGATCCAGGCTGCAAAAAAATTCGACCCCGAAGCCTTCGCGATGAACCTTGCGCGGGCGATGGAGAGCACTGGCCAAGCGCTGGCAGCCTATCTCAAGCCGCGCGAGAACGGCGAAGCCAAGGACAAGCCGCCGAACGAACTCGGCGAAGTGATCAAGACATTCAGCACGGTCGCGGAATATTGGCTTTCAGACAAAACGCGCGCGGCGGAACTGCAGATGAAGATGGGCAAGGCCTATCTCGATCTGTGGGGCTCATCGATGCGCCGTCTGGCCGGCGAACAGGCGCCCCCGGCCATCGAACCGTCGCCACGCGACAAGCGCTTCAGCGACCCGGAATGGAAATCCAACCAGTTTTTCGACTTTGTGATGCAGGTCTATCTGCTGACGACGCAGTGGGCGCAGGACCTGGTACGCAACGCCGAGGGCCTCGATCCACACACCCGCAAGAAGGCTGAGTTCTACGTATTGCAGATCACCAACGCACTCGCGCCGTCGAATTTCGTTCTTACCAATCCAGAGGTGCTGCGCGCGACGCTCGCCTCCAGCGGCGATAACCTCGTTCGCGGCATGAAGATGCTGGCGGAAGACATCGAGGCCGGTCACGGCTCGTTACGTATCCGTCAGTCCGACCCCTCGAATCTCGAGGTCGGCGTCAACATGGCCACGACGCCGGGCAAGGTGGTGTTCCAGAACGAGCTAATGCAGTTGATCCAGTACACCCCCTCGACGGAAAAGGTGTTGCGTACCCCACTTCTGATC
Organism: uncultured Pseudomonadota bacterium; assembly: GCA_963725555.1. Classification (GTDB taxonomy): domain Bacteria; phylum Pseudomonadota; class Alphaproteobacteria; order Rhizobiales; family Xanthobacteraceae; genus Bradyrhizobium. The sequence goes on along the minus strand of CAVRYV010000021.1, from coordinate 389,527 downwards.
GTGCCGCCGTGGATCAACAAGTACTACATTCTCGACCTCAAGCCGGACAAGTCCTTCATCAAATGGTCTGTCGATCAGGGCGTCACGGTGTTCGTGATTTCCTGGGTCAACCCGGACAAGCGCCTCGGGGCGAAAACCTTCGAAGACTATATGAAGCAAGGCCCGTTGACGGCGATGGATGTTATTGAGCAGGCGACCGGCGAGCTGAAGGTCCACACCATGGGCTACTGCGTCGGCGGCACGCTGCTGGCCTCGACGCTGGCCTGGCTTGCGGAGAAGCGGCGCGTGCGCGTCACCTCGGCGACGTTTCTGGCGGCCCAGGTCGATTTCAGTCACGCCGGCGATCTTCTGGTGTTCGTTGATGAAGACCAGATCGCGGCGCTCGAGCGCGACATGCAGGCAACCGGCGTACTCGAAGGCAGCAAGATGGCGATGGCGTTCAACATGCTGCGCTCGAACGATCTGATCTGGTCCTATGTCGTCAGCAATTATCTGAAAGGACAGCCGCCCTCGTCCTTCGACCTGCTGCACTGGAATTCGGATGCGACCCGGATGCCGGCGGCGAACCATTCGTATTATCTGCGCAACTGTTACCTGGAGAACCGGCTGTCCACCGGCAGCATGGTGCTCGACAACACGCTGCTCGATCTGTCGAAGGTCAAGGTGCCGATCTACAATCTGGCGACACGCGAGGATCATATCGCGCCGGCGGAGTTGGTGCTTTACGGTTCGCAGTTTTTCGGCGGCCCGGTGAAATACGTGCTGTCCGGTTCTGGCCATATCGCCGGCGTGGTCAACCCGCCATCCTCGGGCAAGTACCAGTTCTGGACCAACGACAATATCAAGGACGTGACGGTCGCCGACTGGCTCAAGGGCGCGCAGGAACATAAGGGCTCGTGGTGGCCCGACTGGCGCGGATGGCTAGGCGGTATCGACGCCGAAGAGGTACCTGCGCGCAGCGTGGGCACAGAGGCGTTGCCTGCGATCGAAGACGCGCCCGGCAGCTACGTTCGGGTTCGCGCATAGCGCCACGATACAAGTTTGAGTATAATCAAGTCGTCGTCCTGCTGGGACGAGATTCGAAATTGAATTGGGGGAAGTGGCAATGACGCGCGAATTGTTCTGGCTGACGCTGACGGTAATTCTGACGGGGCTACTCTGGATTCCGTACATCCTCAATCGCACTCAGGTTCGCGGCCTCGGTGGCGCGATGGCCAATCCCTCGCGCGATGCCAAGCCCCATGCCGAATGGGCCACCCGCCTGATGTTTGCCCACGACAATGCGGTCGAGAACCTCATCATCTTCGCGCCGCTGGTGCTGATCCTCAATGCGATCGATTATTCCAGCAAATGGACCGTTCTGGCTTGCGCGGTATATTTCTGGGCGCGGGTCGCGCATCTGATCGTCTACACGCTTGGCCTGCCGGTGTTCCGCACGCTGGCCTTTGTCGTCGGTTTCCTGGCGCAAGCCGTGCTGGCGCTGGCGATTTTCAAGGTGCTGTGACAGTCGATATTCAGCTGGTCATTCGTCGTGTCCGGCCGTCACGCGGCCTCGCTCACCGAAACAGGAGCCCTGCTATGTCTCGGCAAGGCCCAACATCAGCCGCATGTTTTGTACCGCCGCGCCCGATGCGCCTTTGCCCAGATTGTCGAGCCGAGCAACCAGAACCGCCTGACGATGCTTGTCGCTGGCAAAGACGTATAGTTCGAGCTTGTTAGTCTCGTTGAGCGCCTCGGGCTCGAGCTTCCCACTCTTGGAAGCCGCGTTTTCAAACGGCATCACCGAGACATAGGTGCTCCCGGCGTAGCGCTTGGCTAGCGCCGCATGAAGGTCGGCTCCACAGGGTTCGCCTTGAAGCGTGTCCAGTTGCAAAGGCACCGAGACCAGCATGCCCTGTCGGAAGTTTCCGACCGAGGGCACGAAGATGGGTCGATGCGTGAGTCTCGAGTAAAGCTGCATCTCCGGCACGTGCTTGTGCTCGAAGCCGAGGCCATAGAGTTCAAAGGCTGGTGCGGAGCCGTCCTCGAAGCTTGCGATCATCGACTTGCCCCCGCCTGAATACCCGCTGACGGCGTTGACGGTGACGGGATAGTCCGCAGCCAAAATAGCGGCATCGACCAGCGGCCGTAGCAGCGCGATCGCGCCCGTCGGATAGCAGCCCGGATTGGAGACTTTCCGTGCCGCCCTGATCTTGTCGGCCTGATCCGGCGCAAGCTCCGGAAAGCCATAGGTCCAGTCGCCGGCGACGCGAAAGGCCGTCGACGCGTCAAGAATCTTCGGGGCCGCGGCGCCTATGCCGTCAATCAACCCAACGGTCTCCTTTGCAGCATCGTCCGGCAGGCAGAGGATGACGAGATCGACCTCCTCCATCAGCGCGCGTTTGGCGCCGGCGTCCTTGCGGTGCTCCTCCGCAATGCTTTTCACCACGACGTCGCTTTGCCCGCGAAGGCGCTCCTGAATGCCGAGGCCCGTCGTTCCGGCGGCGCCATCGACAAAGACGGTCGGCTTTGCGGTGTCGCCGATGGGCCGCGACTGATGGGTGTCGGTTAGCGTCATGGCAAACTCCTTTCGAGCCGGCTCGCTTCGCTTACGAAGGCTTGCGGCCGCGCTTCACGCATTAAATGCGCGATCTGTTGCGCATTCATGTCGGTTTGGGAGGCCAGCGCCCCCGCAACTGCGACATAGTCGGTCTCGGATTTGTGCTGGTTGAGCTTGAAACTGCCTTCCACATCGTCCACCGACATCACCAGGCCCACAATTGCCTTCTTCATCGCATCCAGGCGTCCCGCCGTCATCTTCGACGACGTCCATGGCGGCTTTGGCGCAAGCCGGCTTTCAAATTTGGCGCTTAGCGCGTCGAGATGCGGACCGAGTTCATCGTCGGAAAGCTTTCGCACGCGGCCCGTCAGATGCACCGCCTGATAAAGCCAGGTCGGCACCTGATCCGGCGAGGCATACCAGTCCGCCGATACATAGGCATCGGCCGCGTTCACAGCCAGCAGCCAGGACGCCATCCCATCCGCCAATTTCAGCAATGGATTGTGCCGCGCGACATGGAACGCCGCCTGCGGCGTGCCGTCATCGGCGTAAACCAGAAAAAACGGCAGTGACGATGCGATCGGCCTGGCACCGTCCCAGGCGCAGATCGTGCCGAAACCGCGCGCTTGCGCAAAAGCAAGGCTCGCGGCGCGATCGGGCTTGAACATCGGAGGGGTATACATCTCAAACTCCTGCTTGACGTAGGAGCCGTCGGGTCAGATCGCGCTGCTTTGGATTGAAAATGCCGCGGACCGGAACCGGCGGCAGAGGCTGATGTCTTAAACGCAGACGTCCGCCCGTACCGCGATGGTACGACGGCGGCGAGCGATAGCAATGGTCGCAGCGTTGATCATGCGCGCGGCTATACGGCCGTACCCGGTTGGCGTCAAGGTGATTTGGAGGTCCAGAAGGAACAACGATGCGCGCGCTGCCCATACTATTGCAACCACGACCGCTCGTCCGACCGCCTTGGTGCTTCAGACGGCACGCCATAGCCATTCGGCGATTTGCCCGATTACATCGCCGAACAGCAGCAGCGCCGCCGACCAGACCAGCGCGGAGACGAAATTGGCGATCTGAAACTGCCAGTACGACATCTCGAATATTCCGGCGGCGAGCGGCACCGAGGCCCGCAGCGGTCCAAAAAAACGTCCAATGAAAATGCTTGGCACCCCCCAGTTTTTCACGAAAGCCTCCCCGCGCGGCAGGATCTCCGGATAGCGCGAGAGCGGCCACATCTGCGCGACGTGTTCCTTGTATTTGAAGCCGAACCAGTAGGAGACCCAGTCGCCGAGGGCCGCCCCGATCCCGCCGGCGATCCAGACTGGCCAGAAGCTGATGCCGCTCGCGCCGATCAGCGCGCCGATTGCGACCAGCGCGCCCCAGGCCGGAATCAGCAAAGAAATAAAGGCGAGCGATTCACCGAACGCCAGCACCAGAACAATCGGCGCGGCCCAGGCCTGATGGTCGCGCACGAAGTCAGCCAGCGCGCGCGCAAATTCTTCCATCGCCGAAACGTCCCTCTGCCGGCCCCGTGTGAGTCTCTGAACCTTTCCAAGGGTCCAACGACTAGGCTACAGGTAAGCCAGCCCCCTCCCGGACATCAAGTCTCCTTCCCGAAGGGTGGCATTGGCCACAGGCGCGTCCCGTCACTTTTTTTAGCTGATCCATGGCATAGTCATGGGAATCGATTCGCTGCGACCGTCGCGCGCAAAGAACATGAAGAACTATGCCCAAACCATTGAAATCAAGCGCTAAAACAAAGGCGGACGACCTGTTCGAAGCCGCCGAGCCGAAGGGCCGAGCCCCGCTCAAGGTCGCTCCGCGCGCCTCCAGCGCCGAAGCCGGCTATACCGCGCGGGACATCGAGGTACTCGAAGGGCTCGAGCCGGTGCGCCGCCGCCCCGGCATGTACATCGGCGGTACCGACGAGAAGGCCCTGCACCATCTGTTCGCCGAAGTCATCGACAACGCCATGGACGAGGCCCTGGCCGGACACGCCTCCTTCATTGAAGTCGAATTGGGCGCGGACGGCTTCCTGACCGTCACCGACAATGGCCGCGGCATTCCGGTCGATCCGCACCCGAAATTCCCGAAAAAATCCGCACTCGAAGTCATCATGTGCACGCTTCATTCCGGCGGCAAATTCGATTCCAAGGTCTACGAGACCTCGGGCGGTTTGCATGGCGTCGGCGTGTCGGTGGTGAACGCCCTCTCCTCGCGGCTCGAGGTTGAAGTCGCCCGCGGTCAAAAACTCTATTCCATGGCGTTCGAGCGCGGCCACCCCAAGGGCAAACTCGAAGACCTCGGCAAGGTCAATAACCGCCGCGGCACCAAAATCCGCTTCAGGCCCGACACCGAGATTTTCGGCGCCAAAGCCTCATTCAAACCTCAGCGCTTGTTCAAGATGGCCCGTTCCAAGGCCTATTTATTCGGCGGTGTCGAGATCCGCTGGCGCTGCGATCCGGAACTGCTGAAGGGCGTTGACGATGTGCCCGCCGAGGACACGTTTCATTTCGTCGGCGGATTGAAGGACTATCTCGGCGCCGCCGTCCACGCCGACACACTGGTGCATCCGGATATCTTCTCCGGCAAGTCCGGACGAGTCGGCGCCCACGGCGCCTGCGAGTGGGCAGTGGCGTGGACCGCCGACGCCGACGGTTTTCTGTCCTCTTACTGCAACACGGTCCCAACGCAGGACGGCGGTACGCACGAATTGGGCATGCGCAGCGCGCTGCTGCGGGGACTGAAGGATCACGCCGAACGCGTTGGCCAGGGCAAGCGCGCCGCCAGCATCGTCTCGGAGGACGTCATGGTGGGCGCCGCGGTGATGCTCTCGGTGTTCGTGCGCGAGCCGGAATTCCAGGGTCAGACCAAGGATCGGCTCGCTACCGCCGAAGCGCAGCGCATCGTCGAGCAGGCGATCAAGGACCCGTTCGACCATTGGCTGTCCGGCAACCCGGTGCAGGCCAACAAGCTCCTGGAGTTTGTGGTCGAACGCGCTGACGAGCGGCTGCGCCGCCGCGCCGAGAAGGAAATCTCCCGCAAAACCGCGGTGCGCAAACTGCGGCTGCCCGGCAAGCTCGCCGATTGCACCAACACCGCGTCCGAAGGCTCGGAGCTGTTCATCGTCGAGGGCGACAGCGCCGGCGGCAGCGCCAAGCAGGCGCGCGACCGCATGACCCAAGCCATCCTGCCGCTACGAGGTAAAATCCTCAACGTGGCCTCCGCCACCCAGGACAAGCTCACCGCGAACGTTCAGCTCGCGGATTTGATCCAGGCGATCGGCTGCGGCACCGGAGCGCATTATCGCGAGGAGGATCTTCGCTATTCGCGGATCATCATCATGACCGACGCCGACGTCGACGGCGCGCACATCGCTTCGCTGCTGATCACGTTTTTCTATCGGCAGATGCCGCGGCTGATCGACGAGGGCCATCTTTATCTGGCCGTGCCGCCGCTCTACCGGCTCACCCACGGCAGCAAGACCGTCTATGCGCGCGACGATGCCCACAAGGACGCATTGCTGAAGAGCGAATTCAACGCCAACGCCAAGGTCGACGTCGGTCGCTTCAAGGGCCTCGGCGAAATGATGCCGGCGCAGCTGAAGCAAACCACGATGGACCCGGCCAAGCGGACCATGCTGCGCGTGGCCCTTTTGGCCGACGACCGCGAGGGTACCGCCGATTCCGTCGAGCGTCTGATGGGTACCAAGGCCGAGGCGAGGTTTGCGTTCATTTCCGACAAGGCGGAATTCGCCCGTGAGGATTTATTGGACGTTTAGTCGCGGGGCGGCCGTCGCAGCGGTATTTTTCTTGGCTGGGACGCGGATTCGGAGCCCTTTTGAGCCTTTCAAGGCCTTTTTCCTGGGACCCATTCGGAACCGTTTTCCGGCGGGTGTGCCCCCCCGGCAACAGCATTACGGCCAGAACCGGCTATAACTATGCCAGTAAGTTTCGAGATTCGGTGCGATTGCACCCCGGGTTAGGCGATCGGGCCCGAGCGCCAAATGCTGAGGAATTGGAAATGAAGAAATTTGTGCTCGCTCTGACGGCGCTCGCGGCTTTCGCGGGATCGGCCGTTGCGGCCGACCTTCCTGCGCGAACTTATCCAGCCCAAGCACCAGTGATAGCGCCGGCTGCGTCCAGTTGGACGGGCTTCTACATTTTCGGCGGCGGCGGCTATGGGCTATTTGATTCCGAGACCTATTTGACAAGTGCCGCCGGGACGAGACTTACCAATACGGCGAAGTCCGGTGGTGATGGCTATTACGGCACGTTCGGCGGCGGCTACGATTGGCAGGCTGGTAGCTGGGTGACCGGCGTGTTCGGCGATGGTCAATGGGGTAGCATCAAGGGATCCGTAACCGATCCGTTGTTTGGGTCTGGTATCGCTGGCGGAACCCAGGGCAATCTGAAAAATACCGCCAGCTATTCAGTGGGTGCGCGCATTGGTTACTTAGTCGCTCCAAATGTTCTTTCGTATGTAAACGGCGGCTACAGTTACGCACAGTTCGATGGATCGACCCAGAGCAATATTCTTGGCGTAAACGTAACGACGACTCCCAGCTTCCATTCAAATGGCTGGTTCCTCGGCGGCGGTGTTGAAAACTCTCTTACTTTCTTTGGCCTATTTGGACCGGGCTGGTTCATGAAGACCGAATATCGCGTTGCCGAATACCAAAATACGACGCTTCCTAAATCCTTCGCTTCGGGAATTGGAACCGGCTTGACCGGAATTTCGATTACTGAGAAGCCGATTGTGCAGACGGTTGGCACGTCGTTGGTCTATCGCTTTAATTGGGGTGGCACGGCGGTCCACTACTGAATTTGATCTAACCTCATTGAATCAGCAAAAGCCCCGGTATCGCCCGGGGCTTTTTCCTTTCTGGCGCAGAAAGGGCGTTACTCCAATCGGAGGCGCGGTCCTGCCCTTGCGTGAGGCGATCACCCGCGCCACTCTGGCCCCTCGCGCCCGCCCGCTCTGCGCCAACGCGAACAAGGAGACGCCATGCGCAAATTGCTTCTGGTCGTTGGCTTGCTCGTGCTCGCTATCGGGCTGCTCTGGATCGGCCAGGGCACCGGCATGATCAAATGGCCGCCATCGAGCTTCATGATCAGCCAGATTCAGTGGGCTGGATATGGCGCCGCGTTAGCCGCGTTGGGCTTGATCCTGATTTGGCAGAGCAAGCGCTAGATCAACCCGCACCCCAGCCGCGGCGGCCGCGTTGTCCCGGGTATGACAGAGAGGACCGTAGCCATGTCGTCAAATCCATTCGACCTGCGCGGCAAGGTGGCCATCGTCACCGGCGGCAATGGCGGAATCGGCCTCGGCATGGCGCGTGGGCTCGCGGACGCGGGCGCCTCCATCGCTATCGTCGGGCGCAAAGAAGAGAAGTCGAAGCAGGCGGTCGCCGACCTCCGGCAAAGCGGAGCTAAAGCTATCTCCGTGGTCGCCGACGTCACCGACAAATCCGCCGTCACCGCCATGGTCGAGCGCACGGTGCGCGAACTCGGCCGGATCGACATTCTCGTCAACAACGCCGGCATCAACATCCGCAAACCGCCGCAGGCATTGACAACGGAAGAATGGGACAGCGTCATCAAGACCAACCTGACCAGCGCATTCCTGTGCTCACAGGAGGTCTACCCCGTCATGAAGGCGCTTGGTGGCGGCAAGATCATCAATATCGGCTCGATGATGTCGATCTTCGGCGCAAGCTTCGCCCCGGCCTACGCGGCGAGCAAAGGCGGCATCGTGCAGTTCACCCGCTCCTGCGCGGTGGCCTGGGCCGCCGACAACATCCAGGCAAATGCCGTGCTGCCGGGCTGGATCGATACGGATTTGACCCAACGCGCTCGCGAACAGATCGACGGCCTGCACGAAAAGGTGCTGGCCCGCACGCCGGCGGCGCGCTGGGGCGCGATCGGCGATTTCGCGGGGATTGCGGTGTTTCTCAGCTCCGCGGCATCAGACTTCGTCACCGGTACGGCGATTCCCGTGGACGGCGGATTTTCCGTGATGGGATAGTCAGTCGCCAAACCAAATCTGCGGCCTTCGAGCCCAAAAGAACGTCGGCGTCAGCTATCCGGGATAGCGTCAGCTATCCGGGATAGCGTCAGCTATCCGCGAGTGCACGTGCTCCGGGCGGACGCCGAGCGCGATAAAACCCGCCGTGATGCCTTGCAACCACGGTACCGCGTTGACGAGGCGGGCGAACAGCGGAGCCTCGATCGGTTGAGTACCTGGCTTGAGCGCGACGCTGATGATGTTGTTCTGGACCATCACCTGCATACGCTGCGTCATCCGCATTGGAAACTCGCGCCGCCGGCGTACCGCGTCCAGTTCGTCCTCGGACGGACAGCCGGTCATCAGTTTCGCGGCCAGCAGGTTTGCGGTCGCGACCGCGTCCTGGACCGCGAGGTTGACGCCGACACCGCCGACCGGGGACATCGCGTGCGCGGCATCGCCGATGCAGAGCAGTCCCGGCAACGTCCAGCGCTTCAATCGATTGATCGCCACCGTCAGCAGCTTCACATCGTCCCAAGTCTTCACGTCGGCCATCCCCGATTTCAGGATCGGCGCCATGCTGGTGACATCGGCGCGGAATGCGTCGAGCCCGCGCGCCATGACCGCGTCGTATTGACCCTTGGCGATCACATAAGCGCATTGCCAGTAATCGCCGCGGTCGAAAGTCACCATCATCTTGTCGGCCTCCACACGCGCGAACACGCTTTCGCTTTCGTTGACGCGTTTGCCGGCGCGAAACCACAGTACGTCCATCGGCGCGCCGATCTCTTCGATCTCAAGATTGGCACGCTGCCGCACGATCGAATGCCGACCGTCGCATGCGACGGTCAGATCCGCCCGGATTTCGATCGGCCCTTCCGGTGTATTCGCCCTCACCCCAACCACCGCGTCGCCTGACCTGATCAGATCGGTCGCATCAGCGTTCATCATGACCTTGAGCGAGGCGAACCGCTTGCCGTTCTCCCGCAAAAAATTAAGAAAGTCCCATTGCGGCATGAAGGCAATGAAGGGGTATTTTGCCTTGAGACGGCTGAGATCCGCGATGCGGAGCGAGGCACTGCCGAACTTCCCGTCCATTTTCTGCAGTTGCTGATGCGGCAGTTTCAGGAACCCGTCGATCAGGCCGAGTTCATCCATCACCTGAAGCGTCGAGGGATGCACGGTGTCACCGCGAAAATCCCTGAAGAAATCAGCATGTTTCTCCAGCACCAAGGTTTCGACGCCGGCGCGCCCCAACAGGTATCCCAACATCATGCCGGCGGGACCGCCGCCGACGATGCAACATCGGGTGTGGCGCTGCGACGGCGGTACAGAGGGAGCGTCCAAGTCCATGATTGAGCTCTCGTTGATTGCAGATTCAGCGCCGGAAGCTTTTGATCTCCGACACGCTGCCATCGCGATAGGTTAACTCCACGGAAACCGATTTGGTTTCAGGCGGCAGCTTGAGATAGGGCAGCGCATCATGTGGAATGGCGCTGGGATCCCTCACATCGCAGGGCGGCATTTTCAGTACCTTGTCGGGCACCGCAGAATCGATCCCGACGCGCGCTTCGCGTATCGCGCAGCGATACGACATCAGTTGGGTATAATAGACCAACAATCCATTGTATTCGCGAAACGAAAGCCAGCTCGTCGCGGTCATGTCGAGGATTTTGCGCTGGTCGTAAATCAATGCGGCTTCCGGGTCGAATTTGATCGGAAACGGCCCCTGCATCTCACCGGAGGTATCAACATAGCGGACCTGAATGGTCGCGGCCGGCGCGTCGGCGGCGAGCTCAATCGATGGATTGGGTATCCGCTTGCGCGTTCTTGGATCGAGCGTGTCGAGGAAGCCGGTTTCGCGGAATTCGCCGCTGTCGCCAATCCGCCAGGAAATCCCCAGCGTCGGATCGACGATCGAAAAAACCACGGTCCAGCCGCCATTGTGGCGGGAGAACAACGCGATCGGCGCGTTGACGGAATCGTTCAATGGCGCCGTGCGCGGTGCCGATACTGGGGGTAGCGCCGCGACTTTTTGCGCCGGTTCGGCTGGCCTGGCCGCCTCTGGCTGTCCCCTGGCAACACCATTCAGGAACACGTCGTCGACCATTTGGTCGAAATAGACCGGAATCTGCTTGTGATTCACGGTCTCGGCCATCTCGCTGACCAGCCGGCGCGTATGTTGGGCGACCTGAACGAGGTTCTCGCCGGGCTGCAGCAATTCCTTGGCAAATGTCCGCGTGAAAACCGAATTGGGATTGTCGTCGCGGTTCGACAAGCGATCGAGCGCCGTCTGCCGCGGCCCGGCGGAGAACACCGAGAACACCCCCTCCGGCAATTGCGTCATCGGCGCGAGGCCACCGCCGCCAGCCACGGCGCGGGTGCCTGACCGTTCAAAGGGATTGTTGCGGCAGGCGTCGAACACAAGGATGGCGGTGCGCACCTTCTTGTTTTGCAGGCGTTCGATGATGCGGTCGGCGAGCACGGAAGCATCGCGGACCAGCTCTTCCTGGCCTTCGCCGGCCGCCGGAACGTCGGTCGGCAACAAGAAATTCTGCCCGGCGATCTCAAAACCGTGGCCGGCATAGAAAAAGAACGCAGTATCGCCGGGCTCGACTGCCGCGTCGAACGCCAGCAAGGTCTGGCTAAACGCCTGCTGGGTCTGGTTCTCCGCCACCATCACCGAAAAGCCTAATTGCTTGAGCGTTTCGCCCATGGTGCGCGCGTCGTTGACCGCCTTCTGCAATTTGGGAACGTTCTTATAGTCGTTGTTGCCAATGACGAGGGCGACGCGTTTTTCAGCCTCAGCGGGGGCGGCGAGCATCAGCAGCAACGCCGCGAGGCCAAAGGCCAGTGCGGCCCTGACCGTATCCATATTCTTCATGCCTGCTCCCCGCCTCGCAATTCATCACGGCTCGTGCGAAATGCCTTAAGCCCGTAGTCGGTAAACCCGCGCCACCGGTTCAATCGGGCGCCACGGCCCGGCCGCTCCATTTCCAGATCAGCGGCACGGCAAAGTTCAGAGCGAGTGCCCATAGCGCCGTCTCTGAATTGACGAAGCTGAGCGCAATCGCAAGCAGGGAGGAGACGATCAGCAGGATCGCCGACATCTGACGACGGCGCAGATGCTCGCCCGGTTCGAGGTCGGGCGTGATCAGAACCAGACGAAGGCCGACGGCGGCGATCAGAAGCGTATGGCCAGCGTAAAGCCAGATTGCCGGCGGCAGGTGGGCATAGCGGCCCACGACCATGGTCGACAACGGAACACAGGTGATCAGAAAAAGGTAGAGCAGCCACCAGTTGGCGTATTGGCGGTTGACGAATTGCGCGCGCGATCGAATCTCGACATTCGAGAGCCAGCGCATTCCAAGCACACCGAAACTCAAGAGGTAGGGCAGGAATTTCGGCCACAGATTCGCGAGGCCTTGCAATAGCTCGCCGCTATCTTTGGGTTGGAAATCAGACGGCAACCGGACCTCGAGAACCAACAGCGTCATGGCGACGCCGAATATCCCGTCGCTGAGAGTATCGAGCCGCGCCTTTGAAAACATTGTGCTGTCCGAGCCTCGAAAGCGTTAGAAATTCTTCATCCGTATTCCCCGCCTTGCACGACTTGACCGTTAGTTCCGAATACGGCTGATCACATCATTCGCTGCGCGTTCGCCGATCTCCCAAGCGCCGGCTACCGTGCCCCAAAGCGATTCGTGCACAGCCTCCCCAGCGAACCAAACCTGATCGCCCAAGGGTTTACTGAGGACTTTGCGGGCAGATTGCCCTCCGGGCGATGCGGTCGAGAAGGCGCCCAACGTCCATGGATGTTTGTTCCAGCACGTCGTATGAGTCCGTTCAATCGAATTTCTTAGGTCTGAGCCAAGTTGGCCCACCAGCCAGTTAATCGCGAAATCGTTCAGTGCTGCTTCGCCTTCCATGGCCAAGTCAGCACACATTTTGCCACCTAGCTGGACCAGGCACAGCTTTGAGCCCAAAAAATTCGCGTGAAGCGCAGCCGTTTTGGGGCCTACCGCCTTCTCGAAAATGAGTTCATCAGACTGGATCCCGAGCGGGTTGCCGCTGAACTCGATCGCCACCCGATCGAGGCTGCCGAGCTTTAGTTTGTCGATCGCCTCTGCGAAGTGCACGGGCAAGGAAGGCTTAAATTCAATTTTTCCGGAAGCCAACACCGCGGTCGAAGCGGTCAGGATCACTGCCCGCGCCGTCATTCGTTCGCCGCGTGTTTCTACCTGAACCAATCGGGATCCCCACTCGATGCGCTTGACGGGGCTGAAAAACCGCACCGGTGCGCCGAGCGCGAGTCTTCCTACCAGGGTTCCAACACCCCGCCGAACCCGAACAGAGTTTTCCGGCCTGACCCACGATGCGTATTCGTTCGCAGACATCGCGGACAAGTCGTTGCCGGAGAGGAACGGCCCGAGCATAAATTCCATGGTCGGCCGCCAATCCCCAATATCGTTGGGAAGCGCGCTAGCGCATGAAATATCGGAAGGACCCGCGTTGGCGATGGCCTGATTGCAGCGTACAAGTTTGGAATAGAACTGTTCCAACTCCGAGGCGCGCGCCGCACGGGTAGGCACGCGAAGCCGGGGGTCCGGCGGTAGCGCGATGCGCAGCCGCTGTGTGGATGGCTCTTTGTAAGTCTCCAGCCCAGCTTTTGAAGCGAGCTGGTCGACCGGAAAGGCTTCAGTCTCATGGACCCAAAGAGCCCCTTGATCGTAAGGCACATCGAAGGTCTTAAGGTCGGTAAAGCACCGGCCGCCCCAACGGTCGCTAGCTTCCAAAACAGCAAACGTTTTGCCAGACCGAGCAATCCGACGTGCTGCGGAAATCCCGCTCGCCCCGGCCCCGATAATTATAACGTCAAAATCAGGGTTCGTTGCTGCGTTGGCAAGCACAGGCCCCGCAGCCGCAGAACCAGCAGCGGCCAAAAATTGTCGTCGGGTTACTGCGGACATCTAATGCACGCTCTACCGTGAACGATAGCAGAGAGCTTTGTTGCTCCTTTTTAGGTGGCCTCCGCCACCCAGTTCAGGCAACTAGCTAACGGCTTCATATGATCAATTGTTCTCGGCAGTTGGTCCGGCCTTCGGACAAATCGATCGATGAATTTTTTAAATCACACCGATCGCTTTTTGCGACGCTTCCATTTTTACCGCTAACCCCGCGACCTGCTCTTGCACGGATGAACTACGGGTAATGTCTAAATCAATGGAATCCGTTATGGATTTCAATAGGTCTGGTGCTTGAGTTAGATCAGGCAAGCTCACCTCTCGAATCGCTTGCTTTACTTTGTTTGCGCAGGCGGTGTGGGTTTCGTATTCCGAACGAGCGGCCGCGAATCGTCTAGAAAACTCAGCGGCACCCGCCGAATCCTTATTGAGCGTATCCCAGCCGATCTTGCAGACTCCCTCCACATTGCCGACGTCTTGGTAGTGTTCGTCAACGATCCGCGTGAACTCTTCAATCAGCGATTTTCCCTCGGTCAAGAGTGCATCGTACCGACAAACAAAATGCTCTCGACCCCGATAGCAGTGGTCCAGCCTAATTTCTCCCTTCAGTCCAGGAAGGACAAATTGGTCTTCTTGAACTTTATCGCACGTCGAAAGCGCCTTCCCCAGCGTGGAAGCGCTGTCGACCTTCGAAGCGACTGTGGGCGGGGGAGGCGGTTGCAAACGCCGCCTTAAACCCGTTTGACCCCAAGCGCTGTCTAGAGAAACATCGTGCAAAAGCACCAACAACAAGGCGAAGCATGCAAACCTAAGAGTATTCAGCATGGGACCTGAGCGCCCGTCACGCAACATTCTGATCATCTCGATCTCCAAAAGCTAATTAGGTCACAATCAGTTCAAGTCTTTGCTAGGCGCTGTTGAACGAAGAGCATAGACGGCCGGTCAAAGGCTCGCATCACCAAGATGCAAAACCGCCCGCGGCAAATCGCCATCACGCAAACTGGTTCGGTGATTTTGAAGTTTGAATCATATCAAGCGGCCTTGTCGAGTTTGCGGTTCAGATGTGAACGATCGGATCGCGACTAAAGGAAATCACGGCAGCCATGATGCGACTCTTGAGTTCCCGTGACGAAACTCGGACATGAAACACCACGGATTGTGCCAGCTCGGAGAACAAGCTCTCGACGAGTCTGAGCCATGAGCCGCACCCCGGCGGATAAGGTGAACTTGAAGCGGCCCGCGGGTTGCTGCTTGAAACCACAAATAAATCTCACAACTTCTAAGCGATCGATCTAGTCCGTCTTAGTACACGTGCCACCCGAAACGCCGGGCGTATCGCTATTCTCGTTCAAGCCGTTCACGTATCCTGCAAGATAGGCACGAAGAAAGCGATTGTTTTTCAAATTGAACTTGTAGTCGAATAGCGCTGTTGCACAACTTACGGTGCCGTCCTGGTCCGCGTTGGTGGTTTTGTCCTTCCCTCTTACACAGCTTACCTCTCGATTTTTTCCAGCTTCCGTAACGGTCGCTTCGTAATCGACTGCGTGCAGGTCAATCTTCTCCGGCTTCACGGATTTCAAACGAAATACAAATTTGCCTTTCGGCTGAAATGTCGTGCTTCGCCAACTCTTTAAATCAGCGTCGTAAGCAAGACCTCCTGTAAATTCGACCTTACAAGCGTAAGCTTCCGTTTTGAGTTCCTGCGCGGCCGCCTTTTCGTAGCTAAATGCCAATAAAAGAGTCACTAATAACAATGCTTTGTCGTCCATAACGGCCTCCTTGTCAACGCGAACGCCATGATCACGGTCGAAGAACGAAATTTCTGTCATATCGATCACACTTCAAAAGCACGCTGCCAGTGACAATTCCGAACATGTCGGATCGCAACTAGCTCCCAATTCCCTTCGGCCGGCCCAAGCGCACGCGGCCACATAGTTACTGGTATACAAGATCGTCGAGATTTGTACGGCCGAGCGCGCCACCACTTTCGGACTGCGCGCGCGGTGTTCATCCAGAAACATTAAGCTTTTTCAGCGCTTCCGGGGCCTAATCCATTGACTTTGGCCAATTCGCCCCTATGTTCCGGCTCGACGCGGCCCGATATCGAAACGCGATATCTTGAGTAAGCCGCCTGTCTGCGTGTCTGAAAATCCCGTGCAAATTTGCGTGCCGTTCCGGGGTTGAGCGCAACAGTCATTTCCGAGAATCCTAGCGGCGGTTTCGACTAGAGGCTCAATGTCCTTTTCCAATCTCGGTTTGTCCGACAAGGTGCTCGCCGCCGTCGCTGCCACCGGTTACACCACACCTACACCCATCCAGGAACAGGCGATCCCTCATGTTCTGGCCCGCCGAGACGTTCTCGGCATAGCCCAGACCGGCACCGGCAAGACCGCCGCCTTCGTCCTTCCGATGCTGACCATGCTGGAAAAGGGCCGCGCCCGCGCGCGCATGCCCCGTACCCTCATCCTCGAACCGACCCGCGAACTCGCGGCCCAGGTGAAGGAGAATTTCGACAAATATGGCGCCGGCCAGAAGCTCAACGTCGCGCTCCTGATCGGCGGGGTTTCGTTCGGCGACCAGGACACCAAATTGACGCGCGGCGTCGACGTGCTGATCGCCACGCCCGGCCGGCTGCTCGACCATACCGAGCGCGGTGGGCTCTTGCTCACGGGCGTCGAACTGCTGGTCATCGACGAAGCCGACCGCATGCTCGATATGGGTTTCATTCCGGATATCGAGCGCATCTGCAAGATGATTCCGTTTACAAGGCAGACGCTTTTCTTCACGGCAACAATGCCGGCCGAAATCCGCCGCATCACCGAAACCTTCCTGCACAATCCCGAGAAAGTCGAAGTTTCCAGGCCGGCAACCACAGCTGTGGGCGTGGCCCAGTTCCAGGTCTCCGTTGGCCGCGAACCGCACGAGAAACGTGAGACGCTGCGGCGCCTGCTGCGCGAAGCCAAGGATCTCCAGAACGCGATTATCTTCTGCAACCGCAAGCGCGAAGTGGCGCTGCTATACAAATCGCTGCAAAAACATGGCTTCAGCGTCGGCGCTCTGCATGGCGACATGGACCAGTCGGCGCGTACCGCGGCCCTGGATCAATTCCGCAAGGGCGAAATTCCGTTGCTGGTCGCCTCCGACGTCGCCGCGCGCGGCCTCGACATTCCCGCCACCAGCCATGTCTTCAATTTTGACGTGCCGCATCATGCCGACGACTACGTCCATCGCATCGGCCGCACCGGCCGCGCCGGCCGTGCCGGCACCGCGATCTCTATCGTCACACCGCTCGATCAGAAATCGATGGTCGCGATCGAAAAGCTGATCGGGAAAACCATTCCCCGCGCCGATAGCAGCGTGGAAGCTGGGCCGGTCGAGGGCATGGTGACGGGCGACGGAACGGAGCCGTCCCGCGAATCGCAAGCGCGCGAAGGTTCAAGAGAAGGCTCAAGGGAAGGTTCGCGCGGAGGCCGTAAACCGCGCCGCGAGCGCGAACCCCGGCGCTCGGGCGGCGGCCGCAATGCGGGACCGCAGCCGCAGGCACCAGCGGCCGCATTCGCGCCGCCGAGCCCTCCTCCTGCGTCGCGGACGCCTTCCATTGGCCGCGCCGAAGCGCCGAAAACGCCCCGCGATCCGGCATCGGAGCCAGCCGATCACTCGCATCTTCCGGCGTTCCTGCTGCGACCGGTTCGGGCAAGGGTCTGACGTCACAACATCTGATCGTCCAGAACCCACCTGCGACATCTCAGACTTAATCCATTTACCGGTCGTTCACTCTCGTCCGTTAGCTTGGTCCCGATAATTTTAATGATTGCTGCGGGAACGGGCCGAACGCCCGCTATTGGGGACGTGATCGGTGATCAAGGCGCTCGACGAGCATGAACGCAGCATGGCCTTCGCCGAAGTCGCGCTGGGCCAGATCAGATCGCTCCGGCAGACTGCGGTCCCTCGCAATTATGAGATCTGGTACGTCTACGCGACCGGATATAATTCGCCGCTCAACAAGATCATCAACGAGACCTTGGCGCGCAACGGGAAACTGACCGAAGCCGACCTCGAGCAGATCTACGAGACCTATCTTTCCCAGGTCAAGACGACCGACCGCATCGACAAAGTCGGCGCCCGCGTGATCGGTGAAATCGACGACGTGATGAACCTCATCACCGAAGCCCTTGGAATGTCGGCGAGCTACGACAAGAACCTGACTGGCGCAACCGAAAAGCTCGCGGTTGCCCGGAACCCCGATCAGGTCCAGGTGATCGTCGATTCGCTGGTGAAATCCACTCGCGATATGCGCGAAACCAACAAGGCGCTCGAAGACCGGCTGTCATTGTCGATTTCGGAGATCAGCAATCTGCAGCAGAGCCTGGAGGCGATCAGGGCTGAAAGCCTCACCGATCCCCTCACCGGCCTTGGCAACCGCAAATATTTCGACCGTTCGATCGATATGGCGGTGCAAAATGCGCTCGCGAGCGGCGAGCCGCTTTCGCTGCTGATGTTCGACATCGACCATTTCAAATCGTTCAACGACTCCTACGGTCACCTCACCGGCGATCAAGTGCTCCGGCTGGTCGGCATGTCACTGAAGCAGACCATCAAGGGACAGGACATCACCGCACGCTACGGCGGCGAGGAGTTCGCGGTGGTGCTGCCCAATACCGCGCTCCGCCAGGCGCTGACCGTCGCCGACCATATCCGCCGCGCCGTCATGTCCAAGGAATTGAAGAAAAAGTCGACCGGGGAAATTCTCGGCCGCGTCACCATCTCGGTCGGTGTTTCCATGCTGAAGCCGGGTGACGACACCAATTCACTGATCGAGCGCGCGGACGCCTGCCTCTACGCTGCCAAACGCAACGGCCGCAACCGGGTGATCTGCGAAGCGGATCCGGAATATACGACCGAGACGCATACTCAGGTCGCCTGACGCGCTATTTTTTCCCGGTACTTTTCTTTTTTGTGGCAGGCTTCCGCTTAGCGGCAGGACTCTCGGCGACGGCCTTGTTCGCCTTGCGTATTTTGGGACGCTTGCCCAGCGCCGCACGCTGAGCGGCCGCCAATGCGGCCCTCGCCCAGTCCGTCAGTTCCTCGGGATCGTCGTATAGCCGTTCGGGCAGCTGCCAATACGAGCCTACCGTGACGGTCTTGGCCCTGGTCTGATACTGGAACGGCTTTGATCCTTCGGTCTCGAACCGCGGAATGGTCTGATCGTCGGCGCGCAGATAGAGACCGCCACGTAACGCCAGGGCGAAGTTGGTTCCGTCGGCAGAAATACCAAAGCCCGAGAACATCCGGCGGAGTCGTGACCGGCCCAAAGTCTGCGAACAGATCGATCAGGAAATCGCGGTCCATGGATGCCGCTCGCATATCGTCGTCCGCAGAGAACGTCCAGCACCCATGCGTCCCGGCACGGCGATCGCAGCGCCTTGACTAGCCGTCCGTCTTGGCGGCCGTAAGCTGCACCGATTTACCGCACCCGCAAGCGCCGACCTGGTTTGGATTGTTAAAGATGAACTGCGCCGACATCTTGTCGACCTTGTAGTCCATCTCGGTGCCCAACAGAAACAGCACGGCCTTGGGATCAACCAGAACCTTGACGCCTCTGTCCTCGACGACCTCGTCTGTGGGGCGAACATCGTGGGCATATTCGACCGTATAGGATTGACCGGCGCAGCCGCCATTCTTGATCCCGACCCGCAAGCCCACAATCTCGGAATTGGCGCGCTTGGTCAGTTCGGCAATCCGCTGCGCCGCGGCTTCGGTGAGCTTCATCACCTGCGGACGGGGTCGCGGCTTGGGTTTGCTGGCGGGCGTTGGTGAAGCGGGTGTCATATCCGTCATGTGGTCAATCCCATCGACAAATCAATGCCGGTTGTCTTCCCGTGAGCAGCCAAGCCTTAACCCACTAACGTTTCACCACATATTGAGGACGAGGCGCGCCTCATCGGTCATCCGGTCCGGCGTCCATGCCGGTTCCCAAACCAGATTGACATTGACGATGCCGACGCCGGGAACGCTGGCGACAGCGTTCTCGACCATCTGCGGCAATTCGCCGGCGGCCGGACAGTTCGGCGTCGTCAGCGTCATCTCAACGTCCACTGTGCGGTCGTCCTTGATGTCGACCTTGTAGATCAGGCCGAGCTCATAGATATCGGCCGGAATTTCCGGATCGAACACCGTCTTCAGCGCGGCCACGATTTCGCCCCCGAGCCGCTCGGTTTCGTCCGGCGGCAACGCCGAGCGGGTTTCCATGTTACTGGTTTTGACTTCGCCATTCGCGGCTTCGCTATTCTTGGCTTCGCGATTGTTGGCTTCGACTGTGTCGGTCATGAAAACAATTCCCGCGCCTTGATCAGCGCCTGTGCCAGATGGTCGACTTCTTCCCGGGTATTATACATCCCGAATGAGGCTCGGCACGTCGCTGTGACATTGAACCGCTCTAAAAGCGGCATCACGCAATGCGTTCCGGCCCGCACCGCGATTCCCTGACGGTCGATCACGGTCGCGACGTCATGGGGATGTGCGCCCTTCATCTCGAACGAGATCACCGGTCCCTTGCCGCGTGCGGTGCCGATCAGGCGCAGCGAATTGATTTCGCGCAGTCGCTCCTGAGCATAGGTCAGAAGGCCGTGCTCGTGGGCGGCGATGCGCTCCTTGCCGATCGAATTGACGTAATCGATCGCAGCCCCCAATCCCACGGCCTCGACGATCGCCGGGGTCCCCGCCTCGAATTTGTGCGGCGGATCGCCATACGTGACCCAGTCCTTCGCAACCTCGCGGATCATCTCCCCGCCGCCGTTGTAGGGGCGCATCGCCACGAGATGGTCGTGCTTGGCGTAGAGCACGCCGATGCCAGTCGGGCCGTAGAGCTTATGGCCGGTGAAGACGTAGAAATCGCAGTCGATATCCCTGACGTCAACAGCCAGATGAACGGCGGCCTGGCTGCCGTCGACCAATACCGGGATGCCGCGAGCATGGGCAATCCGCACCACTTCCTTCACCGGAACGATGGTGCCCAGCGCGTTCGACATCTGCGTGATGGCCACCAGCCTGGTGCGATCGGTCAGCAGCTTTTCGAACTCGTCGATCAGGAAGTTGCCTTCGTCATCGACCGGAGCCCATTTGATGACAGCGCCATGCCGTTCCCTGAGGAAATGCCACGGCACGATATTGGAATGGTGCTCCATGATCGAGAGCACGATTTCGTCGCCGGCCTTGATATTTGGCTCGCCCCAGGCGGAAGCCACGAGGTTGATGGCCTCGGTGGCGTTGCGGGTAAAGACGATCTCTTCGTTTCGCCCCGCATTGAGGAATTCCGCGACCTTGGCGCGGCCGCCTTCATAGGCTTCCGTCGCCGCATTGGCGAGATAATGCAGCCCGCGATGCACGTTGGCATATTCGCTCTTGTAGGCCTCGGTCATGCGGTCGAGCACCGCATTGGGCTTCTGCGCGGAGGCCGCATTATCGAGATAGACCAGCGGCTTGCCGTAGACCTGCAGCGAAAGCGCAGGAAAATCCTCCCGCACCCGGGCGACGTCATAGGAACCATTTGAGACCGCCGGATGCATGGTCAACCCCGTACCGCCAGCCAGCGCCCCGCCGCCGATATCGCGAGTTCACGCAAGGTGTCATTGGCGATCCATTCGATCGCCTCACCGACGAACGCCTGGATCAGCAGTGCCTGGGCTTCCTTCTCGGAAAGACCGCGCGCCCGCAGGTAAAACAGCAGGCTCTCGTCCAGCGCCCCGGTGGTTGCGCCATGGCCGCAGGTAACGTCGTCGGCGAAAATCTCGAGTTCAGGCTTGTTGTCGGCCTCGGCCTCGTCTGACAGCAGCAGCGCCCGCGTCATCATCTTGGCGTCGGTCTTCTGCGCCTTGGGGCGAACGATAATGCGGCCCTGAAACACCGAATGCCCGCGATCGTCGACGACGGCGCGGAAAATCTCACGGCTGGCGCAGTTCGGCACCGCGTGATCCAGAAACAGCGTGGTGTCGGCATGCTGACGACCATTGAGCAGATTGACGCCGTTGGTCTCGACCCGGGAACCTTCGCCCGCGAAGGCGATGACGGCCTGATACCGGCTCACATGCGATCCGCTGGTCATGCCGAAGGTGTTGAAATGCGCCTTCGTGCCGAGGGTCACCAAGGACGAGGAAATATTGAAGGCTTCGCGGCTGTCTTCGATCAGGCGCACATGGTCAAGCCGTGCGCCGTCGCCAATCGCCAGAATCAGCGCGTCATGGACCTGATAGGTCTTGGCGCCTTCCGCGGCGATGTAACTTTCCACCAACGTCGCGCTGGCGCCGTTACCAATTTTCACCAGCGAGCGTGTGAACATCGCGGTCGGTTGTGCGCCGCCGGCGATATGAACGATGTGCAAAGGCTGGGTAAGCGCGGCGCCATCGGCGACCTCGATCACGAGACCGTCCGTCATCATGGCGCTGTTGAGCGCCACCATCGGATCGGCGCTACCGGCTGCGAACAATTGTGCCTGGATCGCAGGATCGCCGGCTTCCAGCACCTCGCGCAGCGTGCGGATGCCAAGTCCCTTTTCCAGATGGTCGATTGCGGACAGTTTTGGGGCAAATACGCCATCGACCAGCACCAGCCGGCGGGCGCCCTCGATCGCATGCAGCTTCAACGCGGCACCGGCGCGCGATAGCGACGCCGCATCCGGCGCGGCCGCCAGCGGCAATACCTCGCGCATCAGAACGCGCAGATCGGTATATTTCCAGTCCTCGATCCGCCGATGCGGCAAGCCCGGGCGCTCGAAAGCATCGAACGCCTGCTGGCGCGCTTCGGCAACCTTGCCCGCGCCCGGCAGCCGGTCCCGCGCCACGGCGAAAGCATCGCTCAGCGCGACCTCTGTTTTTGCTTCAGCTCTTACCAATGCAACGTTCATTACCAAACCCGTTTGCGCGGCCCGACCGTTCAGGCGGCGTCCTCGAACTGCGCATAGCCGGAAGCCTCGAGCTCCAGCGCCAGTTCCTTGCCGCCGCTTTTGACGACCCGGCCCTTCGACATCACGTGGACGACGTCGGGCACGATATAATTCAACAGCCGCTGATAATGCGTGATCACCACCATGGCCCGATCCGGCGACCGCAGCGCATTGACGCCGTCGGCGGCAACCCGCAACGCGTCGATGTCGAGCCCTGAATCCATTTCGTCGAGGATGCAAAGGCTCGGCTCAAACAGCGCCATCTGCAGAATTTCGTTGCGCTTCTTCTCGCCGCCCGAGAAACCGACATTGACGCCACGGCGAAGCATGTCCTGTGGGATGTTCAGGGAGGCCGCGACCGCGCGCACCTTTTTGAGAAAGTCGGGCGTGGAGAATTCGCTCTCGCCGCGCGCCTTGCGCTGGGCGTTCAGCGCGGTGCGCAGGAAAGTCATGGTGGCGACGCCGGGAATCTCGACCGGGTACTGGAACGCCAGAAACACGCCCTTGGCGGAACGCTGATCGGGCGACATCTCCAGAAGATCTTCGCCCTTGAACAGGATCTCGCCGCCGGTGACTTCGTAACCCGGCTTGCCGGCGATGACATGGCTCAGCGTCGACTTGCCGGAGCCGTTCGGTCCCATGATGGCGTGCACTTCGCCCTGGTTCACGGTCAGCGAAAGCCCGTGGAGAATCTCACGCTCCTCGACGCGAACTTGTAGATTTTTGACTTCAAGCAATGGCATCAGATTTCCTTTTTCTCTCGTCCCGAGGTGCGCCACAGGCGCATCTCAAAGGACGTTGTTTCTTGTCCGTCGAGACGGCCGCTGCGCGGCCTTCTCAGGATGACGAATTACCCGACCGAACCCTCCAGCGAGATCGAGATCAGCTTCTGCGCTTCGACTGCGAATTCCATCGGCAGTTGCTGCAGCACGTCCTTGACGAAGCCATTGACCACGAGGCCGACGGCTTCCTCCTGGCTCAATCCGCGCTGCACGCAATAGAACAGCACGTCCTCGGAAATCTTCGAGGTGGTCGCCTCGTGCTCGAACAGCGCCGAAGAATTCTTGGCCTCGATATAGGGCACGGTGTGCGCGCCACATTTGTCGCCGATCAACAGCGAATTGCAGGCGGTGAAATTGCGCGCGCCGGTGGCTTTGCGATGCGCGGTGACGAGCCCGCGATAGGTGTTTTGCGAAACCCCGGCCGCGATGCCCTTGGAGATGATCCGGCTCGTGGTGTTCTTGCCGAGATGCAGCATCTTGGTGCCAGAATTGACCTGCTGGTGCCCGTTCGAAATCGCGATCGAATAGAATTCGCCGCGCGAATTGTCGCCGCGCAGGATGCAGCTTGGATATTTCCAGGTGATGGCCGAACCGGTCTCGACCTGGGTCCAGGAGATCTTTGAATTGTTGCCGCGGCAATCGCCACGCTTGGTGACGAAATTGTAGATGCCGCCCTTGCCTTCGGAATTGCCCGGATACCAGTTTTGTACCGTCGAATATTTGATCTCGGCATCGTCAAGTGTAACGAGCTCGACCACGGCGGCATGCAACTGGTTTTCGTCGCGCTGCGGCGCGGTGCAGCCTTCGAGGTAGCTGACGTAAGAGCCCTTGTCGGCGATGATCAGGGTGCGCTCGAATTGGCCGGTGTTGCGTTCGTTGATGCGGAAATAGGTCGACAGCTCCATCGGGCAGCGCACGCCCGGCGGCACGTAGACGAACGAGCCGTCGGAGAACACCGCCGAATTCAGCGTCGCAAAGAAATTGTCCGAGGTCGGGACAACCGTGCCGAGATATTTCTTTACGAGCTCAGGGTGCTCCCGGATCGCTTCCGAGATCGGCATGAAGATCACGCCGGCCTGCTTGAGTTCCTTCTGGAAGGTAGTCGCCACCGATACCGAATTGAACACCGCATCGACCGCGATACGCCGTTCGCCTTCCGGGCGCACCACGCCTTCCAGCATTTCCACTTCACGCAAGGGAATCCCGAGCTTCTCGTAGGTCTTGAGGATTTCCGGATCGACCTCGTCGAGCGAGGCCAGTTCCTTCTTCTTCGGCGCGGAATAGTAATAGAGGTCCTGATAATCGATCTTGGGGTAGTCGACGCGCGCCCATTTCGGCTCGGTCATGGTCAGCCAGCGGCGATACGCCTCAAGCCGCCATTCCAGCATCCAGGCCGGTTCGTTCTTTTTCGCGGAAATGAACCGGACGGTATCTTCCGACAGCCCCTTCGGGGCCTTGTCGGATTCGATAACGGTCTCAAATCCATATCGATACTGGTCGACGTCGATCCGGCGAACCCGATCGACCGTCTCTTGCACGGCCGCCATTCTTTCCCTCCGCTCACGGTTTCAAGGACCGCGGTGGATCACTCTGAAAGACTATTACGATGTTTCACGGACGAAATCACCTGCTTAGAACCGTTCAAGCCGTGTTTCGTCGCATCCCCTTAAGTAGGGTGTCGGCGAGCTTTCGCCAAGCCTCAAGGCAGCGATCGATATCCGCCTCAGACGTAGACCAGCCCAGACTGAGCCGCACCGCTCCCTGGGCGAGTTCCGCGCCAAATCCCATGGCTTCCAACACGTGGGAGGGCTGTACCTTGCCTGAAGAACAGGCCGAACCCGAGGAAACCGCTATCCCGGCAAGGTCGAAACCGATCACCGCGGTCTCCGCCTTCATTCCGGGAACCGTGAAAAGGGTGGTATTCGGCAACCGCGCCACCCCGTCAGAGAACACAATGACGCCGGGGGTGTGCCGCAAGCCATTTTCAAGCCGATTTCGCAGGCTTTCGAGACGAATGGCGTCTTTCTCAAGGGCCGCCACGGCCGTCCTGGCCGCGGCGCCGAACCCCGCAATCCCGGCTACGTTCTCGGTTCCCGCCCGTCGCCCCAGTTCCTGACCGCCACCGCGCAGCAGCGGCTCAAGTCCCAGCACCCCCTCGGCCAGAACCAGGGCGCCCATCCCCTTGGGGCCCCCGATCTTGTGCGCCGAGAGCGTCACCAAATCAGCACCTATAGCATTGATATCAAAAGGTATTTTACCGAATGCCTGGATCGCATCGACATGCAGCAATCCACCGGCGGAATGCACGATGTCTGCCGCCGCCGCTACCGGTTGAATTGCCCCGGTTTCGTTGTTGGCCAACATTACCGAAACCAGCGTCGGCGGACCGCCCTCCAGCATCGTCCGCAAGCGGTCCAGATCCAGCAGGCCGGAGCTTGTCACACCGACGATACCGATCGCTTCGACGGGAAATCGGCCACCCGCAAGTACCGAAGGGTGCTCGATAGCCGAGACCAGTAGCCTTCTGACCGGGAAGCCTGAGCCTCGCCGAAGCCCCGGCGTGAGCGCCAGGGCGTTGGCTTCGGTTCCACCCGAGACAAAGACCAGGTTTCGTGGCATCCCCGACCGAACCGGATATCGTGGCCCTTGCCTCCTCGACAAGTCTGCGCGCCCGGCGACCTTCGGAATGGACCGAGGAGGGATTGCCGCTGAGGTCCCACGCGGCTGCCATCGCCTCCCTGGCTTCAGGACGAAGCGGGGCGGTTGCATTCCAGTCGAGATAGACGCGGTCAGACATTGAGTATCATATTACCTTGAAAAGAAGCCGTTTGCCGGACACCCTTATCGCAACTGGCGATCTCGGCGTCTCCATGAGAATTCCAGCTCAGGCGATTGCCAACGCTTCGCGCGCAATGCCAGGGACGTTCAAGACGCTTGCTTTTTGCCCCTCGCCTCATGCTAGAACGCGGCCTCAAGTTCACAACGCGTCGTTCGCTCAAGCCAAACGCCGCCTGATCCGCCCCTTTATCGTTGCCACGGTTTCGTCTGCGAAAGCGCCGATGAGGCCGGCATTAAGGCGGTTGATTTTGCCAAGGGATCCTTCATGCCTGAAGTCATTTTCACCGGTCCTGCGGGCCGCCTCGAAGGCCGTTATCACCCGGCAAAGCAGAAGAACGCACCGATCGCGATGGTGCTGCATCCGCATCCGCAGTTTCACGGCACGATGAATCATCAGATCATCTACCAGTGCTATTACGCCTTCGCGCATCGCGGATTTTCCGTGCTGCGCTTCAACTTTCGCGGCGTCGGCCGCAGCCAGGGATCTTTCGATCATGGCACCGGCGAGCTTTCGGATGCCGCCTCGGCGCTGGATTGGGCGCAGACCATTAATCCCGAGGCGCGCGCCTGCTGGGTCGCAGGCTTCTCGTTCGGCGCCTGGATTGGCATGCAATTGCTGATGCGCCGGCCGGAGGTCGAAGGCTTCATCTCGATCGCGCCGCCGGCCAATCTCTATGATTTCTCGTTCCTGGCGCCTTGCCCGTCCTCGGGCCTGATCGTGCATGGCGAGAAGGATGCCGTGGTGCCACCCAAGGACGTCAACACGCTGGTCGAAAAACTCAAGACCCAAAAGGGCATCGTAATCGACCAGCAGATCATCCCCGGCGCGAACCATTTCTTCGACGGGAAACTGCAGCCGCTGATGGAAACCGTGACCGGTTATCTCGACATGCGGCTCGCCAACGTCCGCTGAGGCGACCCGCACGAGCAGCCCGCCAATCAGGGCCTCGCGATCACGCCGCCCGTCATCGGCATCGGAACGCCGGTGGTGGCCGGATAGCTGAGCGGCAGGCCCTTGAGGCCCCGCGCGGCGAGGAAGCCAAACGCCTGCGCCTCGATGGCATCGGCCGACCAGCCCAGCGCATCGGCGGCCTCCACCGTTACCGGCGCCAGCCGCTCGCGCAGCATCCGCATCATGGTGAGGTTGCGGGCGCCGCCGCCGGCCACAATCCAGCTCCTTGGTACCTTCGGCAACAACGGCACGATCCGGGCGATGGCCTCGGCGGTGAAGGCGGTCAGGGTCGCCGCGCCGTCGGCCGGTGCCATCTCGCGCAGCTTCAGTCCGGCGAAATCGTTGCGGTCCAGCGATTTCGGCGGCGGCAGTGCAAAGAACGGGTGTTCCAGGGCGCGAACGACCCATGCCACATCCACCGTCCCCTGCGTGGCCAAACGGCCCTCGCAATCGAACGGCTGGCCGGTAGTGCGAAACACGTAGTCGTCAAGCAGCGCGTTGCCGGGCCCGGTATCGCAGGCGATCAGGGTGTCGGCGCCGTCGATGTAAGTGATGTTGGAGACGCCACCGATATTGACCACGATCAGCGGCCCCTCGCGCTCCAGCGACTGCGCGAGCGCCCGGTGATAGACCGGCACAAACGGCGCGCCCTGACCGCCTGCGGCGACATCCGCGGCGCGGAAATCATGCATGACCGGGATATGAATGGCTCGGGCCAGCGCCGTCGCATCGCCGATCTGTACGGTCATTTTTTGCGCCGGCCGGTGCAGCACGGTCTGACCGTGAAAGCCGACAATGTCGATATCCTCGCGCGCGATATGATTTTGCGCGGTAAAGGCGGCGACGGCCTCCGCATGCGCGACCGTTACGGCGCGCTCGGCCTCGCGCAAGATGCCCGGCCGGGCATCGCGTTGCGGCAGATGGATGGCCTCCGTCAGGGCCTGGCGCAGCAATTCGCGTTCTTTTTCCGTGTAGGCCCGGTAGCCGGAGGGGCCAAACGCCTTGACCCGTTTGCCGTCGGTTTCGATCAACGCCACGTCGACCCCGTCGAGCGAGGTGCCGCTCATCAGACCGATCGCCGTCAACATCATCGTCATGGTGCCTTCGCGACGCCCTGCCCTTGACGCCAAGCTTGTGCCAAACAAGCACATCTTATAATGCCACAGCGCGCGCGCCAGCGGCAGCAGATTATGTAGGGTTCCGCAATTCCCTGAAAATACCGTGAAGCAAGCGTGATCAGAGTCGCACACAAATGACTGCATTTAAATCTGATTTTCTCAATGTGCTGCAGGAACGCGGTTTCATTCACCAATGTTCCGATTTCGAAGGCCTCGACGCACTTGCCGCGAAGGGTCAGGCCACGGCCTATGTCGGCTATGATTGCACGGCGCCCTCGCTGCACATCGGCAACTACCTGACCATGATGATGCTGTATTGGCTGCAGCAGAGCGGCAACAAGCCGATCACGCTGATGGGCGGCGGCACCACTATGGTCGGCGATCCCTCCGGCAAGGACGAATCGCGGGCGCTGCGCAGCCTTGAGGAAATCGAGGCCAACAAGGCCAGTATCCGCGGCGTGTTCGCCAAGGTGCTGCGCTACGGCTCTGGCGGCAGCGATGCGGTTATGCTCGACAATGCCGAATGGCTGACCAAGCTGAACTGGATCGAGATGCTGCGCGACATCGGCCGGCATTTCTCGGTCAACCGCATGTTGGCGATGGATTCCGTGCGCCTGCGTCTCGAACGCGAGCAGGAGATGAGTTTCATCGAATTCAACTACATGGTCTGCCAGGCTTATGACTTCGTCGAATTATCGCGGCGGGTCGGCTGCCGGTTGCAGATGGGCGGCTCGGACCAATGGGGGAACATCGTCAACGGCGTCGACCTCGGCCGCCGCATGGCAGCGCCGCAACTATTCGCGCTGACCACGCCCCTGCTCACGACGGCGTCTGGTGCTAAAATGGGAAAGACCGCACAGGGCGCAGTCTGGCTCAACGCCGACCAATTCAGCCCCTACGATTTCTGGCAATACTGGCGAAACGTCGAAGACGGCGATGTCGTCAAATTTCTCAAGCTGTTCACGATCCTGCCGCTGGGCGAGATCGCAAGGCTGGCGGCCTTGCAGGGCGCCGAAATCAACGAAGCCAAGAAGGCGCTCGCGGATGCTGCGACTGCGCTTCTGCATGGCCCTGAGGCGGCCGCCGTGGCGGCGGAGACCGCGCGGCAGACTTTTGAGGAAGGCGCGATCGCCGAAAACCTGCCGACCGTGGAGATTTCCGGGACCGAACTCGAGGCCGGCGCCGGCGTGCTGGCGCTGTTCGTCAAGGCCGGCCTGGTGGCGTCGAATGGTGAGGCGCGCCGTCAGATCAAGGGCGGCGGCCTGCGCGTCAACGATGCCGCGGTCACTGATGAGAAGATGATGCTCAGGCTTGCCGATCTCACACCGGAAGGCGTCATCAAACTGTCCCTCGGCAAGAAACGCCACGTCCTGCTCAAGCCTGCATAGGCGTATTCGCCCAAGACCCCTGCTCCTTGTGGCGGAAACGCGCTCCTTGGGAGCGCGATCCGCAACATGGAGTTCCGATCTGCGTCCGATCGCGCTCAAGAACGTTGGGTCATGGATCAGAATGCGTCGCCCGAGCACACCGAAGCGCCGTCGCCGGAGCCGGCGCGCGTCGCGCTCAATGTGTTGGCGCTGTGTTTCGCGCTATCGGTAATCGGCCGCGGTCTCGGCGAAAGTTTTACGGTTTTCCTCAAGCCGATCTCGGAGAACTTTGGCTGGGACCGTGCGCAGGTCGTCTCGGTCTATTCGCTGGCAGCCCTGGCAGGCGGACTGGCGTCGCCCCTGATCGGCCGGCTGTTTGACCGTTCGGGGCCGCGCTCGGTCTATTCGCTCGGATTGTTGTTGTTGGGGGGCGCGTTCCTGATCGCCGCCCATGCGCAGCAGCTTTGGCAGTTCCAGTTGAGCGTCGGCCTTTGCGTCGGCTTGGGCATTGCATTCATCGGCAACGTTCCGAATTCGATTCTGCTCGGCCGATGGTTTGGCCCGCGATTGCCGATCGCGATGGCCATCGTCTATTCCGCGACCGGCGCAGGCGTGCTGATCTTGCTGCCGGCGTCACAAGTCCTGATCGATCATTTCGGGTGGCGGGGCGCCTATCAAATTTTCGGCAGTGTAACACTCGTCCTGCTGGTGCCGCTGCTGTTGCTGCCCTGGCGCTTGTTCTCCACCGGTTCGACCCATCTGGCCAAGAGCGCCGCCGCCGAGTTCGCTGACGAAGGCTGGACCTTGCTGGGCGCCATGCGCCACCACGCCTTCTGGGCCTTGTTCTCGACGTTCTTCTTCACCGCGATCGGGATGTACGCGATTTCGCCACAGGTCGTCGCCTATCTGATCGATGCGGGATTTCCACCCTTGCAGGCGGCGACCGCCTGGGGTTTCAGCGGAGTCGTGCTGCTGTTTGGCATGCTGGGCGTGAGTTGGCTCGACGGCGTTATCGGCCGCAGGCCTTCGGTCCTGTTAAGCTACGCGCTCTCCATTGTCGGGATGGTGATGCTGTGGCTGCTGCAATGGTATCCGAACATCTGGATGCTGACGGGCTTTGTCGTATGTTTTGGCAGCATGATCGGCTCACGCGGCCCGCTGATCACGGCAACCGCCATGAAGATCTTTCGTGGCGAGCGGGTCGGAATGATCTATGGCGCCATTTCCATCGGCAGCGGCCTCGGATCGGCGTTCGGTTCCTGGAGCGGCGGCCTGATCCACGACTGGACTCACAGCTATAATCCGCTGATCGCGTTCGCGCTGGTGGCTGTGATCCTCGGAATGATTCCGTTCCTGATCGTGCCGGCGCTGCGCGACTGAAGCCTTCCGTTCCGACTAACATCGACTTCGCTGGAAAACGCTCTAACGAGAAATTTCGATCAGTTGTTCGGGAATTCGACCGGGTTGTTCTGCTTGCCGGTGTTGAAATCCATGATCTTCCGCGTCACGCCCGGCAAAATCGCCGAAATCGGATTGATGCGAAACACCGGCTGGCCGGGTGAGCCGACGATCTCGTAGGTGATGCCGAACAGTCCCTCATTGCTGCCGCCGCCGAGAATTTGTCCGAAAATCGGTATCTGGCCAAACATGTTATTTATTCCGTACATCGGAACAAAGGTGCCACTCATGCGGACCTGGTTGCCGGGGTAGTCGATGTTGCCTTCGATGGTCGCGCCGACCGTCGGGCCTTTGACGACGCCCTCTCGAATCGCGAGCTGTCCGTTTTGCCGCGTGAACTCCGCGCGCAATCGCGAGAAGCCGACGCCGCCCTGAGCGGTGGCGGGAACGCCGCCCGCCACGCGATCGAGCGATGCTTCCCCCTTGACTGAGAAATCGCGGACGTTCATCAGCCCCTCTTTCGCGCCCGGATCTGCCGTCGGAGGATCCATCGCCAGGGAAAGCTGGCCACCAACCATCTTCGAATAGGTATCGGTGAAGCGGAAGAAGGCGCCGGCATCGTTCGTCTCAAGATAGATCACCTCGCGCCCTTGCGCGCGACCGCGCAAATCGCCGGTCAGTGGGGTATCCCGTCCAAGCTTTCCGCTGAGGGTAAAGCTTTTGATCGTCCCATTGCGTCGCGACATCTTGGCATCGACGCTCCGCAGCGCCTCGCCATAGAAGCCCGCGACCGCACCGAGCTTCACGTCCACATCAAAATCGATGTTCTTGGTTTTGGCTTTGGCGTCAGCCTCCTTGCCCGAAACGGCGGACTTGAGAAAGCCGCGGCCGTCGAACACTTCGCCGCGCATCACCACCTTGACGACGCCATCGGGACCGCGGTCGGCCTTTAACGAAGCCTTGTCGCCTTCGAATGGAGAATAAACCGGGAAGTTGGCGTTCATCAGGTCGCCGTTCTGGTCGACCTCGAGCGAGCCCTTGATCGACACGCCGCCGCCATCGATCACAATGTCCTGGAGCCGGGTCGATTGCGGCTTCGGCACCACGTTGAAAACGGCATGGGTGGATTTGCCCGGCAATTTGACCCAGCCTGGCAGGATGTTGTCGAGCTTCAAGGCGGTCAGATCGGCGTCGACCCCGACGCGGCTGTCGTGATCGGGACCTCCGATCTTGCCGATCAATTTGATCGGAATGGCGCCGCTTACTGCCGGACCCAGATCGAATCCGAACCGGGCTCGGCTGGCATCATCAAGCGTTGCCTGCAACTTGACATCCGCATCACCCTCGCTCGGCTTGCGATAGTCCAGCGACGCCGGCTGCCCATTGATGCGGACATCGCCCTTCACCTGATATCCCTGATTGTTGGCAACAATCTTCAGTGTGTTGGCCTCAAGTTTTTAATTCATCACCAGGCGATCGGCGGCAAATCCATTCAGGTCGGCGGTAATGGAATAGGTCGTATCGGCCTTGGTCAGTTCGCGCTTGATCGGCAGGCCCAGCGTGACCATGGCCGAAATCGTTCCCTTGCTCGAATTGGGATCAATCAGAGTGCCGGCAAATTCGCTGAGGCGATCCGAGGCAAGAATCTCGGCCGCTGCCGGCACCGGACCGTCGATCCGAAATCTTACCCGAGCCGGTGAAGGTTTGGGCGCCATGTCCGGCACCTCGAATACGAAATCGCTGATGTTGAGTTTTCGTCCCGATGGCGTGTCGGCTGCCGCCTGCCCGATCGTCACGGTCGCCGTGCGGCCGGTGACATGGGCTTTCAGATCCGCGTCAACCACCGGCGGTAACCCGTCCACCGGCCGCAATGTGACGCCGCTGGCGACGATGTTGACGGCGAGGCCATCATCCGGGATCGGAGGGCCTCGCCGCGAAAGGTTGTGAACCGGCGAGTTGACCCCGATTTCGATACGCTGAACCGAGCCGCTTTCGATCCGCGCAATGACCCATTCGCGGACCTCCGGAACAATCAGAGTTGGCCACATCCGCTTCAGCGCAGATCCCGACATCGGCGTTCCGGCGAAACCAAGCGTGAGGCGTGGCTCTCCTGAATAATCAACACTGCCGGTTCCGGCGATGCCAATCTCGCCGTTGCTGATGTCAGCCTGGGTCAGCAGCACGCGGCGCTTTTCGGTGTCGAAGCGCAGGCCGATGGCGATACGATTGAAAATCAACGGTTGCTCGCCGTCGGTTCCTCCCAGCACGATGGTGCCCCCACTGAAACCCATCTGCCAATCGGGAACGTTATCGTTGGGCGGCTCCAGATGGGCCAGCATCGTGATCCGGTTCGGGCCGGAAACAACCTTGAATGGCGCCAGCAGCACGCGCCGCGCGGAATCCCATTCGAGGCTCATTTCCGCCGAATCAATTCCCATCGGATAATCCGGCGTATCGCTGTCGATGATATTTCCGGCGCCGGTGGTAATTTTGCCGCGGAAATAGGTCGGCAGGCCGTCGCGGCCAAGCTCACCCTTCAGTTCGCCGGTCAGCAGTAAATCGGCGCTGTAGGTCAGATCTTTCAGTCGCAGCGCCAGCAGGATATTGGTGGTCGCAGACATTGTCGGCGCGAATATCGACCGACCGCACGCCATTCGACGGAGCTCCCACGGCGACCCGAAGCGACCAGGCATGGCGGCCTTCTTCGCCGACGCTCAGCGCTATGCCACCGCCGCTAGGCCGGCGGAGACTGAGGGTGATGTTCTTGAAGTTCCATTTGTTGCCGCGTTGCTGATCGTCGACGATCAGCACTCCGTTTTTCAAACCAATTTCATTGAGGTTTTGGCCGTCAAGCCCGGTCAGGCTCAGACTGTCGAGCCAGTCGAGGCCGGCGAGAAGTCCACTTGGCGCGTCAGCAACCGGTGCCGTCGTGTCGGAAGGAGCGGTCTTTCCGGAAGGACCCGTAGACGGTGACGGTGAAGGAGCTGGAGGCAACCCTGCCGGAGATTGATCTGGCGGCGGCGCGACCCCGGACAGTCTTTTCGATGTCACGCCGGTGGCGAGCGGCCGGGCGTTGTCGCCGGTGGAGACCGTAACGTAGCCATCCGGGGTGATGCGCACCGAGAGCTCGGCGTCGACCAAATTGAGGCTCGCGGCGCGAAGTCGTCCCATCAACAGCGCGGTACTGGATAGCCTTACTTCCGCTTTCGGCGCGCTCGCCACGATAACGTGGTCACGATCCCGGACGACGATATCGCGGATACGCACGGCGATGCGAATTCTGCCAGTACGCTCGATTTGCGTACCGCCGACCTCGACGGTGTTGCCTTGGCCGATATTTTCCTCAATCGCCGCGGCCAGCCATGGCGTGGCCATTTCGAGGTTGATCGGGCCTGCGCCTAGCCGCCACCACAATGCGCCGAAGCATCCGGCAAAGATTACGACCAGAGCCGCGATCACGATGGCGAGCCGCCTTACCCAGCGTTCGCTCGCGAGCCATCGTCCCAGCACCTGGAAATAATCGCCAAGTCGATGAAAGCCGGAGTTCGATCTGGACAACAACCGGCGTGCGCGATGGCCAGCCGCCTCGTCATGGTCCTGATCCCAAGCGGTATCATCCAACTGCAAGGGCTGGACGCCAGCACGTGGATGCGACTCCTGGGGCGATCTGTTCCCTGCCATTGCCTCTCGGTGCCGGCGCTGATTGTAAGATGGATCGCCGCCAGGATCAGGCCCGTCGATACGTATCGAGCGCTCCTGTGCCGGCATCGCTGCCAATCCTCGAATAATACTGTTACTCGTCATCCGGCCCAAGGGCACATTCAACGAGCGGACGAGCGGAGCGTCGATTCCTTGCAACCCTACTCCGAGGCCATCAGACTGCCCAGCGGTCCGATGGAATTCAAGTTTGCCGGGACGCCGCCCGCAACAACCTCATGATTGATCCGCCGAAAGCGACGAAAGGAAGGCGTATGTCCAAGAAAACACGTAAGAAATTAGTCAAAGCGTCCGCCGGCAAGGCGCCTCGGGCCGAATTCGGGGCGACCGACCAAAGTGACCGCCGCGAAGACCGGCCGGGCGACGACGAACAAATCAGCCAAAGGAAAGAAGGCGGTGACCGCCAAGCCAAGAGCCACGGCCGCCAAGCCGGGGGCCGCGGCAGGCAAGGCAACCACCCCTAAGACAACCCTCGTGAAGGCTACCGCCCGCAAGGCTGAGGTCGAAAGTCGGGCTGTGAGCAAATCACCGCCAAAAGCCGCTCCGCAAATCGATAGTAAGTCCGCGGCGGAGGGCGCAAAGGCCCCCGCCTTCCGCCTGCCGCGCGACGGCGGCGAGATCGTTTCGCTGGCCGACTTCAAGGGACGAAAACTTGTCCTGTTTTTCTATCCGCGCGCGGACACGCCCGGCTGCACCAAGGAGGCGATCGACTTTACGCGTCTGGCGAGCAGCTTTGCCGAAAGCCAGACGGCCATCCTGGGGATTTCGGCCGATCCTCTAAAGGCTCAAGAAACCTTCAGAGACAAGCACGAACTCAGCATTCCCCTTGTCTCAGATGAGGAGCACGAGACCTTGGATGCATATGGCGCCTGGGGCGAAAAATCTATGTATGGCAGAACCTTCCACGGAGTACTTCGTACAACAGTTCTGATCGGGGCCGACGGCCGGATCGCACGGATCTGGCGCCATGTGAAGGTCGATGGCCACGCCGACGAGGTGCTTGCCGCCGCTCGGGCGCTATGATTCGAACGACTCCGTTTTCGAAAAATTAACCATGCGCAGGTCAAATCACCCCCGCAAATTTAGCCGTACGGAACTGTTCTCCGATCGGCGCGGGAGTGCCGATGTCGCATCGTTCCGGTCATCATTCCGAGTATCTCCCACGCCATACACCCGACCACGGCAGGACCTCCTCGCGCCGCCCGGCCGCGAACCATGCGTCGGTTCCACCGGCGCAAGCGCAAGATGGCTACACGCTGGTCCATGCCGGCAAGCAGCTCCGATTTGGCCCGATCGTGTTCTGGATCGTGATCGGCACGGTGACGGTGCTTGGGATTTGGTCGGCGGCGACGGCGACCTATTTTGCATTCCGCGACGACGTTCTCACGCGGCTGATCGCACGGCAGGCCGAGATGCAGTACGCCTATGAGGATCGGATTGCCGAGCTGCGCGCCAAGGTCGATCGCACCACCGGCCGCCAATTGCTCGATCAGGAGCAATTCGACCAGAAGCTCGACCAGATCATGCGTCGCCAGACGACACTCGAATTCTCGCGCCACCGCGCTTGGCGCCCTTCCGGATGCGCAGATCACGGGATCGATCAGGTCGCACGGAGCCAACGCAAGCGATGCTGTTTCCTCGGGCACTCCAAAACCCTCGCCGATCAGCGATACCGCGATTTTCGTAGCGCCTCCGGACCGTGAGGCGCGGCTGGAGTTGCGCGCGCCGGTGACCGCTACCCCTCACACCAGCCAGTTCGCGAAGGTCCAGGGCGTCGACAACGTTCTCGTCCGCCTGCAGACCTCACTCGATCAGGTCGAAGGCCGACAGATGGCGGCACTTGGTTCGGTCGAGGACGGCATGGAATTGCGTGTGCGCCGGATGCGTGGGGTCCTCACCGACCTCGGCCTCGATATGGCGCAATTGGAGGCCGCAACGCCTCGCGCCGGCATGGGCGGTCCCTTTGTTCCCGTTAAACTTCCTTCCGATGCCGGCGCTTTCGAACGCCAGCTCTATCGGATCAATATCACCCGCGCCCAAGTGGAGCGTCTCAACCGGACCCTCACGCTGGTGCCCTATCGCAAGCCGGTGATCGGAGAAGTTGAATTTACCTCCGGCTTCGGGGTTCGCACCGACCCGTTCTTGGGGCGGCCCGCCATGCATACCGGTCTCGATTTCCGTGCCGCGACGGGCGACCCGGTGCGGGCCACCGCGAACGGAAAAGTCGTGTCGTCGGGATGGTCCGGCGGCTATGGCCGCATGGTAGAGATTGACCACGGCAATGGCCTCTCGACCCGCTACGGCCATCTGTCCGAGATCGGCGTCAAGGTTGGCGATCAAATCAAGATCGGTCAGGTGATCGGCGCCGTGGGCTCAACCGGAAGATCGACCGGACCGCATTTGCACTACGAGACCAGGATCGACGGCGAAGCGGTCGATCCGCAGAAATTCCTGCGCGCCGGAGTGCGGCTTAGCGCAGGGTGAAACCCTCGCAAGGCGCTTGGTCAGAACGGCCGACTGGCCGACCGTGTTAATCCGGCACTGTTCTGGAGTAAGCCGATCATCTAGAGGCACCAAAGAGCCCTCAGCCAAGCGAGGATGCGTCGGAAGTTGTAGCCGACGGCAGAGAGATGACGTTGGCGGCATCGTCTGCGCGACCTTTGAGATAGCAGCGGCCGAGGCCGCCTTCGCCCTTCATGGTGGCCGATCACGAGCTCGATGGCGGAGCGGCATCTGAATTCGCGTTCAATGACCCCGAAGACGCCGCGTTTCTGGCCAGAGATGAATACGCGTCGCGGATTCTCGGTGCGGTGGCCGCGGTACCCCTTGTCGACATAAGCGCGCTCGATCGCGCATCCGGTGAGTGTCTCGGTTTCCTCGATAACGTCCCGCAGCGTGTGACCGTCGTAAGGATTATCCGGCAGCGCCTTGGCGTGCAGTACGAACTGGCCGCCGGGAGCGCGGCGGTTGTTGGTGACGATGGAGGCCTTCACTCCGAACTCGTAAGGCGCGGCGGCCTTGCCTTTGCCGATGCACTCCACCTCGGGGGCATGGAAGGAATAAAGCTTCCAGCCGCGCTGGCGCTGCTGCTGCGAGCGGATTTGGGCGGCGCGCCCGAGCGGAAGCGCGAACGCCTCCTCGAGCGTGGCCTGACCTTCGATCTTGCGGCGGATGTCGCGGATGATCCGGCCCAGCCGGCTACGCAAGATACGCAACTGCCGCTGATGCCGCTTGCACTGCTTGGCGTGGGCGTAGCGCCCCGCCATCATCGCAGCATTCCTGGCGATGCGCAGTCGGATTGCCGCAGTCCGACCCCGTGCTTCCTCGCCAGGCGGTTCAGGCCCCGGATCGCCGCATGCAACAGCTTGGCGTCGGTCGGGAAGCTGATGGCCTTGGGCTGCACCGTGGTATCCACCGTCACCCGCTCAAGCTCGCGCGTGCGCAACGCGCCAGCCTCATGCGCCACCCTCAAGCTCTCGGCCAGCAGCCGTTCCAGCCTGTCGCCGAGACGCTTCCGCCAATCGCTCATGTCGCTCCGACATCCTCGATCGAAGGCGGCGGCGCGCCAAACGCGCGCTGTGCCAGCGTCGCGGCCATGAATTCGTCGAGGTCTCCATCGAGCACGCCCGAAGTGTCCGATGTCTGCACGCCGGTGCGAAGATCCTTCACCATCTGATAGGGCTGCAGGACATATGAGCGGATCTGATGGCCCCAGCCGATATCGGTCTTGGCGGCCTGGTCGGCGGCGGCTTGCTCCTCACGCTT
The DNA here is from genome assembly GCA_963725555.1 of uncultured Pseudomonadota bacterium. GTDB lineage: Bacteria > Pseudomonadota > Alphaproteobacteria > Rhizobiales > Xanthobacteraceae > Bradyrhizobium. The sequence continues at coordinate 351,140 of CAVRYV010000021.1, read as the reverse complement.
CTTCAACTCGATTTCGTAGAGCCGCGCGCGCAGCATGTCCCAGGCCTGCGCCTTGTTCTTGTGTTGCGAACGCCCGGCCTGGCAAACCACCGCGACGCCGGTTGGAATGTGCGTGAGCCGCACGGCGGATTCGGTCTTGTTGACGTGCTGCCCGCCAGCACCGCCCGAGCGCATGGTATCTACGCGGACGTCGGACTCGGCGATGTCGATCTTGATCGTGTTGTCGACCACCGGGAAGATCGCCACGCTCGAAAATGAGGTGTGCCGCCGCGCATTGGAATCAAATGGCGATATCCGCACCAGCCGATGCACGCCGGCCTCGGTCTTCAACCAGCCATAGGCGTTGTGACCGCTGATCTGGATGGTGGCCGATTTGATGCCGGCCTCCTCGCCTTGGGTTTCTTCCAGATATTCGATCTTGAAGCCGTGCTTCTCGGCCCAGCGCGTATACATCCGTAGCAGCATGGAGGCCCAGTCCTGACTCTCGGTGCCGCCGGCGCCGGCATGAACTTCGAGGTAGGAGTTCGAACCGATCGGCCTCGCCGCCAAGCAACGCTTCAAGTTCGCGCCGCGCCACTTCCTTCTTGAGGGCTTTCAGCGCGGCCTCGGCCTCCGCCACCACGCTCTCATCGTTCTCGGCTTCGCCGAGTTCGATCATCCCGACATTGTCCTCAAGCTCGCGCTCGACCTTGCCGATGCCGCCGAGCGAATCCTCCAGCGAGGTCCGCTCCTGCATCAGCTTCTGTGCCTTCTGGGGATCGTTCCAGAGATTGGGATCTTCGGCGAGCTTGTTCAATTCGGCGAGGCGCGCCGTGGATGCATCGACGTCAAAGATGCCTCCTCAGCAGCCCGACAGACTGCTTGATCTCTTCAACTAATCGTTCGACTTCAGCGCGCATGTTCGTCTCTGATCTGCGGCCCGAACCGCCATGGCCATACTGCAGGGGATGTAGCGGTGGGCGGCACAAAGTGCAATCGGCTCGTGCTTTCTTCACGCGAGCCGCAACGTCGTTGCGAGGGCGCCAGAGCGCCGCGCGCCGGCTTTTTGGCAGTACTGCACGTGCCGGGCTCTGGCTATCTCGCGCGCGGCCCGGAAAACATCGGGTTGCCACTGGCGGTTTTTTCCGCAGGCACTTCTTCCTGCATCACATCCCAATGTTCCGTAACCTTGCCGTCCACCACGCGAAAAATGTCGACGGCGATCATGGGCTTCGGACCCCAGCCGACATATCGTCCATGCACCATCACCAGATCGCCCTCGGCCACCGCCATTCCCGGTTCATAGGAAAAGTCCCTGCCGAGACTCCCAATCAGGCCGGGAATTGGCGTTGGCCCGTCGGGGATCGCTGGATTGTGTTGGATGTAATCCGGGGCAAAAAACCGCTCCACTACGCCCGGGTCACGGTCGACGAACGCGCCTGTCAATACCTGCAAGGCGATTTGCTTGTTGTCCATGGGGTGCTCCTTTGTTGCATTTACCTATCGATAGATAGATACCTTGCCCGACCGGTGTCAAGTGTCTATCTTCCGATAGATCAATTCGAGGGTGGAATGGATATTCGTGAGGCGATTTTGAATTCGGCGGAATCCCCGCATCCGGGCCGGGGGCTATCATTCCTGCAGCTTTCGCGAGATCGCCTCCGATGTTGGTATCAAGAGCGCGAGTGTGCACTACCATTTCCCGACCAAGGCCGAACTCGGCGCAGCGCTGGTGGCGCGCTATCAGGCCCGCGTGCTTGCCGAAATCGGTAGCCCGGACGATGAACGGGATCTGGCGGCCAAGCTCGGTGCGATGCGGGGTGCGTTCCGCAACGGCCTGGAGCGCGGCGACGGTATGTGCCTTTGTGGCGTGTTGGCGACGGAGACGCGCAGTCTGCCGTCGCCGGTAGCCGGCGCGACGCAGCATTACTTCATCGCCTGTAATGATTGGCTACGCCGGGCTTTTTCGCGTGACCAGATCGAGCAGCCCGGACGCAAGGCTCTTCAGGTCACGGCATTGCTGCAGGGTGCGATGCTGCAGGCGATCGCGCTAGACGATGTGAAAGCATTCGACGCGGCTCTGGAGCGCTATCCGGACTGGCAGGACGGCGTTGGCGGCAACCGCAAACGTGGGCCGCGACAACGACGCATCCCGACGAAGCGGCGACGGAAAGATATCGCCGCGAATGAAATCTGATCCTAGTAAAGGCCGCCAGTACCCGAGCGCATGATGGTGCGGTCGGCGTCCGGCGACACCGTCAAGGAGCGGCCCTCCGCGTCCGCAACGCCGATCACCGAATAATTATCCGGTGGCGCGGTGCCTGGCTTGAAGGCTTCCAGAATGGTCCTGCCGCTGTCACCTGGGCCGGCGCGCATGCCGCTCTTGGCATCGACCCGGATCAGCTTGATCCCCGCCGGTACCCGGAATGGAATCGCCGGCTTGTCAGCCAGCGCAAGCTTCATGAAATCCCTGGCGACCGGTGCTGCGAGGTGTCCGCCGGTGGCATTCCTGCCAAGATTGCGCGGCTTGTCGTAGCCGATATAGATGCCGACCACGATGTCCGGCGAAAAGCCAATGAACCAGGCGTCCTTTTCGTCATTGGTGGTGCCGGTCTTGCCGGCGATCGGCTTGCCAACGTCTTTCATGACGGTGGCCGTGCCGGCTTGCACGACGCCTTCCATCATCGAGGTGATCTGATAGGCCGTCATCGAATCCAGCACCTGCTCCCGGCGATCGACAAGCTGGGGCTCGGGTTGATTTTTCCAGCCGCCCGGGGCGTCGCAGCCACGACATTCGCGGGCATCGTGCTTGAAGATGGTATGGCCATAGCGATCCTGAATCCGGTCGATCAGCGTCGGCTTCACGCGGCGGCCGCCATTGGCGAACATCGAATAGGCCGTGACCATCCGCATGACGGTGGTTTCACCGGCGCCGAGGGCGTAGGACAGGTAATTCGGCAGCTCGTCATAAACCCCGAAGCGCTTGGCATATTCGCCGATCAAGGGCATACCGATGTCCTGCGCCAACCGCACCGTCACCGTGTTCAGCGACAATCGCAGCGCATTGCGAAGCGTGGTCGGGCCATAATATTTGCCGGCCGAATAGTTTTCCGGACGCCAGACGCCCGCGCCCTGCCCCTGATCGATTTCGATCGGCGCATCGACCACCACAGTCGAAGGCGTATATCCATTGTCGAGGGCGGACGAGTAGACGATCGGCTTGAAGGACGAACCCGGCTGGCGGTAGGCCTGCGTCGCACGGTTGAACTGGCTCTGGTCGAACGAGAATCCCCGACCATCGCCAGCACGCGACCGGTCCAGGGGTCCATCACCGCCATCGCACCGGAAACCTCCGGCAACTGGCGCAGCCGATACTGGCCCTCAACCACAGCACCATCCTTCCCGATCAAAGGGTCCGCATAGACGATGTCGCCCGGCGCCAGTACTTGCGACACCATGGTCGGCGTCTTGCCCTTGGCCGGCCCTGCCGTCGCCTTGGCCCATTTGACGCCGTCAAGCGTGATGTTTCCGGTCTGCCTGTCTTTCAGTACGGCGCCGCCGAGTTCGCGGCCGGGCTGGAAGCCGATTCGCGCCGACTGCTCGCTGGTCTCCAACACCACCGCCAATCGCCAGGGCGAGATGTCCGACAGCGATTTGACGTCGGCAAGCTTCACGCCCCAATCGCCCGATATGTCGATCTTGCTGGTCGCGCCCCGCCAGCCCTGGGCTTCGTCATAGTTCACCAGGCCCGCAGCCATGGTCTTGCGCGCCATCACCTGCAGCTTGGGATCAAGCGTGGTGCGTACCGACAGCCCGCCCTCATAGAGCTTCTTTTCGCCATATCGCTCGAACACGTCGCGGCGGACTTCCTCTGCAAAATATTCACCGGCGAAAATGTGGGCGCCGTTGGCCCGGTTGGTCACGGTCAGCGGATCCTTGCGGGCCTTGTCGGCGTCGGCCTGCTTGATCCAGCCATTTTCCAAGAGCCGGTCGATCACGTAGTTACGGCGTTCGACGGCCTTGTCGTGGTTGCGCACCGGATGCAGCGCCGCCGGCGCCTTCGGCAGCGCGGCAAGATAGGCAGCTTCCGCGACGGTGAGTTCATTCACCGACTTGTCGAAATAGACCAGCGATGCCGCGGCGACGCCGTAAGCCCCCAGTCCGAGATAGATTTCATTGAGGTAGAGCTCGAGGATCTTGTCCTTTGAGTAGGCGCGCTCGATTCGCATCGCCAGCAAGGCTTCCTTGATCTTGCGGGTGAACGACACTTCGTTGGTCAGAAGAAAGTTCTTCGCAACCTGCTGGGTAATCGTCGAGGCGCCCTGCGGACGGCGGTTGGAACCGTAATTCTGCGCATAGAGCAGCGCCGCGCGCGCCATGCCCTGATAGTCGATGCCGCCATGTTCGTAGAAATTCTTGTCCTCGGCGGCGAGGAACGCATTGATCACCAGTTTCGGCACCGCCTGGATCGGCAGGTATAAACGCCGTTCCTTGGAATACTCGCCGAGCAGCGCGCCGTCGGCGGCATGGACCCGGGTCATCACCGGCGGTTCATAATCCTGAAGCTGCGAGTAATCAGGCAAGTCCTTGGAATAATGCCAGATTAGCCCCGCCGCCGCAGCAACGCCCACCAGGAATACGACGGTCCCGGCAGCGAACAAGAAACCCAAGAACCGCACCAGCAAGCGCATTATCGAATATCCGTTTTAAACTTGCGCCGTACCAGCCGGCGTTCTCCTCGGCGCGTAGACTGCCGCAGCCCGATTGGCCACCGCCCACATACAAATAATACATCACTAGCGAGCAATTTTTGATCGATTCCGAAGACCTCGCGGCGGTTTTTTATAGTGCCGCCGCTGTGGCCAAACTAGGGCTTCCACCATCCGACGGGTTCCCTTTTCAATTCGCCGGGCCGGCCGTCGCCAGACGTTTGGCAAAGAAGGCGTCGATTGCCTGGGCCATGGACCCAACGGTCCGGGAACGCCAGCTCTCCGAGACCAGGTGCTCCAGGTCGCCCTTGTTCGATACATAACCGAGTTCAACGAGCACCGAAGGCACATCGGGCGCCTTCAAAACCTTAAAGCCCGCGGATTTCAGCGGGTGCTTGTACATCCGCGCGGTATTCTTCATCTCGCCTGCCAAAAGATGCGCGAATCGATTCGAGAAGGTGCGGGTCTCGCGCTGCGCGAGCTCGATCAAAATATCGGCGACGTCGGTCGGCTCCTCGGTCAAATTGACCCCACCGATGGCGTCAGCCTTGTTTTCCGCCTCCGCGAGCCTTTCAGCCTCGGTATCCGAGGCGCGGTCGGAGAGCGTGTAGATCGTAGCCCCCTGGGCGTCGCCCTCCCGGCGCGGCAACGCATCGGCGTGGATCGAGACAAACAGCGCTGCCGACTGATTGCGAGCGATCCGAACCCGGTCGGCGAGCGGGATGAAGGTATCGTCGGTGCGGGTCATGACGACACGATATTTGCCGCTTTTCTCGATGCGATCACGCAACGCCAGGCCAAATTCCAACACCAGGCTCTTTTCGCTTTTGCCCCCCGACTGGGTGCCATTGTCGATGCCGCCATGGCCTGGATCGATCACGATCACCGGGCGTAAATCCTCCATTGGCTTGGGCGTGGCGGCCGCGCCCGGGGCAACGACAACCGCCGTTGCGTCAGCGATAGCGGCCCTCAATTCGGGATGGGTTTCGGCCGCCAGCGATTGAACAAAGGTGGTGTGGTCTACTTGCTCCAACTCAAGCACCAATCGTGCCGGTTGGCCGTTGGCTGCCTCGACGACGTAGGAGTTTGCGATCTTGGCCGGTCCGGTCAGATCAAACACGATCCGCGATCCGCCCGGCATGACCAGGCCATAGCGGAACGCCTTGATCAATCCGCGCCCGGCCACGCCGGCTGCGGCAGCGAGGTGAAAGTCGACCTGGGGGATATCCACGACCACCCGATACGGGTCGGCAAGGGCAAAGGCGCGGAACTGGATCGCCTTGTCGAGATCAAGAACGAAGCGGGTCTGCTTGCCGTCGCCGGCCAGGCGGACGTCAGAGACGATGGGAAAATTCGGCGCGGCAACCGCGACTGGGAGGGGGATCTTCGGTCGCGTTCACCCGAATGGCGTCCGAGCACAGCAATGCTGCAGCGCACACCAGCGCCCACCTCAACAAAACAAGATGATTTGCGCGGCTCGCCAACGATTCGGTGCCTCCGAGCAGCCCTCTTACCGCAATAGAACCACAGGGTTAACCGCCGCTTAAGGCACTGAAGGCGAATAAGGCGGAGTGTTGCCGCGCAGCGACGCTTCTCTTGCACCCGGCGGTCATTCCACGTATGTAATAGGAGCTGACGGTTAAAACTCCCGGTTGTGTCGCGTTCAGCCTCCCGGTGCAGCGCCGGAACTTTCGAGATTTCGGAGATTCCAGCGTCTTTCCGATCCCTCCACAGCCAGCGCAGCGCGCGGCTGACAAGGAGCGGCGGTTTCGAGCCCGAGCGGCGTCCGGTCCCAGGTTACCATCTTGTTCCAGGGACGGCTTCAGAAACGGCACCGCCGATTATCCGGGCCGCAAGGCGCCGATATGCGATGGCCGGCGAGCGCTTTGGCGCCGCGCCGGGCCTTCAGCGACAGACAAGGCGGCCCTTTCGCCGCCAACGTGTTTAGACGGGCCGACGCTTGATGCGCCAGACTGTGTTGCCGACGATGATCCATGGAAGAAACGCGCCGACGCGGAGCGAAAGCTCCGCGCGTCGGTTTGCTCCGGGATTGCGTTCGGCGGGGCGCCCAGGTTTGCGTTTTGGCCTTCCCCTCACCCCCGAATCAGGTGGACCGTCGCGTCACCCGGCCGCGCGAGACGCGCTAGCCGTAATACGCGCCCGCCGCCGTCAAGAGTTCCAAAATGCCCAACAAAATGCTCATCGATGCCACCCACCCGGAAGAGACCCGGGTCGTTGTGGTCCGCGGCAACCGCGTCGAAGAATTTGATTTCGAGACCGCCCAACGCAAGCAACTGCGTGGAAATATCTATCTCGCCAAGGTCACGCGGGTAGAGCCGTCACTCCAGGCCGCCTTCATCGAATATGGCGGCAACCGTCACGGCTTCCTCGCCTTCAGCGAAATCCATCCGGATTATTATCAAATTCCGGTTGCCGATCGCCAGGCGCTGATCGAGGCGGATGAACGCGCCCATCGCGAGGCCGAAGAGGAAACCGAAAATCGCTCCAACCGCCGCCGTCCGCGCCATCGCAATTCGCGCCGCCGCGGTAGTGGCGAGCGGGTTCAAAGCGAAGTCGTCGAGCCAGCGAATACCGATCCGTCGCAGGCCGCTCAGCCGCAAGATGGCCATGAGCATCTGGAGAACGGCGAAGCCGAAGCGCATGGCGCCGAACATCATCACGCAGATGGTGCCGATCATCATGACGCCGCCGACCATCATGACCATGAAGGCCATGATCATTCACACGATCACGATCATCCGCACGATCATCGCACGAGCCCATGACGATCACGCGCATGAAGATCATGGTCATGAGCATGAACATGCCGATGGAGACCATGCGCACGCGAGCGAGACTGCCCCGGAGTTCCAACCCGCTGCGCCGACCTCGTCGGTAACCGAAGCGTTTGCGGCAACCGAGCCGACCGGCGCGGAAGCCCACGAAGACCCCACGCATGATGAGCATGCCAGCGAAGAGCACGCGCGCGAAAACGCCGCACATGCCGACGACGCGCCGCATGGGGAACCGACCGCCGGCGAAGCCGCTGCTCCAGATCATGCCGATCAGGCCGCGACATCTCATGGCGACGAACACCATGACGATGAAGACGAGGGCGAGGACGCCGAGGAGGAGTTGGTTGAATCCGTCGGCGGCGACGATGTCATGGAGGAGGTGCCGGAGCGCGCCTTCCGTCCGCGCCGTCAGTACAAGATTCAGGAAGTCATCAAGCGCCGTCAGGTGATGTTGGTGCAAGTCGTCAAGGAAGAGCGCGGCAACAAGGGCGCCGCGCTGACGACATACCTGTCGCTGGCCGGACGCTATGCGGTTTTGATGCCCAATACCGCGCGCGGTGGCGGCATCAGCCGCAAGATCACCTCGGCGCAGGATCGCTCGCGGCTGAAGGAAGTGGTGCAGGATCTCGATGTGCCCGAGGGTATGGGCATCATCCTGCGCACCGCCGGCGCATCGCGCACCAAGCCCGAGATCAAGCGCGACTTCGAATATCTGATCCGGATGTGGGAAACCGTGCGCGACATGACCCTGAAGTCGCAGGCGCCGACCCTCGTCTACGAAGAAGGCTCGCTGATCAAGCGTTCGCTGCGCGATCTCTACAACAAGGAAATCGACGAAATCCAGGTCGCCGGCGAAGCCGGCTATCAGGAAGCCCGCGACTTCATGAAGATGCTGATGCCGTCGAATGTGCGCGCGGTCAGGCAATATCGCGACGGTCAGCCGCTGTTTTCGCGGATGGGCGTCGAGAGTCAGCTCGACGCGATGTTTTCCCCGACCGTGCAGCTGCGATCCGGCGGCTACATCGTGATCAACCAGACCGAGGCGCTGGTTTCGATCGACGTCAATTCCGGCCGCTCCACCCGCGAACATCACATCGAGGATACCGCCCTCAAGACCAATCTTGAGGCCGCCGAGGAAGTCGCAAGGCAGTTGCGGTTGCGGGACCTCGCCGGCCTGATCGTCATCGATTTCATCGATATGGACGAGAAGCGCAACAACCGCTCGGTCGAACGCAAACTCAGCGATTGCCTCAGGCAGGACCGCGCGCGAATCCAGGTCGGGCGGATCTCGCATTTCGGCCTGCTCGAAATGTCGCGCCAGCGCATTCGCGCCAGCGTGCTGGAGAGCTCGACGGAGCCCTGCCCGCAATGCGGCGGCAGCGGCCATGTCCGGTCGGTGTCTTCGGTGGCGTTGCAGTTGCTGCGCGGCCTCGAGGAAATCCTGATGAAGGGCGCGACGCACAATCTGGTGGTGCGCACCCGAACCGACGTCGCGCTTTATGTCCTCAACCACAAGCGCGGCCATCTGCGCGATCTCGAAAACAGCTTCAAGGTCACGCTCGCCGTGATCGCCGATCCGACTGTGAGCGGCCAGCAATCGTTCGTCATCGATCGCGGCGAACAGGTGCATACGCTGGAAGCCGCCAAGGCGCTGCTCGCAGCCCAGGTTGCGGCTTTCCCGCCGCAGACCGAAGAGGCGTTCGACGAGGAAGAGCCGTTCGACGTCGAAGCGGAAGTGGAAACCGAGGAAACCGAAGGGTTGGCCGAAGATCTGCCGGTCGGCGAGGAGAGCCACGGCGAAACCGATGCAGAAGGCCACAAGCGCAAGCGGCGACGCCGGCGGCGCGGCCGTCCCGGCGAAGCCCGCGAGGGCGGGCCACCACGCGACCTCAGCGAGGCCCCGCAGGTTGCGTCGGAGACGCCGGCCATTCCCGGCGTCATCGCCGATGAAGCTGAAACCGACGACGAGGAATCCGAGGAACAGCCCGGTGCGGTTCGTAGCGATCAGGCGCCTGGCGGCGAGCGGCGGCCCCGCCGTCGCGGACGTCGCGGCGGACGCCGCCGGCGCGGCGGACCGGAGGATGGGCTGGTCGGATCGATCGCGGACGAACTCGGGCCGACTTCGATTCCGGAAGTGACAAGCGCGGTCGCCGATTTCGACGAGGCTTCGCCCGAGCCGTCGCTGCCGGTGATCCAGCCGGAATCCATCGCGCCCACAGCCGGACCGCAACAGGCCGATCGGGGCCAGCCGGAATTGGTGCCCTCTTCGTTCACCCCGGAAGAGACGCCTCAGGACGCCGAAAGAGCCGGACGGCGGCGTTCAACCGTGCGCGAAAAGGTGAGTTTCCTGGTCGATGCCCAGCCTGCTGCCGCGGCAACGCCGGCCGAGCATAGTCCGCCGGAGCCACAGTCGGCCCCTGCCCCGGCCCCATCAGCTTCGGAAACAACCAGCGACACCCAACCCCGCCGCGCGGGATGGTGGTCACGGCGTTTCGGTGGTGGCGAATAGACCATCTGAATTTTGGAAATGAAAAACCGCCCGGCAAAACCGGGCGGTTTTTATTTGCGGGCCGTCGTCGTTCCCAAAGCTGTTCCAAAAAGTCTTGAAGGCCCGGGCTACCCGGTCGTGACAGCCGTCTGCAGATCCGATGGATCGACGGTCTGGTTGAGGTTGGCGTGCAGCTTGTCGTGGTCGAGTTCACCCTCCCACCAGGAAACGAACACGGTGGCGATGCCGTTGCCGGTAATGTTGGTGAGGGCACGCACCTCGCTCATGAACTTGTCCACCGAAAACACAATCGCGATGCCCGGAACCAGCGCCGGATTCACCACCGACAGCGTTGCCGCCAGCGTGATGAAGCCCGCGCCGGTGACACCGCTGGCGCCCTTCGACGTCAGCATCGCCACTACCAGAATGGCCAATTGCTGGCTGAACGACAGATCGACCCCAAGCGCCTGGGCGATGAACAGCGTGGCCAGCGTCATGTAGATGTTGGTGCCGTCCAGGTTGAACGAATATCCGGTCGGCACCACGAGGCCGACTACCGATTTCGAACAGCCCAGCCTTTCAAGCTTTTCCATCAGCTGCGGCAGCGCGCTTTCGGACGAACTGGTGCCGAGCACGATCAACAGCTCGTCCTTGATATAAGCGATGAACTTGAAAATATTGAAGCCGACGAGGCGAGCGATCAGGCCGAGCACGCCGATCACAAACAGCGCCGCAGTTGCATAGAACAACACGATCAGTCCGATCAGATTGCTGAGCACGGACGGGCCATACGCCCCCACTGTATAGGCCATCGCGCCGAAGGCGCCGAGCGGCGCTGCCTTCATCACGATGGCGATCACGCCAAATACCGCGTGCGATGTATCGTCGATGATGTCGCGCAGCCGGTGACCGCGTTCGCCCAACGCCATCAGCGCGAAGCCGAACAGGATCGCGAACAGCAAAACCTGCAGAATGTCGCCCCGCGCCAGCGCGCCGACCACGCTGTCGGGAATGATGTTGAGGACGAAATCGACCGACTTGTGCGCTTCCGCCTCTTTGACGTACTTGGCGACCGCCGCCGCATCGGGCGTCACAGCGAGCCCGCGACCGACCTGGATCAGGTTGCCCATGACAAGGCCGATCAGCAACGCGAACGACGAAACCACCTCGAAATAGAGCAGCGCCTTGACGCCGACGCGGCCGACTTTCCTGGCATCCTGGATGTGCGAAATTCCGGAAACCACCGTGCAAAAGATGATCGGCGCGATCACCATCTTGATCAGCTTGATGAAGCCGTCGCCGAGAGCCTTGATCCAGTCATTGGTGGCAAGATGGGGGAATTTCCAGCCGACGAGCACCCCGATCAGGATCGCGATCAATACCTGAACGTAAAGTATTTTGTACCAGGGTTTAGCTGCGCGCGCCGGCGCCCCGGTTGCGATCACTGCCGACATGACGTTTCGCTCCCCATAGGATTCGCGGATCTGTTCGTCGTTCTTGTGCCGACGACCGTCCCACCGGATACAGCTGAGATCAATGGGGGCGGCGGAGTCAATGGCAAGGATGGCTTATCCGGCGGTTGAAATCCTACCCTGTCCGAGCCACCGCGATATACGCGCGACGGCCTCGCGCATTTCGTCGGTCGAACGCGCATAAGAAAAACGGATGAACGCGCGGCCATGGACCGGATCGAAATCAACGCCGGGGGTTGCCGCGACGTGCGCCTGTTCCAGCATTTGCTGGGCAAATGCCAAACTGTCGGAGGTAAATTCCGAGACGTTGGCATAAAGGTAAAATGCGCCGTCGGCGGGCAGGAACCTGTTGAGGCCAGCTTGCGGCAAACCCTCGATCAAAATCCGGCGGTTCTCCTGGTAGCCATGCTTCACCGCTTCCATCTCCTGGCGCCCTTCGAACGCGGCTTCGGCCGCGATCTGCGATAGCGTCGGAACCGAAATGGCGAGATTTTGCTGCAGCCGTTCGATCGGCCGTGCCAACGGTTCGGGCACAACCATCCAGCCGACCCGCCAGCCGGTCATGCAGAAATATTTCGAAAATGAGTTGATCACCAGCGCATGGGGAGACAATTCCGCCGCGGTCACCGCGGGGAACGCGTAGTCGAGGCCGTGATAGATTTCATCGGAGATGAAACGGATATCCGCGCTTTCCGCCGCCGATATCAGGTCGGTGAGCGCTTCGCGGGACATCATCGTGCCGGTCGGATTGGCGGGACTGCCGACCAGCACGCCCTTCAGCGGCGTCCTGTGGTGAGCCGCGAGCAAGGCTTCCCCGGTCAGTGCGTGACGGGTTTCGCTCGACGTCTCGATCAGCACCGGCTCGCAACCAAGCGCGGTGAGGATATGGCGATATGGCGGGTAACCGGGCACCGTGACCGCGACGCGATCGCCCGGTTCGAACATGGCGAGAAATGCCAGGATGAAGGCACCCGACGAACCGGTGGTGACCACAATCCGCTCAGCATCCACCGCGCAGCCATAAGCATCGCGATAGTGCCTCGCGATGCGCTCGCGCAGCGACGGAATGCCGAGCGCCGAGGTGTAGTCGATCCGCCCGCCATCGAGCGCAGCGCGCGCGGCCGCTATCGCCGATTTCGGCGCCGAAGCCGCCGGTTGCCCCACCTCCATGTGAATGACGTGGCCGCCGGCCGATTCGATGCGGGCCGCCGCCGCCATCACATCCATCACCATGAACGGCGGAACGTCGCTTCGCCCCGATGCCGTCAGCAGGCCCCTGGCACGGTCTCTCAGTGTCGCATCAAGCATGGATATCCGTTATTTTGTGCCAAAACGACCCGGTCAGAGGGTCGCAACGTAACACGAACTCTGGAAGACGGGCCACCGCTGCCTCAGACTAACCGCATTCCATGGTTTGATGGGGCATATTTCGTATCTCGCTAAGCCGCCGGCTCATCGAGATGTTACTTGGGCGGGCGGTCGTCGCGTTCGATACTAGGCGCTGCCTGAGGAACCCATCGCGATTTTACGGGGCAGATATAGCAGACATATTATGCTCGCCATTCAAGGCCGGTGCTATCTTCATCGCCAAACCGCTGCCCGGCCAAACGAGTAACTAGAATACGTAACTGGAAATAAAAAGCGCCAAGTTAGAGCTTTTTCGAAACCGGCTTTCACGCAGAGGATTTGCCAATGCCTTCGTTCCGCTTCCTCGCCCCCGCCCTGCTCGCGCTCGCACTATGCGGTATGCCGCCGGCTGCATCGGCGCAGAGTTTTTCCGATGCTCAGCGCGGGGACATCGAGACCATCGTCAAGAATTATCTGATCGCCCATCCCGAGGTGGTGGAAGAGGCGATGGCCGAATTGAGCAAGCGCCAGGCCGCCGCGGAAACCGAAAAACACCAGGCGACCATCGTCAAAAACGCCGAGACGATTTTCAACTCGCCGCGTGGCGTCACGCTCGGCAACAAGGATGGCGACGTCACCTTCGTCGAGTTCTTCGACTACAATTGCGGTTATTGCAAACACGCCATGGCCGACATGCTCGATCTGATGAAGACCGATCCGAAGCTGAAAGTCGTGTTGAAGGAATTTCCGGTGCTCGGGCCCGGCTCGGTCGAGGCGGCGCAGGTCGCGGTCGCCGCGCGTATGCAGGATCCCGGCGGCAAGAAATATCTCGACTTCCATCAAAAGCTGCTCGGCGGCCGGGGCCAAGCCGACAAGGCTCACGCGATGGCTGCGGCAAAAGAAGCGGGCTTCGACATGGCCCGACTCGAAAAGGATATGGCGAGCCCGGAAGTGCGCGCGACGCTCGAGGAGAACTTCAAGCTCGCCGAGGATATGGGCATGAACGGCACGCCGAGCTACGTGATCGGCAAGGAAGTGGTGGTCGGCGCTGTCGGCCTTGATGGCCTCAAGGAAAAAATCGGCATCGCCCGCTGCGGCAAGGCGACCTGTTGAGCGCCGCTTTCATCCTCCAGCTCGCAGCATCGATGAACTAAGAGCCGGCGATCAACCGCCGGCTTTTTTTTGCGCAGCTTTCGATAGCGAGGCGTTCATCGCGCATTCACAAAACAAACCCGGTGGAACCGCGGATATCGCGGAACATCGCCCATCTGCTTTCGTTGTCGGCGCGGGCAATGAAACATGTGAGGAGATATTCCATGACTAATCGCTTTTTGATGTCGGTCGCCGCCGCGGCGCTGATCGCTGGATCTGGTTTCGCCAATGCGCAGGGCACCGGAACGGGCCACGAAACGCCATCGGCGGAACACGCCGCACCTCCTTCGGCAGCCCCGATGAAACACAATCCGGCCGCCGAGCACGGTGCAATGCCTCCGGTCAAAAAATGCAACCCCCGGGTAACCAGGGCCCGCGCGCTGAGGACAACATGAAGGCCGGCCCCAAGGGCGAAAAATCCGGCGAAAAATCGGCCCAGGAAAACAACATGAAGGGCGAACAGCCCAAGGGCACGAGCGCGCAGACCGACGAAAGGAGTTCGGCTGGCAAGGACATGAAGGCCGAAGGCCGCGACGGCAATATGAAGGCGGACTCCAAGGGCGCGATGGACAACAAGTCCGAGACTGTTGGACAGGCCGGCGCCGGCGGAAAGCTTTCGAACGAGCAGCGTACCAAGATCAGCACCGTGATCAGAGGCGAGCACGTGCAGCCGGTCACGAACGTCAACTTCTCGATCTCGGTCGGCACCCGCGTTCCGCGCGATGTGTCATTCCATCCGCTGCCGGCAGAAGTGGTGACGTATTATCCGGAATGGCGCGGATATGAATTCATCCTCGTCAACGGACAGATTATCGTGGTCGATCCCCGCTCGTTCGAGATCGTGGCCATCATCGACGCCTAATTCGCAACAACGGCAACGCGATCGGGGCGGGCAGAAATGCCCGCCCTTTCGCATGGACCTATCGGCTAAACCGGGTCACGTTCGGCGACACTCGATAGGAATAATCCATCCTTTAACAATGGTTAACGAGTGGTTTCCGCAGGTTCCGCAACGTTTTTTGCGAACCGGATGAAGCATTTGGAGCGGGGACAGGTCGGCCTAAAGGCTTCCCCTTGGCCCTGATGTTACCTATAACCGCGCCACCCACCGCCACATTGCCGGGATCTGGATGGCCAAGACTCCTGCCGAGACAATCTACGTGCTCAACGGACCGAACCTCAATTTGCTGGGGACGCGCGAGCCGGAGACCTACGGCCATGCCAATCTCGCCGACGTGGAGAAGCTTTGCGTCAAGACCGCGGCGGACTTCGGCCTCGATGCCGATTGCAGGCAGTCCAATCGCGAAGGCGAGCTGATCGATTTCATCCACGAGGCATATGCGAAAAAGGCGGCCGGGATCATCATCAATGCCGGGGCTTATTCCCATACCTCGATTGCGCTGCATGACGCTCTGGTCGCAGTTAGAATTCCAGCCGTCGAAGTGCACATCAGCAATATTCACGCCCGTGAGACTTTCCGTCATCATTCCTTCACCGCCAAGGCGGCTTTCGCAACGCTTTCCGGTTTCGGCATCGACGGTTACCGGCTCGCGATCAACGGACTTGCCGCCAAGATCGGCGCCAAGGCCAAAGCCTGACGCCAGTCACCTAACAGAAAGCCTCGGATCAAGATCATGGCGCGCCAGCCTGACGACACCACACCCGCAAAATTCAAAGGTAGCGACAGTGCGCTCATCCGCGAACTGGCGTTGCTGCTTGACGAAACCAGTCTCACCGAGATCGAGATTGAGCGCGCGGGCTTGCGGGTGCGGGTCGCGCGAAACGCCAGTATAGCCGCATCGATGCCGGCGAACTTTCAGCCCGTTGCTTCGGCGTCTGCCGCAGCAGCGCCTGCGGCTGTCGCCGATGTCGCCAAGCACCCCGGCGTGGTGCCTTCGCCCATGGTCGGAACGGCCTATTGGGCCTCCGAACCCGGCGCGAAGCCTTTTATCGAGATCGGCAGCAAGGTGTCGGTCGGGCAAACGCTGCTGATCATCGAAGCGATGAAGACAATGAACCAGATCCCTTCGACGCGCGCGGGCACCGTGACGCAGATTCTGGTCGAAGACGGCCAGCCGGTCGAATTTGGCGAGCCGCTGGTGATTATCGAGTAGAGGCGAGCGGCGAATAGCGAATGGCGAATAGAAATACCACGAAATCGATGGCCGCTCGAAGTCCCTTCCATTCGCTATTCGCCACCCACTATTCGCCCCTCTCTGTCTAGGACAACATGTTCGACAAGATCCTGATAGCCAATCGCGGCGAAATCGCACTGCGCATTCTGCGCGCCTGCAAGGAACTCGGTATCGCCACGGTGGCGGTGCATTCCACCGCGGACGCCGACGCCATGCATGTGCGCCTTGCGGACGAGAGCGTCTGCATTGGGCCGCCACCATCAAAAGACAGCTATCTCAATGTTCCCGCACTACTTGCGGCATGCGAGATCACCGGCGCGGATGCAGTGCATCCCGGCTATGGCTTTCTGTCGGAAAACGCCCGCTTTGCCGAAATCCTCGCCGATCACAACCTGCATTTCATCGGACCAAAAGCCGAACATATCCGGCTGATGGGCGACAAGATCGAAGCCAAGAAAACCGCCAAGAAGCTCGGCATTCCTGTGGTACCCGGCTCCGACGGCGGTGTTGGCCCCGAAGACGACGCCATGGCAATCGCCGCGGCGATCGGCTTTCCGGTACTGGTCAAGGCGGCTTCGGGCGGCGGCGGACGCGGCATGAAAGTCGCTCAGACCGCTGACGACCTGATGCTGGCGCTCTCGACCGCTTCCAATGAAGCCAAGTCGGCATTCGGCGATGCGTCGGTCTATCTTGAAAAATACCTGCAAAAGCCGCGCCACATCGAAATCCAGGTGCTGGGCGACGGCCGCGGCGGAGCGATCCATCTCGGCGAGCGCGACTGCTCGCTGCAACGCCGCCATCAGAAAATCTGGGAGGAAGGCCCCTCCCCGGCGCTCGCAGCCGCCGCGCGCGCCAAGATCGGCGCGACGGTAGCCAAGGCGATGCAGGAGATGAAATATCTCGGCGTCGGCACCGTCGAATTCCTCTTCGAGGACGGCGAATTCTATTTCATCGAGATGAATACCCGAATCCAGGTCGAACATCCCGTCACCGAGATGATCACCGATATCGACCTCGTGCTGGAGCAAATCCGCATCGCCGCCGGTGGCGATCTGCCGGTCACCCAGGACGAAGTCATCATCAACGGCCATGCCATCGAATGCCGGATCAACGCTGAAAATCCCGTGACCTTCCGGCCCTCGCCCGGCAAGATCCTGCAATACCACCCGCCCGGCGGCCTCGGCGTGCGGATCGATTCCGCAGTCTACCAGGGCTACGTCATCCCGCCCTATTATGACTCGCTGGTCGGCAAGCTGATCGTCCATGGCAAGACCCGCGCCGAGTGCCTGATGCGGCTGCGCCGTGCGCTGGACGAAATGGTGGTCGAAGGCATCGAGACCACGCTGCCGCTGTTCAGGGCGCTGGTCCGCGAACCCGACATTATCGACGGCGATTATCACATCCATTGGCTGGAGCAGTACCTGAACGGCAAGGCCGCCAGCTGAACGAGCAGGTACTCTCAAAATCAATTGAACGCCCGGGAACCAACAGCCCGAATGGGCGTTCTGATCGGATAGTTTTGCCGTCCGGGGGATTGCTTGAATTCCGTTCGTCGATGACGCGAGATTGCCGTGACGCCTGACGCCACGCGCCGGCGCGCGATTGGCCAAATCCTGCTGCTTGCAGCGGGATTTCTGGTGTTGGTCGCCATCAGCGCCACATCAGTGATCCTGGTCAATCAGGCGCGCGAGGACAACTCATGGGTGGTGCATACCGTCGAGGTCGAGAATCAGATTTCAACCTTGCTGCTGCAGGTCCGCCGCGCCGAAAGCGCCGCGCGCGGCTATCTTCTGACCTCCGAACCGCGGTTTCTCGCCGAACATCAATCCACGGTAGCGACCATCCTTCCGGACGTCGACAAGCTCGCGGCCTTGACCACTGACAATCCGGTTCAGATCGAAAACGCCAAACGGCTGCGGCCGCCGGTGGAGGCCCGGCTGCGGGAGTTTGCCAGGGCAATCGACTTCGTGAAGCACAACGACATCGCCGGCGGCGTCGCCATGCTGCGAGAAGCCGGCGCCGGTGAATCCGTCGAGCAGATCAATGAAATCGCCGGGACGATGCGGAACCAAGAGAATACGTTGTTTATGTCGCGCACCGCGACCGCGGACCATACCCAGCGGCTCGCCTCGGTGGTGACGGTTGCCGGCTCCGCCCTCGTCATTGCGCTCGCCGCGATCTCGATCTTTCTGGTGCGACACTCGTCGCGCGCGCGCGACGACGCTGAAGCGCAGCTGCGCGACAACAATCTCAATCTGGAAGCCACGATCGACGAGCGCACCGCCGATCTTCGCGAAGCAAACAATGAAATCCAGCGTTTCGCCTATATCGTCAGCCACGACCTGCGCTCGCCGCTGGTGAACATCATGGGTTTCACCAGCGAACTTGAGGAATTGCGCACCGACATTTTCCGGCGGATCGCCGCACTCGCTCATGCGGCCGCTTCGACTTCGGCGACACCGTTGCCCGCCGGCGAAACCGAGCCGGTGCTTGAGGGCACCGACCGGCAGCTCTCCCAGGATTTCACCGAGGCTCTGGGATTCATCAAATCGTCGATCGCCAAGATGGACCGCCTGATCACGGCGATCCTCAATCTTACCCGCGAGGGACGACGCGAGTTCGTGCCTGTAAAGATCGACACCCGCGAACTAATCGAAGCCATCGTCACCACGATGGCCCACCAGGCATCGGAGGCCGATGCCCAGATTCGTATCGAGCCGCTGCCCGACATCGTCAGCGACCGCCTCGCGCTGGAGCAGATATTCTCCAATCTGATCGATAACGCGCTCAAATATCTCAAGCCGGGGGTTCCCGGCGACATCTCTGTCCGGGGCCGGACCAAGCTGGGTTTTGCCATTTTTGAGGTCGCTGACAACGGACGCGGCATCGATCCCAAGGACCATCAGCGGATTTTTGACCTTTTCCGCCGCGCCGGTACCCAGGACAGGCCCGGTCAGGGAATCGGCCTCGCGCACGTTCGTGCCCTGGTGCGGCGGCTTGGTGGAACCATGTCGGTGTCATCGGAACTTCACAACGGCAGCACATTCACGATAACACTGCCTATCGCCTGGGCGGCCAGTAACCGGAATAGAGATACATGAGCAAGCCAGTCACCATCATCATGATCGAGGACGACGGGGGGCACGCCCGTCTGATCGAGCGAAATATCCGCCGCTCCGGCGTCAACAACGACATCGTGCCGTTCACCAACGGTACAGACGCGGTGAATTACCTGTTCGGCAGCGATGGCAGCGGCCTCGATCACAAGGGCAACGCATTATTGATCCTGCTCGACCTCAATCTGCCTGACATGACCGGCATCGATATCCTGCGGCGGGTCAAGGAAAACAAATATCTGAAATGCGCGCCGGTCGTGGTGCTCACCACCACCGACAATTCCCAGGAAATCAAGCGCTGCTATGAACTCGGTTGCAACGTCTACATCACCAAACCCGTGAATTACGAAAGCTTCGCCAACGCCATTCGTCAGCTCGGGCTGTTCTTCTCCGTGATTCAGGTACCGCAAACCGCAACATGACCGCTGTCACGCCCACGCTGCTCTATATCGACGATGACGAGGCGCTGGCGCGGCTGGTCCACCGCGGCCTGACCAAGCTTGGCTTCAACGTGATCCTTGCCGCCAGTGGGATGGCCGGGCTCGATCGGCTGCAGCAAGGTGGCATCGACGTCGTCGCACTCGATCAATACATGCCCGGGTTCGACGGCCTTGAAACCCTCGAGCGGATCTTGTCGATTGCCAACGCGCCGCCGGTGGTGTTCGTCACCGCGTCGCAGGACTCGAGCATCGCGGTGACCGCCTTGAAAGCCGGCGCCGCCGACTATCTGGTCAAGGATCTGCAAGGCGATTTCATTCCGTTGCTCCAGGTTGCCGTCAACGGCGCGCTGCAGCAGGCGCAGATTCGCAAAGCCCGCGACGACGCTGAAGCCGAGGTCCATGCCTCCCGCGACCGCTATGCCGCGCTCGCCGCCGAGCGCGAGGTCCTGCTGCGCGAGGTCAACCACCGCGTCGGAAACAGTTTGCAGATCATCGCGTCGTTGCTGCACCTGCAGGCCAATTCAAGCACCCAGGAAGACGTGAAGGTAGCGCTGACCAACGCGATGGGGCGGGTCGCCGCCGTCGCGCAGGTTCACCGCCGGCTCTACACGTCGCATGATCTCAAAAGCGTGCTGCTGAACCAGTATCTCGATGCCCTGCTCGAGGATCTCAGGAGGTCCGCCGAGGGCAACCGGATGTCGCGGCTGACGTTGAAAGCCGAGCCGGTCGAGATCGATCCCGACCGCGCGGTGGCGATCGGCATCATCGTCAATGAGCTTGTGATGAACGCCGTCAAATACGCCTACCCCAACGGCGCAGGGCCAATTCACGTCGACCTCCGTGCGCAAGATGATAATCTTGTGCTTTCGATTGCCGACGACGGCGTCGGCCTCAACGTCAAGCTCGACCCGCGCTCCACCGGCATGGGGCAGCGTATCGTCACCGCCATGGCCTCCAAGCTCGAAGCCAGCGTCGAGCGCGATCCATCCCATGCCGGCACCCGGATCGTGCTGCGGTTCCGCCGCGTCAACGCGCCGGCAACCAAGTCCGCGAGTGCTGCCGCAAACTAAAAACGTCTTCCGGCGCAGAGCTGCCCCGAACTTAATCCCGGTTGCATACCGCGTCGCCTAAAGAAGACGAGCACTATAGTTCAGTTCGTCTTTTTCGGTGATCCTGCTAGTCTTGCCGGCATGACATCGCGTGACTCTGCCTCTTCTGACATCACCCCCGAGCTGCTGCTGCGCGCCTACGCCTGCGGCATCTTCCCGATGGCCGAGAGCGCCGACGATCCGACCCTGTTCTGGGTCGAGCCGGAAATGCGCGGCGTGATTCCGCTCGACGGATTTCGCGTGTCGTCGCGTCTGGCACGAACAGTGCGCTCCGACGCCTTCACCATCACTGTCGATACCGCCTTCAAGGCGGTGATCGCCGGCTGCGCCGCCCCGCAGCCCGGCCGCGACGACACCTGGATCAACAAGCGCATTCGCGACCTCTATATCGGGCTGCACGAACTCGGACATTGCCACAGCGTCGAGGTCTGGGAGAGCGACGCGCTGGTCGGCGGACTATATGGCGTCAACCTGGGTCGGGCTTTTTTCGGCGAGAGCATGTTTCACCTGGCCCGCGACGCCTCGAAGGTCGCATTGGTGCATCTGGTGGCGCGGCTGATCGCTGGCGGCTTTACTTTGCTCGATACGCAATATGTGACCGAGCATCTGCGCAGCTTTGGCGCCGTCGAGATCCCACGGCGGCGCTATGCCACCCTGCTCGACAAGGCCATCAAAGGCGGGGCGGATTTTCAAAAACTGCCGATCGATCGGCCGATCAGCGGCGCGCGGGCGCTCGGGATTATCGGGGAACGCGGATGAACGCGTCATCGCGCCGCTAGCTCCGCGCAGCGTCAGGCCATGGCGGCCTACCGGCCAAAAATTCCGAACAGGCCGCCAGATTGCTGTGGCTGCGGTTGCGGCGGCGCTAGCTGCTGCTGGGTCTGCTGCGGCGGCGGGCGCGGAACCGCCGGCTTGGGTGGCGCGGCGCGCTTCTGGACCGGAGGCGGCGGTGGCGGCGCCGGTTTCGGCGGATCGGGCTGTGCCATCACGACGGTGGCATCCGGACCTTTACAGTCGGTCAGCCAGATATCGTAGATCGGATGTTCGACGCCGTGTAGACCAGGACTGGCTGCGTACATCCAGCCCGAAAAAATCCGTTTCACCTCGCCTTGCAGCGTGATCTCGTCGACCTCGACAAAGGCGTCGGTATTGGCCGCTTCGGTTGCCGGACGTGTATAACAGGCGTCGGTCTTGACGCGCAGTGCGCCGAACTGGACGGTTTCGCCGATATCCTCGTCGAAGTTGATGATGCGCCCGGTGATCTTGTCGAGCCCGGAAAAGCTGGCTTTCTTGTTGACGATTTTCTGCGCCGGCGGTTCGGAAACGACCTCATCGCCCGGCTGCAGCGTTGGCGGCGATTGCGGCACCGCCCCCTTGGGCGGGTGCTGCCCTGGCGGCAATCCTGCCGGATTGGGCGCCGAGGGCGCCACCGCAACGCCCTGGTTGGGCTGCGGCGGCGTCACGGCGACGCCGGGCGGCGCATTCTGCGGAATGATGGTGGTACCGGGCGGTGGCGCCAACGGTTGCGATTGCACGGCTCCTGGCGCCGGCACGCCCTGCCCCGGCGGCAACGGGCGATTGGGCGTCGGCAGCAGGCGGCCCTGCGGCAGTTCCGGCACGTCCTCTTCGTCGTCAGATTGCGGATTGCCACGGGGAATGGCGCCGGGCGGCCGCGGCGCAGGATCGGAAAAAATATTGCCGATCTGCGCGCGCGCGGGCGGCGCAAGCGCGATCGTCGTAGCGGCCATGAGAGCCGCAAAACCAGTCAGGACAATGGTTCGAAACATCTCGCGCGGCTTTAAAAAGGCAAATCGGGCTGACGCCATTGTACATTGCAGAGCCGCCCACAGGTCCCGGTTAACACGCCGAATACGGCGGGGAAAGGGCGACTTGCCGCCTCCCCCGCGGGCACTGGTCAGCCCGCGCCGCAAATGGAATAGTTCGCCTGATCAAACTGCGCCCGTCGCGCACTTAATACGAAAGTCCGGAACAACCGGAACAGCAGGAGAAACGCCCCACATGCCCGATCGAATTCGTCTGGACGGCAAGGTCGCTGTCGTTACCGGCGCTGCCGGCGTCATTGGAACGGCGACCATGCGCCTGTTCGCGGAGCGCGGTGCGCGTATTGTCGCGGTCGACCGCAAGCCGCACGACCTGCAGACCGCGATCGAGGATCTGCCGGCCTCGGCGCAGGCGCTGGCGGTCACCGCCGACGTCACGAGCGAAGAGGAGGTCGTCGAATATGTCCGGACGGCCATCGATACTTTCGGCACCATCGACGTGTTCTACAACAATGCCGGCATCGAGGGCGACATCGCGCCGATCACAAAATATCCGCTGGAGGCATTTCGCCGCGTACTCGATGTCAACGTAGTCGGCGTTTTTTTGGGCATGAAGCACGTGCTGCCGGTCATGCTCAAACAGGATAAGGGCAGCATCATCAATACCGCCTCGATTGCAGGCCTGATCGGCTCCCCGGACGTTGCGGTTTACAGTGCGAGCAAGCACGCCGTGATCGGGCTCACCAAAAGCGCCGCGCAGGAATGCGCCAAAACCGGCGTCCGTGTGAATTGTGTCTGCCCCGGCCTGATCGACAGCCGGATGCTGAGTGCGATCATCGAAGGCCGCAATCCCGGCAACGCGCCGGTTCCGAATGACAGGATCGTGGAGCGGATTCCGGCACGCCGGCTCGGACAGGCGTCGGAAGTCGCCTCCATCGTGGCGTTCCTGGCCTCCGACGAAGCGAGCTATGTGTCGGGGTCAGCCTATACCGTCGATGGCGGACGCACCGCGGCTTAACGATTGTCATTCCGGGGCGATGCGAAGCATCGGACCCGGAAATCCAAGGATTGCCCAATGTGCGATTGCACATCTGAGTTCGCGCTCAAGCGCGCCGGTTCCAAACATAAACAGGATCTCCCAACATGCCCGTAACTCTCGATCCCGATTCTGCCGCCGTGTTCAAGGCGTTCCAGGAAGCCAACCGGCCGGCTTACGAGTTGGTTTCACCGGCCGAAGCGCGCGAGTTCTATTTGCAGGCCCGCTTCGTTTCCAATCCCGAACCCCCGGAGCTTAAATCGGTCGAACCGCTCGCGATTCCCTCGCCCGCCGGGTCGATCCCTGCGCGCGTCTACACACCGACCAAACTCAGAAAGGCCAACGACCTTGCGCCGTGCCTGGTGTTCTTTCACGGCGGCGGCTGGGTGATCGGCAACCTCGATACCCATGACGTGGTGTGCCGCAAGCTTGCCGATGAAGGGCAACTGATCGTGATCTCCGTCGATTATCGACTGGCGCCCGAGCACAAATTTCCCGCCGCCGTCGACGACGCGGTCGCGGCGACGCAATGGATCGCCGGCAATGCCAAACGGCTCGGCATTGACGCGTCACGGCTAATGGTCGGTGGCGACAGCGCCGGCGGCAATCTCGCCGCCGTGGTTGCGATATCGGCGCGCGACGGCGGCGGGCCGGCCATCGCCGGACAAGTCCTGATCTATCCGGCGGTCGATTTTGCGATGACGCATCCTTCACACCGCGAACCGGAGACCAGCATCCTGCTGACGCATTCGGTCATCAAATGGTTTCGCGATCATTATCTGAACGGCGCCGCCGACGCCCAGGACTGGCGCGCCTCGCCGGCACGCATCAGGACACTTGCCGGATTGCCGCCGGCTTACGTGCTGACCGCCGGCGCTGATCCGCTGCGCGACGAAGGCGACGAATATGCCCAGCAACTGAAGCAAGCCGGCGTCGCCGTGACCTACCGGACATTCCCCGGCCAGTTCCATGGCTTCTTCACCATGGGCAGGTTACTGCAGCAGGCCAATGTCGCCGCCAGCGAAATCGGCGCGTGGCTGAGAGCGTTGAATTAGACGGCGCGCATTTTCGGCCAAAAGGAAGTAGCCCATTGGACGCGTCGGCCTCCCTTGAGATCGCCAAGCATACGTTGCTCGCGCTCGGTCTCGTTCTGGCAATCGGCACGGTCGCGGCGCTGCTGGCGCAGAAGATCCGGATCCCGGACGTCGCGGTGTTTCTGGTCGCCGGAATCGCGATCGGTCCACAGGCGCTGGACCTCGTCCAGATCAAAGCGGATTCGGCGCTGAACCAGATCATCCTGCTGTTCGGCGCCAGCTACATTCTGTTCGACGGCGGCGCGGCGCTGCGGATAGAGGTCTTGAAGAAGGTCTGGATTACGATCGTCACCATCGCCACTATTGGGGTGTTGATCACCGCCGGCATCACCGCCCTTGCCGCCCATATCATTCTGGGCGCGTCGCCAGTGGTGGCGCTGCTGCTGGGCGCAACCATCGCCTCGACCGATCCAGCAACGCTGGTGCCGATCTTTCGCCAAATTCGGATTAGCGATCGGGTGGCGCAAACCGTGACCAGCGAGTCCGCGTTTAACGACCCGATGGCGGCGATCCTCAGCTTCAGCGTATTGGCGGCGGCGATGGGAAGCGGCGAGTTCTCGGTGTTGAACGCGATCCTCGATCTTCTCAAGCAATCCGTGATCGGCATTATTGCAGGCATCGCGCTTGGATATCTCGCGGCCTTTCTCATCGCCCATGAGAGATGGGCTTTCCTGGCTCAATACGCCCCGGTCGTCACGCTGGTCGCCGTGATCGGCGCTTATTTCGCGGCCGACGGACTTCAGGCCAGCGGCTTCATGGCGGTCTTTGTTTTCGGCATCGTGCTCGGCAACAAGGAAGCGTTCGGACTCCAGATGGAAACCGGCGAGGCACAGAAGCTCGACGAATTTGTACTGACCACGGCGTTCATCATGCGCCTGTTCATTTTCATCCTGCTCGGCGCCCAGGTCGATTTCACGCTGATGGGCCAATACGGGCTCGGCGGGGTGGCGGTCGTCACCATCCTGATGCTGGTGGCCCGACCGGCGACGGTATTCATGTGCGCGTTACCGGATCGCCGCGCGCGCTGGACCTTGCGTGAAATGCTGTTCATGTGCTGGACCCGCGAGACCGGCGTGATTCCGGCGGCCCTCGCCGGCCTGATGTTGGGCCTGAAGGCGCCGGGCGCACAGCTGATCGCGTCGGTAACTTTCATCGCCATCCTGATGACCATCCTGATCCAGGCGCCAACCACGCAATGGCTCGGACGCCGGCTCGGTCTGCTGCAAACGGATGAATCCCAGTAGCTGGCCGGAACGACGGATTTTGTTATGCCTGCGCGCACGGCCGAAGCCGGTCGCACACGCGAATAATTCACCCTTTGTAGTTGTCGATACAATTTAACTAAATCCATTAATCGTTCCTAGATCGCTCGGAATTAAATGTCGCCCGCATTGCTATTTAAGCATGGGAGGTTCGTTTGCCACTCCGAGCGTCGATCCAGAACGAGCGCCAGCTCACTACCTACGTAATCCGCATTACCAGCATCTGCCTGGCGGGCGCCCTTGCGGTCGACGGCCCGCTTGAGCTCATATTCTTCACCGATTGGGCGATGTGCTTGCGCGAATGGGGCATCACCATCGTTCTTGTTGTCGCTCTGACGATTCCGGTGGCGCGCGCCTTCGGCAAAGGGGCGCTCGAACTGCATCGGGCAAAAGCGGTGGCCGACCGGCTCAGCATGACCGACCCGCTGACGGGTCTGCTTAATCGCCGCGCCATGACCGAAGCCGCCAACAGCGGTCTACCCGACATACTGGCGCTGGTTATTGTCGATATCGATCGGTTCAAGCATGTCAACGACACCTACGGCCATCTCGCCGGCGACGCTGTGTTACAATCTGTCAGTCGAATAATGGCGGCTGATCTCGGCGCCTTTGGATGCCTGGCCCGAATGGGCGGCGAGGAGTTCGCCCTCGCTTCCTCAAAAGTGCCGTTCGATCTGTTGTACGACAAGCTGAACCAGTTCCGCGCCAAGGTGGAAGCGACACCTGTCGTGTTCGGTGGCCAGGCGATCCAGATAACGATCTCGATTGGGGTCGCGTCGCGCCTGGATGACGATACTTTCGATCGCATTTTCTCCAAGGCGGATCGCGCGCTGTATCTGGCCAAGTCGAGCGGCAGAAATCGCGTGCAAGTCTATTCCGAAGAATGCGATCCAGATGTGTCCGCGACCAATCAATTGAGCGGTGACTCAGCTCCTCGCATCGCGGCCTAGAACCACGCAATTCAGCTCTGGATGAATTTCAGGAGATCCTCACAGAGCCGGTCCCGATGGGTGACAGCGAGGCCATGCGGCGCGCCCTCATAGACCCGGAATTCGCAGCCTGGGATTTCTTCGGCCATCTTCCGCCCGGTGATGTCGATCCGGTTGACCATGTCGTTGTCGCCGTGAATGATCAACGTCGGCAGGTTCACCGCGCGCAGCTGAGGCCGCAGGTCGCCCCCCGCGATGGTGCGCATGAACTGGATCACGGCCATCGGCGACGCGCGAAGGAATTGATCGGTGACCCATTGGGCCATCGCCGCTGAAACCGGAGGCTGCGGGCCAAAGAACAGCGAAACACCGCCGGTCATGAATGCAGGCCGGTCGTTCCTGAGCCCCGCGACAAAGCCATCGAACATTCCCGCCGTGCCGATCGGCGCCGTCGGGCTCACCAATACGACGCGCGAAACCCGTTCGGCGCCGTAACGAGAGAGATAATGCACGGCTTCGCCGCTTCCCATCGAATATCCGACCAACGTTATCTCGCGAAGATCGAGATGCTCAATCACCGTTGCGAGATCGTCGGCCAATGTCGGGTAATCGTAATCCCGCCCAGGATCCTGGGACCGGCCGTGACCGCGTCGATCGTAGGCGACGCACCGCAAGCCTTGCTCGCTCAATCCGATCAGCTGATATTCCCAGATGTCCGCGTTGAGGGCCCATGGATGGCAAAACAGGACCGGTTTTCCCGCCCCCCAATCTTTGTAAAATAACTGCACCCCATCCGCGGTTTCGATAAAGGGCGGATGGTGCGCACCGGTCTGCGCGGCCGCCGCAGCTGGCCTCAATTCAGAAACATGGCTCATCGCTGGTTTCCCTTCTTCTAAAAATTCTCGCGCGTGACGACACCTGATATGTCGCATCGATCCGGGGCGTACGATTACGCGCGAGGTAATTTGGTGGTATTTGCCGCCAAACACGGCGAGACCGCACTGGATGGCGAAGGCGGCGATTTACCATTTGCCATAGCGATGGTGCAACGCATCGCCACGCCGGGTGTCGAAATCAACAAAATCTTCCGGCTGGTGCGAGATGATGTGATGGAAGCCACTGCCTGCCGTCGTAGCCATACACGTATGGCTCGCTGCCGGGCAAGGAGGACTTCTCTTTCGTGGTTGGCAAGTGAACTCGTGCGAACCGGAGGACCAGTGACGAGCGCCGTCGCAGGACGGGAATTAGGTGCACTTCAAAAATCACCGCAATTCCTCGACCTGAACGACCAGCCCGAGTTGAGCTGCAGTGCCCTCGGCGATGACAAGATACCGCCGCTCGGACTTCACATTGTTCTGGACGATCTGGCGGATCGGCCCCGTCGTATTCACGATGGCCGACCCCGCGGGATTGGTCATGAAGGCTGACAGCGGCTGGAGCGCGCCTGTTCCGTCGGCGTGCTCGGCCAGCGCCAGCACATAGGGCTTCTTCGGCTCGAGCCCCGTGACCGACGCTTCGAGGATCTGAATGAGACCCTGATCGAACAGCGAGATGCTGGTCACGGCTTTTGCTACCGTCCCATCGGTGGCGGATCGGAGCGCGAGGTGCGCCGCCTGTCCGGCGAGGCCAAGCGGCACCAGATTTTCGGTCCCGGCGCCTTCCGGCACGGCATCCGGTACATAGGCAATGGCCTGCGGCGCCTGCCCGATCGGCACCGTCGCGATCACCTGGTTAGTTGCGGTATCGATCGCCGTCATGACGTCCGCGTTCTCAAGTCCGACATAGATCCGACTGCCATCTCCCGACGGCCATACCCCGTGCGGGAGGTTGCCTACTGGAATCGTTGCGACCTGCTCGAAACCGTCGGTGCGAAACACCTTGACCTCATTGGTGCCGCCGATCGTCACATAGGCGAAGGTGCCGTTGGCGTTGTGGGCAAAGTTGACGTGGTTGGTGATCGGGCCGGTGTCGAACGTCCGCAGGAGATCGAAAGGCGGTTGGGCGTTGAAGACTTGCGTCTTGCCGACATCCTTCAAGGTGAACCAGACCTGCTTGCCGTCCGGCGTCGCGGCGATGTTCGGGCAGAACGGACTTTCCTGCTGCACCCGCGCCACGATCTGGTGGTCCGCGACGGAAATAACATCGGTCTCCGGATTAAACGAGGAACAGACGTAGCCGTATTTGCCATCGGGCGAGAATATCTGCATGCCAGGCCCGTTGGGCGTCTTGATGCGTGTCTTTTCCTCAAAGGTTTTGGCGTCGAGCACGTCGACGTAATCCTCGCCGCGCACCGTGACCCATACTTCGCCGCCATCGGGGGTGAAGAAGGCTTCGTGCGGCGAGCGTCCGACATAACTGATGTGCTTCACGACATTGGTCGCCGTATCGATGAAGGCGACCGAGTTCGAACCAATCGAGACGACGGCGAGCGTCTTGTGATCCGGTGAGAAGCCCATGCCGTGAACGAGCACTTGGCCTTTGTAGAGAGGGCTGAAATTGGCCGGCTGTGAATCGCCGAGCCGGATCACGCCAAGCAGCTTGTTGTCGGCCGGATCAATCACCGACACCGTGTTCGAGAACTGCTCGGCGGCATAGACGCGGTCACGATGGCTGATCGGGATGTCCGGCGCCGCAGAACCGAAAGGCGCTTGCCCGGCAAACGCCGGCAATGCTGCGGCGAGCACCGTGCCTGCCAAAAAGACCGCAAGGGAACATAGGGGGCATTTCATCAGGTGAATTCCTTTTTCATCTTATTTGCATTTGCATGAAAGCGGCACGGACGCGGGAACTTTCACCGAAGTGGGGCAGCGGCCTGTGTTGGCGCGGCCGTCGAAGGCGGCAGCTTCTGTCCGAGCGCGAGATGCATGGCGGCAATCTCCTGCTGCTGATCGACGATGATTTCCTGCGCGATACGACGCAGCTGCTCGTTCTTGCCGTAACGGAGTTCAGCGAGCGCCATGTCGATGGCGCCTTGATGGTGCGGAATCATCATGGCCGCGAAGTCGACATCGACGTCGCCGGTTGGCTTGACGCTCATGCCCGCCATCATGCTGTTCATGGCAGCGCTGTTTTCGGCCAGGAACGGCGCTTCATCCACGGGAGGTTCCCGCGATGCATCTGTCAAAGTTGAAGCCGACGTGGCGGCCTGTTGCGCTTCAGCAGGCGGTGCAGCAAGGCAGGCCATGGTGACCAGCATCGCGAGCGGCAACATGGAACATCGCATGAGTACAAGCCTCTGTTTTAGATGTCACTTGACGGGCTATGATAAGTAATCTGGAAGGATGCGAACACCGGCGATAGTGCATTTAATTAACCGGCCAGGGCCAGTGAGGAATCGATGGCGACGTATACTGCGGATGTCAGTTGGACACTTAAAAGCGGTGAGGATTTTCTGAACGGCCGCTATAGCCGCGGCCATACGATAAGCTTTGACGGTGGGACCGTTGTCCCCGCGTCCGCCTCGCCCCACGTGGTCGGCAAGTGGGCCGTGGTGGCGGCTGTCGATCCAGAGGAGATGCTGGTTGCCGCCCTCTCCAACTGTCACATGCTGTCTTTCCTGCATATAGCTCGGCTAGCCGGCTTTATCGTCGCTGCCTATCGCGACCATGCGGAGGGCGTCATGGAAGCCATCGCGCCGGGCAAGCAGGCTGTGACAAAGGTCGTGCTCCATCCCAAGATTGAGTGGACCGGCGAGGCGCCGGACAAGGCAAAGCTGGACCAAATGCATCATGAAGCCCACGAAGTCTGCTTCATCGCCAATTCGGTAAAGACGGAAGTCAGCGTGGCCATATGAAGCTGTTCATGTTCTACGTCGGCGGCAGTTGCGGAAACTCAAATGTCGAGTTGCACGATTTGCGTTTTTCGATCGGAGAGACACCGCAGGACTGCCACGATGATCCGCGCCGGCAGTGGTGGGGCGATGCCGAAAGCCTGCATCTGGATTGCTGGGGTGCGGTTGAACAGGCCGACGGTTTCGACGTCGAACTGACCAGAGAGATCGCACCCGGCAGTACCGACAGACTATTTTTCGTTAATCTGGGCGGCTACGACCCGCGCGAATTTAACGAGCTGCACAAAAACATTCTGCTCGTGGCGGAGGACGCCATCGCCGCCAAAGCAAAGGCCCTGGTGCAAATTGGGAGTTGGTCGCTGCCTCACAAGGACAAAGTGTTCGAAGTTGAGAAAGCGGTGGACATCACGGCCTCGATGCAACGCTACGGTTATTTCCTGAGGCTGACAAAAGCCGTCGCCGAAAAGCCATTCGAGTTCGTCTGCGATTATCTCCCGATCGCTTAGCCGCAGCCCTACTCCGCCCTCGCCGCGCGGCGCAGCGATTGCGGCGGCTGGCCGAAGGCGCGGATGAAGGCGCGGCGCATCCGTTCCGGATCGCGAAAGCCGGTGGATTGCGCGACGTGCTCGATCGCCTCGCCGCTGGATTGCACGCGCTGCCGCGCCACTTCGATCCGCAAGCGCTCCACCGCCTTCGATGGCGTGGTGCCGGTCTCGGCGATGAATGCGCGCGCGAAATGCCGCGAACTCATGCCGGCCTGCTCGGCCAGGTCCTCCACCGTCAGCGGCGCATCGAGATGTTCCCGCGCCCATGTCAGCAGTGGCCCGAAGCGGCCGGCTGGCGCTTTCAATTCCAGCAGCGATGAAAACTGCGACTGGCCGCCGCTGCGGCGGTGATAGAGCACGAGCTGCCGCGCGGTTTTGTGCGCGATCTCGTCGCCGTAATCCTCCGCCGCCATCGCCAGCGCCAGATCGATGCCGGCGCTGATCCCCGCCGAGCTCCAGATGTTGCCCTCGCGGACGAAGATCCGGTCCGGCTCCAGTTTCACTCGGGGATAGACGGAAAGAAAATGCCGGGTGCGCTGCCAATGCGTGGTGGCGCGGCGGCCGTCGAGCAGGCCGGCCTCGGCCAGGATGTAAGCCCCGGAGCAGACGCTGGCGACGCGGACGCCGCGTTTGGCCATTGCCCGCACAAACGCCAGTATTTGTTTGCAGGCCGCCGCCGCGCGCACCCCCTCGCCGCCAGCCACGATCAAGGTGCTGATCGCGCCAGAAGGTCTCAAGCCGCGCGCCAGCAATTCGACGCCCGACGAGCTTCGAACCGGACCCGGCCTGGCCGCCAAAACCTTTATCGCGGGAGACTTGATTGCCGGAGACTTGATCGCCGAGGCCGCATAGCGGCCCGCGATTTCAAACACCGAAATCGGGCCGGCCGCGTCGAGCAGTTGAAAATCCGGAAAGACCAGAATGCCGATCATGATGAAGCTCCGCGGTTAGAGAGCTATGTCCTAAAACGAGGGAAATATGCCATTTAAGACATGAGGCGATCATGCCAGGATGTCGCCGTCAAGCCAAACTTCGCAACCAAACTTCGCCCACAGGACTCCGAAAGGCGCTCATCATGCCGGCATCGCTTCAGATCGGACTTCTGGTTTTTCCAAAGGTGACCCAGCTCGACCTGACCGGGCCGTTACAGGTCTTTTCGAGCGTGCCCGGCGCGCAGGTGCATCTGATCTGGAAACGGATCGAACCGGTGCCGAGCGATTCCGTGCTGGTGCTGACGCCCACCACCACCTTCGCCGATTGCCCGCAGCTGGACGTGATCTGTGTTCCCGGCGGCGCCGGTACCGATAACATGATCGACGATGCGGAAATGCTGGTGTTCCTGCGCAAGCAGGCCGAACGCGCCCACTACATCACCTCGGTCTGCACGGGATCGCTGGTGCTGGGCGCGGCCGGCCTGCTCCGGGGTTACCGCGCGGCCACGCACTGGACCGCGATGGATTATCTCGCGCCGTTCGGGGCGACGCCGACCAGCACGCGCGTCTGTGTCGATCGCAATCGCATCACCGGCGGCGGCGTCACCGCGGGAATCGATTTTGCGCTGACGCTGGTGTCGATCCTGATCGACCGCGAAACCGCGGAGGCGATCCAGCTGCGGCTCGAATATAACCCGGCGCCGCCGTTCGATGCCGGCTCGCCCGACAGCGCACCGCCGGCCATTCTCGCGCGCATGAAAGAAAAAATCGCGCCGGCGCAAGCCCGCCGCGGCGAGGCGATCGCTCGCGCCGCCGCACGGATGGCGAAGCAAATTTCTAGTTAGAGGCCGCGAAAGAAAAAGGCCGCCTGGTTTCCCAGACGGCCTTTCCTGTCTCACGGCAGCTCCACATCAACGGGCGATCTCAGAACTTCCGCACCGGGGGCCTAGTTCCCGGCGCCATCCTGATCGGGTGCCGCTGCATCTCGGGACAGTCGCGAACTGGAGCCCGACCGACGCGATGGTCTCCCATCTCCGTAAGATGACCCATTGAGCCGCGATCAGGGTTCAAACGCAACAATGCTGCGGCCAATATCCCCGCTGTTCCCGTTGTTCACAGGCTTGGGATGCGCGTCAGTTTCCGGGGGTCCAGGGCTGGTAGTCGCCGGTGGCCTTGGGGCGGTGGCCGCTCGCCAGCGTCGAGCCAGGAGGCCGGTAGGCTGCGGGTGTGCCGGTCATGTTGGGCAGATGCGGCTTTTCCCATTCATGCGGCTTGTAGGTCTCTTCGGTCGGCGCGACATCGACGGTGTGATGCAGCCAGCCATGCCATGATGGCGGCACACGGCTCGCCTCGGCATAGCCGTTATAGACCACCCAGCGCCGCTCAAAGCCGAGCGACGGATCGATCTTGCGCCCCTTGGTGCGGAAATAGCGGTTGCCCTGCTCGTCTTCGCCGACCAGTTCGCCAAACCGCCAGGTCCACAATTGCGTGCCGAAAGTCTGGCCGTTCCACCACGTGAATACCTTGAGAAAGAACAGTTTCATGGGCCGGGCCGGTTCGAGAAGCACTGCGGTTCTGATGCCATCGGCGGCTCCGAATGTCCAGTTAAGTCCCTGCGGTTCAGGACCGCGCCGCCAGCGCGACACCGGCCAATGTGAACACCAGGGCTGCGATCTGGCCGATGCCGAGCGGTTCGTGCAGCACGATCGCGGCGGCGATCACACCGATCACGGGAACTGCCATGGTGCCGATCGCCGCTACCGACGCCGGCAGGCGTTCTAGGGCTGCGAACCAGCAGACATAGGCGATGCAGAACTGGATCACCGTCATATAGGCCATCAAGACCCAGCCCAGCGTCGATAACGCCTCGATGCGCGGATGTTCGAACAGCAACCCGGCCAACGCCACCGGGACACAGCCGATGCCGATTTGCAGCGCGGAGGACGCAATCAGCGGCATCGTGATCGGCAGCCGCTTGGCCGGCGGCGATCGTGCCGAGCGCGAACACGAAGGCGCCGACCAGCACCATGGCGATGCCCGGCAGTTTCGCGGTGCTGGCTTCGATGCCGTTGCCGCCCATCAGCGCCGCGATCCCGGCGAACGCCATCACCAGCGCCAGCATTCGCGTCAGCGACATCCGTTCGCCGAGAATGAGCCAGGCTAGCAGCGACGCCCATACCGGCATAGTGTAGGCGATAACGGCAGCCTCGCTCGCGGGCAGCCACAGCAGCGCCAGCCCCATCAGCGTCATCCAGGTCGAGACGTTGAGGACGGCGGACAACAACAGCCGCGGCCATTGGCCCTGCGGCACGCGCAGGCTTTCCCCACGGATGACGGCGAGCAGCGCCAACAGCAGACCGCCCGCGATTCCCGTCAGGCCGCGCGCCGACAGCGGCGGCCACTCGGTCAGGATCTGCTTCATGATCGGCCAGTTGAGGCCCCAGCCAATCGACGTCACGGCGAGGAGCACAAGGCCTGCGGGCGCGATGCGCGGTCTGGCGCCCAGATCGGTTTGGACTGTCATGGATTGAACTTCCGGATGGAATTCAGCGGCAAGATGCCGGTTATTGCCGCGGCTGACCATCGGTCGGCGGGCATGCCAGCCCGGACATGTCCGGCGCTTGACCTGAGTCTTCCCCATGCAAGCCCCGGTGGACAATAAATAGTTGCCCTGTGAACAGCGGGGGCGGAGCCGGGCTCCGCACCCCGGAAACGATTTTTTTTGCTTGGGAATCCCTGAGGACTCACTGATACTTGGCCGGACAGAGGGCGTCGGGTGACCCCTGTTATTCCCCCTTTTCCACCATATTTAGTATTTGATTCAGGAACTCGTACTAATCCTTGACGGGCGCATTGGAGTCGTCCTAGCTTTCAACCTGTTCGGCGCGAGTGTGTTTGGGTCCCGCCGGTCACTCCCTGAAGGGTACCAAAATGACCATTCCGTCCGCCGGTCGAGGCAACGGGTGCCGGGCTCGTCTGCCCGGAATTCGGGGACTTTCGGGACGCTAAAAACGGGCCAAAAATGGTCCAGACGTCGAGTTGGGGCTGCGAGTTTGGGGCGTTGAAGAGATGAACGGGGCCGGGTCCACCGGTTGAGCTGCGGACGCAAGTTCGCTCAAGGGATAACACTCGGCACCGCGGCAAAGCGGTCCGGTCAAAAACAACGGGGCACGACCATGCGAATTGAACGGCGCAATACCACTGAAGGCCAGTCACCCTACGCAGGGATTGATTTCAGATTGACGACATCTGAAATCCGCAATCCTGACGGCTCGGTGGTATTTCGCCTCGAGAACGTCGAGGTGCCGGAATTCTGGTCGCAGGTCGCCTCCGACGTGCTGGCCCAGAAGTATTTCCGCAAAGCCGGCGTCGCCGCCCGCCTGAAGAAGGTCGAGGAAGAAACCGTGCCGTCCTGGCTGTGGCGCTCGGTGCCGGACACCGCAGCACTGGCCGACCTGCCCGAGGCCGAACGCTATGTCAGCGAACTTTCCGCCAAGCAGGTGTTCGACCGCCTCGCCGGCTGCTGGACCTATTGGGGCTGGAAGGGCGGCTACTTCTCGTCGGAACAGGACGCGCGCGCGTTCTCCGACGAGCTGCGCTACATGCTGGCCAAGCAGATGGTGGCGCCGAATTCGCCGCAATGGTTCAACACCGGCCTGCACTGGGCTTACGGTGTCGATGGACCGGGCCAGGGCCACTATTATGTGGACTGGAAGACCGGCAAGCTGACCAAGTCGAAATCCTCCTACGAGCATCCGCAGCCGCACGCCTGCTTCATCCAGGGCATCGAGGACGACCTCGTCAACGAGGGCGGCATCATGGATCTGTGGGTGCGCGAGGCGCGCCTGTTCAAATACGGCTCCGGCACCGGCTCCAACTTCTCGCGGCTGCGCGGCGAAGGCGAACGGCTTTCCGGCGGCGGACGTTCATCGGGCCTGATGAGCTTCCTCAAGATCGGCGACCGCGCCGCGGGCGCGATCAAATCCGGCGGCACCACCCGCCGCGCCGCCAAGATGGTGGTGGTCGACGCCGACCATCCGGATATCGAGGCCTATATCGATTGGAAGGTGAAGGAAGAGCAGAAGGTCGCCGCCCTCGTCACCGGCTCCAAGCTCAATCAGCGCCACCTCAAGGCGGTGCTGAAAGCCTGCGTCAATTGCGAAGGAAGTGGCGACGACTGCTTCGATCCCGAGAAGAACCCTGCTTTGCGCCGCGAAATCAAGCTCGCCCGCCGCGCCATGGTCGCCGACGGCATGATCAAGCGCGTCATCCAGTTCGCCCGGCAAGGCTACAAGGAAATCGATTTTCCGATCTACGACACCGACTGGGATTCGGAAGCCTATCTCACCGTATCCGGCCAGAACTCCAACAACTCGGTATCGCTGAAGGATGATTTCCTGCGCGCGGTCGAGACCGATGGCGACTGGAACCTGATCGGCCGCACCAACAAGAAGATCACCAGGACCCTGAAGGCCCGCGACCTCTGGGAAAAAATCGGCCACGCCGCCTGGGCGTCGGCCGATCCGGGCCTGCACTTCAACACCACCATGAACGACTGGCACACCTGCAAGGCGTCCGGCGAGATCCGCGCCTCCAATCCGTGCTCGGAATACATGTTCCTGGACGATACCGCGTGCAATCTGGCCTCGGCCAATCTGATCACCTTCTACAACACCACGACCAAGCAGTTCGATATCGATGCCTTCGAGCATCTCTGCCGGCTCTGGACCGTGGTGCTCGAAATCTCGGTGATGATGGCGCAGTTCCCCTCCAAGGCGATTGCGGAATTGTCCTACGAATTCCGCACGCTGGGGCTGGGCTTTGCCAATATCGGCGGCCTCTTGATGACCATGGGTCTGTCTTACGACTCCAAGGAAGGCCGCGCGCTGTGCGGCGCCCTGACCGCGGTCATGACCGGCATCAGCTACGCCACGTCGGCCGAAATGGCCAAGGAGCTCGGCCCCTTCCCCGGCTACAAGAAGAACGCCACGCACATGCTGCGGGTGATCCGCAATCACCGCCGCGCCGCGCATGGCGAAAGCAGGGGCTATGAGGCGCTGGCCGTCAATCCGGTGCCGCTCGATCACGCCTCCTGCAAGCAGGTGGATATCGTCGAGCACGCCAAAGCCGCCTGGGACCTGGCGCTGGAGCTTGGCGAGTTGCACGGCTACCGCAACGCCCAGACCACGGTGGTGGCGCCGACCGGCACCATTGGCCTCGTCATGGATTGCGACACCACCGGCATCGAGCCGGATTTTGCGCTGGTGAAATTCAAGAAGCTCGCCGGTGGCGGCTACTGGAAGATCATCAACCGCGCGGTGCCCGAGGCGCTGCGTGCGCTCGGCTATCGTGAGAGCGATATCGCGGAGATCGAGGCCTACGCCGTCGGCCACGGCTCGCTCTCCAACGCCCCGGCAATCAACGTCTCCACCTTGAAGGCCAAGGGCTTCACCGACGAGGCGCTGAAGAAGGTGGAAACCGCGTTGCCGACCGCGTTCGACATCAAATTCGCCTTCAACAAATGGACTTTTGGCGAGGATTTCCTGCTCGACACCCTGAAGCTCACGCCGGAAGCGATTGCCGCGCCGAATTTCGACCTGCTCGCGGCAGTCGGATTTTCCAAGCGCGAGATCGAGGCCGCCAATGTCCACATCTGCGGCGCGATGACGGTGGAAGGCGCGCCGTATCTGAAGGCCGAGCATTACAGCGTGTTCGATTGCGCCAACCCCTGCGGCAAGATCGGCAAGCGCTATCTGTCGGTGGAGAGCCACATCCGCATGATGGCGGCGTCGCAGCCGTTCATCTCGGGTGCGATCTCCAAGACCATCAACATGCCCAACGACGCCACGGTGGAGGATTGCAAATCCGCTTATCTTCTGTCCTGGAAGCTCGCGCTGAAGGCCAACGCGCTCTACCGCGACGGCTCGAAGCTGTCGCAGCCGCTGAATTCGCAATTGATCAGCGACGACGACGAGGAAGAGGATGCGGTCGAGGCGTTCTACGACAAGCCGATGGCGGCGCGCACCGCGCAGCTTTCGGAAAAGGTGGTGGAGCGGCTGGTCGAGCGCATCGTGGTGATGCGCGAACGCGAGAAGATGCCGGATCGCCGCAAGGGTTACACCCAGAAGGCCGTGGTCGGCGGCCACAAGGTTTATTTGCGCACCGGCGAATATGATGACGGCCGGATCGGCGAGATCTTCATCGACATGCACAAGGAAGGCGCGGCGTTGCGCTCCTTCATCAACAACTTTGCGATCGCGGTCTCGCTCGGCCTGCAATACGGCGTGCCGCTGGAAGAATATGTCGACGCCTTCACCTTTACCCGCTTCGAGCCCGCAGGGCCGGTGCAGGGCAACGACTCGATCAAATACGCGACCTCGATCCTCGACTATGTGTTCCGCGAACTCGCGGTCAGCTACATGTCACGGTTCGATCTCGCCCATGTCGACCCCAGCGAGTCCAACTTCGATGCCATGGGCAAGGGCGTCGAGGAAGGCCGCGCGCCGGAGCAGCCCAACAACAAGTATCTGTCGAAGGGCCTGACGCGCTCGCGCACCGACAACCTCGTCGTCATGCGCGGCGCCACCGAGCCACAGGCCGACGCCCGCGGCTCCGGCAACGTCACCTCGATGACGTCGCACGGTCCGACCGCGCGCAGCAACGACACGGTCGAAGGCGCGGTCGCGCTGAAGCAGGAAGCCCAGCACGATCTGTCACCGACCGAAAAGCTGGAAGCGCTGCAGTGGAGCAAAGCCGGCGCGGCGCGCGAGCAGACCGCGCCGTCAAAGGCCGAACGCCGCGCCGAAGCCAAGGCCAAAGGCTACGAAGGCGAAATGTGCGGCGAATGCGGACACTTCTCGCTGGTGCGGAATGGGACGTGCATGAAGTGTGATACGTGTGGCTCGACGACGGGGTGTAGTTGAGGCTAGGGTCCAAGAGCGGCGCAGGGCAGCACGCTTTTGCGCCGCTCTTGACGACATTACAGAACAAAACATGCAGCCATGATACTATTAGAGGTTTTAATAAATATAAATCTATTGCGAGTTAGTAAATGGCATTAACCAACGCTTACGTATTGGCTACCAATCGCATTCCCGATGACCTGCCTCTGAAGTTTCATCCAGTGGCGATTAGAGTCTCGGCGGATGTTACGCCGTTTGGCGCGGGGTGAGCAACGTGCGATCGGCGGAGCTGGTCGGGGTTGCGCAGCCGGTCGTACGTTGCGGTGAGGTTGGCGGCATAGGCCGCAGGCGTCAGGTAGCCCAGCGAGGAATGCGGACGTTGGCTATTGTAGTCGTCGGCCCAATCCGCGATCTTGGCGCGGGCGTGATCGAGGCCGAAGAACAGGGTTTCGTTGAGAAGCTCGTCTCGCATCCGGCCGTTGAAGCTTTCACAAAAGCCGTTCTGCATCGGCTTTCCCGGCACGATGAAGTGCCAGGCGATCTGGTTGTTCTCCGACCAGGTCAGCATGGCGTTGCAGGTGAACTCGGTGCCGTTGTCGGAGACGATCATCCCGGGCTTGCCGCGCCGATCGATCAACGCCGTCAGTTCGCGCGCCACCCGCCGTCCAGAGATTGATGTGTCGGGGATCGCCGCCAGGCATTCCCGGGTCACGTCATCGACGATATTCAGGATCCGGAAGCGGCGACCATTGGCAAACTGGTCATGGACAAAATCCAGCGACCAACGGGCATTCGGCCGAGCCTCGACCAGGATCGGCGCCCGGATGCCGACCGCACGGCGGCGAGCCCGGCGCTTACGCACGCTGAGGCCTTCCTCCCGATAGAGCCGGTAGATTCGGTTCAGCCCGGACGGCTCGCCATGCTGACGCAGCAGTACGAACAGCCGGCGATAGCCGAAGCGCCGGCGGGCGTTGGCGAGTTCGCGCAGTTGGACCCGCAGTTCGGTATCCGGCGGCCGGCACGACTGGTAGCGGATCATCTTGCGGTCGGCGCTGACGATCGAGCAGGCCCGCCGTTCTGACAGGCCCAGTTCAGCCCGCAGATGCGCGACAGCCTCGCGCTTGGCGGCAGGCCCTACCATTTTTTTGACAGAAGCTCACGCAACGCTGCGGCATCCAACATCTGCTCGGCCAGCAGCTTCTTCAGCTTGGCGTTCTCGTCCTCAAGCTGTCGCAGCCGCTTCGCCTCCGAGACGTCCATCCCGCCAAATTTGGCCTTCCAATTGTACAGCGTCGCTTCCGAGACACCGTGCTTGCGCGCCAAATCCGCCGTCTTCGCACCAGCCTCATGCTCGCGCAGCACGCCAATAATCTGATCTTCCGTAAACCTGGCTCGTTTCATCTGTCCGTCCTTCAGAAGGCCGGACTCTAACTTCAACTGGAGGAAATCGGCAGGGGCAGGTCACCGACCTCTTTCGAAAGATACAAGATGGTCAAGCCCCTGATCGTTTTACTATTCAACTACTAAAGGATGCGGGATTTAAATCAACAAACGACCGAGCTTTCATTCCCTTATTAAAAGCGCTCGGATTTTTAACGGCAGATGGGAATCCGACGGCGCGCTATCTGGAATATCGGGACCATTCGCGATCAAAACATATTCTCGGCCAAGCGATCCGGGAGGCTTATGCCGACATTTTCCTTATTAAGGAGCATCCGACCGCATCCGACAAAAATGCTATTCAGGGTAAATTCAAGAGCTTCCATAACGTTAGCGATAATGTCGCTGGATTGATGACAAAGACATTTTATGGACTTCTACCTTTGGCAGACATTTCCGCCAACTCTTCCAATAAAGCAAAGATCGAGATAGCACCGAAGCAAAGCCAAGAAAAAGAAAATATTGATGAGAAACTCAACTCTAAGATTGCCCGCGGAACTTTCGATCACAGCTTCCACTACAACATTCAAATACATCTACCGGCAACGAAAGACGTCGAAGTTTATAACGCGATATTTAAGTCTCTAAAGGAACATCTGATTGACTAAGGATAATGTCCGAAATTTCTTATTTCGAGGCCTTATGTTTGAGGCCGAAGCCGATGCGTTTAGACGAGCTGGCATTCAGATCGGTGCAAATATCAACGACGCCGAAGAAAATCTGATGCGCGAGGCGCTTGCTCCCTTTGGCGTAGCGCGACGAAACAATGCGCTCGAGATGGCTCGATTATACGCAGTTCTGTTTTGCTTCGAGAATGAGATTTGGGACTTTATCCGAGAGGCCCTTGAGGAAAAGGAGGGTCTAGATTGGCAAGATAAGTTACCGCCAAAGATTAAAGAGCACGCTGAGAGTCGACGGGAAGCGGCACACAAGGATACGTGGCTCGAAGGCGAAAAGGCAGATTTACTCGGCTTTGTAGACTTCGGTCAGCTTGCTCAAATCATCATTGCAAAATGGGAGCATTTCAAGGACGTAGTGCCGACCCAACATTGGCTAAAGCAGCGAATGGACGAGATCGAAAAGGCGCGCGGAATTTCATCGCCCATAATCGAATGCTTCTCCCGAGCGAATTTCAACGTCTGTATATGTACATCGCAGATTGGAATCGTGCCGTCGGCTTGTGATGCGCCACCAGCATCTGTAGTCATCCACGAGAGAAAAGAGCGGCCGAAGCTCGTAGGGCGGATTAGCCGAAGGCGTAATCCGCCGTCCGTTCCAGTCCGATTGGCGGGCTACACTGCGCTAACCCGCCCCACCCGCTCCCACAAAACCCATGCCAAGAAAACCCAAAAGCCTCATCCCTCGCCTTCGCAGCTTCCGGCGCGGCGCACGGTGGGCGCGAGGCAAGTTCGCGCGAGCGCCGCGGATGGTTCGGATCGCTTCAGTCGTCGCGATCCTGCTCCCGCTGCTCGTGCTGACGAACCTCGTCTATCACGTGATCCGCAAGCCGACCGAGTTGTTCTTCTTCGTCGGCAACCGGCTCGACAAGGAGCCGGCCGAGACCTGGCGGCAATACGGGGCGCTTTTCCGCGCCTATTCCACCAGCACCATCACGCCCGAATTGCTGGCCGCGCTGGCGCAGGTCGAGAGTTCAGGCAATCCGGTGGCGCGCACCTACTGGCGCTGGCGATGGAGCCTCAATCCTTTCGCGATTTACCAGCCGGCCTCCAGCGCCGTCGGCCTTTTCCAGACGATCGATGCAGCCCAGGCCGAGGCCGCGCGGTTCTGTATCCGGGGGAACGCGGTGGTGGATACCGGCTGCGGGTTCACCAGCCTCACCATCCGCGCGATCCCGAGCCATGCGATCGAACTCACATCCGTGTACCTGGACCGCCACGTGGCCGATGTTCTCGCCCGCGCCGGCGATATGACGGCAAGCCCGCAGCAGAGGCAGGATCTCGCCGCCTTCATCCATCTGTGCGGCGCGGTTCCCGCCACGGCTTTCGCACGCCGCAACTTTCGGATGATCGTAGGCGAGCGCTGCGGCGATCACCTCGTTGCGGCCTATCTCGCCAGGGTGAACGCAATGAAGCGAGAGTTCCTGCACTTCGCGGCCGATGACAGGAATTAGCTCGTAGCTCGTAGCGCGGATTGGTGTAGCGCAATCCGCCAACTCGTGCCGCGCCCTTTTTCGCAGCCGAGGACATCGAAAACGCCATCGAACAGCAAGCGTAGCCCGGATGAGCAAAGCGATATCCGGGACCTGAGCATTTCGCAACATCGCAAACTAATGTGAGCCCAGACCCGGATGTCGCTTTGCTCATCCGGGCTACCAGGCAGCTATTTGCATCATGCTTCCGAGCCGTCCGGTTATTTGTTCGAACCTGAACGCTGGCCCGAGCGGTAACTGTGCCAGTGCAGGATGGCTCCTACGATCAATGCCGGCGCCAATGCCGCGCCGATCAAATAACCCGGTAGCGGCACCGGCGAAATCAACTCGATCGTCAACGCCGCGACCAGCCAAAGCGTCGCCAGGATCAAGACGAAATCGATGATGGGAAATCGCAAATAATAAGAAAGCGCTGTACCAATCACCGCGGGCGCGATCGCCGCGGCGATCATGTAGACCGTCAATTCCTTGGGCGTCAGATAGTCGAGCACCATCGACCCCAACAACCAGAGGGCTACAAACATGACGGCGATGTCGATCGGGTGGCGCACGCAGAGAGTGTAGAGATCGGTCTATTCGTCCGCAATCACAATCCGTTACTGTTCTGCGGGCAAGCATCAGCTCGT
The DNA here is from genome assembly GCA_963725555.1 of uncultured Pseudomonadota bacterium. Classification (GTDB taxonomy): domain Bacteria; phylum Pseudomonadota; class Alphaproteobacteria; order Rhizobiales; family Xanthobacteraceae; genus Bradyrhizobium. The sequence continues at coordinate 307,891 of CAVRYV010000021.1, read as the reverse complement.
AGAGCCGGATAGTAGACGCGCTTTGCGCGGACCCGTTGGGCTAATCCGCCTCTGACCGTCGCACGCGGCGTCCGCTATATCCGCTCAAGCCGCCAGCAGCTGATCGAATTCCGCAAGCTGATACGATTTGCCGTCGGCGTCGGTGATGACCACCTGCCAGCCTTCGCTTGCCCAGATTTTAGCCTTGGCGACGATGATAAAATTACTGGTTCGTTCGATCTTCACGGTCTCGTTGTCGCGTTCTGCGATCATCTTGTAAGCCAACTCAATTTTCCTCGTACAGATCCATGATGGGTCGCGTAATGCCAGCGGGCTTTGACCGCAATTCGCCGGGAACGTGACGATTTGATGCCGTGGTCCGGCGCGAATCGCCAGCTGATTTGCTTTTTCGCTTTCGCGTCGATTCGGATCGGTCGCGTTGCAAGTTGCAAAAAAGTGGGTGTGGCATGCAAGAAAGCGCAGCACTTTGCAAGACTGGCATGAACCCTGCATAAATGAAGTCACCGGGTATCATCATCTATGAAGGTGACCATGCTTGTTACTCTCGTCGCTGTTCTCTGTAACGGCCAGCTTTGTCTGGAGAAAGTCGTTACCACCAGTGAGCAATCGGGCATCACCATGACGGCCTGTCAGGTCAATGCGCAAATCGGCATTGCCGAATGGCTCGCCAACGGCCCCTATCACGAGTGGAAGTTGCAGAGATATAAATGCGTGATGGGCAAATATATTCCGAAGGGCGAGGCGTAACGCGCGGCAGTTTGTAGGACCGCAATATTACGATCGTCATTCCCCGATGTGAAATTGCACATCGGGGACGATTTGCTTCGAGGCTCGTAGGACGGATGAGCAAGCGTCATCCACCGTCGGCTCAGTATGCTGTGTCCGCTATTGGACACACGTCGCGCTCACCCCTGCTCCTCTAAGCTCCCCGCAACCTTGCCGCCACAAGCGGCCATAACCTCACCATGCCATCGCCTTGCTTTGGTCAAACCTGGCTGGCGTCTGGAGCAGGCAGATCAACGTTGACGTTGCGTTAATCCACCGTCCGCCCTGATGCGGGTGACATTGGGACCAGTTAAGGAGCACCAATGCAATCCACGCTGAAAGTAACCGATCCGCACGATATCTTTGTGATCGAACCAGACGTCGTCCTGGCCGCGCGCGAAACAGAGCTGGACCCTGTACAAGAGCTCCTGAGCGATCTTGCACACAAGTCGGCGCAAACGCCGCCCGAGGTCTCCGTTGTCGCGCCGACGCCGGCGGTCGATACGACGTTTCGCGCCGCCGCCGTCGACACAATGCACAAGACAACGGTTGCGGGCGACCGGCCGGCGATCGGCTGGTGGGTGAAGCGTGCCTTCGTCGCCTTCATGTTCGCTCTCTGCAGCGCGTTCGCTGCCGCGGCCTGGACCCATCATGGCGCAGCGGCGAGACAGATGATCTCAAGCTGGTTGCCGCCGTTCGTGGTGGCCGCATTGCCAGTGATGGACAAGCCTGCGGCAGCCGAGCCATCGGACGCATCGGCAGCTCAAGCCGCGACGACGGATCCAACGCAACCCGCATCTCCGGCCCAGCCAGCGGACAACGCCGCGCCCGCGGCAGCCGCCTCGCCGGCGACGGCCAATGCCGCGCCCGCGGTGACCAATGCCACGCCGGACGTAACGCGATCGACGCAGTCAGCATCGACACAGTCAATGGCGCGTGATCTGGCAACGATGGGACAACAGATCGAGCAGCTCAAAGCCAGTATCGAACAGCTCAAAGCGAGCCAGGCGCAAATATTACGCGACGTGGCCAGGACGTCCGAGGTGACCCAGCGACCCAGGGCAGCAACAGCACCACCGCAGCGGCCGGTCGCCGCGCTTGCGCCGCGACCACTCGCAGCACCCGTGCACAAACCGAAGCCGATATCGCCAGCCGCGATCGCTGCAACGTTGCCGCCACCGTCGTACGTCGCACCTGCCGCGCTGCCGCCACCTCCGGTGTCGCAGCCTGCGCCACTGCCGCAAGTAACGACCCAGCCGGATGGCGAACCGGTGGTGCGGCCGCCGATGCCGCTGCATTAAAGCGGAAGCACGCTCTCTCTCCCCGCAACTCAGGTTTACCTGAGTTGGATCAAAAATTTTCCGAATCTTAAGCATCCGACTGCGCGCAACAGCCAGCGGCAAAAAATCGTCACAATCCTTTTGAAAATTGAATTCGTTTTCGAGAAGGAGACTTTCGGATGCCGATCGCACGCTCGATCTTCGTTGGCGCGGTTGCCGCCCTCGCCGTGTTGGGGGCGCCGGCAATGGCGAACAATTCCAATCCTCAGAAGGTCGATGACAAACCGGCTTCATCTTCCTGCGACGCGAACGAACTGGCCGCCGATGGATCATGGACCAGGATTCCTTGTCAGGAGCTCGGCGCCAGCGGACCAGCGACGCACAAATCCGCCGCGCGAAAAGCCGACAAAGACACGCGCTGAGAAATTCGCCTCGGCGCGCCCGTCAGGAAATTGTTGTGCTGTCCATCGCAACGGCGACGCGTACTGATTTGCCCGTCGGGCGTCGTCGTCATTCGGGCGTCTAGTCCTGTTCGCAAAAATATTTTCATTTCCTTTTGACCCAAATCACTTCTACATCCCTCGCCGTCCCCGCCCACACAAAGGGGCGTTTCGCGATCGTCACGAACGTAGGGCAGGGATGCGATGGACGCAGATGCGCTTTTGACGAACAGCGCTGACGCGGACGGCGAAGTCGTATGGTCCTGACGCCTCGACGCTGGCGTCAAGCTTCGCGGAAGTATCCGCGAGACGACGGTGACAAAAGAGCCCGATCACCGGGGAGAGTACGAAGGAAACCGTTAAAACCATTGTGTGCGGGAATGCCGGGTGATCCCGGTGCGCTCGTGGTGACTAACGCGCGTGCTTTCTACACTACACGCGCGGCTGCGGGTGCAACGGGCACCCGGCATTCCCCGCTCCCCGCTTGGGTAGCGCCGCTCCCTTTTTGGGGCGCAAGTTTCAAGCACAACTCGGGCGCATCGCGCCGCGAGAATGCGCAGATATGTCTTGCCTTCATTGCGATGCAGAACTGTAGCCCGGATGAGCGAACGCGATATCCGGGACCATGGTGGCGTTCGTTCCCGGATATCGCTTTGCTCATCCGGGCTACGAAGTTCTGCTTGATGAATTGGCGGTGCCATTCGCGCTGAGCGAAACTGATGATGGCGAAGCGACGTTTTCGTTGTTCGGTTCCGCACAGGCCTTCAATGTGGAAGCTTTGCCTTGAAAATCGTGAAGGGACCGGAGCGCGGCAGGTTGTTCTTGAAGGCGACTTCCCAAAGATGGGAATTGGCAATGTAGAGATAGCCGCCACTGATCGCAAAACCATCCGCCCAGGAAAGCTTGGACGGGTCGCTGACGAAGACCTTGGTGCTCAAGGTATGGCTCGGAGTCCTCGTCATTGAAACCACGGTACCGTGTTCGAGATCGCCGCCATACAGCGTGCCATGATGATCCATAATGAGGCCCCCGGTCAGCGCCGAGCTGCCGAGATACTCGACCTTCCTGGTGAGATCGGTATCGGAGAGTTTGCTGTCGCGCAGGGCCGCGGTCGGCACCCGCCAATAATTATGGTCGGTGAGCGGCCGATAATAGAGCCATTGCCCATCGGGAGAAAGCGCGATGCCGTCAGCCTGGATCGCCGCCGCCGAACCATCCGGCCGCAGCGCGATCTCGTTGCCGAACATCAGATGCTGTTTGGGATCGGCGAACGTCGAACGGCCCTCGACCAACACCTGCCGCGCCTCGCCCGTTTTCAAATCGAGCACCACGAGGCTGCCCTTATTCCCGGCATTGGTGAGATAGGCATAATGATGAAGCAGATCGATCCGCAGGTCGTTCAACGAATCTTTCGCCGAAACGACGCCCTTGAAATCATATTGCCGGATCACCGTGTTGGTCGCGAGGTTGAACTCGACCAGCTTCGGCGGCAGGCGCTCTTGATCAACTTTAGGCAGCGACGAGTTGAGGGCCCAGAGATGGTCGGCTTTGTCGACCCAGAGCGCTTGAACCGAGATCCATTCCGACTTGCCATCTCCATGATCGCTGAAATTGTTCCATGCCGCATCGGGATAGGGCGTGACCTCGCCGGATTTGGGATCGACCTCGACCATGCTGAAGCGCGAACGGACATTGGAGGCCGGCGCGGTAGCAAACACCCTTCCCTTGGCCGACACGCCGATACCGACCAGCCGGAAGTCGTCCGTGAACGCCTTCACGGTTTGCAATGGTGGACCGACCGTCTCACTCGATCTGAAGGCATTTTGCGCCGCCGCCGGGGCCGCCACCAGCATGACTGTCGCGAACAGAAGGCTGACGGACTCACGGACCCTGCTGATTCTCATTTTCATGGGAGCTCATTCTGTCATGGATGCGCAGGCCATCGGACGATGACCTCCTGCAGGGCAGCGTGCACTAATCGCCGTGACCGCTTACTTGTTCCGCCGCGTCTAGAAGCAAAGGTTTGTCACCACGTTCCCGCGCTTGTCCTTGAGCACGTAAGGGCACTCCAGCCGCTTCAATGCTTTCTTGGCCCCCTCGTCGCCGAGTGCGGCGGCGCGCTCGTAATAGGACTTGGCGGCGGTGGTATCCTTGGGGCCACCGCGGCCCTCTTGCGTGAATTCGCCCATTCGCTCCAGCGCGCCGGCGTGATTTTGCGCCGCCGCCTTTTCGAACAGGTTTCGCGCGCCGACGTCGTCCCTGGCGCCGCCGGTACCATCCGCCATCATCAATCCGAGTTGATACTGCGCTTCCGCGTTGGTCGCAGCGGTTTTCGCCAAAAGCTCGCGACCGCGCGCGGGATCCGATGCCGCGACGCCACCGCCGCCGCCGGAAAGCGCAGCGAGATTGGTGACGCCGCGCGGATTGCCGGCTTGCGCAGCACGCTCAAACAGTTTTCGCGCCTGGGCTTCGTCCCTCGTTACGCCCGAGCCTGTTCCATAGATCACGCCGAGTTCGACCATCGCCGAAGTCGAGCCCTTGTCGGCCGCCTTGCGCCAGGCGCCGATCGCTTCCGGCATTTGCCGGTTGGCGGCGTAGGCGCGGCCGAGCTGGTACATCGCACGCCGCGACGACCCGGCGGCGATCCTGCAATATTTGATCGCGGTTGCGAGATCGGACGGCGGGATATCGGGCGTGCCTTTGACGTCGGCCGGCTTGTCGGGATCGGCGGGATCGGCGGCTACCCGGTCGCACAGCACGAGATCGGCCGATTGCGCCGTCACCCGCGATGGAACGATCGACCACGTGGTCACCGCGATTGCCGTTGCGAATACGGCAATGCGTCCGATCGCGGCGAACCGGGACATCTGAAGATGTTTAATCATGACGCGCATGTTGAAGGCGCAAGGTTAGCTTTGAACCACGTGCGGATTTAAGGCGCGAGCCGGGCTCGGCGCAGAACGGCAACCGGTTCCGCTCGCTACCAAACCGTCGCAAAAAAACCAGCCGCGTCGGGGGTTGGGTTGCCCGCGCGGCTGGTCAAGTTTGGAGGGGAAGCTCGAAGCAAGTCCGCCCTGCAGCGGAAGTCACGGCCTGGACGCTTCCGGATCCAGGCCGCGCAGAACGTCCTAAGCGGCGGCCGCTTTGGCGGCGGTCGGCACCGAAGCGACGGTCTTGAGGATCTGCGAAGCGATCTGGTACGGGTCGCCTTGCGAGTTCGGACGGCGATCCTCGAGATAGCCCTTGTAGCCATTGTTAGCGAAGCTGTGCGGCACGCGGATCGACGCGCCGCGGTCGGCGATGCCATAGCTAAACTCGTTGATCGAGGCGGTCTCGTGCTTGCCGGTCAGACGCAGATGGTTATCCGGGCCGTAGACTGCGATGTGATCGGCTCGTGCCGCCTCGAACGCGGCCATCAGCTTTTCAAAATATTCCTTGCCGCCGGTTTCGCGCATATAGGAGGTCGAGAAATTGGCGTGCATGCCGGAGCCGTTCCAGTCGGTGTCGCCGAGCGGCTTGCAGTGATATTCGATGTCGATGCCGTAGCTCTCGGTGAGGCGCTGCATCAGATAGCGAGCCATCCACATTTCGTCGGCGGCCTTCTTGGACCCCTTGCCGAAGATCTGGAATTCCCACTGGCCCTTCGCCACTTCGGCATTGATGCCCTCGTGGTTGATGCCGGCGGCGAGGCAAAGATCGAGATGCTTTTCGACGATTTCGCGCGCGACCGCGCCGACATTCGAGTAGCCGACGCCGGTATAATACGGTCCCTGCGGCGCGGGATAGCCGGAGGCGGGAAAGCCGAGCGGGCGGCCATCCTTGTAGAAGAAATATTCCTGCTCAAAGCCGAACCAGGCGCCGGCGTCATCGAGAATGGTGGCGCGCTTGTTGGAGGGATGCGGGGTCTTGCCGTCGGGCATCATCACTTCGCACATCACCAGAACGCCGTCGGTGCGCGCGGCATCCGGATACACTGCGACCGGCTTGAGGACGCAGTCCGAACTTTTGCCTTCGGCCTGCATGGTCGAGCTTCCGTCGAAGCCCCACAGCGGAAGCTGCTCCAGGGTGGGAAACGAGTTATAGGCTTTGATCTGCGTCTTTCCGCGCAGATTTGGGATCGGCGTGTATCCGTCGAGCCAGATATACTCGAGCTTATACTTTGTCATTGAGCTCTCTCATGAGTTGATGATGCGAAAAGCAGCGAACCGAAGCTTCCTTGGTCACCACAGATGTACCCGGCCACCATCGGCCGATCGTTACCAAGCAATTAAAGTGCCAAATCGCTGCGCTGCGGGAGGTTCGCCGCGCGAGCCAATCGGTCCGGCGACGGGCTGGAGATGTGTGTCTTCGGTGCGACAAAAGCGCGCATATCGCTGCCTCCGGCGGTACCCGACAGCTTCGCTCAAGCCCGATTCCACAGCAGTTCTGCGGCGTGTTTTGGGGTTTCGATTAAAGCCGCGCCAATGGACCGCAACATTCTTTCTGGAAATGGGATGTCATCCGCAACCTCGGCGATGGCTCAAGGGTTAGCCACTCCATGACTGCCTCCCATGATGCAAAAGCGGAAATGCTCACAAAATGCGCATGAAATGATTTTGTTTTGATCAGATTGCATCCGTGGAGGCAGCGACGATATCCATTTCTAGTAATCAATCGAGAACGAGTTGCGCGCAGCATCGAGTCCATGCACCGTGACGCCGAGGAGATACCGAGATGAATACCAGTTTGAATCACGGGTCCGCCAGGATCTACCAATTCCCCGTCGGCGGCCGCGCGGGCCTCGGCGTGCGCAGCCCCGACCAGACCAAGGCATCAACCGATCTTGCTGCGCGGGTCAGCGAAACTGTGTTTGGCGGCGCCTGGTATCACGAGGCGGCGATCCAGGAATCCAAGCCGGTTTATGAGCGCTAAGGCGCGTCGCCGATGCGTCGGCGGACTTAAGCTACAAGAACCAGCTCACCCCCATGACCGGTGAGCAGAGACCGAAAGCTGCAATAGGCCAGGACAGTCATTTATCTGCCGCAGACGGCGGCTTAAGCTGGCCGTCATGCAAGATGTTCCCGCCCGTCATTTCAATCTCGTTGGCGCCAGCAATTTCCGTGATCTCGGCGGCTATCCCGGTCAGGATGGCCGCGCGGTGCGTTGGCGGCAGATTTTCCGTTCCAACCATCTCGGTCATCTTACCGGCGCCGACATCGAAGTGGTGCGTGGCCTCGGTCTGAAGAGCGCGTTCGATTTTCGCGGCATTGAAGAGCGCGCGGCGGCGATCTGCGCCCTCGAGGAGATCGCGGTTCATTCGCTGCCGATCGAACCGACCGTGGTCGCCGAGTTGCGGGCACTAAGCGCCGCCGGCACGCCGTTGTCGTCGACCGAAGCCACCGATGTCATGCGCGGCTCCTACCGCAACTATGTGCGCCACAACACGCCGAGATTTCGGGCGCTGTTCGCTCACTTGCTTGAGGATAAAGCGCCGCTGGTGATTTATTGCACCGCCGGCAAGGATCGCACCGGTTTCGCCTGCGCGCTGATCCTGCACGCGCTCGGCGTGCCGGACGATGTGATCGCCCAGGACTATCTGCTGACCAACCGCTTCTATCGCCGCGATCCCTCCTCCGGCACCGACCTGCCCGAGGATGTCAGGCGGGTGCTCGCATCGGTGGAAGCATCGTTCCTCGCTGCCGCATTCGACGTGGTCCGAGGCGACTATGGCGATCTCGAAGGCTATTTCCGCCAGGGACTCGGCGTTGGGCCGCGCGAGCGCACCGCGCTGCAAGGCTGTTATCTGGAGTCCTGATGGTCCAACCGCGAGCCGATGGCTAACGGGACAAGCCGCGTCAGGCGGCTACCTCCATTTCGGCATCAAGATCGGCGATCACGTCCTCGAAGGCCGAGATGGCTTGCTGAATCGAGGCAATTTGCATCAACTCCCAAACACCCACCGGGGTATTGCGATTTTGCAGCGCGACAATCAAATCCCGACGCTGCTCCTTAAGCTGAACAAGCGGTAAACCGTGATCTTGAAGATATTTCATCATGATGTTTCCCAACCCCCTTGGACTGAACGACGGTATTTTTAGCGGCTTGGTTCTGCATTCCGCTTACAAAACTCCGGCAAATTTTAGCGAATTCCGCGCTGCGGCCGGTCGGCCGTTGCTCGCCACGGCATTGCAAATCAATTTCGCCCAACGGTACTGTGAAACTCCTCACCTGCCCTAGCCGGAGCCTTCATCATGGACGGAAAAGTCATTGTCGTGACCGGTGCCTCTGGCGCGCTCGGCCAGGTAGTCGCGAAAGTCGCGCTGGCACGGGGCGCGCGGTTGGCGGGCATTGATCACGCGACCTCATCATTTCCGGCAACGCCGGATCGGATTGAACTTGGCGGCGTCGATCTATCGGATGCGACCCAGGCCAAAAAAGCCGTCGACGCTGCCGCGGCGCATTTCGGCAGGCTCGACGCGCTGATCAATATCGCCGGCGGCTTTGCGTTCGAGGCGATTGCCGAAGGCGATCCGAAAACCTGGCAGCGCATGTATGCGCTCAACGTGCTCACCGCGCTGAATACGTCGCAATCGGCGATTTCGTATCTGGTCGCTTCGGGCGCCGGGCGGATCGTTAATACCGGCGCAATCGGCGCGCTGCGGGCGGGCGCCGGCATGGGCGCCTACGCGGCATCCAAAGCGGCGGTGCACCGGCTCACTGAGGCGCTTGCTTCCGAGTGGAAGGGCCAGATCACCGTCAACGCGGTGCTGCCGTCGACCATCGACACTCCAGCCAACCGCGCCAGCATGCCCAAGGCCGACTTCAAAAAATGGGTGACGGCAGAAGAACTGGCCGAGGTGATCCTGTTCCTCGCCAGCGATGCCGCCAGCGCCGTCACCGGCGCGCTGCTTCCGGTGAGCGGGCGCGTATAGGGTCCCGCCCCTGCGGCTGCCTTCAGTCCGGAATCAGCAACCGCAGCTTCGATTTGAATCGAATGCTCTGTTTGCCAGCGAGCGCCATGCCGTCGCCCTCGGCGGTTTCGTCGGTATAGGTTCCGGTGAATCCGATGGTTACTATTTTGCGTTCCCACACCGGCCGGGCGCCAAATGTCGGCGAATGTTCCTGGTTCGTCACCTCGCCTTTCCATTTGCCGTTGGCGCAAGTGTAGGTCCCGAACGCATAAAAATACGAGTTGCCACCGCGCAACGTACCATCGCGCACGACCATGACGCCCTGGTTGCCGCCCTCGATGCCGTCAAGCATTTCGATCTTGATGTGGTAAAGCCCGTTCCTGATCATGATTAGGTGTCGCGCCCGTTCCATCCCGAATGCACGATAACCGCTCGGGCGTCGTTTGATCAAATCTCCCGCGGCAATTCGGGCTAAACTCGGACACTGAGTTGCAGGGACGACACCGGAGCCACCTTGGAAACCGCACTTTATCTACCCGTCAAGCGCTTCCTCGAAAACCTCGGCTTTACCGTCAAGGGCGAAGTCGGTGGCTGTGACCTGGTGGCGCTGAGCGGCGACAACCCACCTATCGTGGTGATCGGCGAACTCAAGCTTTCCTTCAATCTTGAGCTGGTTCTGCAGGCGGTCGACCGCGCCGGCGCCTGTGACGAAGTCTGGCTAGCCGCCAAAATGTCCTTGCGCGGCAAAGGGCGCGAGAGCGACGCGCGCTATCGCAATCTGTGCCGCCGTCTCGGCTTTGGCATGCTCGCAGTTACCGGCACCGGCGATGTAGAAGTGATCGTCCAGCCGCCCACGACCAGCCCACGCCGCAATCCGAAGAAGCGTTCCCGCCTCATTGCCGAGCACCAACGCCGCAAAGGCGATCCGGCGCTGGGCGGAAGCACGCGCGCACCAATCATGACAGCCTATCGCCAGCAGGCGCTGGCCTGCGCATCGGCGCTTTCGAGCGGGCCGCGGCGGGTGCGAGACCTACGGCCTGAGATACCCGACGCGCAGAAAATTCTGATGCACAACGTTTACGGCTGGTTTGATCGCGCCGAGCGCGGCATCTATGTCCTGACCGATGCCGGACACGCCGCGTTGAAACGGTGGCCGCAGGCACCCGCCAATTTTGCAAATGTCAGCGATTTAATTTCGTGACGATGATGGCTACTCCAAAACCGCAGGAGGATGAGATGATCATAGTCACGGGTAGTGTGACGGCCCGGCAAGAAACCCTCAACGAGATTCTGGAAACTAAGCCTGGAGCACGTGCACCGGTCGCGCAAAGAGCCTGGATGCATCTCGCACGCGGTGCACATCGATTGCGAGAATCCGCTGCAGCTGGTGTTTGTCGAGCGATGGGCCGATCGCACTGCGTTACTGGCCCATTTCGCCGTCCCGGCCTCGCGCGACTTCGTCCGCGCGCTGCAGCCGCTCGCGGCGGCGGCCACACCCATTCAGCTCTACGATGCTACCGAACTGGAAAAGCTCTGAATCAAGCGGTGCATGGCTGGATTGCCACATCAAATTCATATTGCAATGCAACATGCGAGGCTCTAGGTATTCGGCGGTAAAACGAGAGGCACCATGAGCGAAGACTGGAATACCAAGTATGGATCCCGGCGTGTCCGGCGCGATCCACCAACGCTGGACGAAGCGATTTTCGCGGCGATCGGTATTACCGACGATCAGACAGCACAGGCCGAGATCGCCGCATCGCTGATGGGATTGCCGATCGAATCCGTCACTGCCGAAGTGAAGAAGGCCGGTCGCCTCTCCGCGCGCTCCTCGACGCGGGTGATTGCGGGCGAGCAAGGGGCGCAACGCTCCGTGGTGGTCGAACGCCGGGTGATCCGGAAATTCGGAAACGACAAGCGCACCGGCACCTGAGACATGGGTGCGGTGCCGGCCGCCGTTGTGAGCAATTCGCCCTATCAGAGGTCAGCGAATTGCTTGATGCAGCCGCTCCGATTGGTCAAGCCGTTCGACCCCAGCCGTACATTCGCAGCAACAACTTCCAATACGCGCGGTTCAAATTGACCATCGCCCGTAACGCATCGGCCGGTGTCACAATCGCGAACTTTGCAGGTTCGAACTGCGCTTGCGGCTTAAGGTCGATGCTTCCGGTGGATTCGCCATGCTGGAACGTCAGATGCGCGCCAAACTTGTTGGCAAGGGCTCGCATCGCTTGGTTCTCCGCACCGGTGGTAATGCGCAGACTGCGGTAACCCCTTGATCGCGCTTCCGCGATCAGCCTCTTGAACAAGATGCTGCCGAGGCCCCGCCGTCGCAGGCTAGCCTCTACGCTGAAGGCGATCTCCGGCAATAGATCATGGGATTGTTCAGGTGGATGCAGTTCCGCCGCGCCGCGCACCTTCCCATCCTCGATGTAAGCGATGATGACGGTGCCATCACCAGCGCATTTCGCGGCATAGCGCTCGATGAAGCCGTCATCCAAAAAGCCGTGGAAGCGATCGTGGCGGCTCACCGGATCGAGTCGCAAAAGATGATCGCGCAGCAGCCGCAATTCTTGCTGACGCAGGGTTCGAACGATGCCCGTGGCTGGGGTCGAATGGGCGATCTTGTCGTGGCGCATGTTATAACTCCTCTTGGATAGCCCTCGAGGAGGCGTCGAATCCCTAGACCACAGATATTGTGCATCGCACCATGAAATTCAAGCCAAGTTTGCGCCTTAAAAAGCGGCAGTAGCAGTAATAGACTTGTTAAGATCTCGTTGACGTTTGCAAACGGCGGCAAGCTATTTGCAAGCTGCGGATTTGAGCTAGGCTTTTTGCCTCACTATCGTCGGGATTCCTGGAGGTCCATCGTGGCTGTAGTGCTCGACACCAGTTCTTCGGTCCCTGGTCGACGACTTGCAGTTTGGCAGGACATCGTCTGCGATACTTTTGTCGGGCTCGATTGCCAGTCGGACATGCGCGACGCGTTTTGGGGCTCCGTTTCGCAATCGATGATCGGGCCTGTGACATGCACGCGAGTCGAGTCCTGCGCCCAACGGGTGTTTCGCACACCGTCCCGGATCGCGCGCGCCAACGAAGATTTCGTGCTGGTAACCCTGGGAACGCGCGGTGTGAACGGCATATTTCAGGACGGCCGTGAAGCGGTAGTGTCCGCGGGGCAGTTCGTTATCTATGACACCACCCGCCCGTATGAGTTGCACTTCAACGACGGATTTTCGCAGACGATTTTTCAGCTACCCCGGAAGCTGCTGCAACAGCGCATCGGTTCGTTCGACACGTTGACCGCAACCGCCTTCTCCAGCGATCATCCTCTCGAAGGCTTGGCCTATGAGTTCCTGCTAAGTATGAGCAAGACGATCGACCACGTCGATCCCGCTACCGCGACCCGCCTGCTCGACCAGGCGCTGGACCTCATCGCGATGGCCTTCGCCGACAGGATGCATGAACGTTCGCCGGACCAGTCATCTCATAGATCCGCGCTGCTTTATCGTCTCAAGAACTATATCCTGACACATCTGCGCGATCCCGAACTGTCGATGCTGCGCGCAGCAGCCGCTGTTGGAATCTCGCCACGCTATGCCAGCGATTTGATGGCCGCCGAACAGATCTCGTTCCGCAGTTATGTCCAGATGCAACGTCTGGAGCGATGCAAACGCGATCTGTCAGACGCCGCGCACGCGGCTCGACACGTCAGCGACATCGCATTCGCATGGGGCTTCAACGACCTCGCCCACTTCAGCCGGATCTTCAAGCAGAAATTCGGCGCCTCACCGCGCGAATGGCGCGAGCGCCCGACCCAATAACGCGTTTTTCCGACCGGGCCCCTTCCCCTCCTGCACTTCGCCAAGCTTGCGCGGGCGAAGCGTGAATTGGCCGCCTTTGGCTGCCAACTTACCAATTAAGACAAGTTTTCATTCCGTCACAGATAAGTGGCCCGCCCCGCTGTGGCTGTAACCTCCAGACAATGATGGTTGGTCTCTCATGTGAAAAGGATGACATCCAATGGGTCTCGTTCATCAGAAATACAGGGTTGCGGTGGTTCAGGCGGCACCGGTTTTTCTCGATCTTGATGCAACGGTGGACAAAACCATCGCCCTGATAGATCAGGCGGCCGCGCAGGGCGCAAAACTGATCGCGTTTCCCGAGACCTTTATTCCTGGATATCCGTGGCAGATCTGGCTCGGCGCTCCCGCCTGGGCGATCGGCCGCGGCTTCGTGCAGCGCTATTTCGATAACTCGTTGTCTTATGACAGCCCACAAGCTGAAAAAATTCGCAAAGCCGTCAAGCGCGCCAAGCTCACGGCCGTCATCGGCGTGTCCGAACGCGATGGCGGCAGCCTGTATATAGGGCAATGGCTGATCGGCCCCGACGGCGAGACCATCGCCAAACGTCGCAAGTTAAGGCCGACGCATGCCGAGCGCACCGTGTTCGGCGAGGGTGACGGCAGCGATCTCGCCGTCCATGATCGCGCCGACATTGGCCGGCTTGGCGCATTGTGCTGCTGGGAGCATCTCCAACCGCTATCGAAATACGCGATGTATGCCCAGAACGAGCAAGTTCACGTCGGCGCCTGGCCGAGCTTCTCGCTCTACGATCCATTCGCGCATGCGCTAGGCTGGGAAGTCAACAACGCCGCGAGCAAGATTTACGCTGTCGAGGGCTCGTGTTTCGTGCTCGGCCCCTGCGCATTGGTCTCCCAGGCCATGATCGACGAGCTTTGCGACTCCCCCGAGAAACATGCGTTTCTTCACACCGGCGGCGGCCATGCGGTGATCTTTGGGCCGGACGGGAGTTCGCTGGCCGAGAAGCTTCCGCCCGATCAGGAAGGCATCCTGTATGCCGATATTGATCTTGGCATGATCGGCGTGGCGAAGAACGCGGCCGATCCCGCCGGACACTATTCCAGACCCGGATGTCACGCGGCTGCTGTTCAACACCTCCCGCGCTAACCGCGTCGAGCATTTCACCCTGCCGGTGGATGCGGATGTCATGAGCGAAATCAAACTTCAGGCCTGACGATTCAATTTAAGGAGGAGTCCGTCATGGAATCCGCGATCCCGGAGCATCTCCGAAGCGCCCGTACCCGTCACCGACGCGTCCCCGACGATTATGCGCCGCCCTATCCATCGTTCGTGGCGCGCCACAAGCCGAGTGTGGAGCGGGTGGTGATGGCCTATTTCGGCTTCCAAACCCGTGGCGCGCCTTCAAACGCCGGGTCGCAGGCGCTGCCGTGGATCGCTTCATTTTTCAAAGCGAATGGCGGCCCAACGCATTGGGATCGGGCCAGATATGTCGACGAAGCCGGCTTCACGAACATCGTGACGGTTGCCTATTGGGACGATCGCGCAAAGTTCGACGGCTGGTTTCCGGGAGCGCGCGATGGTTGGACCGGCGACCAGCGAGCCATCGACGGATGCGGCACTTTCATCGAGGTGCTTTATCCATCGGTGGAGGGCTATGAAACCCTGTTCTCTTCCCTCGGGCGGTCCGAAGGCGTCGCGGTCCTTGCCGACAGCATGAGCGGCGAAGTTCAGGAACATGCGTATTGGGGTGGCATGCGCGATCGCATCCCGCTGTCTCAAACCAGTGAAATGGCGCCAGCCGGCGCGGCCCACGCCATTCGCGATGGCGCGCGGGTTCGGGTCGTTCCGCACGACAATGTGTGCCTGATCCGATCGGGTCAGGATTGGGGCGACACCGAAACAACCGAACGCAAAATGTATCTCGAGGACGTCGAGCCGGTTCTGAGAGAAGGCATGGACTTCCTGCGCGACAGCGGTCGCTCGATTGGTTGTTACGCCAACCGCTATATGACCGTCGTTGCGCCAGACGGGACGCCGACCGAAAAATCCTACGGCATGAGCTGGTGGAAAAGCCTGGCGGCGCTGGAGCGATGGGCCGAATCGCATCCGACCCATGTCAGGATCTTCGGCGCCGCCATGAAATATCTGTCAACCTTGGGGCCGGCCGCAAAACTGCGGCTCTATCACGAAGTCACGGTGGCACGAGCCGACGAACAATTTTTCGAATACCTGAACTGTCACCCGCAAACGGGGATGTTGAACGCCGTTAGCGCCCCATAGGGCGAGGTGACCTCGCTTTCCGCGCTGCTACAATACCATCTGCGTCTGGGTTACCACCGCGACTAGTTTTCCCTCTTCGGTCTCCAGCCGCGTTTGCCAGACCTGGGTGCGCCGGCCACGATGCACCGGCGTCGCGGTCGCGATGACCGTCATGCCCTCTTTCGCGCCGCCGATGAAATTGGTCTTGCTCTCGATCGTGGTGGTGCCCTTGGCGTCCTCGGGCAGATTGATCACGGTTGCGGCGGCGCCGACCGAATCCGCGAACGCCATGATCGCGCCGCCGTGAATCGTATGACCAAGCGTGCAGAGATCCGGCCGCACCAGCATCCGCGCCACCACGCGATCCTTCCCGGCTTCGGTAAATGTCACCCCCTTCAACTCGGCAAACGGCATCTTCATTGAATTGACTTTTTCAAGCGGCGTCATGGTCGGCATCCCCCGAGACTCATCGTTGTTGTCGTTCCGGTTCATGCCTTCGATCCGTTCCGGAGTGACGGTTGTATCTCTCGTCGAATGTTCTTGAAGCGATTACCTGCGACGTCAAGCCCGGCGATGGCTTGAAGTGGGCGTGACAGGCGATGTATTTTTCTGCATATCGTCGGGCATGCGCCAATTCCCTCCCCGCCGGATCGTCTGTCTCACCGAAGAAACCGTCGAGACGCTGTATCTGCTCGGCGAGCAAGATCGCATCGTCGGCGTCTCCGGTTATGCGGTGCGGCCGCCGCAGGTCAGGCGCGAGAAGCCGCGGGTTTCGGCATTCATCTCGGCGGATATTCCGAAAATCCTCGCGCTCGAGCCGGACCTGGTTCTCGCCTTCTCGGATCTGCAGGCCGATATCGTCGCCGATCTGGTCCGCGCCGGCGTCGCCATCCATGTCTTCAACCAGCGCGACGTCGCGGGCATCCTGGCGATGATCCGCACGCTGGGCGCGCTGGTCGGTGCGGCGGAGCGAGCCGATCAACTCGCAACCAGGTATGAGAAGCGGCTCGCGGCAATCGCGTCGACTGCCCGGCCCTCGCCAAAACCAAAAGTCTATTTCGAGGAATGGGACGATCCGCTGATCAGCGGCATCGGCTGGGTCTCCGAACTGATCGAGATCGCCGGCGGCGAAGACATCCTGCCGAAGCTGCGGTTTCAACAGGCCGCCAAAGATCGGATCATTTTGCCCGACGTCGTGCGCGCCGCGGCACCCGATGTGATCCTGGCATCGTGGTGCGGCAAGAAAGTCGTGCCGGACAAGATCAGGAAGCGGCCGGGCTGGAACGAGATTCCAGCGGTCCGCAACGACCGCATCGTCGAGATCAAATCGGCGCTGATCCTGCAGCCCGGTCCCGCCGCGCTGACCGATGGACTGGATGCGATCGTCGCGGCGCTGTGGCCAGTGGCTGAACATTATCTCGCGATAACCTATATCGCCTCCACCCCGCACCATTCCGCGATGAACAGCGCGGTGGCCTTGGTCGATTTGCGCAAGGAATCGAGATCGACATATTCGTTGAAGCCGTGCATCGCCGCACCGCTGGCGCCGAAGCACAGGCTCGGGATGTTGTAGTTCAGCCCGTAGAACCGCGTGTCGGTGAGCGCGGTGAAGACGAGATCCCGCAACGGCGCCGCCATAGACCGCGTTGTAGGCCTTGCCGAACGCGGCTTCGGCTTCGGCCGAATCCTTCAGCTCATATCCTTCCGACAGAAACCCGGACCACTCCACGTCGGGCGGATTGTTGGAGAGAAAGCGATGATCGCGCGCGGCCGCCGAGACGCAGGCGAGAATCTCGGCCTGGCAGTCGGCGACCGACCAGCCCGGCAGTATCGCGATCCGGCAATCGACATCGCACCATGCCGGCACGCTGGAGGCCCAATCGCCGCCCTTGATGATGCCGGGATTGAAGTTGATCGGATGCGTCAGCGCCTTGAAATGGCGATCGCTCTTGGCGCGCTCGTTCCATTCGGCCTCGAGCTTTTCCAGCGACTGGATCAGATGATAGGCCGCCGTGATCGCGTTGGAGCCGGAGCCGGCCTCGAACACATGCACGGGAAAGCCGCGCACCTTCAGCCGAAACCAGATCACGCCGACCTGCGAGCGCACCATCTTGCCGGAGGTCGGCTCGGGAATGAAACAGGCATCGGCGCGATAGCCGCGCTGCAAGGTCGAGAGCGCGCCGACGCCGGTGCTCTCCTCCTCGATCACGGACTGAAAGTGAATCCGCGCGGTCGGCTTGAGGCCCGCGGCCTTGATCGCGTCGAGCGCATAGAGCGCGCCGATGGTGCCGGACTTCATGTCGCAGGCGCCGCGGCCGTACATCTTGCCGTCCTTCACCACGGGCGAAAACGGCGGCGTCTCCCACATCTCGAGCGGACCGGTCGGCACCACGTCGCAATGGCCCTGCAGGATCAGCGATTTTCCGGCATTGGTGGAAGGCCGGTAGGTGCCGACCACGGTGCGCGCCTTGGAAAAATCATGCTCGATCGGGCCGAAGCCGCGCAGATCCTTAAGATCCTCGACATCGATATGCCAGTCGTCGACCTCATAGCCGCGCTGGCGCAGGAGATCGCCGATCATGTCCTGGCACGGCCCTTCCGCGCCGCGGGTCGAGGGAATCGCGACAAAATCCCTTGTGGTGGCGAGTTGCGCGTCGAAACCGGCATCGACGGCATCGAGGATTTTTTGGTTGGTATTGATGGCGTTCATTGTCGATTTCCAAGCGTGATGTTTGCAAAGGCCGCGCCGCCGCGATCAGACCATACTTTCCCGGAATTTGCAGGAGGCGATCGGCAAAATGCAAGCGTGTCTGATATATCCTGGCGGGTATTGACTCGGATCGCTTTCAGAATCGTGCCCGCACCAATACACTCCGTCCCAACTAGCGCGTTTTCCAGCGAAGTGGATACCGGTTCGCGCTCGGAAAACGCGTCAAATTGAAAGCTTGGAGCCTCCGTTCCAATTCAATCGGAACGGAGAAGGCTCGAGTTCCCACGGAGACACTGGATGCCCGGCAATCGCAACATTCTGTTCCTGATCATCGGCGCCCTGATCGTCGTGGCGGCCGTGCTCGGCTACAAGCTTTACCAGACCAAAAAGCAACCGGAAGGACTGCAGATCAATGTCGGACCGAACGGGCTAAAAATACAGAACAAGTGAAACGGGGCGCTCGCCGACATGAAGAATTCACGCATCAGGCACTTTTCTCTTTTGATCCTTGCCGGCATCACAATGGCCGCACTTGCGCCCAACGCTTTGGCGCAACAGGTGTCGCGGGAGCAGGACATCGTGAATTTACGACTGGGGCAGCGCGTCAAAGTCGACGACGGAACTTGTCCCGCTGGCCAGATCAAGGAAGTCTCTGGCGCCAAGATGATCGCGACAGGAATCGTCCACAAGCGCAAATGCGTCCCGCGATTGGGACCCAAGATAAAATAGCATACGTCTCGATCGCAGCTTTCGGCTCGAAACGAATGTTAGCCCTGCGCGGGTTCGCTTGGTGGCACCGGCGATCCCGTGCTGCCGGCCGTCGCGCCGCCGTCGATCGGCAGGGTGATGCCGGTGATCCAGCGTGACTCGTCGCTGGCAAGAAACAGCGCGCCATAACCGATATCCCAGCCGGTACCCTCGGTGCCGAGCAGCGTTCGTTCGCTGCGCGCCTTGCGCATCTCCGGCGTCATGCCGCGCGACGCCACCATCGGCGTGTATACCGTGCCCGGCGCAATGCAATTGACGCGGATGCCGTCGCGGCCGTGATGCGCCGCCATCGCGCGCGTCAAACTTACGATGGCGCCTTTTGATGTCGGATAAAGGAGGCTTGGATGGCCACCCAGCAGACCGGCGACCGAACTGAGATTGATGATCGAGCCGCCTCCGCTCCTGATCATTTCCGGAATGGCGAATTTCGCCATCAGCATGACCGAGGCGACGTTGACGCGCATCGCGCTGTCCCACGCCGCGATATCCACCTCCACTGCATTGCCGCGGGGGCCGGTGATACCCACATTGTTGACGAGGATGTCGAGCCTGCCCCACGCATCCACGGTGCGCGACACGATTTCCTGACAGCACCGGGGAACGCTGACGTCGCCCTCGACGATGAGCGCGGTACCACCTTCGGCATCGATCAGGCGTTTGGTCTCATTCGCCCATTGCGCCGTCGTGTCGACCAACGTCACGCGCGCGCCATGCCGCGCCAGAATCACCGCGGTGGCGCGGCCATTGCCGATGCCCTCCGCACGCGATCCCGCGCCCGTGACAATGGCGGTCTTGCCGTTGAGGCGGTCGTCCCGGCGAATGACCTCCATAGCGTCGCTTGATTCATTCATTTGGCGTCTGCTCGAACAAATTGGCGGACGCGGAGGATAATGGCGACGCCGGCTTCCCGCCAGCTGGCAGTCGAATCATCAAAGCGCCGGCACGCCCACCAGGCGGCATCGGCATCTGCCTTTGGGAGCTGAGCCTAAGTCAAAGGCTCGAACATGCACTGCAGCGTCGGCTTCGCGATCTTGGTGAACGTTGCGCCGATCTCGGCTCGTTTGGACGGCGGCACCCATTCGGTTTCAATGGTCGGCACGCCGGTCTCGCTGATACCACGCAGCAACGCTTCGCGAAGGTCGGGATCATCGACGGCGGCGGCGGCATGATCGTGTAGGCAACCGCAGACAGATTCCGGGTGTGCCCACCGTCCAGCCATATGGGGAGCGCATGATCGGACGAATTCCCCGCGGGGATCGGGCATCTTGGTCGCCAGGCGAACTTGCGTCTGCGCCGATGCCACCGGCATCACGCAAATAACCGCGACCGCGCAAATACGAAAAAGCCCGTTCCCACTTCCCGCAATTTTCATTGCTGGACGCTCCACAGTCTTAACGGGATGCAATAAGCACAATGTGAGGAACCGAAGGAGTGAGCGGCGACCCGTTATAGGAAAAAGTACCGACGCCCGGCAAGCCGCCGTCGGACGAACCGGCCATCGAAGGACCAGCCAACACGAAAGCGAGCGCGAGCACGAAACTGAGGGTTCGCATTTGACTGTCTCCGGTTCGGCGGCGCGGCGGTGTCCGCCGTTTTTCGTCAGCAATTGATAACTGACGGGCGTTTCCGGACGTCTACGCCAAAAGCGGGAAATGGTTTCGTCGCGCGGTGAAATGTTTCGTCGCGACGGTCGGACGAAACAGTCTTTCAAAAAATTCAATGATTCCAGTTCAATACCGAACAGCGCGAAAGGGTAATTCGGCACCATTTGGGCGACAAAACCGAAGCCGCCGGTCGTTCCTTGGCCCAGAGCTAAGTCGTTCACCGGCTTAGCGCGGCCACAACCTCCGTTGCGGGGCCATGAAGCGGAGTTCCGCAATAGCTGAAGGTTCCGATTCCCGGCAGATCGCCATCGGCGGAGCCCGCCAGCGATGGCCCTGTTAGAACGAAAATGAGGGCAATCACGTAGCTGATGGCGCGCATCGGATGGTCTCCACGGACAATCTCGAAATAAGACGCCCGCCCAGACCCGGGGGTTCGATGCCGGGTGCAATTTTTAACCTTTATCTGGTGGAAACCTCCCGTTCGCGGCGGGACGGCCGTGAACCTCATCATCGGTACGGCCGACTTACCCCAACCGCTTGCAACCATTCAGTGCATTCGCGCGTTGTGGCGTATCTTCAACAAAGGATGGCAGTCGTGGGTAATGGCAACATCGACGTTGGCAACGAACATCCGACCCGCAAAGGCGGCCTGCCAGTGGTTGAAGCTCCTGGTTCCAGGTCGCGGATCGATCAGCAGAATCCCCTTAGGACGGAACGGCCCAGGATTTCCGGCGCCATGGCTCAGCAGTGCGGCGACAACGGCCGGGGCAACCAATCGGCTCCGCAAAAATTCGTACGGCTGGTCGGGTGCCGCGTTCCCAAAGCGCGGCCGGAACGGACGATCCGTCCGCGTCCAGTGCCGCGGTAAGCGGATTTAGACTCCCGTCACTGAATGAACTCACCGCATTTTTGAATGACATTATCGCTCGCGCCCCAAGGCATGATCGGGACCGACGAAGTCGAATTCTTCGGCGATCCGTCGATCAGCTTGTCGGAATAAACCATGTAAACCAGCACATTCCGCTTGGCGTCGCAGCCGCGGACGATTTGCATCTTCTTAAAGAACAGCGAGCGCCGCTGCTTAAACATATCGTCGCCCTGCTCCATTTTGCTCTTGAAATGGATCGGACCGATCTGCCGGCAGGCTAGCGAAATATCCGAGACTTGCTCGGCGAGGCCCAGCCAACCCGTGTAGCCCCCTTTCTCCGGCAACGTGAAATGACAGGCGACGCCCTCGACTTCGGGATCGTCGACGCCGTAGGTCGCAAGCTTGTCGTTCGGGCTAAGCCACTTGAACACGGTCGAGCGGCGGAAAATCAGGTCAGGTTCGTCGGAAGCCGACGCCGGCGAGCCCGGCCATAGCAGCAAGGCAAATCCCACAAGGATCCAGCGCCAATACCTCGTGTCACATTGGCTTAAGGCGTGCGATGTCATGATGATCTCCGTCGCTAGGGCTTTCAGCCATCTAATGCGTGCAATCTTTGCCGGAAGAGACCGGAAGATGCCGAATGACGGGACCCCTGCGTTGTTTAACGGAATATGAGGCTTTTTTGCTACGCTTGGCATCAAAATCGCTGGAATTAAAGGCCTTACGCTGGTGAACGCGTACCTCCTCTGAAACACTAAATATCAACGACTGGATTCGGGAATGATACGCGTGAACAGGCTTGGAGTTTTTGTTCGGACTGAAGGGCCGGAGCCGGTCCAGTCCGAAGCTTGCTTTTCGTTCCGTACAGTTTTTTCAAATTCGTTTTGGCGAATTGCCGTTCTGACGGCGGCTGGAGCCGTCGGCATCGCCGCGCCGGCGGAAGCCACGATTTATTGGCCGGATTCCGACCCCGGATTTTCGCGGCCGGCGCCGGAGATGCTGCCGCCACCACCGCGGCGAAAGCAAAGAGTTCGTCGTCATCCGGACGGCCCGTCGAAAAAAGGCATCGAGGTCCCGGTCAAGGAAGCAGCCAAGCCGCACGGACCGCTGGTGATCGCGATATCGATCAACAAGCAGAACATGAAAATCTACGACGCCAACGGATTCTTCGCGGAAACGCCGATATCGACCGGCATGCGCGGCCATCCGACGCCGATGGGCGTGTTCAGCGTTGTTGCAAAGGAGAAGCTGCACCATTCCAACATTTACAGCGGCGCGCCGATGCCCTTTATGCAGCGGATCACGTGGTCAGGCATCGCCATCCACGCCGGCGTGCTTCCCGGCTATCCGGCATCACATGGTTGCATCCGCATGCCGATGGCCTTCGCCGTGAAGATGTATGGCTGGACCAGGATGGGCGCGCGGGTCGTCATCATCCCCGACGAAGCGGTTCCGACCAGCTTTTCGCATCCGTTGCTCGCCACGACGAAAATCGCGCCACAGCCGATCGCCGCCGATGAGCCGAAGGCGGATACGACCCGAGCCGCGAAGGCCGACAAGACACCGGATGCGGTTGCGACCACGAAGCCCGCGACTTCGGTAGCAAGCCTTGAACTGAGATCAACCGTCGGACACGGTGACAGCGTGAAGTCGCTGGTGGACGCATCGCCGGCTTCCACGCCATTGCGCGAACAGACCCGCACCGCGGACGCCAGCGCTCTTTCGGCAACGGAATCCCCGGTCACGATGTCCGATGCAGCACTCACCGGCGATCGAGCGCCAGCGCGCGAGAAGCCCGTTGCGACTGAGCCGGGCAACCAGGAACGCGCCGCCTCCGACAAGGAGACTGTTCGCCCAGAAGCGGCCACGGTTGAAAGCATGAAGCCCGACGCGGCCACGACCGAGGCGAAAACGGACGCCGTCAAAACCGAGCCGGCGATGATTGACACACCGAAGTCGACCGCAAAGTCAGACGACAAGGTCAAGGCGGCAACGGACGTCACAACCGGCGTTCCAGATGAGAAGAAAGATCAGGCACGCCTGCCCGACACCGGGAACACGATCGCCCCAAAAGCCGACCCCGCGGCGGCGCCAAAGCGCACCGGTCAGATTGCGGTGTTCGTCAGCCGCAAGGACTCAAAGCTCTATGTGCGGCAGAACTTCGCCCCGCTGTTTGATGTTCCAGTGACGATTGCGCCAAGTGATCGGCCGCTGGGTACGCACGTGTTCACCGCTCAAGTCGACAAGGACGACGCCAACGTTCTGCACTGGTCGGTCGTCACGCTCCCGGTTCTGGATCGGAACGCCGAGCGGCGCGATGACGACGAGCGGGCGTCGCGCAGGCGGAAGATCGCCGGCGCGGCCGACGTGAAGGCGTTGGCGCCGGCGCCGGACAGCCCCGCCGAAGCATTGGATCGCCTCACAATTCCTGCGGATGCCAAGGCTCGAATTGTTGAAGCGCTTTCGACCGGCAGTTCGATCATCGTCTCAGATCAAGGCATCGCCGCCGGCGAAACCGGCGAGGGTACGGATTTCATCGTTTCGCTGCGCTAGGCAGTTTGTCCAGCGTTAGCCTTTCGGTGGGTGTGGTAAAACCGTCGGTTCCGTCGCAGTTAACCGACTTGTCCGACAATCCGCCCCCACTGACGAAAGCCGTTGCCGTGGCGGCGCAGGTCCAATTAGGTTACTGTGATCGGGGGCACGAAATGACTCGGGCGTGGGCAAAAAGCCGCGGCCGAGCACGGGATCAGCGTGAGGGTAATAAGATGCGTATTGCGGCAAGTATAATCTTTGCTGGCGTGGTTTCGCTGTGTGCGTCAGGCGTGGCATGGTCGCAGGCCGCGCCGCCCAAGGCCGCTGCGGCTCCCCAGGCGGCGCCTGCTCCAGCTCCAGCGCCCGCCGCGGCCCCTGCCCCGGCAAAAATCCCTTGCGCCAATCCTGATGCGCTCGGCATCGCTCGCGTCGTTGAAATCGACACCACCGGCGGCCCCGGATTTGGCTTCGAGCACTTCAAACAGCTCGATTTCCTGCGCGACAAGGAAGTGGTGCTGACCTTTGACGACGGGCCATGGTTGGTCAATACCCCCTCGGTACTGAAGTCGCTGGCGGACGAATGCACGACCGGCATCTTCTTTTCGATCGGCAAGCACGCGACCTATTATCCGGAAATCCTGAAGCAGGTTCTCGCGGCTGGTCACACCGTGGGATCGCACACCTGGTCGCACGCGACCCTGACCAACAAGAAACTGACCGAAGATCAACGCAAGGAAGAGATCGAAAAAGGATTCAGCGCGGTGAAATGGGCCCTGGGTGGTGTTTCGCCGGCGCCATTCTTCCGTTTTCCGGCGCTGCAGCACCCGCCGGAGATGGTGACGTATCTCGGTACCAGAAATATCGCGATGTTCTCCTGCGATCTCGACTCGTTCGATTTCAAGGCGCGCAATGCGCAGCAGGTGATCGATGTCACGATGAAGAAGCTCGACAAGCTCGGCAAAGGCATCATCCTGATGCACGACTTCCACAAGCATACGGCGGAAGCGCTGCCCACGCTGCTGCGCAGGCTAAAGGCCGGTGGCTACAAGGTCGTCAAAATGATCGCCAAGGCTCCCGTGCAGACCCTGCCGCAATACGACGAAGAAGTTCTAAAGGATGCCAAGCTGCCGACGGTCAGCGACCGCCCGGTTTCCAGCGTCGTGCAGACGATTTCGGAATAGATTTGCCGGACCCGACAACACCGACGCCGGCGCTACGCATCGAAGGCTACGTCATCGTGTCGGCGGACGGCATGCTGGCGAACGCCGATCGTGTGATGCCGGACCAATTGAAGTTCGAGGGTGACAAACGATTCTTCACCGCCGGCCTCGACCGCGCCGACCTGATTGTGCACGGCCGTCGTTCTTATGAAGACCAGCCGAACTCCCCGCGGCGAAAGCGGATGGTCCTGACCGGCAAGATCAGCGCGATCGCGCGCGATCCTTCCAATCCCAACGCTACCTTATGGAATCCTGCGGGAGCTTCCTTTGAGGCGGCTTGCGATCATGCCGGCGTCGGCTCTGGCATCGTCGCCATTATTGGCGGCCCGGACGTGTTCGGAATGTTTATGGATCGCTACCACACGTTTTGGCTCTCGCAGGCCGCGCGGGTGCGGCTGCCGGCGGGCCAGCCCTGCTTCCCCGGCGTGCCGGCGCTATCACCGCAGGAAGTTCTGGCTGCACACGGCTTGCGCGCCGGGGATGCCCAGATCCTGGACGTCGCCGATGCCGTCAGCGTTACGCCCTGGCGGCGGGCAGCTTAGACATCGCCGCTATAAGCGGATTCCACCCCGTGGGACATCCTCCTGTAGCCGGCGATCATGAACAGCGCGCCGATGATCGACAGGTTTTTCAACGCGTGGATCAAATTGTTGGTGGCGTCAGCACCGGTTTGATTCCAGAAGTCGTGATAGTAAAAGGTCGCTGCAATCACGAACAGGATCAGCACGATCGCAAAAAAGCGTGCGCCGAAATTTAACGCGATCATGATGCCGCAGATCAACTCAAGCGCGCCGGCCGCAATCGCCAGCATCTGCGGCATCGGCATCCCGGTCAGGCCTTCGAGCTGCGAGGTGTAGGTTGCCAGTGCCGCTGGAATAACAATCTTTTCCGTCATCTGTGCCGTCGCGGCCAAATTCAGGAGCTTGGCGGCTCCCGAAAAAATAAACAGCACGGCGAACAAAATTCGCCCGAAGGTGATTAACGCTGGCATAGGTCGGCCTCACTGAATGCTGCGGATGCGGTGTCGCTATTCGGCGGAACGATTATGGGCGTTCCGCGTCAGGTTTTCAAACGGTCAAATCGAGATAACGGCTGTCGGTCATAGCAAGCGCGTTTTTTTCATTGAGCTAGCCGAACAAAGTAGGTTGCTGGCGGCCGGCTCGCTCCTGGGCTTCCACCGCCGCCACCGCGGTCATGTTGAGAACGCCACGCGCGGTCACCGACGGTGTGAGAATGTGCGCCGGACGCGAGGGACCGATGAGGATCGGCCCTACCGGAAGCGCATCGGCCAGCGACTTGATCATCTGATAGGCGACGTTGGCGGTATCGAGATTCGGCATGATCAGGATGTTGGCAACGCCTTCCAGATTTGAGTGCGGCAGGATCAGCGCACGCGCGGCTTCCGAAAGCGCGGTATCGCCCTGCATTTCACCGTCGGCCTCGATCTCCGGGTGGTTTTGTTTAAGAATTGCCGTGGCGCGGCGCATTTTGCGCGAGGAGTTGGTGTCGTAACTGCCGAAATCGGAATGCGACACGAACGCGATTTTTGGCTTGAGATTGAAGCGCTGGACGTGGACCGCGGCGAGCGCCGCCATTTCCGCCAGTTCCTCGGCGGTCGGATTCGGCCGCACCTGGGTATCCGCGATGAAATGAGCACCCTTGCTGGTGATCATCAGCGCAAGGGCGGCAAAATCGCTCACGCCTGGAAGAAAGCCGATGATCTCGCGCACGTGGCGCAGATGGCTCATGTAGCGGCCCTCGACGCCGCAGATCATGGCGTCGGCTTCGCCGCGGATCACTGCCAGCGCCGCGATCACCGTCGCATTGGTGCGCACCACCGTGCGGGCCGCATCGGGCGTCACACCATGCCGGCCGGCGACGTCAATATAGGATTGGACATAAGATCGATAACGCGGATCGTCCTCGGGATTGACCAGATCGAAATCCTGGCCAGCCTTGATGGCAAGGCCAAATCGCTTGATCCGCGCCTCGACCACCGAGGGGCGTCCGACCAGAATCGGCCGCGCCAGCTTTTCCTCCAGGACGACCTGGGTCGCGTGCAGGACGCGCTCATCCTCGCCTTCCGCATAAATGACGCGGACGGGCTGGGTTTTCGCCTTGGCAAATACCGGCTTCATGACCAGGCCGGAACGGAATGCGAAGCGCTCCAGTTGAGCGGCGTAATCCTCAAAATTCGCGATCGGACGGGTGGCGACACCCGAACTCCATGGCCGCCTTGGCAACCGCGGGCGCGATGCGCAGGATCAGCCGCGGATCGAACGGACTGGGGATCAGCGAGCCCGGCCCGAACCCCTGGGCTTCGCCGCTATCGAATCCGGGCGCCACCGCATCCGATGGCGGATCGCGCGCCAGTTGCGCGATCGCCTCGACCGCGGCGCGCTTCATATCCTCGTTGATCGCGGTGGCGCCGACATCAAGTGCGCCGCGAAAGATGAATGGAAAGCACAGGACGTTGTTGACCTGATTGGGGAAGTCGGAGCGCCCGGTGCAGATCATGGCGTCGGGCCGCGCCCTGCGCGCTTCATCCGGCATGATCTCCGGCGTCGGATTGGCCAGCGCCATTACTAAAGGCTTGTCCGCCATTGACTTGACCATGTCAGGCGTCAGCACATTCGCAGCCGAAAGGCCGAGAAAAATGTCGGCGCCGCCGATCACTTCGGCCAGCACGCGCTTGTCGGTCTTTTGCGCATAGACGGACTTCCAGCGGTCCATCAGGGTATTGCGGCCTTCATGCACCACGCCGTCGATATCGCAGACCCAGATGTTCTTGCGCTGCGCGCCCAGCGAAACCAGCAGATTGAGACAGGCGATCGCCGCCGCGCCGGCGCCGGAGGCAACAATCTTCACGTCTGCGAGTTTCTTGCCGTTCAGGAACAGGCCGTTGGTGATTGCCGCTCCGACGATGATGGCGGTGCCATGCTGATCGTCGTGGAATACCGGAATTTTCATCCGCGCCTTGAGCTGAGCCTCGATCTCAAAACATTCCGGACCCTTGATATCTTCAAGATTGATACCGCCGAATGTCGGCTCCAGCGCCGCCACGGTCTCGACCACCCGCTCGACGGTGTCGGCGGCGATTTCGATGTCGAAAACGTCGATGCCGGCAAACTTCTTGAATAGAACCGCCTTGCCCTCCATGACCGGCTTCGATGCCAGAGGGCCAATATTGCCAAGACCGAGCACCGCCGTTCCATTGGAAACCACCGCGACAAGGTTGGCACGGATTGTCAGCGAAGCCGCCTCCGCGGGATCGGCGGCAATCGCCAGGCAGGCCGCCGCGACACCCGGCGAATAGGCAAGCGCGAGATCGCGTTGATTGGCGAGCGGCTTGATCGCCTGAATTTCAAGTTTGCCCGGCCGTGGCAGCCGGTGGTAGGCGAGCGCCGCAGAATGGAGATCTTCAGAATAGGACGCCATGCATTTCCCCCCGCGGCTCCCTTGACCCCGAATTCAGACTTCGGTGACTAACTGGTCTTGGGAACTCAGTTCTGCTGCAGATTGAGCCCGATGTGAAGCTCGCGCAATTGCTTCGCGGTCACGTCCGAAGGCGCGCCCATCAGCAGATCTTCGGCGCGCTGGTTCATCGGAAACAGCGAGATTTCGCGCAGGTTCGTGGTGCCGCAAAGGAGCATGACAATGCGGTCGACCCCGGCCGCCATTCCGCCATGTGGCGGGGCGCCGTACTGGAACGCGCGGTACATGCCGCCGAAGCGCTCGACCACGTCCTTCTCGCCATAGCCTGCGATCTCAAACGCCTTCACCATGGCCTCTGGCCGGTGGTTGCGGATGCCGCCGGAGGCAATCTCATAGCCGTTACAGGCGATGTCGTACTGAAAGGCCTTGATGGTAAGCGGGTCCTGCCCGTTGAGCGCATCGAGACCGCCCTGCGGCATCGAAAACGGATTGTGCGAGAAGTCGACCTTTTTGTCTTCCTCGTTATATTCATACATCGGGAAGTCGACGATCCAGGCGAGTTCGAACCGTTCCTTGTCGATCAGGTTCAACTCTTCGCCGAGTTTGGTGCGAGCAAGGCCGGCAAACTTCCAGAACTTTGAGGGATCGCCCGCGACAAAGAACGCCGCATCGCCCTCCTTTAGTCCGAGCGCGGAGCGAATGGCGGCCGTCCGTTCCGGGCCGATGTTGTTGGCCAACGGGCCGGCACCCTCGCCCCCCTCGCGCCACATGATGTAACCGAGGCCGGGCTGGCCCTCGCCCTGCGCCCAGGAATTCATCCGGTCGCAAAACGCACGGGAGCCGCCGCCGGGTCCCGGGATGGCCCAGACTTGGTTCTGGGTATCTTCGAGCATCCGCGCGAATACCTTGAAGCCGGAGCCGCGGAAATGCTCGGAGACGTCCTGCATAAGGATCGGATTGCGTAAATCCGGCTTGTCGCTACCGTACTTACGAAGAGCCTCGGCGAACGGAATTCGCGGCCACTTTTGGGTGACGGGTTTTCCTTTGGCGAACTCCTCGAACACACCGGTTATGACCGGCTCTACCGCTGCAAAAACATCCTCTTGCTCGACAAAGCTCATCTCGAGATCGAGCTGGTAGAACTCGCCCGGCAACCGGTCGGCGCGCGGATCCTCGTCTCGGAAACAGGGCGCGATCTGGAAGTAACGGTCGAAGCCGGACATCATCAGCAGCTGCTTGTATTGCTGCGGCGCCTGCGGCAACGCGTAAAACTTGCCCGGGTGAATCCGCGACGGCACCAGGAAGTCGCGCGCGCCCTCCGGTGACGACGCCGTCAGGATTGGCGTCTGGAATTCGAAAAATCCCTGTTCCTTCATCCGCTTGCGCATCGAATCGACGATCGCGCCGCGGGTCATGATGTTCTGGTGCAGCTTCTCACGACGAAGGTCGAGGAAACGGTACTTAAGCCTTATATCTTCAGGATATTCCTGCTCTCCGAAGACCGGCAGTGGCAATTCACCGGCGGGTCCGAGCACCTCGATCGCGCTGACGTAAAGCTCGACCGCCCCGGTCGGCAATTCGGGATTGTCGGTACCGGCAGGACGCCGGCGCACCTTGCCGTCGATCCGTACCACCCATTCCGAGCGCAGCTTTTCGGCGTCCTTGAACGCCGGCGAATCCGGATCGGCCACGCATTGCGTCAGGCCATAATGGTCACGCAGATCGATGAACAATACGCCGCCATGGTCGCGGATCCGGTGGCACCAGCCCGACAATCGCACGGTCTGGTCGATATCGCTGTCGCGGAGCGCGCCGCAGGTGTGGGACCGGTAACGATGCATATATATTCCAAAACAGATGTCGGAGGACCGGGGGACCAAGGCCAGCCCCGCAAAAAGAGGTTGAGGGTTTACCCGAGGCGGTCGGGCGCGGCAACCGGATCAAGGCCATGTCTTGGCTCTCTAAGCCCGAAAAAGTGACGGAAAATCAACGGACCTTCCGACAGCATCGCGGCAAACCGATTGTCTAATTCCAGCGCACGCCTATCTTGATCCCATGACGGTTCATTTCCCCTTCCAAAACACCTACGCGGCGCTGCCGGCCAACTTTTTCGCGCGGGTCGCGCCGACGCCGGTCGCGTCCCCGAGACTGGTCAAATTGAACCGTCCCTTGGCCTTCCATCTCGGCCTCGATCCGGATCGCCTGGCTAGCCCCGAGGGAATCGAAATCCTCGCCGGTAAGCGCGTCCCTGACGGGGCGGACCCGATTGCAATGGCCTATGCCGGCCACCAGTTCGGTCATTTCGTTCCGCAGCTTGGAGACGGCCGCGCCATCCTGCTCGGTGAGGTGATCGACGCCGATGGTGTTCGCCGTGACATCCAGCTCAAGGGCTCAGGCCCGACACCGTTTTCACGGCGCGGCGACGGCCGCGCCGCACTCGGTCCGGTGTTGCGCGAATACATTGTCAGCGAGGCGATGGCGGCGCTGGGCATTCCAACCACGCGATCGCTCGCCGCTATCGTGACCGGCGAGCGCGTGATGCGGGAGACCGCGTTGCCCGGGGCCGTCCTCACCCGTGTCGCGTCCAGCCACATCCGCGTCGGGACGTTCCAGTATTTCGCTGCGCGAGGCGACACCGAGGGCGTGCGGCGGCTGGCCGATCACGTCATCGACCGACACTATCCCGAGGCGGCAAACGACGACCGGCCTTATCACGCGCTTTTAAAAGGCGTGGTTGCGCGGCAGGCGAGCCTGGTCGCGCGCTGGCTGCTGGTCGGATTCATCCATGGCGTCATGAACACCGACAATACGTCGATCTCGGGCGAGACCATCGATTACGGTCCGTGCGCATTCATGGACCATTACGATCCGGCGACGGTGTTCTCTTCGATCGACGAGCAAGGTCGCTATGCCTATGCCAACCAGCCGCGGATCGCGCTCTGGAACCTGACCCGGCTCGCCGAATGCCTCTTGCCGCTGCTTTCGGATGTGCAGGACACGGCGATCGCCGAGGCACAGGCGGTGCTGGAGGGTTTCGCCGAGCGTTTCGATGGCGCCTATCAGGGTGGCCTGCGAAGCAAGCTCGGCCTGTTTACCGCGCGCGACGGTGATCCGGCGCTGGCGCAAGACCTGCTGGATGCGATGGCTAAAAACCAGGCCGATTTCACCCTGACGTTCCGGCGTCTCAGCGATGCCGCGCAGGATCCCGCTGACGACCGCGAGGTCCGGCAATTGTTTGCCGATCCCGCCGCCTATGACGACTGGGCCGCGCGCTGGCGGCAACGGATCAGCGATGAGCCGCAGGACGCCGCCGCGCGGCGGACCGCGATGCGCGGGGTTAATCCCGCCTTCATTCCGAGGAACCACAGGATCGAAGCCGTCATCGAAGCCGCCGTGAATTGTGACGACTTCGCCCCATTCGAAGAGCTTCTGGCGGTTCTCTCAGAGCCGTACGAAGACCAGCCATCATTGTCGGCCTATGCTGAGCCGCCCGAGCCGCATCAGCGCGTCTTGAAGACGTTTTGCGGGACATAAATTATTAACCGTCGATTTCGCTATTTGCCGAACGGCAATGCGCCCGCTTCAGAAATTAACAAACGGTCAATTTCTTCCCCACAAATCTACCAATTTGGGGGAATTGCCGTGTTTGAAACCTTAGTGTTTGAATTTATGGGTTTGGCGATGGTTGCGCTCTGCGTCGTCGTGCTTCTGGTTCCGCCGCAGCGCCACCCTGCCCGGCACACCCGCGACAGCTGACCGATCCGACCTCCAGGGAGAGAACGCCTGATTGGGCCGCCGGCCGCCATCGGTTGTATCGGGCTGGCTGAGTCCCGGCCGAACCCGCATTGTCGAGCCGAAATGCAAGGCTCGAATTCGTCGCAACACCCTTGACATATCAACGCTTTCGGCAGAACGCGATCTGAGAAGCGTTATGGACCGTTCATGGATCTCATTACCACCACCTCCGAACTGGCCGCGGTTTGCGGCCGTCTCGCCAAACACCCGGTCATCACAGTCGACACCGAATTCCTGCGGGAGACGACCTATTATCCCCTGCTCTGCGTCGTGCAGATGGCGAGCGCGGAGGAAGCGGTCGTGATCGATACGCTGGCGGAGGGCATCGACCTCAAGCCCTTCTTCGCGCTGATGGCCGATGAGAAGGTGCTGAAGGTTTTCCATGCCGCCCGTCAGGACATCGAGATCGTCTGGCACCAGGCGGGGATCGTTCCGCATCCGATCTTCGATACCCAGGTCGCGGCCATGGTGCTCGGTTATGGCGATTCCATTGCATATGACCAGTTGGTCGAGCGCATCACCGGCCATCGGCCGGACAAGACGCACCGTTTCACCGACTGGTCGCGCCGGCCGCTCAGTGCGGATCAGATGCACTACGCGGTCTCCGACGTTACCCATCTGCGGGATGTGTTCGCAGCGCTTGACGCCGATCTCAAAAAGCGCAGCCGCAGCGATTGGGTAAGCGAGGAAATGGAGGTCCTAACGTCGCCAAAGACCTACGATTTTCACCCCGAACGGGCATGGGAGCGGCTGAAGACACGGGTGCGCAAGCCAAAGGAGCTTGCGGTGCTGATGGAAGTCGCGGCATGGCGCGAACAGGAGGCGCAAGGCCGCGACGTTCCGCGCAGCCGTGTCCTCAAGGACGATGCGGTCGGAGACATCGCCACTCACGCGCCGACCAGCCTCGAACGGCTCGCAAGTCTGCGCTCGCTGCCAAAGGGGTTTGACCGATCGAAATGGGGCGCCGATATCGTGGCTGCCGTGCAGCGCGGCCTCGCCCGCGATCCCGCCACCTTGCCGAAAATCGAAAAACCACGCAGCAATTCAAACGGCGCTGCGATCGTCGAGCTTTTGAAGGTGTTGCTGCGAATGACGTCGGAGCGCCACGCCGTCGCCAGCAAAGTCATCGCGACGGTCGACGATCTGGAGCAGATTGCGGCTGACGATCATGCCGACGTCGGTGCGCTGCATGGTTGGCGCCGTGAGCTGTTCGGCGAAGCCGCGCTGTCGCTGAAACATGGCCGGCTGGCGCTCGCGATCGAAAAGGGCCGTGTGATCAGGGTCGACCGAAATTAGGGCGGATCTCAGACGCGCCTGGCGCAAGTCGGCAGATTACCACTTCACCTCGACGCCAAGCGTGCCCTGATGCGACTGCGTCGCGGCGCGGAATTTGCCGTCATAGTTGGCGTAGAGACGGACCGTGTCGGTCAGGCTGAGCGATAAAGCCGCGCCGGCGTCGGCGCCGTATCGGCTCTCGCCGATGCCTTGCACGGTGATGCTCTCAGGGCCAAGGCTGACGAGGGTCGAGGAAAAATCCTGCGAGAGGTTGTCGACGAACTTGCCGTAGGCGGACAGATCGAGAATCTTCTGACCGACAATCCAGTAATGACCGATCTCAGCGCCGAGCAGGATTCGCGAACGCTCTGTGGTTGCACCGGTCGCCGACACCGGATCGAGACCGCCGACCTCCTGAAATCCCCCGGTCACGGCGCGCACATATTCGAATGCGGCCTTTGGCACGATCCTGCTCTGGTCCACGCTCCAGTAGTAGCTAAGCTCGGTCAACGCGCCGTCGATGTGGGCATCGTAGCCGGCGCTGGCGGTGCCGAAACCGGTGTCCCGGCTGGAATTGATCTTTCCGAATCCGTGAACAACCGCCATCGCCCATGTCCACGGCCCTTTGTCGACCGAGGCATTCAGACCGATCTGGGTGAGATCGAGTCCCGCGGATTGCAGCGCAAGGGGAACGTCGATCGCGGTATGGCTTTGGTCCACCGAAATCCCGACATTGACGCCGGGCAGGACGCGCGCGCCGATCCCGGCAACGCCACCCCAGGTTTGGCGATGATCGCCGGCGAAATCGCCCTGCGCGCTGGTCGCCGACGAGATTCCATAGGCCTCCCCCCAGCTTCGAAAAACCGGCCCGTCAGTGGCCTCGGAGGCGCCGCCGCCGCCCGGATTTTTCCGCAGCGCGCTGCCAAAACCAGAGCTCGCCTGGTCTCCAAGGCGCTCCAGAAAATTGCTGCCTAGATTGATCACGGCGGCGCCGGCCGACATATCGGAAGTGACTTCCCATGGGGTCGGAACCGGTAGCGGAGCCGGCGCAACAACAGGTAGCACAGGCGTCACAACGGGTGGCGGAGGAGGTGGCGGCGGCGGGTGCACGTGGTGGCACGGTCTGGGCCAAAGCGGAGCTCGATGCCACCGCAATGGCGAGCGCCAGAGCAATCGCAGCAACATTTGCGCGCCTTCCGCTGGTCTCACAACCTCTTGCTCGTGAAAACCACAATGAGCAGCGCATCAAAGCCATTCCAAAAAAGAGCGCCAGCTCGACAAAAATGCAAAATCTGCGTCGGCCCGCGCCGATTTGCCCCCAGTTTCTCGGGAGCGTCAATCGGTCGTGATCCCTGGCAATGGGCGATTAGCGACCATTGTTGTTCTGTTGCCACAGGTGCTGTCGACAGTCCGCCACCGAACAGATTTGTTGAGCCTCGCCAGAAGCTTGCTAACGCACGAATTTCGTGTTGCAATATCAGGCACAATCGGATTTAGGCCGTTCGACTGTGCGTTTCGCGACGAAGAAATTGAGCAGACATCCGAAAGCCCGCTTGTGGCGTGGCGCGCAAAAAGCGTGGCCGCGTCTTTTTTATGTCTAGATCAGGAGACAGGCGATGCAAAAAGGCACCGTCAAGTGGTTCAACCCGACGAAGGGTTATGGGTTCATCAAGCCGATGGCCGGCGATAAGGACGTGTTCGTCCATATTTCGGCGGTCGAGCGCGCCGGGCTCTCAACCCTCAACGAAAATCAGGTTGTTGAATATGACCTTGTGGAAAATCGCGGCAAAAACTCAGCAGAAAATCTGAAGGTCTCGTAACTGCGTCACGATCCGCGCAAGCCATCACGATGCACCCCCGGCTCCGGTCGGGGATTTTTTTGACCATTCGTTCCGTGATCAACAGCCCGATAACGTCAGGGTCCGCGCGTTATGTGACGGCGGGCGAAATCAGGGTATCGCCGGACCCGCCGCTGTCAGCCGTTTTACAGATATCGCCTTCCAGCCGAATCTTGCCGCTGGCGACCAACCGCAGCGCATCGGGATAGATCCGATGTTCGATCTCAAGGATCCGGGCCGCCAGCGTATCCGCCGTATCGTCATCGCTGACGGCGACCGCCCCCTGCATCACAATCGGACCGGCATCGGTTTCCGGAATCACAAAATGCACGGTAGCGCCGGAGATTTTGACGCCGGCGCGCAGCGCCTGACCTTGCGGGTCGAGACCTGGAAACGACGGCAGCAATGAGGGATGAATATTGAGCATCCGCCCAAACCAGCGCTGCGCGAATTCGGCCGTCAGCAATCGCATGAAACCGCCGAGACAGATCAGGTCGATCCCATGTCGGTCCAATTCGGACTGCAACTCCGCCTCGAATGCCGCGCGATCCTTGCCGAAGCGGCGGCTTTCGATCGTGACCGTCGGGATGCCGCTTTGATTTGCGCTTTCGATACCACCGGCGTCAGCCCGGTTGGAAATCACGACAACGATCTCGGCGGGGAAATCCTCGGCCTTTGCGGCCCGGACCAGCGCGACCATGTTCGATCCACGTCCGGAGATCAGGATGGCGACGCGCGGCTTCATGACTTTACCACGCCAGGTCAAGATGACCGTTATAAACCACGCGATGTTCATTCTCGGCCTTGATCACCTCGCCCAACAGCACAACGCTCTCGCCGCCTTGCGTGAAAATGTCAGTGACCTGATCAATGGCATCGGATTTCACGATCGCAATCATGCCAATGCCGCAGTTAAAGGTACGTAACAGCTCGAGCTCGGCAATGCCGCCCTGCTCCGCCAGCCATTTGAAGACCGGAAGTACGGGAAGGCGCGCGAGGTCGATCCCCACGCCGAGATGTTTTGGCAGCACACGTGGAATGTTATCGGTAAAACCGCCGCCGGTAATGTGGGCAAGACCTTTGATGGCGCCGGTTTCGCGGATCGCCCGCAGGCATGATCTGACATAGAGCCGCGTCGGGGTCAGCAACGCGCCACCCAGCGTCATGACCGGTGAAAACGGCGCCTGCGCGTCGAACCCAATGCCCGATGCCGCGACGATCTTGCGGACCAGCGAAAATCCGTTGGAATGGACACCCGATGAAGCCAGACCGATCACCGCGTCACCGGCCGCGATATCGGGTCGCGGCAACAGGGTGCCGCGTTCGGCAGCGCCGACAGCGAAACCGGCGAGGTCGTAGTCGCCATCCCTGTATAGACCGGGCATTTCGGCGGTTTCGCCGCCAATCAGCGCGCAGCCCGATTCGCGACAGCCCTCCGCTACTCCGGCAATGATGGCAGCTGTGGCCTCTGGATCGAGTTTACCGCATGCAAAATAATCCAGGAAGAACAGCGGCTCGGCGCCCTGCACCACCAGATCGTTGACTGACATCGCCACCAGATCGATACCGATGCCACCGTGGAGGCCGGTTTCGATTGCGATCTTGACCTTGGTGCCGACGCCATCGGTGGCTGCGACCAGAACCGGGTCCTTATAGCCGGCCGCCTTCAGATCGAACAACCCGCCGAACCCGCCGATTTCGGAATTGGCGCCGGCGCGCGCCGTGGCGCGAACCATTGGCTTGATCAGGTCGACGAGCCGATTGCCCGCATCGATATCGACGCCAGAATCCGCGTAAGTGAACCCTTTTCTGCGGTCGATCATCGCCCTATTCCATATGATGGCGGCTGGTTACGTCGGAATCCGCTGGGGTGCAATGGCTCGCAAGCGGCAGCCGCTTATACTATGTAGACAGGAACCGGTTCGGGCTGAAAAGGGCCGGATCTTTTACGAATTAGGGCCGGTAGCCGGGAAGCGCCGTGTGAGTATTCCGAACATCATTACCCTGGGCCGTATCCTGCTTGTGCCGGTCATCGTCTGGGCGATCGCGTCCAACCAGATGGAGATCGCATTTGCGATCTTTATCGTCGCGGGCGTCAGCGATGCGGTCGATGGCTTCCTCGCCAAGCGTTTCAACATGGCCAGCGAACTGGGCGCCCTGCTCGATCCGCTGGCCGACAAGGCGCTCCTGGTCTCGATTTATGTGGCGCTCGGAATCTGGGGCGCCATCCCCCGCTGGATTGTCATCCTTGTGGTCTCGCGCGACATTATGATCGTGACTGCCGTGATTGTGTCATGGTTGTTCGGCAAGCCGATCCCGATGAAGCCCCTGATGGTGTCGAAGCTCAATACCGTGGCGCAGGTGGCCTTCGCGGCCTTGGTCCTTGCAGCACTCGGCTTCGGTTTCAATTCCACACCTTATGATCTGATCCTGATGGGTCTGGTAACGGTCTTTACTTTGGTTTCGGTATCCCTCTATCTCGTGGAGTGGGTACGGCATATGAGCACGATCGAAGCCCGCTAAACCGCCTAAATCGTGTATCGATCGATCCCGGCATGGAGACTTGCGTGGCAGGCCGCGTTCAACCTCGTCAGCTTGCATTCGCGCTGCCTCATGCGGAGAGCCTCACCCGCGACAATTTTCTTGAGGGGCCGGCCAATGCCGCAGGCCTGGCGCTGGTCGACAGCTGGCCAGACTGGCCAAACCGAATCATGTTGCTGGTCGGACCGGAGGGTTCCGGCAAGAGCCATCTCGCCGCGATTTGGGCCGAGCAGGCAGGCGCACGCTCGACAACCGCGCGCGCGCTCACGGCAGCAGCGGTGCCAGGCGCGTTGGCAACCGGGGCACTCGTTATCGAAGATATGAGATCGTCGGACTTCGATGAACGGGCTCTATTTCACCTGATGAACCTGGCGCGGGAAGACGAGGCTTCGGTGTTGATCACCACGCAGTCGCCGCCGGCCGCGTTTCAAGTCGAACTGCGCGATTTGCGATCACGTCTTCGCGCTGTGCCGGTCGTGTCGTTATTGCCACCCGACGATCATCTGTTTCGCGCGCTGATCGTCAAATTTTGCGCGGACCGTCAACTGGCCGTCGATGAGACCGTGGTCAGCTACCTCGCAACCCGGATTGAGCGGTCTTTTGTGGCCGCACGGCAGGCCGTCGAACTGCTGGACACCGAAGCGCTGCGGCAAGGGCGCCCGGTTACCCGGGCGCTGGCGGCCGAATTGCTGCGCAATGCCTGATTAGCTGGCTGTTCGCGTCTTGACGGCGCCAGCGGCAGGAACGTCAATGTCATTGAAACGTCATGGCGATAACACATGGTTTGCGGCGCCCTTGCCGGAATCGTACCGCGGCCTGCCCCGGGATGGATTGAAACTTCATGGACTCCGCACAAGCTATTGTAATTAAAGAAAAAGAGATGGACGTCGTAGCGGCTCCATCGATGGCTGGCAGCCCCGAACGCTTCATCAATCGTGAACTCTCCTGGCTGCACTTCAATCGTCGGGTGCTGGAGGAGTCGGTCAATTCCGGTCATCCAGCCCTTGAACGGGTGCGATTTCTTTCGATTTCCGCCAACAACCTTGATGAGTTCTTCATGGTCCGGGTCGCCGGCATCAAGGCCCAGGTACGCGAGGGCATTGCCGAGCGTAGTCCGGACGGCCTGACCCCTTCGGAGCAGCTTGTCCTCATCAATGAGACGGTTTCACAGCTCGCCTCAGACCAACAGGCGATCTGGCGCGATCTGCGCGGCATTCTCGCCGGTGTGGGGATCGTTCTCGTCGATGGCCGCGACGTCACCAAGATCGAGCGCGCCTGGATCGAGGATCATTTCCTTCACAATATCTTCCCGTTGCTGACGCCACTGGCGATCGACCCGGCGCACCCCTTTCCGTTTATCCCAAGTCTCGGATTTACCGTGGCGCTGCATCTGGCGCGGGTCTCCGACGGCAAGCCGATGAACGCGCTGATCCGCATGCCCGGCAAGATCGATCGTTTCATCCGCATGCCCGCGACCAAGGATGGCGCAGTGCGGTTGATTACGTTGGAGCAAGCCACCGGCTTGTTCATCGGCCGGCTGTTCCCCGGCTACACCGTCAAGGGTCAGGGAGCGTTCCGCATCATCAGGGACTCCGAACTCGAGATCGAGGAAGAGGCCGAAGATCTGGTCCGGTTGTTCGAAACCGCGCTGAAGCGGCGGCGACGGGGTTCGGTGATCCGGCTCGAAATCGAAGCGAAGATGCCGGAAGAACTGCGTGGTTTTGTGCAGCGCGCGCTTTCCACCGCCGACGATGAAGTTCTGCTGGTCGATGGCGTGCTGGCCATGAACGAATTGTCGCAACTGACCCGGCTCGACCGGCCGGATCTTGAATTCGTGCCCTATGTGCCGCGTCATCCCGAACGCGTGCGCGATCATGGCGGGGATATCTTCGCCGCGATCCGGCAAAAGGATCTGATCGTCCATCACCCCTATGAATTGTTCGACGTCGTCGTCCAGTTCCTGCAGCAGGCCGCCCGCGACCCCGACGTCGTCGCCATCAAGCAGACGCTTTATCGCACCTCGAACAACTCGCCGATCGTGCGGGCGCTGGCGGAGGCTGCGGAGGCCGGAAAATCGGTGACCGCGCTGATCGAACTCAAGGCGCGGTTCGATGAGGAAGCCAACATCCGCTGGGCGCGCGACCTGGAACGCGCCGGCGTACAGGTGGTGTATGGATTCATCGAACTAAAAACCCACGCCAAACTGTCGCTGATTGTGCGCCGCGAGGGCGGCAGCCTCACGACCTACGTCCATACCGGCACCGGTAACTATCATCCGGTTACCGCACGCATCTACACCGATCTGTCCTATTTCACATCCGATCCTGCCATCGGGCGCGACGCCGCGCGGGTGTTCAATTACATCACCGGCTATGCGGAGCCGAGTGACATCGAGAAGATGGCGGTATCGCCCCTCACCTTGCGCAAACGAATGCTCGAGCACATTCGCGGCGAGACCGGCTACGCCCGTCACGGCAAGCCGGCGGCGATCTGGCTAAAAATGAACTCGCTGGTCGATCCGGATATCATCGACGCCCTGTATGAAGCATCGCAAGCCGGCGTCTCGATCGAGCTGATCGTGCGCGGAATTTGTTGCCTGCG
Source organism: uncultured Pseudomonadota bacterium (assembly GCA_963725555.1). GTDB lineage: Bacteria > Pseudomonadota > Alphaproteobacteria > Rhizobiales > Xanthobacteraceae > Bradyrhizobium. The sequence continues at coordinate 267,245 of CAVRYV010000021.1, read as the reverse complement.
GCCCGGCATACCCGGACTTTCCGAGAATATCCGCGTCAAATCCATCATCGGCCGCTTCCTCGAGCACGGCCGAATCTACTGTTTCGGGATGGGACAGGGCCTGCCGAGTGCAAAAGCTGCTGTGTATATCTCGTCCGCCGACATGATGCCGCGTAACCTCGATCGGCGTGTTGAAATCCTTTGCCCTCTGCAAAATCCGACCGTCCATCAGCAAGTTCTTGAGCAGATCATGGTCGCGAATCTGAAAGATACCGAGCAAAGCTGGCAGTTGTTGCCGGACGGGTCGTCAACGCGTATGAAGGCCGCGAAGGGTGAGGAACCCTTCAATCTGCATAATTACTTCATGACCAATCCGAGTCTGTCAGGCCGTGGAAAATCGCTTAAAGAATCTTCACCGCGGCGCCTCACGCGACGTACCGAGCGTCAGCAATCGTCGTAAAGGGTTTGCACGGTGAAGCGGCCGGGCAAACGCGCATCGAGCGTCGCGGTCATCGACATCGGCTCAAATTCGGTACGTCTGGTCGTCTATGAGTTGATGACGCGAAGCCTTGTCTCGATCTTCAACGAAAAAGCCCTTTGCGGGCTCGGACGGGAGGTTCAGTCCACGGGGCTGCTGGCGCCGGACGCCGTCGCGAAGGCCCTGACGTCGTTGCTGCGGTTTCGCGCATTGTGCAAAATAATGAAGGTTGGCCGGGTCCACGCGATCGCCACCGCCGCCTGCCGCGACGCCACCAACGGCCCCGACTTTATCGCCAAGGCAGAACGCATCTGCGGTGTACCGATCGAAATCCTGTCGGGTCCGCGCGAAGCGAAGTTATCCGCGCTCGGCGTTATTTCGGGCATTCACAAGCCGGACGGCATCGTCGGCGATCTCGGCGGCGGTTCGCTGGAGCTGATCGACGTGCGTGGCCATCGCATTCACAGCGGTGTGACGCTACCGCTCGGAAGTCTGGCATTGCAGGACGCGTCACACAAATCACTGAAGCGCGCCGAACGCATCGTCGAAGCCGATCTTTTCGGGGTCCCCCAGCTCAAAGCGGGCCGCGGTCGTACTTTTTATGCGGTCGGCGGCACCTGGCGATCGCTGGCGCGCATCCACATCATCCAAAGCGGTTACCCGTTGCGGGTGATGCATGGGTACTCGATACCGGCATCGGAGGCACTCGACTTCGCCCGGCGTCTGCGCCGTCTCGCATCGGCGAACATATTGGCGAATATTGAAGCGGTTAACGATGCCCGGCGGCCGCTCCTAACCTATGCGGCGCTCGTTCTCGAATACATCATCACCGTCGCAAAGCCGAAGACCATTGTGTTTTCGACGTTCGGCGTGCGCGAAGGCCTGCTCTACGAGATGCTGCCGCAGGCCGAGCGTTCCATGGATGGACTGGTCTGCGCCGCGCAAAGCATGAATGAACTACTGTCGCGGTCCGCGCGCCATGCTGAAGAATTGATTGGATGGACAGATCGCTTCGTCAGGGTCGTCAAACTGCGTGAAACCGAAGAGGATCGCCGCCTGCGCCATGCCGCTTGCCTGCTGTCCGACATCGGATGGCGGCTGCATCCGGATTACCGTGGCGAGCAAACGCTCAATCTTATCACCAACGGAAATTTCGGCGCGATCAGTCATCAAGGCCGGGCATTCATCGCGCTGTCGGTATTCTACCGCTATGCTGGCCTGAGTGAGGAAAACAAACCGCCCACGCATGTCCATGAAATGGTGTCACCCGCGATGGACGAGCGCGCCCGCGTTCTCGGCGCGGCATTTCGCGTCGCCCATCTGATATCGGCGGCGCGACCGGGCGTATTGCCGGCGATTCACTTTCGAAGCCGCGACCGCAAGCTAATGTTGGTGTTCGAGCACAAGATGGTCAATCTGGTTGCTGATCGCGTCGGTAGCCGCTTCAAGCAGCTGGCACGTCTGGTCGGCCGCACCGGATCGATCGTCAGAAACTAGACGTGCGGTCTGATCGCGCTGCTATTGCCGATCGATCGGCCGCGCCGTCTCGGACGCAGCCGGCGATGTGGGATGTTTGTGGTGGCGCAACCTGCGCTTCCGCCAGATCGATCCGGCCGCCAGTACTGCGATGGCACCGAGCATCGAGCAGATATATTCGGCAGGATCTCCGTCCAGCGTGATGTGCGGTAGCACACCGAAAATCGTCGAGGTCGCGTCGAACCGCAGTGCGATCTGGCCGTCGAGAAGCCGCTGCAACAGAGGATGAACAGCCGGATCCGTCGCGATCACGCCACCCGCGATCCACCCAAGCAATATCGCACCCAACCAGACCAGAATCGGAAGCCGGTCCAGCACCATCATGATGAGGGCGGCGCCGGCGATGATGATCGGAATGCTGATCGCAAGGCCGAGGATCAAAAGCGGTAGTTGTCCGTTTGCGGCAGCGGCGACCGCGATGACGTTATCCAGGCTCATGACGATGTCGGCGATTACGACAATCCGGACGGCTTGCCAAAGGCTGGTGCCGGCGGTGACGTCGTCGTTCTCATCGTCTGGCAGGAGAAGCCTGGTTGCGATCACGATCAGCGCAAGTCCGCCCACCAGTTTCAGATAAGGCAGCCCCATCAAGGTCGCGACGATGCCGGTGAAAGTGATCAGCAGCACCACCGCAATGCCGGCGCCGATCGCCATGCCCCACAGCCGCTGTCGGCGCGGCAGACCGCGGCAGGCCATCGCAATCACTAACGCATTGTCGCCCGACAACAACACGTTGATCCAGATGATCTTGCCGACCGCAAGCCAGAAGGCGGGTTTCTGCAGGTCGGCTTGAAATTGCGCTAAAACCGCACCAACGTTTGCGGGATCAAAGACCTGCAATAGCCCGTTCACAGCGAACCCCTACCGACCCAACGGCCGCCGCCGTTAGCATCGACTAGATTGCGCGCCGTCGTCAGTGTCAATCAGCCGACGATTTCATTGCCTGAGAAAAACTGGGCAATTTCAATAGCTGCTGTTTCAGGCGCATCGGAGCCATGCACCGAATTTTCGCCGATCGACTTTGCATGCGACTTGCGGATCGTTCCGTCGGCGGCCTTGGAAGGATCGGTCGCGCCCATCACGTCGCGATGCTTGAGCACGGCGTTTTCACCCTCGAGCACTTGAACAACGACGGGGGCAGAAATCATGAAGTCCACCAACTCACCAAAGAACGGACGCGCCTTGTGGACGGCATAGAACGTTTCGGCCTGTTCGCGGGTCATCCGAATACGCTTCTGGGCCACGATTTGAAGTCCGGCCTTCTCGATCAGCGCGTTGATCGCGCCGGTCAGATTGCGCTCGGTCGCGTCCGGTTTGATAATCGAAAAGGTGCGTTCAATCGCCATGACTTCGTCCTTGAAAAGCGCTGAGGGAGTGCGGCGCTTATATCGGCGCAGCCAGTCGACGGCAAGCGATCAGGCTGGATGCAATCCAGCCAGCCAAGCGATGCCCAAAATGACAACGATTTCACAAAGATGAACCCTCTCTGAAATGTCCATCCCGGGTTCGTTCAGTTTCACGAGGATAGGCTTCATTCAACCGAACGCCTCGCGAATTCGCAGGCGTCAGGGACAGTGACTTCACCGATGGCGCGAAAGCGCCGAACCTGAGGAGACGACGATGTTACGCAAACTCTCGCTTGTTGCCGTTGCCGCGGCTTCGCTGGGTCTGGCCGCACTGGCGCCGACCTCCGCCTCTGCCTGGGGTGGTCATGGCTGGCACGGCGGCGGTTGGCATGGCGGCTGGGGCGGTCCGCGCTTCTTCGTCGGGGGTCCGGCCTATTATGGCTACGGTTACGGATATGGCGGCTGCTATGTCCGTCGACTGGTTCCAACCCCTTGGGGGCCGCGTTGGCAGTCTGATAAACCGCTGCTATTGACCTGAATCCACCGATTTAGACGTCAAAAGGCCCCGGCCGGTATCGGTTCCGGGCCTTTTGTCGATTCGACCGCTGGAACAGCTCGCCGCCTTTTGCAATCTTTACGGGAAAACGGCGAAACAATTTCGGCCGCCGCGACTTGTTATGGTCATCACACTGAAACAAATGCAAAGCAGCCTCATGAATAGCCGAACAAACCACGACAGTGAACAAATCGACCGCAAGACCAGCCGATCGATCTGCGACGCCGTCGGCGAGCGGCTGCAGCGGGACCTGCGTCCGGAGTCCACGCCCCTCTCGCCCAATCTTCAGCATCTAATGGATGAATTGCGCCGGCGCGATGACGCCGGCCACCAGCGTTCGGCGAACTAGCCGGGTGTGTTTTCAAGATTATATCGATCCGCCGCGGCGATATTTTAATCACAAAGCGGGTTGCGTTTAACAGCGGCTCCGGTGACAACGCCGCATGCTTTCAATCACTGACATATCGGTTCGGATTGCCGGACGGCTTCTGATCGATCACGGCTCGGCGCAGATCGTACCCGGCGCGCGCGTCGGCCTGATCGGTCGCAACGGGGCCGGTAAATCAACGCTGTTCCAGGCCATCCGTGGCGAATTGCCGACGGAAACCGGCACCATCTCCGTCCCTCCGCGCTGGCGCGTCGGCAGCCTCGCACAGGAGGCTCCGAACGGACCGGAGAGCCTGATTGAAGTCGTTCTCAAGGCCGACATCGAACGCAATGACCTGCTTCGGGAAGCCGACATTGCCCATGATCCGCACCGGATCGCGGAAATCCAGACCAGGCTCGTGGACATCGACGCGCATTCGGCGCCTGCCCGCGCCGCTGCGATTTTGAGCGGGCTCGGATTTTCCACTGCGGATCAGGCGCGGCCGTGTTCGGAATTTTCCGGCGGCTGGCGGATGCGCGTCGCGCTCGCCGCGACCTTGTTCGCAGCTCCCGACCTGCTGCTGCTGGACGAGCCGACCAACTATCTCGATCTGGAAGGCACGCTGTGGCTCGAAGACCATCTGGCCAATTATCCGCGCACCGTCATCGTGATCAGCCACGACCGCGATTTGCTCGATACGTCGGTGGACCAGATCCTGCATCTGGACCGGGGAAAACTGACGCTCTATCGCGGCACCTATTCGTCCTACGAAGAACAACGCGCCACACGTGAGATGCTCGACGCCAAGCATGCCAGGCGGCAGGACGCGGAGCGCAAGCGCCTGCAAGCTTTCGTCGATCGCTTCAAGGCCAAGGCATCGAAGGCGCGCCAAGCCCAGTCGCGCGTGAAGATGCTCGAAAAGATGAAACCGGTCGCGGCGCTCGTGCGGCAAGACGTACGGGAGATCACCTTCCCGGCGCCCGAAAAAATGCTTTCGCCGCCGATTATCGCGGTCGATGGCGTTTCGGTCGGCTACGATCCGGGCAATCCGGTGCTCAACCGTGTGACCCTGCGGATCGATAACGACGATCGCATTGCGTTGCTTGGCTCCAACGGCAACGGCAAATCGACCCTGGTCAAGTTGCTGGCCAACCGGCTCGCGCCTTTTTCGGGTTCGGTGACGCGCGCGGACAAGATTTCGATCGCGTATTTTGCGCAGCATCAGCTCGACGAATTGAACGAAGAGGGTTCACCCTACGATCACGTCCGGAAATTGATGCCAGACGCCCCCGAAACCAAGGTGCGTGGACGCACCGGCGCGATCGGCTTTTCCGGCAAGGCCGGCGACACCCTGGTCCGAAGTCTATCGGGCGGAGAAAAGGCGCGGCTGCTGCTTGGCCTTGCGACATTCTTCGGTCCCAACATGATCATTCTCGACGAGCCTACCAACCATCTGGACATCGACAGCCGCGCGGCACTTGCCGAGGCGATCAACGAATTTCCCGGCGCGGTCATCATGGTCTCGCATGATCGCTATCTGATCGAGGCTTGTGCCGATCAATTATGGGTCGTGGCCGATCAAACCGTCACGACCTATGACGGCGACCTCGACGATTATCGGCGCACGGTGTTGTCGACGCGCGGAATGCGTACGAATTCGCGCGACCGGGGCGGCAGCGAACGCAGCAACGGCCGCGACAAACCTCAGCGCAACAAGGCCGAAAAACGCGCGCCGCTGAAGCAGAGGATCTCAGATGCCGAAGCTGAAATCGCGCGCATCAACGGCATCATCGCCAAGATCGACACAGCGCTCGCGCTACCGGACCTGTTTCAGCGGGACCCGAAACAGGCCGCCCAACTCAGCAAGGCGCGGGCCGGCGCGGCGAATGCCCTGCAGCAGGCCGAGGAAGCATGGCTGGTGGCGAGTTCGCAGTATGACGAGGCGGCCGGCTGAGCTCAGGCCTGCAAAGCAGCGGCGCCGTTGCGCCGGCAATCATGCCACCGCTTGATGCCGTCCTCGCACGAAACCATCAGGTTGCCGCCGGCTTCTTCTTCGGTTTGGACTTAGCGGTTTTGGGCTCTTCCACCGCCCCGGGCATACGCTCGATCGACGACAGGCGTCCAGCCGTGAAGGTATAGATTCCAGCCCGTTGCCCACGCGAATAGTTGATCACCGCTACCCGATCGCCGCGGCCATTGTTCGAGAGATTGACGCTTTCGGGCACGCCAATTCCGCGAACGACATCGCATTCGGTGTGACCAAGCGCCACCGTTCCGCTGATTGCAGGGGGCGGCGCAGCGGCGGCTCCTTCGGCCAACGCGTTGGAGCCAGCGGCGGGTCCCGTTCCCGGGCAATACCCTTCCGCGCTGACCAGATCGTCGGCCGTAATCGGCTTATTGGGAGTAAGGGGCGGAGTTTCAATCGAAACGTTTTTGATGAACAGCCGGCCAGAACGCGAAAACCATTCCGCGTCCTTCGACACCAGATCGGACGAAAACATGTCGGACGTGCTCGAGCAGCCCACGATGACAGGAGCAAACAGCAGCAGCGCCAGCAGACGCTTTCGATGAGAGTTCTTGTCTTGCACGATAAACTAAGTTCCTACCCCGCCCTAAGCGGTTGTCCCACCATCACTTTGCGGCACCAAGGTGGCTATGCGCAAGTCCGCAGGCCGAAACCGCAGATTAACATTAATTGTCGCAGATCGCTATTCCCGCCGCTGCCACCGACCCCGGTCATCGGCCTGCCAGTATGTGACCTCGAACCCCCGCATCTTGCAATCGGTCCAGGCGTCCCGGGCCGCGGCGAGCGCGTCGCCGTCATCGCCGTTAAAAACCAGAACCAGCCGTTGATAGGTGTCCGAATCCATCGGCAAAGCAGCATTGTCGACCAGAAACCTGACATTTGCGCCGTTCGGATTGCTCGCCTCAGCCGTCAGTACTATCGGCTGATCCTGCGCATCCCCGGCGCGCCACGTCGCGTGCGGCAAGAACGAATCGTCGCGATAAGTCCACAAATGAGCGTCGAGCGCGTCGGCGCGTTCTTGCGACGTCGACTGCACGACAACCCGCCAGCCGCGCTCCAGCGATTTCTCCAGTAACGGCGGCAAAACATTTTCGAGCAACATGTTTTGCAGATGGTAGAACAAGACTTCCGTCATCAAGTTCTAGCTACTTTTTGGCTTCGTAATATTCCGCGACCAGCCGCTCCAGCAAGCGAACGCCATACCCCGAACCCCAACTGTGATTGATCTCGGATTTCGGCGCGCCCATCGCTGTTCCGGCGATGTCGAGATGCGCCCACGGCGTATCGTCGACGAACCGCTGCAGAAATTGTGCCGCGGTAATCGAACCACCATTGCGGGTGCCCGTGTTCTTCATGTCGGCGAATTGCGAGATCGATCTGCTTGTCATATTCCGGACCGAGCGGCATGCGCCAGACGCGTTCCCCCGTGGCCATCCCAACCGTCGTCAACCGTTCGGCCAATTCGTCGTTGTTGGAAAACAACCCGGCATATTCGGTGCCGAGCGCTACCATAATCGCGCCGGTTAGTGTCGCAAGGTCGACCATGAATTTCGGCTTGAATTTCTTCGCCACATACCAGAGCACGTCGGCCAGCACCAAACGGCCTTCAGCGTCGGTGTTGATAATCTCGATGGTCTGGCCGGACATCGACGTTACAATATCACCGGGACGCTGGGCGTTGCCATCGGGCATGTTCTCGACGAGGCCAATGGCGCCTACCACATTGACCTTCGCCTTGCGCGCGGCCAGCGCATGCATCAGTCCAACCACACAGGCTGCGCCGCCCATGTCGCCCTTCATGTCTTCCATGCTGCCTGCGGGCTTGATCGAGATGCCGCCAGTATCGAAGCAAACGCCCTTGCCGACAAAAGCCACTGGCTGATCGCCGCGCTTGCCGCCATTCCAGCGCATGATCACGGTGCGGCCCGGTTGCGTGGAACCTTGAGAGACGCCGAGGAGCGCTCCCATGCCGAGTTTGGTCATGGCCTTGACGTCGAGAACCTGGACATCGACGCCGAGCTTGCGCAGTTGGCTGGCGCGACGCGCAAATTCCACCGGATAGAGCACGTTCGGAGGCTCATTTACCAGTTCACGCGCCATCAGGACCCCATCGACAATATGCGCATCGGGAGCGAAGGCCTTTCGCGCAGCGGCGACGTCCGCGACGGCGAGTGAAACCTCGGCGCGCAATGCGGCATCCTCGCCGTCCTTCTTTTTGGTCTTGTAGCGGTCGAATTTATAGGCGCGCAGTCGGACACCGGATGCGACGGCGGCGGCCTGTTCGGGCTTCAAGGCCCCTGTCGGCAGTTCCGCGACGATCGTCACCGCGTCGTTGCCGGCGCGAAGTTTGCCGGCTATCGCGCCGCCGAGTTTGAGAAAATCATTGTCCTTGATGGCCGACAGCTTGCCGGCCCCGACCACGATCAGGCGTGAGGCCTTGAGACCCTCCGGCGCCAAAATGTCCAGTGTGGATCCGCTCTTTCCCTTGAACTGATTGGTTGCCGCGGCGCGCCCGACGACATCGGCAAACGCCCCAAGCGCTTTGCGGGTCATGGCGCCAAATTTCAACGTGTCGTCGCACAACACCACCAGAATGCCACGCGGGGCGTTGGAAAACGGAACGAAGCCGACCTTGACGGCGTCGGGCATGGGTAAATCCTCCAAATAAGGCTGCAGCTGGGATGGCGACCCGCAGGGTGGTGCTTCGAATGCTCATTTTGGCTGTTATGCGCATCCGTTAAGGGCGCGGTCAGGGCACTATGGCCTGTCAGCCACCGCGCTGCCAAGCGTCCCCGTGGCTGATAGGTCACATTACACGAATTATTAACCTTATTCCGAGGGCGCCATGGCTCAGCCATTTTGTTGACAGATCAAAGGGATGGTAGTGTGAGAGTGGGGCTTGCTGGAGCAATGGCGCGCGACCGAAGGGGATCCTGATTCAGGATCGGTCGTGGCGGCAGCTGCAGTTCGCAGGAGGGGGATCTTGCAGTAGCGATGGGGTCGATCGACAAGGATATCTTTCGCACGACGCTTGCGTCGTTTGCGCCGGTTCTGGCCAGCCCGACAGCGGTGACCAGGAGGGCGCAGACTGTGCGTTTGTTGGCCCGATGATCGGTCAGGGTTCGACGATCGTCGCGTTTGTCGGCTACAGCAGCGGGACGATTTCGGGGCTCGCGCCGATCGGCGCGATGAACGCGTGTGTTTTGGGGTGTTCGGCGCAGGTGACCCTCGCATGGGCATGATGACGAACACGCTTGGGCGTTATTTTGCCGGCCGTTTTGTCACGTCGGCGCTCGGTGTGTTCGCCAGCATCTTCGTGCTGCTCGTGCTGGTCGATTACATCGAGATGGTCAGGAAGACGTCCGGGCTGGCCACGGCATCCGCCATCATGGTCGCGGAGACGTCGCTGTTCCGGGTTCCGCAATTGCTCGAGAAGATGATGCCTTTTTGCATCCTGATCGGGGCGATGACCTGCTATCTGGCGCTTTCGCGGCGACTGGAACTGGTGGTCGCGCGCGCCGCCGGGGTTTCTGCCTGGCAGTTCATCGCGCCGGCGCTGGCAAGCGCGGTCGCGCTCGGAATCGTGGCAACACTCGCGTACAATCCGATATCCGCCAATTTGCGCGAAACCTCCAAACGGATGGAGGCGCAGCTTTTCGGCTCGGCTCCCGGCGGCGGCATTCAGGACGCCGCGGGATTCTGGATCAATCAGGTGAACAGCGATGGCCAGGCCATCATTAACGCCGCCCGCAGCGAGCAGCAGGGCGTTCGACTGACCGGGCTCACCGTGTTCCGGTTCGATACCGATTACCAGTTCAAGGAGCGAATCGAGGCGCGGGAGGCCAAGCTCGAGGAAGGACACTGGCTATTCAAATCGGTGCGGAGATACTCCCTGGATCAACCACCGGTTGATCAGGACAGTTACGTCCTCCCAACCAGCCTAACGCCAGCGCAAGTTCGCAATAGTTTCTCCACCCCGGAGACCGTGTCTTTTTGGCAACTCCCGAATTATATCCGATCTTCCGAGAGCTCGGGATTCGCGACCGCCGGCTATCGGTTGCAGTACCACAAGCTCCTCGCACAGCCATTTTTGCTGGCTGCAATGGTGATGGTAGCAGCGGCCGTCAGCCTTCGGTTCTTCCGCTTCGGCGGCGTGCAGAAGATGGTTTTGAGTGGCGTGGGTGCAGGCTTTCTGCTCTACGTTCTGTCGAAAGTAACTGAGGATTTGAGCAAGGCTGAGTTGATGCATCCGATCGCTTCGGCGTGGCTGCCTGTCTGCGTGGGCGGCCTCACCGGCTTTTTGGCCTTGCTGTACCAGGAGGACGGGTAGTGGCCGTTGTCGCCGCCCGCCAGGGAAGGTCGTGTACGTTCCAGCGGAGCACACATCTGCGCCGCTACCGGAGGCGTTTGACCGCCAGCGGAGCCATCCTTACCCTCGTCGTCGGGATCGTTCTCGCCGGCGCGCTTGGTATCTCACTGCCAACGCCAGTCTCAGCGCAAAGCTTTACCTACACCCCGCTACCGCCTCATCCCCCGAAGCCGCAACGTCCGGCCAATGACGGGCAGATGCTGGTTCAGGCCACCGAGGTCGATTACGATTACAACAACTCACGGGTGTCGGCGGTCGGCAACGTGCAGATGTTTTACAACGGGACCAGCGTCGAGGCCGACAAGGTCATCTACGATCAAAAGACCAAGCGGCTGCATGCCGAAGGCAACATCCGCATGACCGATGTGGATGGCAAGATTACATATGCCAATATTCTGGATTTGAGCGACGACTACCGGGACGGTTTCGTCAACTCGCTGCACGTCGACACCGCCGATTCGACGCGAATGGCCGCGACCCGCGCCGATCGCTCCAGCGGCAACTACACGGTCTTCGAGAACGGTGTCTACACGGCCTGCGCCCCCTGTAAGGACGATCCGAAGAAGCCGCCATTGTGGCAGGTCAAGGGCGCGCGGATCATTCACGACCAAAGCGACAAGATGCTGTATTTCGAGAACGCCCAGTTGGAATTCTTCGGCGTTCCGATGGCATATTTGCCGTATTTTTCAGCGCCAGATCCGACCGTGAAGCGTAAGACAGGGTTCTTGATGCCAAGCGTCACGGAGAATACGACTTACGGATACGGCGTTGAAGTCCCGTTCTTCTGGGACATCGCGCCCGACTACGACGCAACCTTCAGCCCGCGCTTCACCAGCGAGCAAGGCGTGCTGTTCCAGGCCGAATTCCGTCAGCGGCTGCTCAACGGAGCGTACCAAGTCCGCGCCTATGGCATCGACCAGCAGGATCCCGCGGCGTTCGCCGGTCAGCCCGGAGACCGTCAGTTCCGGGGCGGCGTCGAAACCAAGGGCGAGTTCGCACTGACCGACAAATGGGTCTGGGGCTGGGAGGGCGTCGCGCTCTCCGATTATATGGTATTATTTGACTACCGATTGGCCCTCTACAAGGACCCGTTCGCCGCATTTCTGAACCTGCCGACGGAAGCCATTTCACAACTTTATCTGACGGGCGTCGGCGATCGCAGCTACTTCGACGCGCGGGCAATCTATTATCTCAGTCTTTCGGGTAACCAGTCTCAGGTGCCGGTCGTTGCGCCGGTGATCGACTATTCGAACGTGGTCAATCACTCGGTGCTGGGTGGCGAGTTCAGCTATAAGGGGAATTTCACCAGCCTGACCCGCGACACCGCGGCTTTTGATCCGATCACCGCAGCGGCCCTCGCCGACGGCTCGTGCCTGCCGACGTCAGCGGACCCGGCCAGGACTATAACGCCCGCGAACTGTCTGCTCCGGGGCATGCCCGGCACCTATACGCGGGCGACGGGAGAAGTGGATTGGCGTCGGTCGTTCACCGATTCCGGCCGGCGAAATCTGGACGCCATTTGCCAGCCTTCGCGCCGATGCGATCGACAGCTCGGTTGCGAATCAACCGGGCGTTTCGAATTTCCTTCCGACCGGCGAAAGCCAGGCCCTGCGGCTGATGCCCACGGTCGGCCTCGAATATCGCTACCCCTTCATCAATGTTCAGCCGTGGGGCACCACGACCATCGAACCGATTGCGCAGGTCATCATTCGTCCCAACGAACCCGATGCAGGCAAGCTTCCAAACGAAGACGCACAGAGCTTCAATTTCGACACCAGCAATCTGTTCGCCGTCGACAAATTCTCAGGTTACGACCGCGAGGAAGGTGGCGGCCGCGCCAATGTCGGCGTTCAGGCGACGACGCAATTCGACCGCGGCGGTTCCGTCACCGCGGTGTTCGGGCAGTCCTATCAGCTGTTCGGCCTGAATTCCTTCGCGGTGGCCGACGTGACCAATACCGCGCTCGATTCCGGCCTGGACAAGCCGGTATCGGACTATGTCGCCAGCATCAATTATTCGCCCAACAGGACCTACACCTTCAGCACGCGCGCGCGATTCGACGAGCTGACCGGGAGTGTCGAGCGCTTCGAGGCTGAAGGCCGCGCCAACTACGACCGCTTTTCAGTCAGCCTGTTGTACGGCGATTATGCCGCCCAGCCCGATATCGGCTATCTGACGCGCCGCGAAGGTGTTCTCGCCTCCGGTTCGGTCAAGCTGGCGGCGAACTGGGTGATGACGGGAGCTGCCCGTTGGGATCTTGTGTTGAACGAAATCAACCAATATGCCGTCGGCGCCGGCTATGTGGACGACTGCTTCATATTTGCGGTCAACTACGTGACATCCTATCACTACGCCACCGACAACCTCGCCGCCGATCCTCAATCATACTTTTTTGCTACAGCTCGGCCTGCGAACCCTTGCTAATACGACCACGGGGTCGCAGTAGAACGGGGTCGTCACCCTCCCGACGGATGAATTGCCAGCGCGTCGCGGATCCAACTCGAGTCAGTTGAAATGGCAAATATGTTCACCATGATCGCATTCTTTCGAAGCCTTTCGCCTCTCCGCCTGGCTTGTGCCGTGGCGCTGGTTTTGATGGGGATTGGAACGCCGTTGCATGCGCAGACCGTCGCGGTCATGGTCAACGGCGAACCCATTACCAATTACGATGTCGAGCAGCGCAGCAAGCTGGATTTCCTGTCGACTCACAAGGCGCCGCCCCGAAAGCAGGTGATCGACGAACTGATCGATGAAAAGATAAAAATCCGGGAAGCCAAGAAATACAGCATCGACCCCAGCTCTTCGGATATCGACACCTTGTACTCACAGATGAGTGAAAGGATGCACATAACACCCGACCAGCTCACCAAAACTCTCGGAGGCCAGGGCGTGCGGCCCGAGACGCTAAAGAACCGCATGCGGGCCGAGATGGTCTGGGCCAGCCTCGTCCGTGGGCGCTACAAGGAAAGTCTGCAAGTCGGCGAGCGAGAAGTCGCCGCGGCGGCCAAGACTAGCGAAGGCGCCGAGAAGTCGGAGACCGAGAGCTTCGAATATAAGATGCAGCCGATCGTTTTGGTCGTCGAGCGAGGATCGCCGCCGGCCACCATCGAGGCAAGGCGCAAGGAAGCCGAAGCCCTGCGCACCCGCGTGCAGACTTGCGATGAGGCAAATGCTTTATTCAAGTCCATGCAAAATGCCGCGATACGCGAAGCCGTGACGAAAACCTCGGCCGATATACCGAGTGTGCTTCGTGACGTGCTCGACAAGACCCCAATCGGCCATTTGACGGCGCCCGAGGTGACAAAACAGGGCATCGAGATGGTGGCACTCTGCGGCAGGGCGCCAACCACCATCGACACGCCGAAAAAAAAGGAAGTCCGGGACAAGATGTTTGCCGAGAAATACGAAACGAAATCCAAAGCGTACCTGCAGGACCTCCGCAAAGCCGCGATGATCGAATATCGTTGATGCATGGCAAAGCCCCTCGCGCTGACATTTGGTGAGCCGGCGGGTATCGGACCCGACATCACCATAGGAGCGTGGCTGCGTCGGAAGGAGCTGAAGCTCCCGGCATTCTATCTGCTGGGCGATCGCGAATTCCTCGACAGGCGCGCGACGGCGCTCGGACTCAAGGTCAGATTTGCTGACGTTCGCGCTGAGGATGCGCTTGATACGTTTGCAGACGCATTGCCGGTGGTGGCCACTGGCCACGCCGCGACGGCGCGGCCCGGCCAACCGGACGGGACCAGCGCAGACGCAGCCGTGGCCTCCATTCGCCAGGCGGTCGGCGATGTCCTCGCCGGGCGGGCCAGCGCGGTTGTCACCAATCCGATTGCCAAGAGCGTGCTTTACCGCGCCGGATTCCGGTATCCCGGCCATACCGAGTTTCTCGCCGAACTTGCGGCAAATGGCGGCCCTGCGCCGCAACCGGTGATGATGCTGTGGTCCCCTATCCTCGCCGTCGTACCCGTGACGATCCACCTTTCGCTGCGTGAGGCAATCGCGCAGCTATCGAGTGATTTGATCGTCACGACGACCAGGATCGTGAACGCCGCCTTGAAATCACATTTTGGGCTGGCCAATCCGCGCCTCGCGGTATCCGGCCTCAATCCCCACGCCGGTGAAGATGGTTCGCTCGGCGCTGAGGACCAGAGCATCGTGGCGCCTGCCGTCGAGATCCTGCGCGCCGACGGCATCCAGATCACGGGCCCGCTGCCGGCGGATACCATGTTCCACGATGCTGCGCGCAAAACCTATGACTGCGCGATCTGCATGTACCACGATCAGGCGCTGATTCCGGTCAAGACGCTGGCCTTCGACGACGCGGTCAACGTTACATTGGGATTGCCGTTCATTCGCACATCGCCTGATCACGGTACGGCCTTCGATATTGCCGGCACCGGCCGGGCCAATCCGTCGAGCTTGATCGCAGCGTTGCGGCTCGCCGCCCGTTTGGCGGCCGCACGTCCGGCATGAGCGCGATCGATGACCTGCCACCGCTTCGCGAAGTTATTCGCCAGCACGCTTTGTCGGCGCGCAAATCGCTGGGGCAGAATTTCTTGCTTGACCTCAACCTCACCGCGCGGATCGCGCGCGCTGCGGGCCCGCTCGAAGATGCGACGATCATCGAGATCGGTCCGGGTCCCGGCGGGTTGACGCGCGCCCTTTTGGCATTGGGCGCCCGGCGCGTCATTGCCGTGGAGCGCGACCAGCGTGCGCTGGCGCCGCTCGAAGATATTTCAAAACGCTATCCGGGACGGCTGGAGATCATCTGCGCCGACGCGCAGCATTTCGACCCACGGCCGCTGCTTGGCGGCAGCACCGCTAAAATCGTCGCCAACCTGCCCTACAATATCGCGACCGCACTGCTGATCGACTGGTTGTCGATCGAACCCTGGCCGCCATGGTATGACATGATGGTACTGATGTTTCAGCGCGAAGTGGCGGAGCGGATCGTCGCGCGCGAAAACGATGAAGCCTACGGACGGCTGGGCGTGCTCGCGAACTGGCGCACCGAGCCAAAAATCCTGTTCGACATTTCACCCGCAGCATTCGTGCCACAACCCAAGGTCACCTCGTCCGTCGTGCGATTGGTGCCCCGCTTCGCGCCGGAGGCATGCAACCGCAAGGCATTGGAAATGGTAGCGGCGGCGGCGTTCGGCCAGCGGCGGAAAATGCTGCGGCAAAGCCTGAAATCGCTGGCGGTCGATCCGGCACGGTTGGCCCAGGCCGCCGATGTCGATTTGACGCGGCGCGCCGAAACCGTTCCGGTCAGTGGCTTTGTTGCCATGGCCCGCGAATTGACCAATATACGAAACGGAAAATCGAACGTCCCTTAAGGAGAAAACCCCATGGCGCTGATGCGTCGCCAATCCCTGACCAAGTTCGATGCGCCCTTGTGTGAAACCATCGTCGAGACGCCGAAACCGCAAGGCAAGGAAGTGCTCGTCCGTATCGAGCGTTGCGGGCTATGCCATTCCGACCTGCATATCCAGGACGGCTATGCCGACCTCGGCGGCGGCAAGAAGCTCGACACCACGCGTGGCATGACGCTGCCGTTTACGCTGGGACACGAGATCGCGGGCATCGTCGAGGAAGTCGGTCCGGATGTTTCGAAGGATCTTCTCGGCACCAAGAAGGCGGTGTTCCCCTGGATCGGCTGCGGCCAATGCCGCGACTGTCTCAACGGCGACGAGAACCTTTGCATCAAACAGCGCTTTCTTGGCGTCTCCATCGATGGCGGTTTCGCCAGCCACGTCCTGGTGCCGGACGCAAAATACCTGCTGGATTACGATCCTCTGCCGGTCAATCAGGCCGCGACCTTGATGTGCTCCGGGATAACCGCCTATGGCGCCCTAAAGCGCCTCGTCGACCGACCCCGGCAGCGCAATCTGCTGCTGATCGGACTTGGCGGCGTCGGGATGATGGGGCTGGCGTTCGCACAAGCCATGTTCAAGCAGAAGATTTCAGTGGCGGATTTGAGCTCCGCGGCACGCGAAGCTGCGCTTAAAAACGGCGCCGACTTCGCCTACGATCCCGTCCGAACCCGATGTCGTCAAACGCATCCTCCGCGAAACCGAGGGCGGTTTCGACGGCGTCGTCGATTTTGCCGGCAATGAAAAGTCGATGGGCTTTGCGGTCTCCGCCGTCGCGCGTGGCGGCAAGATCGTGGTCTCCGGACTGATGGGCGGCAATTTCAGCCTGCCGATGGTGCAATGGATCTACAAGCGCATGACGATCGAAGGCTTCATGGTCGGAACGCTGGCCGAAGCGCAGGAGCTGATGGCGCTGGCGCGGGCCGGCAAGATCAAGCCGACGCCGATGAAAGAGGAGCCAATGGGCGACGTTCAGAAATGGATCGATGAATTGCGGGCCGGCAAGGTGGTCGGGCGCATCGTACTGAAAAATTAGGGCGGGGAATTTGGGGCTTTGCCGGTGGCCGCCACGCTTGGCGGTCGCGGAGGCGAGCCCGAATTAAGCCTCATCGCGTCCGGAATTACGGCTCATTGCGACCCAAGTCTTGCGGAGAATTAGGAGGTGAAGTGCCTCGTATCATCTCCGGAGCCGCACATGCCAAGCCCAGCCGCAAAATTCGTATCAGCAGTCTTTGCCGGCGTTCTCGCGGGCATCCCGATCGCGTCGACATCCCATGGCGCCGCCGCCGCGACGGACGACTGCCTGTCCGGCCCGAAGGATCAGGCCACCCAGGGCAGCCATTGGCACTACCGCATCGATCATGCCACCAAACGTCACTGCTGGTATCTCAAAGACGAGCACGAAAAGCTTTCGCAAGCCGCCTCGCCCGGTTCTTCAGGATCCGTGCAGCCGATGGCGTCAAAAGTAGCGATGCCGCGTTCAACCGCGGATGCCCACGCCGAACTGCCCGCGCAGGCGACCATCGAACAACCGAAACGCAGCGTTGGACCGGCTCCGGCGATATCCGCCGACACCACGGTCGCAGCACCGTCGGCCGAGACATCGCGATCGGTCGTCGCATCGCGCTGGCTTGATCAGCCGGACACAAGCTCTTCGACCAATCCGGCACCGGCCGCGGGCAATTCCGATGCTGCCGCGCCGCCAGTTTCGGCGGCGGCGACGCCGTCGGACGAGGCTGCCGTGGCACCCCTCGCCGCCGCGGACTTATCGGCCGAAAAACAGTCCGGCTCGATTCAGACGCTGTTGCTGGTCATCGTTGGAGCATCAGCGCTGGCAGGCCTGATCGGAAGCGCCGTTTTCAGGTTCGGAAACGCGCGATGGCGCAAAATTCCAGTTGATCGCCGGGCGATCTGGGATTCGAGCAATATCGACCGCCCGTCGCTCCCGATTGACCCGAGCGCGCGCATCGGGCGAGACGACTTCCCTTGGGAATTGCGCACGGCCGATGATTCCAATGGCAGGATTGAGGAAATGCTGGCGCGGCTGGCCAGGAGCGCGACCACCTGATCGCCTTGTTACTTTTCCAATTGCCGCTGCAATTGACGCACAAATGTCGTCAGGCCTGAGCGACGTTCGCGCTTCAGTCGCTCGGCCATGAGGATCGATTGCACCTCGGCGAACGCCGCATCGATATCGTGATTGATGATGATGTAATCGTATTCGGCCCAGTGGCTCAATTCGTGAGTGGCGCGGCTCATCCGTCCCCGGATCACTTCGTCGGAATCCTGCGCCCGGGTATGAAGCCGTTTCTCAAGATCGGTCGCCGACGGCGGCAGAATAAATACGCTGACGACGTCCGCCCGCGCTTTTTCTCGCAGTTGCTGGGTTCCCTGCCAGTCGATGTCGAACAGCACGTCTTGTCCCGCCGCCAAGGCTTCCTCCACCGGCTCGCGCGGCGTGCCATAGCGATTATCGAAAACGGTGGCCCATTCGAGCAGCTCGTTCCGATTCGCCATCGACTCGAACCGGGACTTGTCGACAAAAAAATAGTCGCGGCCATCGACTTCGCCGGGCCGCATCGGCCGCGTGGTCGCGGATACCGACATCTTCAGGCCGGGCGTTCGTTCGATCAGGAGGCGCGACAGCGTGGTCTTGCCGGCGCCTGACGGCGATGACAGCACGAACATCAGTCCGCGCCGCTCAACCCCGTCGAAGCCGTGGCCGCCAGCCGTCATGCGTCACTCCAGATTTTGAACTTGCTCGCGGAATTGCTCGACCACGTTCTTCATTTCGAGGCCGGTATTGGTCAGTTCGAGGTCGTTCGACTTGGAGCAGCAGGTATTGACCTCGCGGTTGAATTCCTGCGCCAGGAAATCCAGCCGCCGTCCAACCGGTCCGCCCTTGCCGATCATCTCGCGGGCCTGCGAAATATGCGACGCGATACGATCGAGTTCTTCGCGAATATCGGCCTTTGCGGCGATCATGATCGCTTCCTGATTGAGCCGATCCGAATCGAAGCGATCGGAAGCTTCGAGCAACGTCGCAATCTGCTCGGCAAGCCGCGCCTTGATCGCTTCGGGCTTACGACCGGGCGCAGCCTCCGCTCTCTTCGCCAGACTTTCGATCTCATCCATTCGTTGCGAGAGGATCTGCCCCAGCGTCACGCCCTCGCGCTGACGCATCTTGACCAGGTCAGCAAGCGCCTGCTCGAAGGCCTCCGCGGCGGCGGCCCTCGCAGCCTTGTCTTCCGCCTCAGTGCTTTCCGGCTCCACGACCTCGATGACGCCCTTGATCGCAAGCAGTCCATCGATGCTCGGCGCCACCGCATCGATCTTGCTGGCGAGGACGCCAGCAACCTTGACAATCGACCCCAGCACCTCTTCGTTGATGCGGATGGTCGAGACCGCGTTGGCCCGCTTGACGTTCAGATTGGCGTAGACCGTGCCTCTGGAAAGCAACTCGCCGGCGCGCTTTTTGGCTGATGCTTCAAGCTCGTCCCATCCGGGCGGCAGCCGCATCCGCAGATCAAAGCCCTTGGCGTTGACCGATTTCAATTCCCACTCGAACGCGTACGGTCCGCTGGCGCCGTGGCTTCGGGCAAAGCCGGTCATGCTCGACAGCGCCATCGGGTCTATTCTCCTGACGGTAAGGGCCTGAGATTCGCAGACAGAAGATGCAACCTTAAAACGTTTTCGGTCAAAGTGGAATTCGGCTGCGGCTGACTGCCCGGCCCCGCGCTATTGCTGAACCACCGGTGGCGATGCGGTCGATTGCGCCGCGCCCTGCCGCGCCGGACGGGCCGGCTTCTTCGGCGCCGCCGCCGGCTTCACGGGAGGCGTAGTCGTGGCTGTCGGACCGGCGTCGGCTGGCGGGCTTGGCGCCGCCGGCGCGGGATCGTCAGCCGGTTCGACCGTGTCGTTCTGAATCTGCTTTTCCATCGCGCGCAACTTGGCGACGTTTTTCTGATGCTGGTCGTATGTTTCGGTAAAGGAATGGCCGCCGGTGCCGTCTGCGACAAAGAACAGATCGCGAGTGCGCGCCGGATTGGCCGCGGCTTCCAGCGAGGCGCGTCCCGGATTGGCGATCGGCCCGGGCGGAAGGCCTTCGACCACATAGGTGTTGTAAGGCGACGGCTGCTGAATTTCGCTGCGCTTGATGGGCCGTCCCAGCGTTCCCTTGCCGCCGACCAGGCCGTAGATGATGGTGGGATCGGATTGCAGTTTTATTTTTTGCCGCAGCCGATTGACGAACACCGCAGCGACGCGGCTGCGCTCGTCCGGCTTGCCGGTTTCCTTTTCGACAATCGAAGCCAGCGTCACCAGCTGCTCAGGGGTTTTTACCGGGACGTCCGGATTACGCCGTTCCCAGATCTCCGCAAGCACCCGCTTCTGCGTCTGCTGCATGCGCTGAATCACCTGGTCGCGCGTGGTACCGCGCGGAAACTTGTAGGTTTCCGGCAGCAACGTGCCTTCGCGAGGGACTTCGCGAACGGTGCCCGCAAAAATATCGTTATCGGAAAGCCGGGCCACGATCTGTTCGGATGTCAAACCTTCGGGAATCGTGACGGCATGCTGCACGACCTTGCCCTCGACCATAGTGCCGATGACATCGCGCAGGCTGGCGTTCTTCTGAAACGAGTACTCGCCGGGCTTGAGCTCCGAGCGCGCCTTCAGCGCAAACACGCTGCCGATGAACGCCCAGCGATTATTATCGATCACCCCTTCTCGCTGCAGAATATCGGCGATGTCGGTCATTCCCGCGCGCGCCGGAATATTGACGACCTTGTCCTCTTGCAATGGGCCAGGAGCCTCAATCTTCTGCCTGCCGTAGATATACCCTCCGCCGACGCCGATCATCAGGACCAGCATAATGGTAATGATGGCATTGCCGGCCACGATGAACGGATTTCGGGCGCGCTCGGACCGCTTTGGCGGCGGCGGCACCTGCTCAGGCTCCAACGCGGCGCGCGGGCTCCGGGGTGAAATGGGCGGCCTCTCACTCATCGATGCAACCTGAATCCTGTCGGTTCAATCGCAGCCTCACGAAATATTTCGCATCGGCCGTAGTCTACGCCCAAAACTAGGATTTATCACCGAATGCGGCGAAACGGTGGACACTTGCTGCGACGCGTTAGTTAGCCACGCGCTGCACGATCACGGATGCGTTGGTACCCCCGAAACCAAAGGAATTCGATAGCGCGACATTGATCTCGCGCTTGCGGGCCGTTAGCGGCACGAGATCAATCGCCGTTTCCACCGACGGGTTGTCGAGATTGATGGTCGGCGGGGCGATATTGTCGCGAATCGCAAGGATGCTGAAAATCGTCTCGATCGCCCCAGCAGCGCCCAGCAGATGCCCGGTAGACGATTTGGTTGACGACATCGACACCTTGGAAGCCGCGTTTCCCAAGCAGCCGCTCAACCGCACCGAGCTCGATTTCGTCACCGACCTGCGTCGACGTTCCGTGAGCGTTGATATAGTCGATATCCGAAGAGCTGATTCCGGCGCGTTTCATCGCAGCGCTCATGCTGCGGAATGCCCCATCGCCATCCGGCGACGGCGATGTGATGTGATAGGCGTCACCGGACAATCCGTAACCCGTCACTTCCGCATAGATGTTCGCGCCGCGCTTTTTCGCATGCTCGTATTCCTCGAGAACCACGATGCCCGCGCCTTCACCCATCACAAAACCGTCCCGATCCTTATCATAGGGCCGTGACGCTTTTTGCGGCGTATCGTTGAAACCCGTCGATAGCGCGCGAGACGCGCAAAATCCGGCCATTGAAAGCCGGCAAATCGGGGACTCCGTTCCTCCCGCCACCATCACATCCGCGTCGCCAAGCGCAATCAGCCGGCTTGCATCGCCGATCGCATGTGCGCCGGTCGAACAAGCGGTCACGACCGCATGGTTGGGA
This sequence comes from uncultured Pseudomonadota bacterium, assembly GCA_963725555.1. Classification (GTDB taxonomy): domain Bacteria; phylum Pseudomonadota; class Alphaproteobacteria; order Rhizobiales; family Xanthobacteraceae; genus Bradyrhizobium. The sequence goes on along the minus strand of CAVRYV010000021.1, from coordinate 245,297 downwards.
CCCTTGAGGCCGTGCTCGATGGATACGTAGCCTGAAGCCAGATTGATCAGACGGCCAGGAATGAAAAAGGGCGAGACTTTGCGCGGTCCGCGCTCCTTGAGAAGCAACGCCGTATCGGCAATGCCGGAAAGGCCCCCAATGCCCGAGCCGATCATGGTCCCGGTGGCGCAGCGGTCCTCTTCGGTGGAAGGATGCCAATTGGCATCGTCGAGCGCCTGGCGCGCCGCACACATTGCGAAAATGATGAAGTCGTCGACCTTGCGCTGATCCTTCGGCTCCATCCACTGATCGGGATTGAATGTTCCGCCGCTACCGTCGCCTCGTGGAATCACGCAGGCGATACGGCTGGTCAGATCGGAAACGTCAAATGAATTGATTTTTTTGGCGCCGCTCTCGCTGTTGAGGATGCGCTTCCAGGTCGGTTCGACGCCACAGCCAAGTGGCGACACCATGCCGAGGCCCGTAACGACAACCCGCCTCATATTCAGCACTCCAGCCCAGCATCCGCGGCCCACAACAAGAAGCCGGTGGACCGCTTGACCACGGCCCGTCCGGCTTCCTCAGCACCGCGCGGGGGCGTCAGCTTTTCGCGTTCTTTTCAAGAAATTTCGTAGCGTCACCGACGGTCAAAATCGTCTCCGCGGCATCGTCTGGAATCTCACAACCGAATTCTTCTTCAAAAGCCATCACCAGTTCGACCGTATCAAGGCTGTCGGCGCCGAGGTCGTCAATGAAGCTCGCGTTGTCGACTACCTTTTCGGGCTCGACACCAAGGTGTTCGACCACGATCTTCTTTACTCGCTCGCCAATCTCACTCATCGTTCAACCTCGCGCTTGTTCCATTGGACCCGACCCCAGACGATACGAGCCATCGTGATCGTTAAATTCTCTTCGCAGTCGCACATCGTCTTGATTTGGCCCCGTCATAGCCGACAAAGGACCGGCGAACGACGGTCGGCTCCGCACCGCCCAATATACAGGGATTCAAAATCCTGCAATGGCGTTCTTTGCCCATCCGTTGGTGGTTCGGTTATCATACTTCCCAAGCCTTGACTACAAGCCTCAATCGGCGGCCAAAAGGGCCTTTCGCTTCGCCAGAAGGGACCGGCAAACGGCTCAAAACATGGCCATCCCGCCGTTGATGTGAATCGTCTGTCCGGTGACATACCCCGCTTCATTCGAACTGAGATACACCGCGGCCGCCGCGATATCTTCCGGCGTTCCGAGCCGGGCCGCAGGAACTTTCGAAAGGATCGTTTCGCGTTGCTTGTCGCTGAGCGCGTCCGTCATCGGCGTGGCGATAAATCCCGGGGCGATGCAATTGGCGGTGATGTTGCGCTTGGCGTATTCCGCGCCCAGCGTCTTGATCATGCCGATCAATCCTGCCTTTGCAGCGGTGTAGTTGCCCTGGCCCGGATTGCCGGTGACGCCGACGACTGAAGTGATCGCAATTATGCGGCCGAAGCGCTTGCGCATCATCAGTTTGGTCGCGGCACGAGCCAGACGGAAGGTCGCCGTCAAATTGATCTTGATGACTTCGTCCCAATCCTCGTCGCGCAATTGCACGAACAGATTGTCCCGCGTGATACCGGCGTTAGCGACGAGAATATCGAGTTGTCCCATTGCTTTTTCTGCTGCGGGGACCAGCGCCTCGACCGCGGCATCGTCAGACAGATTGCACGGCAGCACCTGAACTCTCGCACCGAGTTTCCCGGCGAGCGTATCCAGCGCCTCGCGTCGTGTCCCTGAAATCGCTACCGTCGCGCCTTGCGCATGCAACGCCTGCGTGATCGCGCCACCGATACCGCCGGTCGCGCCGGTGACGAGCGCGGTCCTGCCAGTCAGATCGAACATCGTTATCCCCCAGAGCTATTTCCGTCGCGGCCTCATGAAGCTACGTTTGCCGCAATAAAGCACATTTCGTCAATGACTTGCTTATCGGTTCAGCCGGCAAAACCCCGGATTGTGCGGACCAACCTATCGTTGCAATAGATCTATGGCACTCCTCTTGCTTGAAGCATTGCGTTACCGTGCGCTGCTCGCCGGCGGCGTAATCGGCATCGTTGCTATTTTTAGCGACGAATGGGTGCAGTTCGGCGGCCAGACACTCACAGCGAATATCGTCACCCTATCGGTTTTCGGCGCTATCGTGATGTATCTTTTCCATGGCCGCCCTGTTCACGCTTCGCCGCACCGAACCCGACATGGTCCGGGCCTATCGCGCGCCCTTCAATCCGGCGTTCCCGGCTATTGCGTTTGGACTGGGTCTGGTTTGCCTGTTCGCGATGGTATGGTTCAATGGTGTACTGACGCTGCTGTTCCTCGCCCTGATAGCCCTCGCCTACGGGCATTTCAGGTTGACAGCGGAGCAGCGCGGCAACGCAGCGCCAGATGAAATGCTGTCCGTTATTGTTTAGGCTAAAGGTCCGATGCGCTACCGTACCGCAATTGACCGGCAACTATTCGCCTTCGACGATCTGAAGCAGGTGATGGCTTATGCCAGCCCCGCGCGTTCAGGCGATTATCTCGCAGGCATCGGCGCCGCCACCGCTCAGGAGCGCATGGCGGCGCGTCACGTGCTGGCCGAAACGCCGCTCAAGCAATTCCTGACCGAAGCACTGATCCCCTACGAAGACGACAACATCACGCGCCTTATCATCGACAGCCACGATGCGACGGCTTTCACACCGGTATCGCACCTCACCGTGGGCGGCTTCCGCGACTGGCTGTTGTCTGAACAGGCAACACCAGAAGCACTCGCTGCACTCGCGCCGGGCCTGATGCCGGAAATGGTCGCCGCCGGTTCCAAACTGATGCGCAATCAGGACCTGATCGCGGTGGCGCGGAAATGCCGTGTGATCAGTCGTTTCCGCGATACCATCGGGCTTGAAGGGCATCTGTCGGTGCGCCTCCAGCCCAACCACCCCACCGATGACCTCCGCGGCGTCGCCGCCTCGACGCTCGATGGACTGCTGATGGGTTCAGGCGATGCCGTGATCGGCCTCAATCCCGCATCTGACAGTATGCAGGTGCTGGGCGACCTGGTACGCATGCTCGATGAGGTGATCCAGCGTTTTGGAATTCCAACGCAGAGCTGCGTCCTCACCCATGTCACCAACACCGTCAAGCTTATCGAGGCAGGCGCGCCGGTCGACCTCGTGTTCCAATCGATCGGCGGTACCGAGAAGACCAATCGCTCATTCGGCGTGACCCCTGAAATTCTCGATGAGGCCCAGGACGCCGCCCTGTCACTCAAGCGCGGCACGATCGGCGATGACGTGATGTATTTCGAAACCGGACAAGGCAGTGCGTTGTCCGCCGACGCCAATTTCGGTGTCGATCAGCAGACCTGCGAGGCGCGCGCCTACGCACTGGCGCGGCGTTACAAGCCGCTGCTGATCAACACCGTGGTCGGCTTTATCGGCCCCGAATATCTCTACGACGGCAAGCAGATCATCCGCGCCGGTCTTGAAGACCATTTCTGCGGCAAGCTGCTTGGCCTGCCACTGGGCTGCGATGTCTGCTACACCAACCATGCCGAAGCCGACCAGGATGACATGGATACACTGCTGGTGCTGCTCGGCGCTGCGGGGATCAGCTTCATCATGGGCGTTCCGGGTGCCGACGACGTGATGCTTAACTATCAAAGTACCTCGTTCCACGATGCGTTGTTCCTTCGCGAAACCATGGGCCTGAAACGCGCGCCGGAATTCGAGGCGTGGTTGCAACGCATGCGGATTACCGATACCGACGGGCGGCTGCAGCCGCCCTCGCCGAACGCGTTGCTCGGCGGCATGGGCAATCTCAAATCACTGGTCGCATGACGAAGGATCCGGTCACCCCGAGTCCCTGGGGCGAATGGCGCAGCGTCACGCCGGCGCGCCTTGCACTCGGCCGCGTCGGCGCGGGCATGCCCACCGAGGAGGTTCTGCGTTTCGGCTGGGCACATGCGATGGCGCGGGATGCCGTTCACGCGGCGCTCGATGTACCTGCGCTTCAGGCCGCGTTGCTTGCGCAAGGCTGGAGCACTGCGCAGGTGCGCAGCCGGGCGCCGGATCGCGTCACCTATTTGCGTCGCCCCGATCTCGGGCGCGTTCTTGACCCGGACGAGTTCGGCGAAACTGCGCGCGATGAATACCGTGTCGGGGAACATCTGCATCGTGATCGGCGACGGGCTGTCCTCGCTTGCTGTCGAGCGTCACGCCGCGCCATTGCTTGCCGCGCTGAGGCCGCTACTCGCCGATGAATTGGAGCAGGTTCCTGTGGTCATCGCGACGCAGGCGCGGGTCGCGCTGGCCGACGAGGTCGCCGACGCCTTGCGGGCGAAACTCTCGATCATGCTGATCGGCGAGCGTCCGGGGTTGAGTTCGCCCGACAGCCTCGGCATCTACATCACTCATGCGCCGTTCAAGGGCCGCAGCGACGCCGAACGCAATTGCATTTCCAATGTCCGCCCCGAAGGATTGGGCTATGCGGCCGCGGCGCTGAAGCTGGCTTGGCTCGTGCGCGAAGCGATCCGGCGCGGACTGACCGGAGTCGATCTCAAGGATGAAAGCGACCTGGCGTTGCTCACCGGCGGCAATGCCGATGTCCCGCGCCTGCCCTGAATTCAGGCTCCTTTGAGCCCTGCCAGCGTATTTCTTGCCGCATCAATGTCGTGCGGTCCGCCGACCGAAACACCGACGGCACCGTCGGCGATCCGCTTGACCAGCCCGCTTAGAACCTTGCCCGCGCCAATTTCGAAAAACCGCGTGACGCCGTGGCCCGCCATATAGGCGACCGACTCGCGCCAACGCACGGTTCCCGTGACTTGCTCGATCAGGCGCCGGCGTATCTCGTCCGGTTCAGAAATCGGTGCGGCCAGCACATTCGACACCAAAGGCGAAACCGGTCGCTCGATGGTGACATCGGCAAGCGCGTTGGCCATCGCGTCGGCCGCGGGCTGCATCAGCCGGCAATGAAACGGCGCGGACACCGGCAGCAGCATCGCACGCTTGGCGCCCCTGGCCTTGGCAATTTCGAGCGCCCGCTCGACCGCGGCCTTGTCGCCCGAGACCACGACCTGTCCGCCGCCATTGTCATTGGCGGCCTCGCAGACCTGACCTTGCGCAGCCTCGTTGGCGACGGCCACCGCGGCCTCGTAATCGAGACCCAGCAAGGCCGCCATGGCCCCTACTCCCACCGGCACCGCCTTCTGCATGGCGACGCCGCGGGTACGCAACAGACGCGCGGTATCAGAGATGCTGAGGCTGCCGGCAGCAGCCAGGGCGGAGTATTCGCCGAGCGAATGTCCAGCGACGAACGCGGCGTCGCGTCCGACCGAAAAGCCAGCCTCGGTTTCCAGCACACGCAAGGTCGCGAGCGAGACCGCCATCAATGCGGGCTGGGCATTTTCGGTGAGCTGGAGGGTATCGGCGGGGCCATCCCAGATGATGGCCGTCAGCCTTTCCCCGAGCGCGGCATCGACCTCCTCGAATACCGCGCGGGCCGCCGGAAAAGCCTCCGCCAATGCCTTGCCCATACCGACCGCCTGGGAACCCTGCCCCGGAAACGTGAATGCTGCCGTCATCGGCGCCCCTGAATGCTGGAAAATCCCCAAAGTTGAGCCGAAAGACACCGCAGGGGCGGGTTGTGTCAAGCCGCCGCCGGTTCCAGGTCGTCAGGCTCATGCGCCGGGAGGGTCACTTTCCCTTGCCATCGCGCTCAAAATCCGTATAAACCGCGCCATCCGTGGATCCCGGCCGGGAGCTGAACGGACGGTCTCAGCAATTTCACCTTATCGGCGATGTTGATGTGGCAGGGCCAGTCGGTCCGTCGTCCCGTGCTTCCGCCTTCTGAGCATATCGAGTCCTTTCCGAAGGGTTCGAAGGGCTTGCCGCCGGGAAACCGCGCTAACCTTGGAAAGGACACCCATGCCTCTTTATGAGCATGTTTTTCTCGCGCGTCAGGATGCGAGCACCCAGCAGGTTGAGGAATTGACCACTCAGATGACCGGCATCGTCGAACAGCTCGGCGGCAAGGTCGTGAAGATGGAAAACTGGGGCGTACGCTCCCTCACCTATCGGATGAACAAGAATCGAAAAGCCCATTTCGTGTTGCTGAACATCGACGCCCCGTCAGCGGCGGTGGCGGAGATCGAACGGCAGGAGCGGATCAGCGAAGACGTGATTCGTTATTTGAGCGTTCGCGTCGATGAGCACGAGGAAGGCCCCTCGGCGATGATGCGTAAGGCTGATCGCGACCGTGATCGCGATGATCGTGGCGGCGGTTTCCGTGGCGACCGCGATGGCGGTTTCCGGGGCGATCGTGACGGTGGTGGTTATCGCGGCGACCGCGGCCCGCGCCGACCGCGCGATGACGCCGAAGCAGCGACCGAGGAGTAGGAATTATGGCTGAAGCTGGTGCACGCCGTCCGTTTTTCCGCCGTCGCAAGACCTGCCCTTTTACGGGTCCGAACGCGCCGAAGATCGACTACAAAGATTCGAAGCTGTTGATGCGTTACGTATCCGAGCGCGGCAAGATCGTGCCGAGCCGGATCACCGCCGTCTCCGCCAAGAAGCAGCGCGAACTCGCGCGCGCCATCAAGCGCTCGCGTTTCCTCGGTCTGCTGCCTTACGTCATTCGGTAAGTAAAATTTTCACCCCGCAGCATTGCTGCCGCGGGGTGAAAGTCTTCATAAGGCTTCCGATCGTCCGGTTGCCGATGGTTGGGGTTCACTGAACCTCTAACCGCTCGAAAGGAGCGGGACAGCTGATGATCACGATCGTTCTCATAGCCATGGCCGCCGGCTGCGCGTCGGCGCTGATGTTCGCCTCGATCGTCTCGGGCGCGCTGATCTCGTTGTTGCTGTTCTATCTGGCGCCGCTGCCACTGATAATGGCGGCGCTGGGATGGGGACCGCTTAGCGCCACCATTGGCGGCATCGCCGCGGCAATCGGCCTCGGCGCAGTATTCGGCTTTCCCTATTGCATCGCCTTCGTCGTCACGGTCGCGCTCCCAGCCTGGTGGCTCGGACATCTCGCTCTGCTTGGGCGGCCTATGGCTAACGGCATCTCGTCGGGCAATGGCGCTTCGCCCGTTGCGCCCGAACTGGAATGGTATCCCATCGGCCGGGTCCTGCTTTGGGTCGCCGGCTTTGCCACGTTGACGACGATGGCGGCCCTGCTCACGCTTGGCGCCGACGCCGACGCCATCACCGGGACGTTGCGGCGGGGCCTGCTGGCGATGATCGGCTCCGGCGACCCAGCTTCGACCGCCGAGATCGAGCCATTGATCAATGCTCTGGTGACCGTCGCGCCGGCCGCGGCCGCGATCGTCGCCATGTTGGCTTTGACGCTCAATCTGTGGCTGGCCGCAAAAATTACCGCGACCTCGGGACGGCTACACCGGCCCTGGCCCGATCTGAAAAGCGCGGCGCTACCGCCGATGACGCTCGCATTGTTGTTTGCTGCTATTGCGCTCTGCTTTATCGGCGGGCTGCCAGCGATCCTGGCGCTGATCGTCACCACGGTCCTGATCATGGCGTACGCGCTCACCGGCTTTGCGGTCCTGCATACGTTGACGCTGGCGTTGAAGAACCGCGCGCTCTGGCTCAGCTGCGCCTATACCGTCGTCATCGTTTTCAGTTGGCCCGTTCTTGCCGTCGCTGCCCTCGGCGTCGCCGACGCCATTTTCGGGTTTCGTCAGCGCTACCAGCAGAGCAGGCCCCCACCGATCCCCGCCTCCTGAATTCCACGCTTCAATCAGATCCCACAATCCGCATAACCCCAAAGGAGAACCGATATGGAAGTCATTTTGCTGGAACGCGTCGCCAAGCTTGGCCAGATGGGTGAGGTCGTCCGCGTCAAGGACGGATTTGCCCGCAATTTTCTGTTGAAGCGCGGCAAGGCGCTACGCGCCACGTCAGACAATCGGGCGAAGTTCGATGGCATGAAGGCCGAACTCGAAGCCCGCAATCTGCAGGCCAAAAGCGAGGCAACCAAGGTCGCGGAAAAGATCGACGGCCGCAACGTCGTCGTGCTGCGGCAGGCGTCCGAAACCGGCCAGTTGTTTGGATCAGTGTCGGTTCGCGACATCATCGCGTCGTTTGAGAACGACGGGGTCTCCATTAGCCGCAGCCAGATCATGCTGGACGCGCCGATCAAGACCATCGGCAAGCACAAGATCGGCATCGCCGTGCATCCGGAAGTCGAAGTCGGGGTCACCGTGACCGTCGCGCGAAGCGCCGATGAGGCCGAACGCATCAATCGCGGCGAGGACATCTCCACCCGTCAGGAAGATCAGGACGCTGCTGCCGAAGCACTCGCCGCTGCCGGCGAGTTCTTCGATCCGGAAGCGCGCCACGACGAGGTCGAGCCGCAGCAAGACGCCGCTTCGGAGAAGTAACGCTTCTTCAGGTCCGAACCTGCTCAAGCCCGGCCCGATCAGGCCGGGCTTGAGATCTTATCTTAGCCGACAGGCTTTCTGCGAGCAGCGCAATGCGCCAATTTTCGCCCTCGCGGCGAGCTATTGGGAGATCGGCGGTTCCGGTGGTCCGGTGCGAGCAGGCGGCCCCTCCGGTGGCGCCGAAGCCGTCACTCCAGGGGGCAGCGTAGACGGCACCGCGGCGGGCACCGGCGGTGCTGGGGCCCGTTCTGGAGCTACGTTGGCAGCCGCAGTGGGTGCGCTCTGAGGGCTGGGCGGCGCAGGTGTGACCGGGGGAACCGGATCGGACCGCAACACCGGAGGTTCGCCGCCACCCGTTGGCTTCGGTGCATCGGTCTTGGCCGCCTCAGCCTTGGCCTCGGCCGGCGGTTTGACGCCCTCGGGCTTGGTAGCCTCGGGCTTGCTGTCCTCACGCTTATTGTCCTGGCCCTTGGCTGTTTCGCCCGAGGGCTTGTCGTCCCTGGCCGGCTCAGCCTTGGAAGGCTCCTCCTTGGCGCCATCGGTTTTGGCAGCGTCGATCTTGGCAGCGTCGGTCTTGGCAGTGTCTGTCTTGGCTGCGTCGGGGTTGGCACCATCCGTCTTAGCGGCGTCTGTTTTCGGCAATTCCTCACTAGCCGGCCTGCCGCGCCTCCGCCCGGCAACCGATTTACGACCGTTCGGGCCGGGCTCGATCGCTGCCGGAGCCGGGGCCTGGGCATCGGCCGGCTTGGCTGCGTCCGGCGCCTCTCCGGGCCGCGCCAGACGCCTGCGGCCGGTGCGTTCGGCTTGCGGCGAAAGTCGAGTGGCATCCGGATTCGCGGTGCGTCGCGGCTCAGCCCCGGGCTTGGCGGCCTCTTGCGGCGGCTCGGCAGGGCGCAGTCTGCGCCCCTGGCGATCGACCTGATCGGCGGGCTTGGCATCCTCAGGCTTGGCAGCATCTTTACCCGGTTTGGGCTGACCGCCGGAAAGATGTCGGTCGGCAGCGCCATTGGAGATCAAATAGGCACTGAGCACCGAGGCCATCTGGCCGCCGGTGGTGTAATGTTGGCGCAGAAAGCCAGGCAGGGATCCCGCGGGAACGCTTTTCAGGAGTCCACGCGGGCTCTTGTGGCATTCCGAGCAGGTGCCTGAGAAAATCTGGGAAGGGCTTTTACCGGCGTCGAGATTTTCCGCCCGCGCCTGGATCGCCACGAAACAGCCGATCAGAAGCATCACCGTCGCTAAACTGAGCGGTCGGCCCAACATTCTTGTTCTCCGGATATGGAAACCGCACCAGCGCCCTAATGCGACACTGACGGCGGCGCTCATCTTTTAGCCGATTATCCTGTGAATGGAAGCGCACTTATGCCGGAATCGGGCGACCGCCATGTTTTGGAATATCCGCTTTGTGTTCCACGCAGTAGCGGATCCAGCGGTATCTTATTATGATCAGCACTAAGGCAACGGGGAGCCGTTCCGTCGAGCATAAGGACAAATACGGGATCGCTTAGCTGGTGGTTTCGATGGACCGTTTGTTGCGTTATTCCCTAAGGAAGTTCATTCGCCGCGGCTCGATGACGTTCACGACCGCGAGCGGAGCAAAATTCAGCTGCGGCGACGGAACCGGTACACCCGTCGCGGTGCGGTTCCTGACCACCGACGCCGAACGCCGGGTTCTGCTCGATCCGGAACTTGCGCTCGGCGAAGTCTACATGGACGGCGCTTTCGTCGTCGAGAATGGCTCGATCGCCGATGTGCTTTCGATCCTGCTCGATCAGCCCGAGATATTGCCGGGCTGGGCCAAAACGCAATGGTGGCTGCGTTATCTGGTCAGGCATGCCCAGCAGTTCAATCCGCGCGATCGTTCGAAGAACAATGTGGCGCGTCATTACGATCTGGACGGGCGGCTCTATTCGCTCTTCCTCGATGCCGACAAACAGTACAGTTGCGCTTATTTCGAAACGCCGGAGACCACGCTGGACGATGCCCAGCTCGCCAAGAAACGCCATCTGGCAGCGAAACTGTTGATCGAGCGCGGCGCCCGCGTGCTCGACATCGGCTCCGGCTGGGGAGGCCTTGGCCTGTATCTGGCCGAAATGACCGGCGCCGACGTCACCGGCGTCACGCTATCGACCGAACAATTGCAGGTTTCAAACGCCCGCGCCGGCGAAAAGAATCTGACGCAATCGGCGAAGTTCTTGCTTGAAGATTATCGCGATATTCCCGGTCCGTTCGACCGCATCGTGTCGGTGGGGATGTTCGAGCATGTCGGCGTCGATTTCTACGATACCTATTTTAAGCGTTGCGCCGAACTTCTCACCGACGATGGTGTGATGGTGATGCACTCGATCGGTCGTTCCCACGGCCCCGACGTCACGAATCCCTGGATTGCGAAGTATATCTTTCCAGGCGGCTACATCCCCTCGCTTTCCGAAGTGATCCCCGCAATCGAGCGCGCCGGACTGCTGGTGTGCGACATCGAAATCCTGCGGCTGCACTACGCTGAAACGCTCAAGGCTTGGCGCGATCGTTTTATGGCGCGGCGCGAGGAAGCGGTGCGACTGTATGACGAGCGCTTTGCGCGGATGTGGGAGTTTTATCTGGCAGCCTCGGAAATGTCGTTCCGCAAGCAGCACCTGATGAACTTCCAGATCCAACTCGCCAAGCGTCAGGGCGTAGTGCCGATAACGCGCGGCTACATTGCGGATGAGGAAGCAAGGCTGCGCGGGTTCGAGCGTGGCCGGCAGCCGCGGCTGCAAATTGCGGGTGAATGAGGCAGGCCGGCTTAGTTGCGTAGACTGAAGCGGGATCCGCCATGCGGGCAAGGCGACGCCGGCCGCGCCAGCTGAGCTTGGACTGCGACCAGCACGGACGGCTGGCAAGGCAGGCTTCGAATCTCGGGCCGCGAGACCTCTTCCATGGCGTCGACCAGCATCGACAGCCACAGTTTTTCTCCGCTCCCCGAACGCCAGGCCTGAAGCTGTCCAACCATCGACCGTCCTTCTGAGCCGGCATCGCGCCGAACCAACCGTTAACCCCGGAGCCGCCGACTCGTTCCCGGCAACCCTGCGATAAAGAAAGCCTGCCCGGTGTGACCTGCTTCACAAAAGGCCGGCCCAGCTTGCCGTAAACCACCGAAATGGCCGAGAAAACACACCCATCATCGTTCGACCCGCGCCGCGACCTCGGCACTGACTACGCCTTGATCGCCACCGGCGTCGGAGCGGCCCTGATCGCGCTGATCTACCTGATCCTGATTTGATTGAACTTCAGGCGGCGGTTCGAGACCTCGGTCGCTTCTGGAGTGAGTATGCCCGTACAGGGATAAGGTTCAGTCCCCGCCCAAATTTCCGTCCGTGCGACGCCCCGCCGCACCCGTTCGTCAACCGCCGAATGCATGGCTCGGCCGGAATTCGCACACCGCGTTGTGTGAATCGGGCATAAGGTCGGTTCGTGCTTCCGTTCGGCGCAGGAGTGGCGCTCTATCGCGCCCCGCATCCGACAAAATCCAAAGAACCAATCCGAAAAATGGCTACACTTGATTCGAACGTTCTCAAGCTCGCTCCAGATGCGGGAACCCCGACCTTTCGGAGCGCACCGCACAATATCGAAGCCGAGCAGAGCCTGCTGGGCGCCGTTCTTGTCAATAACGACGCGTTCTATCGGGTGTCGGACTTTCTGGAGCCCAAGCACTTCTTCGAGCCGATCCACCAGACGATCTTTGAGACCGCTGGCAGCCTGATACGGATGGGCAAGGTCGCGACCCCGGTCACACTGAAGACCTTCGTCCCGGCCGAAACCGATATCGGCGGCATGACGGTCGGCCAATACCTGGCTCGCCTCGCCGCCGAAGCGACCACCATCATCAACGCCCAGGATTATGGACGGACCATCTACGAACTGGCCCAGCGTCGAGATCTGATTGGCATCGGCACCGACATGGTCAACGTCGCGTTCGACGCGCCGGTGGATTTCGCGCCGCGGGCCCAGATCGAGGATGCCGAGCGCAGGCTTTACGAGCTGGCCGAAACCGGCCGCTACGACGGCGGATTCCAGCGCTTCGCCCAGGCCCTCACTGTCGCCGTCGACATGGCGGCGAAAGCCTTTCAGCGCGACGGCAAGCTGTCGGGCATTGCCACGGGCTTGCGCGATCTCGACATCAAGATGGGCGGCCTGCAACCGTCCGATCTGGTCATCATCGCCGGCCGTCCCGGCATGGGCAAAACCGCGCTTGCGACCAATATCGCCTACAATATCGCCAAGGCGCATCGCGCCGAAGTCCAGGCCGACGGTACGATGAAGTCGGTCAATGGCGGCATCGTCGGCTTCTTCTCCTGCGAAATGTCCGCCGAACAGCTTGCCACCCGTATTCTCGCCGAACAGACCAGTATCGCGTCGAGCTCGATCCGCCGTGGCGGCATTACCGAGGCGGACTTCGAGAAAATCCGCAACTACTCGATCGAATTGCAGTCGCTGCCGCTCTATGTCGACGAAACCGGCGGCCTGTCGATTTCGCAACTGACCGCGCGCGCCCGTCGGTTGAAGCGGCAGAAGGGCCTCGATCTGATCGTGGTCGACTACATTCAGTTGTTGCAGGGATCGAGCAAGCGTTCCGACAATCGCGTGCAGGAGGTGACGGAAATCACCACCAGCCTGAAGGCGCTCGCCAAGGAGCTGAACGTCCCCGTGATCGCGCTGTCTCAGCTGTCGCGCCAGGTCGAAAGCCGTGACGACAAGCGCCCGCAATTGTCCGATCTGCGCGAGTCCGGCTCGATCGAACAGGACGCCGACGTCGTGATGTTCGTGTTTCGCGAGGAATATTACCTCGCCAACAAGGAGCCGCGCATCGGCACTCCGGAATACGAAAAATGGCAGCTCGACATGTCGCTGGTGCACGGCAAGGCCGAAGTCATCATCGGCAAGCAGCGCCATGGCCCGACCGGCACCGTTGAACTTTCGTTCGAGGGCCAGTTTACGCGGTTCAGCGATCTGGCGCATGAAGGCCATCTGCCGGAGCGAACCTATTAGAGTGCACGGTTGAACCGCCGCTGGCCCGCGCGTAAAGTGCGGCATGAACATCGTTTCCGATCCGAAATTGGCCCCGCCCGGCAGCGTGTTGTCGCCCGAAGCCAATCTGGCGGCGTCGCTTGCGACCGCCAGCGGCGTGCTGACGATCGATCTCGACGCCATCGTCGCCAACTGGCGCAAGCTTGAGAAGACTGCGGTGCCGGCCGAATGCGCCGCCGTGATCAAGGCCGATGCCTATGGTTGTGGACTTCGACCGCGTCGCCCGCGCGCTCGACGGCGCCGGTTGCAAGACGTTTTTCGTCGCCACCCTGGATGAAGCGCGCGCCGCCCGTGCCGCGCTGCCGGCAGCAGCCATCTATGTGCTCGATGGCTTTTTCCAGAATTGCGGCGACGCCTTCGCCAAGATCGACGCCAAGCCCGTAATCGGCGATCTCAACGAGCTCGCCGAATGGGACGTGTTTTGCCGGCGCTCTGGCTGGGCCGGCGGCACTGCCATTCACATCGACACCGGCATGAACCGGCTCGGTCTCACCCTCATCGAGGCGCAAGGCATCGTTCCCAGGATCAATGCCGGCGATCACGGCATCACGCTGGTGATGAGCCACCTCGCCTGCGCCGAGAGCCTCAATCATCCGCTCAACGCCAAACAGCTCGCGACTTTCCGCGAAATCGCCAGTCACTTTTCCGGCGTGCCGGCGTCGCTGTCGAATTCCTCCGGCATCTTTCTGGGCGCGGCATTCCAGTTTGACCTGGTGCGGCCGGGCGCCGCGCTCTACGGCGTCAACCCGACGCCGGAAGCCGACAATCCGATGCAGCCGGTTGTCGAACTGAAGGCCCGTATCGTGCAAATCCGCAATATCGAGAAGGGCGAAAGTGTCGGTTATGGCGGCAGCTGGACCGCGCGGCGGCCGACCCGGCTGGCCATTGTTGCGGCCGGCTATGCCGACGGATATTTCCGCGCCGGCAGCAGCAATGATGGCACGCGCGGCGCCGAAGTTGTGGTCGCGGGCAAGCGCTGCCCGGTGGTCGGCCGCATTTCGATGGACCTGACGGCGATCGACCTCACCGACCTCGACAACAAGGCTGTGCGGCGCGGCCACATGGTGACGCTGATTGGCGAGGGCATCACCGTCGACGATCTGGCGCATCATTTCGGCACCATCGGATATGAAGTTCTGACCAGCCTCGGGCCGCGTTACGCGCGGGTTTACAAGGGCGGCGCGGCGGCGACCGAGCCGGCACCCTCGATACCGGCCTGATATCCCGAAGCGTTTTCGAGCGAAATGGACACCGGTTCGCGTGAAGAAAACGCGCCAAGATAAAGAGATAGAGCCTCCGTTCCGATTCAATCGGAACGGAAGGGCTTTGATCCGGGCATGAAGGTCGCCACGTTCAACATCAACAATGTCAACCGGCGCCTGCCGAACCTGCTCGCATGGCTGCATCAGGCTAAGCCCGACGTGGTCTGCCTGCAGGAGTTGAAGGCGGCCGATAACGACTTTCCGCTTCGCGCCATCCATGAGGCCGGCTACGGCGCGGTCTGGCGCGGCCAAAAGACCTGGAACGGCGTCGCTATCCTGGCGCGCAAGGCCGAGCCGGTGCTGATCAGGACCGAATTGCCCGGCGACGCTGACGACCGCGAGGCGCGCTATATCGAAGCCGCCGTCAACGGCATCATTGTCACCAGCATCTATTTGCCGAACGGCAATCCGCAGCCCGGCCCGAAATTCGACTACAAGCTCGAATGGTTCAAGCGGTTGCGGCTGCACGCCGCGAAATTCCTGAAGCAGGAGATTCCCGTCGTGCTGGCAGGCGACTACAATGTCGCGCCCACCGAACTCGATATCTATCCGACCCGATCGTGGGACAAGGATGCATTGATCCAGCCCAAGAGTCGCGCGGCGTTCAAGTCGCTGATCGCGCAAGGCTGGCTCGATGCGATCCGCGAGCTGCATCCGTCAAAGCCGATGTTCACGTTCTGGGACTACAAGCGCAACCGATGGCCGCGCGACGCCGGCTTGCGGCTCGATCATCTGCTGCTGAGCCCGGCGCTGGCGGCGCGCCTGATCAAGGCCGGCGTCGACCGCAAGCCACGCGGCGAAGAAGGCGCCAGCGACCATGCCCCGGCCTGGATCGCGTTGCGGTAAGGGCAATTGCTACGCGTCATTGCAATGACCGCTTACTTTGCAATGAGCGCTTACTTTTCGCCGTCCCTGCGAAAGTCAACTATACATAAATCCACATTCCCGCGGCGCGAGACGCCCGAGTTGTGCGTGAATCTTTCGCCCAAAGAGGGCGTGGCGCTACCCCAAAGGGGAGCGGGCGCTACCCCAAAGGGGAGCGGGGAATGCCGGGTGCCCGTTGCACCCGCAGCCGCGCGTGGTGTGTAGAAAGCACGCGCGTTAGTCACCACGAGCGCACCGGGATCACCCGGCATTCCCGCACGCGAATGGTTTTAACGGTTTCCTTCGTAATCTCCCCGGTGATCGGGCTTTGTTGTCACCGTCGCCCCCAAGAAGCTTGCTTCTCAAGAACTTGACGCCAGCGTCGAGGCGTCAGGACCATACGACTTCGCCGTCCGCGTCAGCGCCGTTCGTCAAAAGCGCATCTGCGTCCATCGCATCCCCTGCCCTACGTTCGTGACGATCGCGAAACGCCCCTTTTGTGTGGGCGGGGACAGCGGAGGATGTAGAGGTGATTTGGGTCGAAACGGAATCGAAATATTTTTCGAAACGAGACTGGACCGGTGGAATCGGATTGAATCGCTTCAGTAAATCAGTCTTTGCCGAAAATCCATAAGGCGATCAGCCCGACGGCTCCATCGCGACACCACTTCTCGTTATGGTGATTGTGAGCAAGTGCCAGCAACGACCCCGCGTGGACGGCGCTGTGGTATCGCATCTACTCTTCGTCATTGCGAGCGTAGCGAAGCCATTCAGGCGCTGCACGGAGAGCTGGATTGCTTCGTCGCTTCGCTCCTCGCATTGACGGTTTTAACGCCCCGTCTTTTCACGGAGACCGTTCCTTGAGCTTTCTCTTCGTCCTCGCCGTCGGGCTGGTTGCCGGCACCATCTCGGGCATTGTCGGCACTGGCTCGTCGATCATGCTGATGCCGGTGCTGGTCTATCAATACGGGCCGAAGGAAGCCGTGCCGATCATGGCGGTCGCCGCCGTGATGGCCAACCTGTCGCGGATCCTGGCCTGGTGGCGCGAGGTCGACTGGCGTGCCTGCGCCGCCTATTCGATTCCGGGCATCCCGGCCGCGGCCCTCGGCGCCCGCACTTTGCTGGCGCTGCCCTCGCATGCCGTCGATATTTCGATCGGCCTGTTTCTGATCGCGATGGTGCCGGTGCGGCACTGGCTGGCCCGGCACGATCTCAAACTATCGCTCTGGCATCTGGCGATCGGCGGCGCCGTGATCGGCTATATTACCGGCATCGTGGTGTCGACGGGGCCATTGAGCGTGCCGCTGTTTCTGTTCTACGGCCTCACCAAAGGCGCTTTCCTCGCCACCGAAGCCGCGAGCTCGCTTGGCCTCTATTTAAGTAAATCCGTGACCTTTCAGCGCTTCGGCGCGCTGACCCCCGATGTCGCGCTGAAGGGCCTGATCGCCGGCTCGTCGCTGATGTCCGGCGCCTTCATCGCCAAGCGGTTTGTGCTTCACCTCGACGCCAACGTATTCCGGCTGGTGATGGACGGGATCATGATTGCGGCGGGGCTTTCGATGTTTTGGAATGCGCTGTCGAATGCCACGCCCGGTTAAGGTTCAGGGCGATGCTTTGTGCTCATGGCGAAATGGGCGCCGACAGCATGGCGCGCAGCCCTGGCTCGTTATCCTCAAATGCCAGCTCGCCGCCAAGCTGCGTCACCAGGGCTGTCATCATGCGCGTGCCGAAACCACGACGTGCCGAGGTTCGGCCGGTTCCCTTGTCGGCAACGACCAGATGGAATTTGCTGGCGTGTTCGCTGAAACCAATTTCGACGGGGCCGGCAACGCCGTCATAGGCGTATTTGGCGATGTTGATGACGAGTTCGGTGACCACGAGACCGAGCGGGATAACCCGGTCTATCGGCAGCATGACGGGACCGAGACGAAGTGAAAAATAAGGCTTCCATTGAGCGCCAATCGAAGCGATCAGGTTTTCGCATAGTTCTTCGATGTAGCGTCCACCATCGGTGACGCCGATTTGATCGCCACGATAGAGGCTCCGGTGCAGCAACGACACCGCCATGATGCGTCGCCTCGCCTCCTCGACGGCAGCGGCGAACTCGGCGTCGCCTGACTCTCTGGCCTGAAAGGACAAAAAGCCCGAAACAAGCTGCAGGCTGTTCTGCACCCGGTGATTGACCTCGCCGATCAGGAATTCCTTTTGATCGAGAAGCAGGTTCTTTTCCGCCACCGTCTCGGTCAGCTGACGATTGACTTCTTTCAGGCGATAATTCTGCCGCACCTCGATCAGGTCATGCCGTATCCGCGCCGCGGCTTCCATTTCCACCAGGGTCCAGCGCCGTGCTCGCCCGCGAATGGTCTCCTGCCACGCCTCGAACGAGGTGCGGGGATTCAGGATTTCTCCGGGTTTCAGATCGACCGCCTTATGCGGATTGCCCGCCCAATTGACGATCTGGATTTCTTCGGCGCGGAACCAGATCAGCAGCCAGGGTTCTTCGGCTGACAGAAGTAGCGCCAGCACGCCCGCGGCGACCCCCTCGAACGATTTCGCGGCCGGATACACGGTTGCCAACCGGTTGCTCGCGAAAATTGTTTCTGCACTCTTGCCGACCAGCCAGGCCGCCAGCTTGCTCACCTCCGCTTCCGTAGGACAAGAGCCCATCAACGAGACCTTGTTGCCGCGCACCACCGCAAAGCCGTCCCCCGAAAGCAGGCGTGAAAGCTCGTCCAGATGGTGTTCGATCTCCTCGTCCAGCGCACCGGCGCGCGACAGTAGTGCGATGGTTTCATCCTCGGAGCCCCGAATTCGCAGGCGCTCGCGGTAAGCATCGGTTTCTTCCCGGGTCTTGATCTGGCGCGCCAGATTGCCGGCCAGAGTTCGACAAGCCGCGCGAACATCATATGGAATAACGCGAGGCGTCTCATTGTGACAGGCGATCAGGCCCCACAGAACCCCGTCTTTCACGATGGAAATGGAAGCCGATGCCGCAACGCCCATGTTCCGAAGATACTGAAGGTGAACGGGAGAGACGCTGCGCAAAATGCTGTCGCTCATGTCGAGCGGCACGCTGGCGTTCCACTCCGGCTGCAAAACCGCGGCGACATAGTTGACGTCGGGGATCACCCTCAGGAGATTCCGGATGTAGAGCGCGCGCGCCTGTTGCGGAATGTCGGATGCCGGGAAGTGATGGTTCATGAACGAGTGCAGGTCGGGGTGCCGATCCTCGGCCAGCACCGCGCCCGCTGCGTCATCCAGAAAACGGTAAACCATGACGCGGTCATAGCCGGTCAATTTACGGAACTCGATCGCCGCCGCGTCGCAGAGAGCTTGGAGCGTGGCCGCCTGATCAAAGGCAGCCGAGGCAGCTTCAAGCGCGCCTAAAAGCTCTGCCGATGATTTTTCAGGACCGACCTTGGGCTCGAGCTCCAGGATCAGATACCCGCCCGTCAGGTGCGAAGTGATATTGATGCCGGTGCGATCGGCCTTTTCGACCGCGCCGATGAAGGCGCGTTTCGTTGCGGTTTTGGTAATCCGCTCCGCCATCTGAGCTTTTGCCTGACCCACAAATGCCGCCAGCGGGCGGTTAACGCCGGCATCGATACCAAGCAACTTTGCCGCATCGCCGGCGATATGGCGCACGATGAGACTTGCGCTCTCGGCCACCAGCATGACGCCATGCGGCTGTATCGAGCCGGGAATATGGATCGGCTCGCGGTCGCATTCGGAAAGTTGCGGAAATTCCTCCGTCAATTGATACTCTCTTTGCGCAAACACGCATTGGCGAAGGCAAATGTGTTCAAGGCTCCCTTGACGGCATCGGCCTTCTGTTCGCAGGACTTAAGCTCGCGCTCGAGTATGATCAAAAGGAGCGCCAGCGCTGGCCGGTATCGGCTCCATAGGGATCGAGGAAGCCAAGGCCCGCAAGCGATGCCCCTCGGTGTTTCAGCTCCTTCAGAATGACGCCGCCACCCAGGCTCGATCCTTCGAGAACGGTGAGCGCCCCAAAAGCTTCAGCGCTGGTGTGAATGTCTGGGCTAGCCGCGCTGTCGACAGACGCAGTTTGACCGAGACCGCCAAGCCCCTCGGCGATAAGCGGTGAGCGGCGCCTCGCCGGAAAATCGAGATCGGCAAGACCGCCGAGAAAGGGCTCGACTTTGGTTCCGGTCTCTCGATGCAACAAATGAAAGCCGACGAGCGAACCAACACGTTGATCCGGTGCGCTCAATCGGTCGACGATCTGCAAGGTCTCATCCAGCGCGCGATGCGCCGCGGAGATTTCTTCCCGCAGGCGATGGAGCGCCTGGCCGGCGACGGGGCCTTCTCGTTTGTTTTCGGGTGTCGAAATCAATCGCACTCATGCACGCTTCCCTGAACAGGCGGGAGCGTTACCGAACTCTCTGTCACCGATGATTACCAATTCGGGGCGATGATCCGGATATCGTAAGCCCTTTCTAGCACGAAAAGCGACCTAAATCGAAGTCCTGAAGTTCGATGGGCGGATTATGTTTGCAGCAGGCATCCTTAATGCCTTCTCGGAGCGCGCCAGCGATGGTTTAGTGCCCGAATTCGCGGGAAATGTCCGGCAGGCGCTGAGCGGCCGGATTGGGTTACCGCGAAATGGGCCGATAAAAAAAATCGGGACGCCTGTCGGATATCCGTCTCCTCATTCGTCCTGCGAGCTTAACCGACAAGGACATCCACATGACTTCCATCACACCGTTCCTCTGGCTCGACAACAACGTCCCCGAGGCTGTCGCCTTTTACAAATCGGTGTTTCCCAATGCCAAGGTCGAAACCGTCAATGACTTCATGGCGAGCTTCGAACTTGAGGGGCAGAAATTCAACGCCCTCAATGGCGGCCCAAAATATAAATTCAACGAAGCGATCTCCTTCTTCATCAGCGTCGAGAGCCAGAAAGAGGTGGACTACTTCTGGAACGCACTGACCGCGGACGGCGGCGAGGAAGGAAGATGCGGATGGCTCAAGGACAAATTCGGCCTGTCGTGGCAGGTGGTGCCCACCGCGCTCGGCCGCTACCTCAGCGATCCCGATCGCAAAAAGGCCGATCGCGCCATGCAGGCGATGATGAAGATGCAAAAGATCGTCATCGCCGACCTCGACAAGGCCTTTGCTGGTTGATCCATGATGTGGGATGCGACGGGGTTACCTGATCGACTAATTGTTGAGGGCTGAGGGAAATTGATGCCGACGAGGCCGCCAACTGAGGCGGGCCGTGCCTGGCGCAAACGGATCAGGAATAGCGTGAAGAAATTGCCAAACCAAACCCGAATAGGGCGCTGCCAAAATCAATAGTGTTTCAGTTTGAATCTATTGGCGCGCGACGGTGGCCGCGCTGAGCCCAGGTGTATGCTTAGCGAAAGCACGGAAGCTAGCTGATTACGTTCGGTGAGAAAGGTGCGAATGATAAAAATTCGCAAACCGATGCTTAAACTGATCAGACCCAAAGCGCGAAACGCCGAGCACGACAATCATGGCGACGCCAAGAGTGACCTGAATTCCTAGAATTAAATTTGCCAGTGTCACGATCTGCTCCTCTGGGATAGTCCATTAAGCGTCGCGATTGATGATTCTTACTGATTCAACAGGGTTTAAGGAGAGTTCCGGCGAAGCCAGCAACGTTGGCAAAAAAGCGATGAACACACCTGAAATCCACAATATCAGTCGAACAGTCAAATATGCCCCAAACGGCATCACGCAATCCCCCGGCCCACTACCAAAGGTAGTGCAGCGTGCCTTATTGCGTCAACGATTCTTGGCCTGATGCGGGTGCGCCGAGTGGCAAACTCCCAAGCATAAAAGTTCGGATTTCAAACTGAGACACCATCTGATAATTCGGAAGAACAAAATAGGAACTTTTTAGGATTTCGTGCTATGTAACGTCGCTCTTCCACGCCAAAGCAACTCACCTCTCCCATGGCCAAATCCACCCTCTCCTTTGTCTGCCAGAATTGCGGCTCGGCGTATAATCGCTGGCAGGGCAAGTGCAAATCCTGTGGCGAGTGGAATACGCTGGTCGAGGAAGACACCACCGGCGCCACCACGATGCCGGTCTCGATCCGCAGCAGGCGCAAGGGCCGGCTGTTCGCGCTGGAGACGCTGACCGGCACCAGCCATGAGGCCCCGCGCCTGCCCTCCGGCATGGCCGAGCTCGATCGCGTCACCGGCGGTGGCTTTGTCAGGGGCTCGGTGCTGCTGGTCGGCGGCGATCCCGGCATCGGCAAGTCGACGCTGTTGACGCAGGCCACCTCCCTGCTGGCGCGGGCCGGCCATCGCGCGGTTTACATTTCGGGCGAAGAAGCCGTGGCCCAGGTGCGGCTGCGCGCGGAGCGTCTTGGCCTCGCCGACGCGCCGGTGCAGCTCGCGGCGGAAACCTCGGTCGAGGACATCGTCTCGACGCTGTCGGAAGGTGCGGTGCCGCGCCTGATCGTGATCGATTCGATCCAGACCATGTGGACCGACACGGTCGAATCCGCGCCCGGCACGGTGACGCAGGTGCGCGCCTCGGCGCAGGCGCTGATCAGGTTTGCCAAGAAATCCGGCGCAGCGATCATTCTGGTCGGACACGTCACCAAGGACGGCCAGATCGCCGGACCGCGCGTGGTCGAGCACATGGTCGATGCGGTGCTGTCGTTCGAGGGCGAGGGCTCGCAGCAATTCCGTATCTTGCGCGCGGTCAAGAACCGTTTCGGTCCCACCGACGAGATCGGCGTGTTCGAGATGACGGGCCTCGGCCTGCGCGAAGTCTCCAATCCCTCCGAATTGTTCCTGTCCGAGCGCGATCTGGGCAGCCCGGGCACGGCGGTATTCGCCGGGATCGAGGGCACGCGGCCAGTGCTGGTGGAATTGCAGGCGCTGGTGGCGCCGACCTCGCTCGGGACCCCGCGCCGCGCCGTGGTGGGCTGGGATCCGAGCCGGCTGTCGATGGTGCTGGCGGTGCTTGAAGCCCATTGCGGCGTCAAACTGTCCGGCTACGACGTCTATCTGAATGTCGCGGGCGGCCTGCAAATCCAGGAGCCCGCAGCCGACCTTGCCGCCGCCGCCGCTCTCGTCTCGTCGCTGGTGAACGCGCCGCTGCCGACCGATGCGGTATATTTCGGCGAGATTTCGCTGTCGGGTGCGGTCCGGCCGGTGGCGCAAACCTCGGCCCGGCTGAAGGAAGCGGCAAAACTTGGATTTGGCCGCGCCGTGCTACCCGAATCGGCGCGCGGCGAGGCCGGTGGCGATGCGGGACTCGTCCTCAATACCGTGGGCGGATTGACCAGCCTGGTCGCGGATATCGCCGCCCGCGCGCCGCCGAAAGCAAACAGGGAGCCCGACCGGGAAGCTGCGCCTGAGAAAAATGCCACACCTGCGAGATTCCGGCGTCAGGAACGCTAGCCGGTTTCCACTTTTCCGGATCATGCTTTATACAACCCGCGCGGCTGGGGGTGACACGATTTCCAACTTGCGGGATGGGCCGTATGACCCTCACCTAGGGCGGCACCGACCACGCCGATTCGCGGTTTTGAACTTTGATGCGGACCTGACCAGCCGATGCCGATAACGATACTCGATCTCGTCCTGCTCGCCGTGATGCTGATTTCCGGCCTGCTCGCGATGGTGCGCGGCTTCATGCGCGAGATCCTCTCCATCGCGGCCTGGGGCACCGCCGCGCTGGTCACGCTTTATGCCTTCGGGAAATTGCTGCCCACCGCCAAGACCTATTTCAACAACGATACGGTCGCCAGCGTGGTGGTGGTCGCCGGCGTGTTCATCGGCACCCTGATTGTGGTTTCCATCATCACGGTGCGGATCTCCGACATGATCCTGGATTCCCGGATCGGTGCGCTGGATCGCACCCTCGGGTTCCTGTTCGGGCTGGCGCGCGGCCTCCTGATCGTGGTGGTGGCCTTCATGTTTTTCAGCTGGCTGGTGCCGGACAAGCAGCGCCCCGATTGGGTGACCGGCGCGAAGTCCCGGGTGGTGCTGCAGGGAACCGGGGATTGGCTGATGTCGCTCTTGCCGGATGACCCCGAGAACACCATCTTGAAGAGATTCAAGAAGAATAAGCCGGAAGACGAACAAACTGACACCGATCCGGCGGCAGCGCCGGCGACCGGTGATGGCTATAGCAAGCCTGCCCGCGACAGCCTGAAGAAGCTGATCGAGAAACCCGCAGGACGTTGATATCAGGCCAAAAGAGAGGCGCGATGGACTGTCAGCAGAGCCCTTCCGATGAAGCCGCGCAACGCGATCTGAACCTCGATTTGCCTGATTTCGATTTGCCTGATCCAGACCTGCTGGACTCCGATTTGGAAGGCGACACGTTACGCGAGGAGTGCGGCGTGTTCGGCATCTTCGGCCACCCCGAGGCCGCCGCCATCACCGCCCTCGGATTGCACGCCCTGCAGCATCGCGGCCAGGAGGCCGCCGGCATCGTTTCTTTCGACGGCACCCGATTTCACAGCGAACGCCGGCTCGGCCTGGTTGGCGACACCTTCTCCCGCCGCGAGGTGATCGAGCGCCTTCCCGGTAACGCCGCCGTCGGCCATGTCCGCTACTCCACCACGGGGGCGACCATCCTGCGCAATGTGCAGCCGCTGTTTGCCGAGCTGAACGCCGGCGGCTTCGCGGTCGGCCATAATGGCAACCTCACCAACGGGCTGACCTTGCGCCGCGAGCTGGTGCGCAACGGCGCCATGATGCAATCCACCACCGACACCGAAGTCATCCTGCATCTGGTCGCGCAATCCAAGCGCAACCGCTTCATCGACCGCTTCATCGAGGCGCTGCGCGCGATCGAGGGCGCCTACTCGCTGGTGTCGATGACCAACAAGAAGCTGATCGGCGCGCGCGATCCGCTCGGCATCCGCCCCCTGGTGCTGGGCGAACTCGACGGCTGCCCGATTCTGGCGTCGGAGACCTGCGCGCTCGACATCATCGGTGCGAGATACATCCGCGACATCAATCCCGGCGAAGTCGTCGTGTTCGACGAGCACGGCACCCAGAGCCACAAGCCGTTTCCGCCGATGCCGCCGCGGCCCTGTATCTTCGAATACATCTATTTCGCGCGCCCGGATTCGATCGTCGGCGGCCGCTCGGTCTATGATGTGCGCAAGGCGATGGGCGCCGAACTTGCCCGCGAGAGCCATGTCGCGGCCGATGTGGTGGTGCCGGTGCCGGATTCCGGCGTGCCCGCCGCGCTCGGCTATTCCAGGGAATCCGGTGTGCCGTTCGAACTCGGCATCATCCGCAATCACTATGTCGGCCGCACCTTCATTCAGCCGACCCAGAGCGTGCGCGAACTCGGCGTGCGCATGAAGCATTCCGCCAATCGCGCCGCGATCGAGGGCAAGCGGATCGTACTAATCGACAATTCACTGGTACGCGGCACCACCTCGAAGAAGATCGTCAAGATGATGCGCGACGCCGGCGCGCGCGAGGTGCATTTCCGCATCGCCTCGCCGCCGATCACCCATCCGGACTATTACGGCATCGATACGCCCGATCGCGACGGGCTGCTGGCGGCGACCCACAATCTCGAAGAGATGCGCCAATTGATCGGCGCGGACACGCTGGCGTTCCTCTCGGTCGACGGCATCTATCGCGCCATGGGCGAACCCGGACGCGATCCGGCGCATCCCAAATTCACCGATCACTGTTTCACCGGCGACTATCCGACCCCGCTCACCGACATGACCCAGATCGAGCCGCAGCCGCGGCAGTTGTCGCTGCTGGCGGAAGCGAGCTGAGGCTTTCTTGTCGTCCCCGCGCAGGCGGGGACCCAGAACCCCTGGCGTCCGTTTCTCGAAGCAAGCCAGCCACGAGCGGCTTCCCGCAACACAACCCTCACGGCGTATGGGTCCCCGCTTTCGCGGGGACGACGGCGGTGAGTTCCTCCGCGACTGCAGAGAGTTACCCCGTCGCCATCGCAAGCAGCGTCGTCACCGTCTTCCAGTTTCGCGTGGTGGCGCCGACGCCGAGGACTTTTTCGATCGCGCCATTGGACAGCTTGGTCTCGCCGTAATCGATTGGGCAATGCAGATAGAGCTCAGATCCTGCGAGGCGATATTGGTCGCGGGTGCCGGCGAGAGCATCGAGCCGATCGAGCGCCGGCTTGACCGGAGCCTTGCTCAGGAAGGTGACATGCAATTTCGTCACCTCGACGCTCTTTTGTTTCAGGAACGGGTTGCCGGCGACAATTTTTTCCAACTCACTCGCGCTTCGCAGCACCACCGTCACCGGCAGCCGGGTTTGGGCGTCGATCGTCGTCTTGAGCGTCTGCGCCAGCTTCGGTGCGCTCGCGCGCGATGAAAAAACGATATTTCCGCTCTGGACATAAGTCCGGACATCAAGCAATCCGAGGCCCTCGCAGGCCTTCCGCAGCCAGTCCATCTTGAGCGAATTGCCGCCGACATTGACACCCCGCAACATGGCAACATACACGGTCATATCGTAAGCTCTCGGATGCCTGAATTTCCGCACATGTCCTACCATAAGTCGCCTCAATCATGACCCGCCCTTTCGCCTCCCGCATCGCTCTCGTATCCGGCGCCTCGCGCGGCATCGGCTACGCCACCGCGCGCGCATTGGCCAAGGCCGGAGCGCATGTGATCGCGGTGGCGCGCACGCAAGGCGGCCTCGAAGAACTCGATGACGAGATCCGCAAGGACGGCGGCAGCGCGACCCTGGTGCCGCTGAACCTGACCGACTTCGACGGCATCGCGCGCCTCGGCGCGGCGCTGCATGAACGTCATGGCAAGCTCGACATTCTCGTCGGCAATGCCGGCGTCGCCGGCCCCTCCTCGCCGCTCGGCCATATCGAGTTGAAGCCGTGGACCGACGTCATGGCCATCAACGTCACCGCGAACTTTCAGTTGATCCGCTGCATGGAGCCCTTGCTGCAGAAGTCCGACGCCGGCCGCGCGGTGTTTGTCACCTCCGGTGCGGCGAACAAGGCCAGGGCCTATCTCGGACCCTATGCGGCTTCCAAAGCCGCGCTCGAGACGCTGGTGCGGGTCTGGGCTCACGAGACCGCCACCACGCCGATCCGCGTCAACCTGTTCAATCCCGGCCCGATCCGGACCCGGATGCGCGCCACTGTGTTTCCCGGCGAAGATCCGATGACGCTCGACACGCCGGATCAGGCCGCGGAATTCATCGTTCCGATGTGCGCGCCATCATGGACCGAGACCGGCAAGTTCTATGATTACAAGACCCGCACGCTGATGAGTTTCCGCGGCCCGGCGTAACATCGCGGCGCGTCAGCGTTACGATGGCAGCGCGCGGCGCGAGAGCACGCGGGCGGCGAGCACAATCGCCAGCACCATCAATACCGAGGCCAGCAGGAACGGCGCTCCCGGCAATTTCAGCGGGGCCTGCGCGCCGATGAAATAAGCAAAGGTCAGCGTGAACAGGAACGGCCCCAGCAACTGGGATACGCTTTGCACGCTCGCGGTCGCGCCCTGCAATCGGCCCTGCTGGTCCGGCGCGACCAGCTGCGTCGTCAGCGCCTGGATCGCCACGCCGGACACGCCCCACAAGGCCATCACGGGAATACCAAGCCAGAACAGCACGCCGCTGGGCGCCAAGCCGAAAATCAGAAAGCCGGCGGCGCCGCAGGCGAGCCCCAGCAGCAGCGCCCGGCGTTCGCCGAGACGCTTGACGATCGGCCCGACCGCAACGCCCTGCACCAGCATGGCGCTGACACCAACCATCGCCAGCGTCAGACCGACCGTCTTCGCCTCCCAGCCATAGCGATAGGTCGCATACAGCACGAAGGTCGAGGGCAGAACCACATGCGTGAGCTGGGCGATGAAATTCACCACCGATAATCGGGTCAGAACTGGATCTGAACGCAGCAAATGCAACGCCCCCAGCGGATTTGCGCTTCGCCACCGAAACGGCGCGCGCCGATCCGGCGGCAGCGATTCCGGCAGAATCAGCAAACCGTAAAGCGTATTGGCGAAACCCAAACCCGCGGCGACCCAGAACGGCAGTCGGGGATCCATGCCACCGAGCAAGCCGCCGATCGCGGGCCCGACAACGAAACCGGCGCCGAATGCCGCGCCGACCTTGCCGAACACCGCCGCCCGCTGCTCCGGCGGCGTGATGTCGGCGATATAGGCGAATGCCGTCGAGACGCTGGCCGAGGTGATGCCCGAAATCACCCGGCCGACGAAAAGCCAGCTCAGCGACGGCGCCAGCGCCATCAGCACATAGTCGAGCGCCAGTCCGAAATTCGACAGCAGCACCACCGGCCGTCGGCCGAACCGGTCCGACAGGCTGCCGAGGATCGGCGAGAAGAAAAATTGCATCAGCGCCCAGACTGTGCCGAACAGGCCGAAGATCCGCGCCGCGCTCGCGGTGTCGTTGTCGACGAAGCTTTCCACCAGTTTGGGCAGGATCGGCATGATCAGGCCGAGCGCGAACATGTCGAGCAGAATGGTGACAAAGATAAAGGCCACCGCGGCGCCGCGCGGCGGTTGGGCACCGACCAGGCTCTCGGGGGCGGTGCCTTCGCTCACGATGGCCGCTTGCGCTTGTGCGCGAACGGATTGGCCTTTTCGCGCAGCGCAATCCGCACCGGCGTGCCCGGAAGTTCGAAAAATTCGCGCAACGAATTGACGAGATAACGGAGGTAGGACTGCGGAACCGCGTCCGCGCGCGAGCAGAACAACACGAAGCTCGGCGGCCGCGCCTTGGCCTGGGTGATGTAGTTCAGTTTCAGACGCCGGCCCGACACCGCGGGCGGCGGATTGGCATCGACGGCCTGCTCGAACCAGCGATTAAGCGACGCCGTCGGCACCCGCCGATTCCAGATCGCGTACGCTTCCTCGATCGCGCTCATCAGCCGATCGATGCCCTCGCCCATCAGGCCGGACACCGCGACGATCGGCATGCCCTTGACCTGCGGCAACAGATGATCGGCGTCAGTGCGCAGCGCCGCGACGAGGCTCGACTTTCGTCCCATCAAATCCCATTTGTTGACCGCGATCACCAGCGCGCGGCCCTCGCGCTCGATCAGGTCGGCGATCCGCAGATCCTGTTCCTCGAACTTGTTCTGCGCATCCATCATCAGCACCACGACTTCGGCGAAGCGCACCGCGCGCAACGCGTCCGCCACCGATAGTTTTTCCAGCTTCTCCTCGATCCGCGATCGGCGCCGCAGGCCCGCGGTATCGAACACACGAAAGTCGCGGCCCTGCCAGTTGATTTCGACGGAAATGGAATCGCGGGTGGTGCCGGCCTCGGCGCTGGTCAAGAGCCGCTCCTCGCCGAGCAGATGGTTGATCAGCGTCGACTTGCCGGCATTGGGGCGGCCGACGATGGCCACCCGAATAGGCCGCGTCGACAGCTCCTCGTCCGATTCGATGACGTCGTCATCGTCGAACTCTTCGCCGGCGTCGACCGGCTCCGGCATCAGCGCACGCAGCGCGTCGTAGAGATCGCTGAGGCCCTCGCCATGCTCGGCTGAAATCTGGATCGGCTCGCCGAGCCCGAGCGCGTAAGCTTCCATGGCGCCGGCGTCGCCCTGCTTGCCCTCGCTCTTGTTGGCGACCAGAACCACCGGCTTGTTGGCGCGGCGCGCGAAGTCGGCAAAGGCGCGGTCGTTCGGCGTCAGGCCCGCGCGGGCGTCGATCACGAACATCAGGGCATCGGCGAGGCCGATCGCGGCCTCGGTCTGCTCCTGCATCCGCGCGGTCAGGGAGCCCTTGGCGCCCTCGTCGAGACCCGCGGTGTCGATGATGGTGAACTCGAGATCGCCAAGGCGCCCCTCGCCCTCGCGGCGGTCGCGGGTGACGCCGGGTTCGTCATCCACGAGCGCGAGCTTCTGACCGACCAGCCGATTGAACAGCGTCGATTTACCGACATTGGGCCGGCCGATGATAGCAATCGTGAAGGAAGACATCGGCGATCCCTGCGCCTTGCGCGCGTGTTTTCCGCAAAATTATGCAGCTTGCTTCGCAATCAACTTAGGCGGATTGCATCAATCTATCTGCGATAAAAATTTAGCGCGTGAAGGTGCCACTCGGCATCGGCGCCGGGAATGGTGCCGCGGATTGCTGCGGCGATTGTGCGGGCTGCGCTGCCGGTGCGGGCTGCGCCGGTTGCGCGGTCTGCTGATCCGGCGGCGGCGCTGTGGTGCTGCGGTGGACGATCTTCTTCGGCTTGGGAGCGGGCGGCGCCGCGGCGGTGCTGCCGTCTTCCTCGGGTGCGGCGCCTTCGGCCGTGGCCGGCTGCTTGCTCTTGGATTTCGCTTGCTTCGATTTCGGCGCGCCGGCGGTACCGGCGGCGGCGGCCGCCTGGGCGTTCTGCTGATCGATCTTTTCCTGCGCCGAGCCCTTGTACAACTGCTTCGGTACGCCCTGCTCGAGGCCGGGCACGCCTTCGGGGAAAACCGGCTTGCGCTCGCCTTGAATCTTTTTCTTGGTGTCGAGCCAATCCAGCATATCGGTCGGATCCCAATTGCTCAAACTGTCGGAGCAGCCGACCAGCGCGCTCGACAACGAGACGAGAACGGCGGCGGCGATCAGACGTTGCGAGCGGCGCATGGTCGATTTCTCACTCAACTCTTTTTCCCGCCGTCAGCTTTTCGCGACCGGCGGGAGCAACGCCTGCAGCGATTCGGCGCGTGTGCGCAGGCTCGACGGCGTATCGCCGTCATTGGCAATCAGATCCAGCCATTTCCGTGCCGCCGACGTATCGTTGGCGCGCCAGGCCGATAGCGCCAGCATTTCTCGCGCCGTGTGGCGAAAGGTCCCACTCGATCCAGCTTCAGCCTCAAGGCGCTCAAGCATGGCGGGATAGGTGGCGGTATCCAATAGCAATCCTGCCGCGCGAATCTTGGCCAGTTCCTGTTCCGAGGCGCCGATGCTGCGATCGGCCGCTATGTCGTCGTACATTTCACGGCTGCTTGCGGATCGTGCCTTGCAGCTTCCGCCGCGGCGCGCAACCGCGCCAGCATGCGATATCCCCACGGCGCGCTGGCGGCGAGGCTGGTAAAAGCCGCTTCCGCCTCGGCGTGCTTGTCCTGCTCGGAGAGCTCGACTGCCTTGTCGAACGCCGCACCGGCCTCGGCCGCCTTCTTGGCCTCCAGATACTGATAACCGCGCCAGCCGCCTACCGCGGCGATAATCAGCAATGCGCCGGCGATGATATAGATCGAGTACTGGTCCCACAGCTTTTTGAGCTGGTCCCGACGTACGTCTTCGTCGACTTCATCAAATAATTCAGACACTTAAAGCTATCCCATCCCCGATGAGCCACGCCAAATCCGAACAGCTCGCCCCGCGCCTGCTCGCCGCGTGGCGGCGGCGATACCCTAGCGATATGGCGGTGGCAAGGCAAAGCCAGCCGCACCAAACCGTTAACGCTATTGGGGGCGGCGGGCTCGGTTGGGCGCAGCCTCAGCTCTTCGTCTTCATCCCGTAAACATGCTCCGGACCCGGAAACGCGCGGGAGCGGACGTCGGTGGCATAGCCCTCGATCGCGGCTTCAATCATCGGGCCGAGATTGCCATAGCGGCGGACAAATTTCGGCGTCCGTGGCGACAGCCCCAGCATGTCTTCCAGCACCAGCACCTGGCCATCGCAGGCAGCACTAGCGCCGATGCCGATGGTGGGAATGGCGATGGTTTCGGTGATCTTTTTCGCCAAGGGCTCGGCGACGGCCTCGATCACGACCGAGAATGCGCCGGCTTGCGAGATCGCAAGGGCGTCGTTCTCGATCGGCTCCCAGCTCCCCTCCTCGCGGCCCTGGGCGCGAAAGGAGCCGAGCGTATTGATCGATTGCGGCGTCAGGCCGATGTGGCCCATCACCGGAACGCCGCGCTCGGAAAGAAACGCAATGGTCTCCGCCATCCGAACGCCGCCTTCGAGCTTCACCGCGCCGCAATGGGTTTCTTTCAGGATTCTCACCGCGGAATGAAACGCCTGCTCTTTCGAGGCTTCATAAGAACCGAACGGCATGTCCACCACGACCAGCGCATGTTGCGAGCCGCGCATCACCGCACGGCCCTGCAGGATCATCATGTCGAGCGTGACCGGCACCGTGGTCTCAAAGCCATGCATCACATTGCCGAGGGAATCGCCGACCAGAATGACGTCGCAATAGCGATCGACCAATGCGGCGGTATGCGCGTGATACGATGTCAGCATCACGATCGGTTCGCCGTTCTTGCGGGCACGGATATCTGGCGCGCTCTTGCGCTTGATCGCGGACTGAACTGACATTGACCTAAACTCCAATTACGGGAACGCCGATCACGACGGGATGAAACACGAAGGCCAGCGCCAGATAGGCGACCGCCCCGACCGCCACCGCGATCAGGTCGTTGCCGATGCCGCCGACCGGAATCGGCGGAGCCCCGGCGTCAGCCCGGTGTTTCAGCGAGATCCGGTCGAACACCGCCCACGCCAGAAACGAGCCGAACAGAATGATCGAGCCGAGATCGCCATTGGCGAGCAGATGCGCCGCGGCCCAGAGCTTGACGCCCGCCAGCATCGGATGCTTCAGCGTGGTGTAAATGCGGCCACGGATATAGGACGCCACCACCAGGATCACCGCCGGCAGCATCAGCGCCACGGTGATGTGCTTGAGCGCCGTCGGCGGAAACCAGACATCGATCCATCCGGTCGCGCGATAATCGGCGAAACCCCAGACGATCAGCACCAGACCCAGCAGCGCGACCAGCGCATAGCCGATCTTGTAGCCGCCCTCACCCAACCGGGCGATCAGCCGCGCGCGTAACTCGCGCTGGGTCGTCAACAGATGGACGCCGAGGAACAATACGAGGCCCAGGATCATCACCAGCAGTCCCATGGCGTCCTCCCCGAACGGGCCAGCGTTTCAAGCCTCGCATATCACTTTAGTCGTTCAATCCGCAATGCGCGAACGCGCGCGAGCCGTCATGCCGGAATGGTCTGAAAGCCGGCGTCGGAGGTACCATTGGGCACCGGGTATCCCCGATATTTAGCTTCTGTTTACCGGGTTGGATCAGATTCCTGAGCCAAAGCACGCGAAGGCTCAGCCATGTTCAGAGAAAGCTCCCCGATCGCTTACGACGCCCCCGCCGATCTCAAGAAATGGCCCTCGCTGAACGGCCAGCGGCTTAATGCCGGACGGCAGCCTTATCTGGTGTTCAACGGTACTCTGGCGGAATGCATCCGCGAATTGATGGCCAAGCCGGTCAAGCAGATCTCGCTGTACGACATCGTGACCGAGCCACAGCCGGTTTTCGATCGCCCGGTCCTGTCCCCCGGCGATGCCGCGGAAATCGCCATGCGCAAGGATTTTCCGAAGGGCTGATGTCGCGGGACGAAGACCTCAACCGATTTTTCGTCTTGGCCGGGCCTAGCCGTCCGAAGGACGGCGTCGCTTCCGCTCGCCTATGTTCCGGCCATCCACGCCTTTCTTGGCTCCGCCACAACAAGACGCGGATGCCCGGGACACGCCCGGGCATGACGAACTTAACGCCCCATTTCGTTGACTGCATTTTGCAGTGGGAAACTCAGCGCCACACAGGACTTCCGATGTCGTCGAGACTTACGCGTCACGCTTCATTTCGCCATTCCCGTTCTTCTAATTTGCAAAAGCCTTCTCGGCCGCGGAAAGAACGCTGTCGTTGGGCTGCTTGGAGCAATATTGGGACAGGGCCTTGGTCTTGTCGGTAAAGTCGACGGGATCGAGCACCGGAGAGTTTTTCTTGTTCCCAAAATAGCCGCTCAGCCAAAACAAGAACGGGCCTCGATCGGCGGCCGTGGTTTTCTGCCAGAACTCTTCGCAGGTCATGGCCGAGAAGTCGACCGCCGGCAGTTTCGCCGCTGGCTGCGCCTGCGCCCCATGGGCGAGGCATCCGAATATGACGAAACACGCTACGGTTACCGATCTCATGTCTGCTACCTCCCAAAGTTTTTTTCGTCCAAAGAGCCTGGAACGTGTTGCCGCGATCTATACCGGATGTTGCCCGGATTTGTGTCTTTATCTGGATAGCGACCGAAAGATCAACTCAACTCACGGCGTACCCTGCTGCTTTTCCAGTTCGCGATTATCGACATAGCGGATCGCGATCGGCCGTCCGGCGATGGCGCCGCCAAGGCCGCCGGTAAATTTCAGCGGCGCGCAGCCGTCGAGCGATGCCGTGATCGCCTTGAAATAGGCGGCGCGGGTATCGGCGGAAACGCCAGGAGTGGCAAAGGTCAGGCGCGGCGATGCAATAATCTCGCCGGATCGTTTGAAACTAAAGCGCACCGACATCTGCATGCCTTCGCTTGCGGCGTCAGCCGGCGGCGGCGACCAGCAGGATCGTAATTCCGCAAACAGGTCGGCGATGGTGTCGAGATCGTGGTCGGGCCGGACATATTTGGCGGCATCGTCCTGCGACGGCACGGTTTCGATCGTAAGCTGCAAATTTTCGCCAGTAGGGTAGTCGATCTCGGGAATGCACGGCCCGTGATTGAACACGCTGCAGAATGACGGCGTGCATGGCCGTCCATTCAGCACGCTGCACGGCTCGTGTGAAAACGGCGTGGGATTGATCTGATGCCGGTGCCGCGCGTCGGCAGTGCCGGTGGCGGCAAGACTGAGGGCGATGATGAAAATTCCAAAAAGGCGTCGCAGCATGAATCTGCTCGGAGCTGATGAACAACCAGCGTCATCGCCCGGCTTGACCGGGCGATCCAGTATTCCAGAGCGATTCATTTGGTCGTAACGCCCTGGAATACCGGATATTCCGCTTTCGCGGAGTGTGACGGTTAGGTGCGAGGCAGCGCAGTGCGCTCTCTCACGCCTTCTTCTTCACATCCTTGATGCTGGAGAACGTAATGCCCTCGGCGCGTTCCTTGGTGTAGCCGAGATAGAACTCGTTTTTGGCCAGAAACACCGGATCGCCGTCGACGTCGTCGGCGACACCGGAGCCGTTGGCGGCAATGAATGCCTCCAGCTTCTTGCGATCGTCGGATGAAATCCAGCGCGCCAGTTGAAACTCTGAAACCTCAAATTCCACCGGCAGCGAATATTCGGCATCGAGCCGCGCCTTCAGCACATCGAGCTGCAGCGGACCGACCACGCCGACCAGCGCGGGCGCGCCGTCGCGCGGGCGGAACACCTGAACCACGCCCTCCTCCGACATCTGCTGCAAGGCTTCCTTGAGCTTCTTGGCCTTCATTGCATCGGTGAGCCGAACCCGGCGCACGATTTCCGGCGCGAAGCTCGGCACGCCGACAAAGGTGATTTCCTCGCCTTCGGTCAGGGTATCGCCGATCCGCAGCGTGCCGTGATTGGGAAGACCGACCACATCACCGGCAAACGCCTCATCCGCCAAAGCGCGATCCTGCGCAAAGAAAAACTGCGGGCTCGACAAACTCATATTCTTGCCGGTGCGCACCAGTTTCGCCTTCATCCCCCGCGTCAGCTTGCCCGAGCACAGCCGCGCAAAGGCGATACGATCGCGATGGTTCGGATCCATATTGGCCTGGATCTTGAAAACGAAGGCGCTCATGCGCGGCTCGGCGGCCTCGACCTTGCGCAAATTGCTGTCCTGCGCGCGCGGCGGGGGCGCGAACCGCCCCAGACCCTCCAGCAGATCGCCGACGCCGAAATTGCGCAGCGCGCTGCCGAAATACACCGGCGTCAGATGGCCCTCGCGAAAGGCGTCGAGCTCAAACGGTTTGCAGGCTTCCGACACCAGCGCGAGTTCATCCTTGATCGCGCCGACATCGAGATTGGCGTTGCGGCCGGCCAGATCGGCGATATCGATCTGCTGCGCCGCGCCAGTTTTGGCGCCGCCGCCTTCGAGCAGGCGCACGCCGCCGGTAGCGATATCATAGGTGCCTAGAAAATCGCGGCCGCGACCAACCGGCCAGGTCATCGGCGTGGTGTCGAGCGCCAATGTCTTTTCGATTTCATCGAGCAGATCGAAGGTGTCGCGGCTCTCGCGGTCCATCTTGTTGATGAAGGTGATGATGGGAATGTCGCGGAGACGGCATACCTCGAACAATTTGCGCGTCCGGGCCTCGATGCCTTTGGCGGCGTCGATCACCATCACGGCGGAGTCCACGGCCGTCAGCGTTCGGTAGGTGTCTTCAGAGAAATCCTCGTGGCCCGGCGTGTCCAGGAGGTTGAACACCAGACCTTCGAATTCGAACGTCATCACCGAGGTGACGACGGAGATGCCGCGCTCGCGCTCGATCTTCATCCAGTCGGACCGGGTATTGCGCCGTTCGCCCTTGGCCTTGACCTGCCCGGCGAGATTGATGGCGCCCCCGAACAGCAGCAGCTTCTCCGTCAGCGTGGTTTTGCCGGCGTCCGGATGCGAGATGATCGCAAAGGTCCGCCGCCGCGCGACCTCGGTGGCGAGCGGCGAGCGGGACGGCGATTCGGCTGAAACAGCGAGGTCGGACATCAGCGAGCCTGTGACAGGGAAACCGGGCCGGATCAAGGAGGATCGGTGCCAGCAATATAGGAATTGCGAGCTTTAACTCCAATCCGGGGCGCATTGGATTATCGCAGCAACGACACCGACCAGTAAGCCAGCGCCGCGACGATGGCCGCGGCCGGAATGGTGATCACCCAGGCATAGACGATCGAACTCGCCACATTCCAGCGCACTGCGGAGGCGCGCCGCGCCGCACCGACGCCGACGATGGCGCCGGTGATGGTATGGGTGGTCGAAACCGGAACCCCGAGCCAGGTCGCGATAAACAGCGTCGCGGCGCCGCCGGTCTCCGCGCAAAATCCCTGCATCGGCATCAGCTTTGTGATCCGCAGCCCCATGGTGCGGACGATCCGCCAGCCGCCCATCAGGGTGCCCATCGCCATCGCCGCCTGACAGGCCAGCACCACCCAGAACGGCACCGAAAAATGCTCGCCGAGATATCCTTGCGAGTAAAGCAGCACCGCGATGATACCCATGGTCTTCTGGGCATCATTGCCGCCATGCCCCAGCGAATACAACGACGCCGAAGCGAATTGCAGGATGCGGAACGCTCGATCGACCGCGAACGGCGTCGAGCGCACCGACGCCCAGGACACGATCGCGACCAAAACCAGCGCCAGCAGGAATCCGACCACCGGCGATAGAACAATCGCCAGCAGCGTCTTCGACAGCCCGCTCCACACCGCGGCCGAAAGACCGGCCTTGGCCATACCGCCGCCCACCAGTCCCCCGATCAAGGCGTGCGAACTGCTGGACGGGATTCCCAGTCCCCAGGTGATCAGGTTCCACACGATCGCCCCCATCAACGCGGCGAAAATCACCTGCGCGTCGATGACGGCTGGATCGATAATCCCGGTGCCGATGGTTTGCGCGACGTTGAGCCCGAACACGGCGAATGCGACGAAATTGAAGAACGCGGCCCACAACACCGCATATTGCGGCCGCAGCACCCGGGTCGACACGATCGTCGCGATCGAATTGGCAGCGTCGTGCAATCCGTTGAGGAAGTCGAACAGCAAGGCGACTGCAATTAATCCGACCAGAATCGGAAGACCAAGCGTGGCGTCCACTGCGCGGCCCTGCCCTATACCTGTTCGATGACGATGCTGTTGATCTCGTTGGCGACGTCGTCGAAACGATCGGCGACCTTCTCCAGATGATCGTAGATCTCCGCGCCGACGATGAAATCCATCGTGTTGGCGTTGCGATGCTTGAGGAACAGTTCTTTCAGGCCGATGTCATGGAGATCGTCGACCCGGCCCTCCAGCTTGGTCACTTCCTCGGTAATCGCAGTCAGCATCGCGACATTTTCGCCGATCGATTGCATCAGCGGCAGCGCGCGGCCGACCAGGTTCGCACACTCGACCAGCAGCGTTCCCATTTCGCGCATCGGCGGCTCGAAGGTGCGAACTTCGAACAGCACCACCGCCTTGGCGGTTTGCTGCATCTGGTCGATGGCGTCGTCCATCGAGGTGATCAGGTTCTTGATGTCGCCGCGATCGAACGGGGTGATGAACGTCCTGCGCACCGCGGTCAGCACCTCGCGGGTGATATTGTCGGCGTCATTTTCGAACTGATTGACGCGCTGGCAGAACACCGGGGTTTCGTCGCCGCCGCGCAGCATGTCCTGCAACGCCAATGCGCCCTGTACGACGGTTTGGGAATGTCGCGCGAAAAGATCAAAAAACCGCTCCTCTCTCGGAAGAAAGGCGCGAAACCAACCCAGCATTTGAGACGTCCATGGTTACGGAAAATAGCCGGCAGAAGCCGCCTGTCACGCCGCTGTCATAAACTATTTTCCGGGGGAAGCGTAGCGAGCGGCCGAAAGAACCGCGTCATCCACTGCTTTGTGGGATACAAAAAGTTGCGAAAAACAGGCTCTTAGAGTGTTTTCCAGCGAGAACAGCGTCAAAACAACAAATAGAGCCTTGGTTCCGGTTCAACCAGAATGAGGTCTACAGGGACAGCCGGAAATAATGCCCGATTTCGCCGATCACGCCGCGGCGGAACGTCAGCACACAGACCACGAAGATCACGCCCTGAATGACCGTCACCCATTGCCCGAACCCGGCCAGATATTGCTGCATGGCGATAATCACGAAGGCGCCTACGACCGGGCCGAACACGGTACCGAGACCACCGACCAGCGTCATCAGCACGATCTCGCCCGACATGCTCCAGTGCACGTCGGTCAGCGAGGCGTTTTGCGCGACGAACACCTTCAACGCGCCGGCAAACCCGGCCAGCGTTCCGGACAAAATATAGGCCAGCAGTTTATAATGGTCGGTTTTGTAGCCGAGCGAGATCGCGCGCTGCTCGTTCTCGCGGATTGATTTAAGTACCTCGCCGAACGGCGAATTGATGGTGCGAAAGATCAGCAGAAAGCCAAGCAGGAAGCCTGCGAGGATAACGTAGTAAAGTACCGTCGAGTTCTCGAGATTGAAAACTCCGAACAGGTGTCCCTGCGGAATACCCTGGATGCCGTCTTCGCCATGGGTGAACGGCGTCTGCAGATAGATGAAATACAGGAGCTGCGACAGCGCCAGCGTGATCATCGCGAAGTAGATGCCCTGGCGCCTGATCGCGACGAGGCCGGTGATGACGCCAAGTGCTGCGGCGGCAGCGGTGCCGATCAGAATTCCAAGCTCGGGCGTAACGCCCCAGACCTTCAGCGCATGGGCGGTAACGTACCCCGCCGTCCCCAGGAACATCGCATGGCCGAACGACAGCAGACCACCATAGCCGATCAGCAGGTTGAAGGCGCAGGCCAATAGCGCAAAGCACAGCGCCTGCATCACAAAGAACGGGTAGACGCCCGTCCAAGGTACGATCAGCAACAGCGCTGTCATGATGCCGAACGCGATCATCTCGTCGCGGATGGTACGCGGGGCTGCCGCTAACGTATCGTCGGTCGTGACTGTCATGTCAGGTTGCCCGCCCCGTCAGTCCCGAAGGCTTCACCAGCAACACCAGCACCATGAGGACAAACACCACGGTGTTGGAGGCTTCCGGATAGAAATATTTTGTCAGCCCCTCGACGACGCCGAGCGCGAAACCGGTGATGATCGATCCCATGATGGATCCCATCCCGCCGATCACGACCACCGCGAACACCACGATGATCAGGTCGGCGCCCATCAGCGGCCGCACCTGATTGATCGGCGCCGACAACACCCCTGCCAACGCCGCCAGACCGACGCCAAGCCCATAGGTCAGCGTGATCATCCGCGGCACGTTAATTCCAAAGGCGCGTACCAGAGTCGGATTTTCAGTGGCGGCGCGCAGATTGGCGCCGAGCCGCGTTCGCTCGATCAAATACCAGGTCAGCAGACACACCACGAGGGAGAAGACGACCACCCAGCCGCGATAAACCGGCAGGTACATGAACCCCAAATTCATGCCGCCCTTGAGTTGATCCGGGATCGAATAGGGCAGACCGGACGAGCCAAAGTAATTTTGAAAGACGCCCTGAATGATCAGCGCCAGTCCAAAGGTCAGCAACAGCCCGTAGAGATGATCGAGGCCGGACAACCATTGCAGCATCGTCCGCTCAAGGATCATGCCGAAAATTCCGACCGCGACGGGGGCCAGGATCAGCGCCGGCCAATAACCGATATTCGCGACGTTGAGCAGGAAATATGCGCAGAACGCGCCCATCATGTAGAGCGCGCCATGGGCGAAATTGATGATGTTGAGCATCCCGAAGATCACGGCCAGGCCGAGACTGAATAGCGCGTAGAACGAGCCGTTGATCAATCCGACCAGCAGTTGGGCGTAAAGGGCCTGCATGATTCTGTCTCGCGCTCTGTTCGGTCTCGCGCTCTAAGTCACAAAACGAAAGGTTCGGCGGCACCATGCCGCCGAACCTGAGGGCTTACTTCTTCAACAAGGGACAAGTGCTCTTGTCCAGTGGCGTAAACGCTTCGGCGGCGGGAATGGTGGCAATCAGCTTGTAGTAGTCCCAGGGGCCTTTGGACTCGGAAGGTTTTTTGACCTCGAAAAGGTAGGCAGGGTGAATCGTACGGCCGTTCGGTTCGATGCTGCCCTTGCCGAACAGCGGGTCATCGGTCGGCAATTCCTTCATCTTGGCGACGACCTTGGCGCCGTCATGCGGATTGCCACCGAGCGCGTCCAGCGCCTTGAAGTAATGCAGCAGGCTCGCATAGACCCCGGCATGCACCATGGTCGGCATGCCGTGATTCTTCATGCGCTCCTGAAATCGCTTGGCGAAGGCCCGGCT
The DNA here is from genome assembly GCA_963725555.1 of uncultured Pseudomonadota bacterium. Taxonomy (GTDB): domain Bacteria; phylum Pseudomonadota; class Alphaproteobacteria; order Rhizobiales; family Xanthobacteraceae; genus Bradyrhizobium. The sequence continues at coordinate 205,039 of CAVRYV010000021.1, read as the reverse complement.
CGGATCGTTCAGGTCCCAGTAGAATGTTTCGGTGAAATTGAGGCCCTGCGCGGTGTTGAGACCGAGCGAGTGGACGTCGGTAATGAACAGCAGTAACGCCGCGAGCTTCTGGCCGCCCCCGACAATGCCGAACTCGGCGGCCTGCTTGATCGAATTGGTGGTATCGGCGCCGGCATTGGCAAGACCGATGATCTTGGCCTTCGAGGCCTGCGCCTGCAGCAGAAAGGACGAGAAATCCGAGGTGCCGAGCGGATGTTTGACGCCGCCGACAATCGTGCCACCCGCGGCCTTCACGGCCGCCGTTGTGTCACGTTCGAGGGCAGCGCCGAAGGCATAATCCGCCGTCAGAAAGAACCAGGTGTTGCCACCGGCTTTCGCGAGCGCCGTACCGGTGCCATGCGCCAGCGTGTAGGTGTCATAGGCCCAGTGGATGGTGTTTGGCGTACACTGCGCATTGGTCAGATCCGAGCTTCCGGCGCCTGAATCGAGCAGTATCCCGTTTTTCTCTTTCACCATATTGCTGACCGCCAGCGCGACGCCCGAATTCGGAACGTCGACGATGACATCGACCTTGTCGACATCGAACCATTGGCGCGCGATGTTCACGCCAACGTCCGGCTTGTTGAGATGATCGGCGGAAATAATGTCGATCTTCCATCCCTTCGCGGTCATGCCGGAATCCTCGACCGCCATCTGGGCAGCGACCGTCGAGCCGGGACCGCCGAGATCGGCGTAGAGGCCGGACTGATCGCTCAACGATCCAATTTTCACCGTCTTGTCCTGCGCAAAGGCAAGATTCCCGGTGCCGAGCGTCAGGGCTGTACCGAGTAACAGCGCCGCAATTTTATTCTTCATTGGCATCCTCTTTATCTTTCTTTGTCTTTTCGATTTTTTCTCGTTGTATTCAGACGCCGAGGTAGCTGTGAAGCTTCGTCATATTGGCTTGCAGCTCCGCGCTTGCAAAACCGTCGATGATCTTGCCGTGTTCGACGATGAAAAAGCGATCGGCTACCGTAGCAGCAAATCGGAAATTCTGTTCGACCAGAAGAATGGTAAAGCCCTCCGACTTGAGCCGCGAAATAGTGTGGCCGATCTGCTGGATAATGACCGGCGCAAGTCCCTCGGTCGGCTCGTCCAGCATCAGGAACCGCGCCCCGGTGCGCAGGATTCTCTGCGATCGCCAGCATCTGCTGCTCGCCGCCGGACAATTTGGTGCCCTGGCTGTCGAGCCGCTCCTTGAGATTGGGAAACAGGTCGAAGATTTGATCGAGCGAAAGGCCGCCGCTGCGCACGATCGGCGGCAGCAGCAGATTTTCGCGGACGTCGAGACTGGCGAAAATCCCGCGCTCTTCAGGACAGAAGGCGACGCCCAGTCGTGCGATCTTGTCCGATGACGTCCGGATGATTTCCTGGTCATTGAAACGGATCGAGCCGGTGCGCTTGCCGATAATCCCCATCACCGATTTCAGCGTGGTCGTCTTGCCGGCGCCGTTGCGCCCCAGCAGCGTGACCACCTCGCCGGCGTTCACGTTGAAATCGATCCCGTGAAGAATATGAGACTCGCCGTACCAGGCCTGAAGATTCTGGATAGACAGCACCGGCGTGCCCGCGCCGGCCATTGGTGCAGCCTTTATCGCAGCGGCGTCCGGCAATTTCAAATCAGTCATGCCCTGCCCCCAGATAGGCTTCCTTGACGCGCTCGTCCCTGGACAGATCAGCGTAATTTCCTTCCGCAAGAACATGGCCGCGCGTCAGCACGGTGATGGTGTCGGAAAGGTTCGCCACGACGCTCAGATTATGTTCTACCATCAGGATAGTATACTTCGCGGAGATGCGCTTGATCAGCGCGGCGATCTTGTCGATGTCTTCATGGCCCATGCCCGCCATCGGCTCGTCGAGCAGCATCATTTCCGGATCGAGCGCCAGCGTCGTCGCAATTTCAAGCGCGCGTTTGCGCCCATAGGGCATCTCGACCGCCGGCGTGGTTGCGAACTCGCTCAGACCGACATCATCGAGCAATGCACGCGCGCGGTCGTTGAAGCGGTCGAGCACGGATTTGGAACGCCAGAAATCGAAAGAGTGCCCGTGCTGACGCTGCAGCGCGACCCGCACATTTTCCAGCGCGGTCAAATGCGGGAACACGGCCGAAATCTGGAACGAGCGCACCAGGCCGAGGCGCGCCACGTCGGCCGGCGCCAGGGCCGTAATATCCTGTCCCTTATACAGGATCTGGCCGGCCGAAGGCTTCAGGAATTTGGTCAGGAGATTGAAGCACGTGGTTTTGCCGGCACCGTTCGGCCCGATCAAGGCATGAATGCTGCCACGACGGACCCGGAGGTCGACATCGCGAACGGCGTAAAACCCCGCGAATTGCTTGGTCAATCCGTGGGTTTCGAGAATAAACTCATCGGCCAATCAAATTTCCCCCGTCAGCCATCTTCGCGGAGTGTCATCGCGTGTGGCCAAGCTTTTTCCCAACCCGGCAGGTTTTCCCAGACATTTCGGGAAATCCCGTCCCCGGCAGGGCCGCCTCCGGCCCGGAATATGCCGTCAACAGCACGCTTTAGGCAAGGCGGAAAGCTGGGCATACGGCACGGCGAACGCGATGCGGATTCGCCAAAAGTCGAATTGCGCGGGCACCCGATCGACCGGCTTGCCGGACGTTGTCCACGGCCCCGCCGAGCCCCTGGAAAGCAGCCGTTAACGCTGTTTCGACGCAACCCCGGATTTTCATCAAAAATTTGTGCCTAATCCAGATGGTAGGTTAATTGCCCCCGAATCGGACCGCAGCCTTGGAATTCCAGAGCGCCAACCCCACGATCGTCAAATCGATCAAGCAACGGGATTTACTGAACACCTGGTTGAGGCTTTATGCCCGCGAACAGGTGATACCGCGCATCGAAGAGTATCAGCCCTCCCGGCTCGACGACGAACTGCCGGACCTCGTATATTATACGGTCGATAGCTCGCAGGCGCCTCCGCGCCTGACGATCCAGAGCGACGGCACGCGGATGTCGACGGCCTATGGCAATACTGGCAAGGGCCGCTACCTCGACGAATATGTCGGTGCCAAGCTGGTATCGATTGTGATGCCGGTTTACTACGAAGCGGTGCAGCGGGGCCTTCCCGTCTACACCATCTCCAATATCGACGACATCTATGGGCGAATTGTCGCCTATGAGCGGCTGCTGCTGCCGTTTTCAGATGGCGGCGGCGTCACCCATGTGATCGCGTCGCTAAAGACCATCAGCGAAGAAGGTGGTTTTGAAATCAAGAATCTGATGCGGGCAAATGACACGCTGCCGATTGCGAAACTTCGCGCCGTCATCGACCGCGATCTTTTTCACCGCGCCCCAGGCCGCATCCCGGCCGGCGACGTGATCGAATTCGGTTGATGTCGCATGAAATTCGAAAGCGCCGACCCATCGGTGGTCAGATCCGTTAAACAGCGCGATCTGCTCAACACGTGGTTGCGCGCGCGTGGCCAGTTCCGGACCCTGCCCGCTCTCCAGGACTTTCAGCCTGACCGGATTGTCGACGAACTGGCTGATATGATGGGGTTCGACGTCACCGGCGGAGACGACAACGCTCGATTCCTGATCACCCAGGAAGGAGCAAGGCTGACCGCAACCTACGGCAACGAGCACATCGATCCCGACAAGCGAACCAACCGCTACCTCGACGATGCAATCGGGCCGGAACGATATGCGCGCGTGGTCGCGCCCTACCGCGCTTGCGTGTTGCAAAAGCGACCCACTTATTCGGTCTCGATGGTTCAGGATCCGGACGGCAAGGACGTATCCTATGAGCGATTGCTGCTGCCGTTCGGAAGCGCCGACGCCGTCGAGCAGATCGTCGGCTCCTACAAGTCGATCAGTATCGAGGGCGGTTTCAAGGTCTGCAATTTGATGGGCGTCAGGCCCAAGACAACACCTGTCAGCGTCATCAACGCTGTGATCGATCACGAATTCGCCGCCGGTCCCGGCGGAGCCCAAGCGTCTGATAACGTCATCGAACTGGGTTAGACTTTCCGGTCCGGCCTGAAGGCATGGCTTGCTTCGCGTAGATTTCCGGCTTGAATCCAACCAGAAATTTGCCGTCAATGTCGAGCACCGGCCGTTTGATCATAGACGGTTGCGCCAGCATCAGCGCAATGGCCTTGCGCTCGTTCAAGCCCTCCTTGTCGGCGTCGGACAACTTGCGGAAGGTCGTGCCCGCGCGATTGAGCAGTGTTTCCCAGCCGAGTTCGTCGCACCAGCGCTTGAGCTTATCCTTGGCAATGCCTTCGGCCTTGTAGTCATGAAAGCTGTAAGCCACGCCGTGACTGTCGAGCCAGCCGCGCGCCTTCTTCATGGTGTCGCAGTTCTTGATGCCGTAGATGGTGATCGTCACGACCAATCCTCATGCGAATTTGCATGCAAGGCTATCCCCGCAACGACCATCGTGCCAACTCCACATGTCGGCGCCGGCCAATAATGCTGTGTAAAAGAAACGGGTCTCTCACTCGTCAGAATTGACCTCACTCAGTTTTCTAATGAGAGCCAAAATGCCCTATGCCGGATGCGGGCTTTCCCGCATGGCCGATTGATTTTGATGCTGCAGAAGAATTCGGAAAGCGAGTCCGTGAGTAATGAGCAGCAGCGGAACAACGAAAGTCGGAATGAAATAGGCGGCTCCCAACTGCCCCGCCAAGAGCCCGCTGGCATTGCCCTCGTAGAAAGCTCTCAGCAGATCGGCTGAACCCCAGATATTGAAGGCCCATGCCATGACGATGCCGGCCTTCCATCGCAACGTTAGCAGCGATAGCAATGCCAGCGCGGCCGAAATGATGTCGCCATAGGCCGCCGAATGCGCGAAGGCAGACGGCAGATCGGGCGACACCACGCCGGGGACCAGGAATGCCAGCCCTTCGAAGCGGAAGCTGTGCAGGATCAGCAGCGGCCGCAACGCTTCGACCCGGGGTCGGTTGCGGAGTTCCGGCCAGATATATCTAGCGGTTACGGTCCCCCACGCGACGAAGCTGAACGCGATGCTCACAAAAAAGCAGAGTTGTGGCAACATGAGTACGCTCTCCTCCTAAGCCTGCCCTGCATTGGCACGATAGAATATTGTCTGGTACCTATTGGTACCTACGCATGATAGAATTGGTACCGATTGGTACCAATGTCAAGGAGGCGATGATGGCTGCATCGACGTCAAGATTGCGTGATGAATCCGGCGGCGAGACCGCCGTCCGAGCCCGGATCCTTGAGGCGGCCTTCGCGGCGTTCATGAAGAGTGGCTACGCCGCGGCGAGCACGCTTGAAATCGCCACACGAGCGCGCGTTTCGAAACGGGAAATTTACGCGCTGGTTGGCAACAAGCAGGAAATGCTGATCGCATGTATCAGTGAGCGCGCCAGGCGACTGCAGGTTCCTGCTGACCTGCCCACGCCGCGCGACCGCGAGACCCTGGCGCGCCTACTGGCTTCTTTCGGGGCGCAACTTGTCCGCGAGGTAAGTGATCCAACGGTCGTTGCGGTTTTCCGGCTGGCGATCGCCGAGGCGGTTCAGGCGCCAGCGGTGGCGAGAGTGCTCGATTCCGTAGCGCGCGAAACCAGCCGCGCCGCGTTGCGTAAAATCATGACCGAGGCTCAGTCGTCAGGGCTGCTTAACGGCAGCCCAACAGAGTTTGCAGAACAGTTCGGCGGGCTTCTCTGGGGCAATTTGATGATCAGCCTGCTGCTTGGCGTCACCAAGCGACCGAACCCGAGCGAAATCGCAGAACGTGCTCGCGCCGCCGCCACAGCGTTTCTGCAACTTCATCCGCTACCGGCTTGAACGGCGTGCTCCCGCTCGTGCGATAATTTGCGGTTGCCTCGAGGCAACAGCAGCGGTGTTGCCAGCAGCAAAACCCCGGCGACCGCGATCGCCGTGCGGGGGCTGGTCAGGCTGGCGAACAGACCCCAGAGCGCGGTCAGAGCCGCGATGGTGGCGTTGCTGGTGATCGACCATGCGGACAGTGTGCGAGCGACGCGGTCCATCTTGATTTGGCGGAGCCGATAGGTGGCGAACACCGGATTGAACACGCCCACGCAGGTGACGAGGCCAAACTGGATGGCGATGACGAGGACGATCCCCAAGACGCCGGGTTGAATGAAGGCCAGGCCGAGCGGCCAGCACGCGCGCAGCGCGCCGGCGATCAGGATGACCCTGTGCTGTCCAAACCGCGCGACCAACGGCCGCGCCAGCCGCGAGCCGATCAGGCCACCGATGCAGGGAGCTCCAAAAGCAAGGCCGTACTGCCACGGTGTGAACCCGAGGCCGCCGAGCATCAGGACGGCGATCACCGGCGCAGTTGCCATGATCAGGCCGTTGACCAGGACCGTGTTGAAGAACAGCGGCCGTAGCGCCTGGCTGGTCAGGATGGTCCGCCAGCCCTCGAACAGGTCGCCGGCACGCAACCGCGGTGCATCGCTTCGCGCCGGGTGCGGCTCACCGCCACCGATCGCGCGGATTCCCGCCGCTGAAAACAGATAGCTGACGGCGTCGATCACCACCGTCGTCACCGGACCGAACAGCCCGATCGCGAGCCCGCCAAGCGGCGGTCCGAGCGCGGTGGCGGTCCAGGTCGTGGACTCGAACCGCGCATTGGCAACGATCAGGTCCTCGGGCCGCACCAGCATTTTCAGATATGAACCGCTCGCCACCGTAAAGGCGATATTGGCCGCGGCAACGATAACCGACACGACCAGAAGCTGAACAAAGCTGAGCCAGCCAAGCGCGAACGCGGCGGGGACGCTGCTCAACGCCGCGAACCGGAGCAGGTCCATCGCGATCATCACCGGCCGCTTGCGGCGGAACTCGACCCAGGGGCCGAGCGGCAGCGACACCACCGCCCCCACGGCCAGCCCTGCCGCTGCCAGCACCGACACCTCGGTCGGCCCCGAGTGCAGCACAAGGATCGCGATCAGGGGAAACGCACCGAACCCAAGCCCGGTGCCGAAGGTGCTGGCCGCATACGCCGCCCAGAGCCATCCAAACTGGCGCCCGAGCGACCGTCCGGAGCCTTCTCCGTTTCGATCGAATCGGAACGGAGCCGCTACACCCTTATTCGACGCGTTTTCTTCACGCGAACCAGTATCCGTCCCCAATCTCGTGAGGGACAGGCTTTCGCTGAAAAACGCTTTGGCACCCATCCCCGGCAAACCTCTCGCGGTCTTGCCCGAATGAGCTCGCATCGACCGGCCAGATCACGGCGAAGGGCGGGCTGGCGAATCAAAATGACCGTGCCGCCATTAAGCCATACGACGCGCCGTTGGGCCTTAACTTGATGGACCAAAGGAGCCGCTTTGCCGACCGAATATCAGCCTCAGCCACGGCGCCAAATGGAAGGCGCTCATCAGCCAATACATCGGCGCCATTCCGCTCAGCGGCAATGCGCCTTGCGTGGTCGAGCACATCATTGCCATCTGCCCGCCGCCAAGAACGCCCGTCAGCAGCGCCATGGCGGCGAAAGTCGGCGCGGCCGCGAGGCAGAGCCAGTCGGCTACGCCGAACGAAGCCGCGTTGCCGCTTTCGTCTCGAATAGCTCCGCGGGTGCCTTTGCCAGTATGAAACTCGCTCATGATTTCTCTCCCGCCCCGGGCGATTTATGACGTGACGCGATCTGTGCACCGTCATGGTTCTTCTCCCTTGGGTTCCTTCGTCGAGTGGCCAGCGCCAACAGCAAGCACAGTCACAACGGCTCCCGCCCACTCGACCGTGGCTGCGAGAAAAATTGGGGAAAGGACTGTCCAGTCAACCATCACATTGGCTCCTCGCTACGGCGCATTGGTTTGTCTTGGTGTGATAGAATAAGACCGGATATCGAATGGTGAGAGTGACAAGTGTGACGGGATTCCGATGGACTCGCTGATCACGGCGGCGGCGCGCGCACTTGCCGCGGGCGATGCCCTCGGCGCCTTGAAGCGAGTCGCGTTGCGCGACGACGCGCCCGCGCTTGCGTTGCGTGGCATCGCGATGGCGCAGCTCGGCGATCTCGTTCGAGCCAAGGCGCTACTGCGAAGCGCGGCACGCGCGTTCGGTCCGAAAGAGACCGTGGCCCGCGCGAGATGTGTCGTCGCCGAGGCCGAAATCGCACTGGTCTCGCGCGACCTGAGCTGGCCCGCGAAAGCACTCGAGGCGGCGCGCGCGACACTCGAAGCGCGCGGCGACCGCATCAACGCGGCACATGCACGGAGTCTCGAAATCCGGCGCATGCTCCTGATCGGCCACCTTGACGAGGCCGAGTATGCACTCGCGGAACTCGACCCAGCGCCGCTCCCGCCCGCATTGAGGGCCGCCCATGAGCTGGTCATTGCGGGGATTGCGATGCGGCGCCTTCGAACCAAAGCGACGCGCGCGGCACTCGCTCGGGCCGAGCGCGCCGCGCGCGACGCCGATATCCCTGCGTTGACCGCCGACGTCGAAAACGCATCCCTGGTCCTGAATACCCCCGCGGCGCGGCTGATCGCGCAGGGCGAGGAACGCCCTCTCCTGCTTGAGGATGTTGAAGCGCTTCTGGTTTCGAAGGCGCTCGTCGTGGACGCCTGCCGTTATGTCGTGCGTGACGCGCACACGGTGATTCTCGCTCGCGACGCGTCCGATATTGTTTGCGCTTGTACGCGCGCTCGCTGAAGCATGGCCCGCGGATGTGTCGCGCGATGCGTTGGTCGCCCGCGCTTTCAGAGCCAAGCACGCCGATGAATCGCATCGCGCACGGTTGCGGGTCGAAATCGGGCGGCTTCGCACCGCGCTCCGGACGCTGGCCGACGTCAGCGCGACCAAGCGAGGCTTTATGCTGGCGCCACGCCGCGATTGCGACGTCGTCGTGCTGGCGCCGTTTGTCGACGAACAGCATGCGGCGGTGCTCGCCTTCCTCGCTGACGGCGAATCGTGGTCGAGCACGGCGCTGGCGATTGCGCTCGGAGCCAGTCCGCGCACTGTGCAGCGGGCGCTCGACTCACTTAGCGCGGCGGGCAAGGTTCAATCATATGGTCGCGGGCGAGCGCGTCGCTGGATGACCCCGCTTGTGCCGGGATTCCCGACAATCTTGTTACTCCCCGGTCCGCTACCGGGCGACTAGAACGGTGTATGTTCCGACTGAATCGGGACGGAGGCTTCACTTCTTCATTGACACGTTTTCTTCATGCGAGAACGCTTTGGATGACCGATGAAACGATCAACCGCCGAAATCCTTCGTGAATATGGTCCCTTTCCGGAGGCCGACCGCGTCAATGGTGTTACGTTTGACGGTCAGCACGTCTGGTTCGCTTCTGGAGACAAATTGAACGCCCTCGATCCTGTGAGCGGAAAGACGGTACGCTCGATCGACGTCGCCGCGCATGCAGGAACGGCCTTCGACGGGCAGTCCCTGTATCAGATCGCCGAGGATCGCATCCAGAAGATCGATCCGAAGACCGGCCGTGTGCTCGCGACGATCCCGGCGCCCGGCGGCGGCGGTGACTCGGGGCTGGCATGGGCCGAAGGAACGCTGTGGGTGGGGCAGCATCGGGGCCGGAAGATTCATCAGGTCGATCCCCAAACCGGGGCAATTCTTCGTACCATTGAATCCAAGCGCGTCGTCACCGGAGTCACCTGGGTTGACGGCGAGCTTTGGCACGGCACCTGGGAAGGTGACGAGAGCGATTTAAGGCGAATAGATCCTCGAACGGGAGAGGTGCTGGAGAAGCTCGAAATGCCGCCTGATGTCGGTGTGTCGGGACTTGAGTCCAATGGCGGCGATCAGTTTTTCTGCGGAGGCGGCAGCAGCGGCAAGGTGCGCGCCGTACGCCGGCCCAAGCGCGGCTCCGCCAAGGGGGGCGGCTCCAGGATCGCCGTCGACTCCACGAGCAAGTAATCGAAGCGCATTCAACCGGCCGCAGATCGCGCTCGTTCCGGTTCTGGCGCCAGATCCTGTCCGTTCCCCAACAGCGCTCTCACAATACCCGCGATGGGCACGCCGAACATGACGGTATGAGCAACAAGTTCTTTTGCGATCATGCTGAGTGAAAGGTCCGGGTTGGCGGCATTCGAGAGCGGCACGACAACCAAACTCATTACCAGATAGACCAGAACGCCGAACAAAAACCCGCCGACCAGCCAGTGCCTGGCCAGCGCAGGATGGCGGACCGCTGTCCAGAGATACAACGCCGCGGCAGCAATCGATATGGCGAAGTGAAGCAGCGCGCCAAGCGTGGCGGCCGTGAGCCCTTGGCTAAAAGCCTGTTCGCCCAGCAGTCCGGATGCGATCATCTGGAAGCCGTGCGTCATGGTGCCGCCGAAGATGGCCGCCGCGGCCACAAGATTGGTTGCGCCGGCCACCAGCCCGGCGGCCACAGCTGTCAACATTACTCGTCGCAACCCCTGAGCTGGCATGACCCGCCTATCCTTTCGCCGCCGCGTCGCGCGACACTTTGTTGATCATCCCGGGATCGAAGAAAAAATGCTCCTCGATTAGTTTTTCGCCGCGCCATCGCTGCCACGCTACCTCCTCAATCGCGCGCTTCGATCCATCCTTTGCAATGAACTCGAATCGCCATCTGATGGCCGAGTGGTCGCCATCGAGCAACAGCGGCCCAAGTCGGGTGGTCTTGACGCTTGCGACCGACGCCAGCACGCGGCGTTCCTTCTCGGCCAGCACATCGCGGCCCACGATGGGCGGCTGGTCGTTTTCGCGCGTCACAGCGTCCGGTGCATAAAACTTCTCAATAGCGCCGACATGGTCGTTGGATTCGACCGTATCGGCAAAAGCATGAAGCGTTGAAAGCGAGGGCATCGCTGGCTCCTATACCGACCAATGGTCGGTATTTACCGACTGTTGGTCGATAAGTCAATTGCGAATGCGGCTCGGTCCGCTAGAATGGCGATATGGCAACACAACCCGAACGGCGCCAGGCGACACGGGCCGCGATCGTCAAGGCGGCGAAACGCCTGTTCGGCGACCGCGGTTTCGCGGCGACCACGATGGATAATGTCGCGACGGCGGCCCATGTCGCCAAGGGCGCGGTCTACCACCATTTCGCAACCAAGGAGGCGTTGTTCGAAGTCGTCTTCGACGAAGTCTCCCGGGATCTTGTCACCGAAGTCGACCAGGCAGCGCGCGCCGAAAGGGATGCGCTCGCGGCGATGGCGGCAGGAACGCGAGCCTATTTCACTGCCTGTGCGAGCGACGCAACCGGTCAAATTATTCTTCGCGATGGGCCCGCCGTTCTGGGCTGGGAACGCTGGCGCGAAATCGATGCCCGGCATTTCGGCGGAGGATTCTCGCGCGCGCTCAGCCGGGCGATGGATGATGGTTTGATCGCCCGGCAATCCGTAGAGCCACTGTCGCGTTTGCTGATCGGCGCCGTGACCGAAGCCGCGGTCGCCTGCTCCGCCGGCGGCGATCTGCACAAGACCGGCGCCGAATACACCCACGCCTTCCAGACCCTGCTCAACGCGTTGCGAACGAAATAGCGAAACTGTCAGGCTGCAAAATCGCTGGCATGCGCGAGATCGGCCCATCAGCCCCGGCTGTGTCGGCCGCCATCCCAGCCGTTTGTACCGGCCCATCTAGCCATCGCGCTTCCGAAAAGCGGCCTCTCCGGCGTCTGACACCTTCACCCATTTCGGGTCGGGCGCGGCGTCGGGAACATAGCTCTCGTTCCAGTTCCACCATTTGTACGGGCGGCTCTGGGGATAGCCCTCCGGCAAATCCTCCCAGCTTTCCTGGCGCCCAAGCGCCGTCATGTCGAGGTAGCTCCAGACGGTGCCCATTGCCTCGTCGCCGCGGCTGTTGATCAAGTAGGTGCGGAATATACGCTCGCCGTCGCGGATGAACGCGTTATGGCCATGCCATTCATCGACCCCGAAGTCGGCGTCGAAGCTGTCGGTGATGGTGTACCAGGGGATTTCCCAACCCATCCGCGCCTTCAGGCGCGTGATGTCGGCCTGCGGCGCACGCGAGGCATACACCAGCGTGGTGTCGCGCGCGTTCAGGTGAGCGAGGTTGGCGACCTGATCAGCCCCGAGCGAACAGCCGATGCAGGCATGCTCCGGCCAGCCATGCACACCGGGCTCGAAGAAAGCGCGGTAGACGATCAGCTGCCGGCGACCCGCGAACAGGTCGCGCAGGCTCGCTTTGCCCTCGGGCCCGTCGAACGCATAGGCCTTTTCCACGGCAACCCACGGCATCCGCCGTCGCTCGGCGGCCAGCGCGTCGCGCGCACGGGTCATGGCCTTCTCCTTGACGAGAAGCTGCTCGCGCGCGGCCTCCCATTCTTGCGGCGACACAATCGGTGGCATGTTCATGGCGTGCTCTCCTTTTTCGCTGCTGGTCATGGAGCTGATTTTGCCGCGAGACGTCGAATGATGGGAGTGACAAGTGTGGCGGGATTCATGGTCCGGCCGCGCCTCGTCACGCCGAAACACCGGAACTTCCGTTCCTGGCAGCCTCGCTGCTGACACTACGCTGTCAGCAGAGCCCGGCGACAATCCGACCATACGACGCCGTATCGCGCCGTGAAGCTTAACGACAGAAGGGGCCCTTCATGAATTTCGTCTCGATGCGGTTAATCACGGACGACATCGAACGTTTGGTTGGATTCTACAAAGAGGCAATTGGTCTGTCACCGACATGGTACACTGAGGACTTTGCCGAATTGGCGACGCCGTCCTGCACCCTGGCGATCGGCAGCAAGCGCACCATGGATATGTTCGGCGCTGGCGCCGCTCGTCCCGCCGACAACCACAGCGCCATCATCGAGTTCCGCGTGGATGACGTCGACACGGAATATGAAAAACTGAAGAAAGCGATCAGCGACTTCGTCCAGCCGCCGACAACTCAACCCTGGGGAAACCGCTCCTTGCTGTTTCGCGACCCGGACGGGAACTTGATCAATTTCTTCACACCGGTCAGCGCGGAGGCGATCAGGAAATGCGAGGCCTAGATGCGGTGTGATCTTCAAACTGCCCAATACGCGCGCGTTCGATCCCGCGACGCGGGTAGCGCCCGGGTTGTGAGGGCGTCGTGTCGGTTCAGAACGGATATTTGGCGGCGTTGCCTTTGGTGACGTCGACCCACGCCTGCCCGTAGATGATCGTACCATCTACCGTCACGTTGTCGTACCCAAGCACACCAAGGTTGTCGCCATCGACGATCTTCTTGCCGTCGATGACCAGCCGCGCCACCTTGTTCATGGCGTAGCCGGCGTCGGCCGGGTCCCAGAAGGAGATCAAGTTGATCGCTCCGCTATCAAGGTATTGCGCCGTCTGCGACGGGAGACCGGTTCCGATGACGCAGACCTTCCCCTCCAGGCCTCGCTCTTCGACAGCTCGGCCAATTCCGGGCACATCGAGAGAAGAGCTGCCCTCGAATCCTCTAAGCCCTGGAAAGGCGCGCAGCAGCTCCAACGCCTTGTCATGAGATTTTTGCTGATCGTCGTAGCTCTCGTTTTTGGAGCCGACGAGCGTCATCCTGGGATATTTCTCCAGTTGATGCGCGACGGCGGCATCGACCCATTCATTGTGGGTCTTCGACGTGAGGCTGCCGACGAAGACGGCATATTGGCCCTCTTCCTTCATGCAGTTCGCCAGATGATCCATCAGATGGATCCCGTAAGCGGCATTTCTGAAGGCTTCGACGTCGTAACTGGCGTTGTGAATCGAAGGGGCCTCATGTGTGACGACTTTGATGCCACGGTCCTGGGCCTTCTTCAAAATCGGCTCGACGGCCTCAGGTGAAAACGGGACGACCGCGATGGCCGCAGGCTTCCCGGCTATGATATCTTCAATCAACCGAATCTGGAGCTGCGCATCGCTTTGGGCGGGACCGACCTGTGAAGCCGCTGTGCCAGAGTTGTCCGCAAATTTTCTCACACCTTGCTCCATCCGGTCGAACCATGGAACGCCGGAAAGCTTGACGATCGTGACAATCGTCGAAGAGTTCCCACCTGCGGCCGCGGTCGAAACCAGAAGCGTTGCGCTCCATAGAAGCGTAGCCGTTCGAAGACGAGGTTTCATGGCGTTTCCTTCGAGGTCGTTGCCAGCGCGCCGCTTGCCCTACGGAGACGGCAACACAATAAGGCGAATTCCAGCGACCCTGGCGCCAGGCACCGATCAGCAAAGCCCGTTCACAGGCACGATATCCTTCGACAAAACAGCCTTGGAGGTCTGGACATGGACCAGCTTCAGACGCGCTTCAAACGCGGCCTTGTCCTGAGATTGCAAATGGCAAAAAGTCACCGGGTAGCTGAAGGCCTGATATGCCCATACATCGCCACACCGGATTCTTGGCGGCGTGCGGAAACCAGTCGCAAAAAAAGGAAGCGCGGCGAAGAGTGCGACGCCTGTCGGGCGTCTATTATCTCCTCCCAACTTTTAAGCCGCTGCTCTAACGGGCTCTGCTATGGAGGTTAGTTGATCAATCGATAGTTGAATTGTTGTCACCACGAATTTTCGTTGTCAACGAAAATTCATGCGAACTGGTTGTCGCATGCAATTGGCGCGTTACCGTATTCTTTTGCAATGTCTCGATTATGCAGCCGCCGCCTTCAGCGCACTTTACTTTCGCGCGACGTACCGCTGCGCGCAGATCCTGATCCGGCGGCGAAGTGCAAATCATGCTCGGCGTCAAGCTGTCATGGCTAAAGGCTGCGTCGCAGCCCTGGAAAATGGCCTGAACGTCAATGCGATCAGGAACGCGCCAAGTCCGACCGCCCAGGAACCGATATAGAGCCAAGCGTAGCTGGCGAAGGTATCGTAGATCAAACCTCCGGCGAGCGGGCCGGTCGCCATGCCGAGGCTGCCGGCCATGGCCGTGCCGCCGATCATTGTACCCATGATCCGCAACGGAAAATTCTCGCGCATGAGTACGGAATAGAGCGGCATAGTGCCGGCATAGATGAAGCCGAATATAGCCGCCACAGCGTAGAACGCAGCAAGCTCGCGCACGAAGACATAACCGAGCGCGCCGAACGCCTGAGCGAGCAGCCCTGACACCAGCACGCGCTTGGCGCCGAAGCGGTCGCCGAGCAGGCCGAACGCGATACGGCCGCCCATTCCCGCCAACCCTTCGACGCTATAGATCGTGACGGCGGCCATCATCGGAATGCCGCAGGTGACCGCATAGCTCACGGTGTGGATGATCGGTCCCGAATGTGTGGCGCAACACAGAAAATTCGTCGCGAGCAGGATGATGAATTGCGGCGAGCGCACCGCTTGCGCGAGCGACATGTCCGGCGCGCCGTCGCCCGCCACGGCGGCATGCCCAGCCTCGAGCGCCGGCGGCCGGCGCACCAGCAGCGACACCGGAATCATGATGGCTGCGACAATAACGGCGAGCACCTGCATCGAGGTTCGCCAGTCATGGTGCGAGATAAGCCAGGCGGCGAGCGGCGACATGATCACCGGCGCCATCCCCATGCCCGCCGAGACCAGCGAGACCGCAAGGCTGCGATGGGTGTCGAACCAGCCGGTGACGCAAGCCATCATCGGCGCAAAGATCGCGGCGGCCGAGCCGCCGATCATCAGCCCGAACATGATTTGAAACCAGAGCAGCGACGACGCCCGGCTGGCCAACGCGAGGCTTGCCGCCAGCACGATCGATCCGGTCAGCACCACCGGCAGCGGCCCGAGCCGGTCGGACAACGTACCCCAGGCCATGCTGGTGAGCGCCATGGCGAGGAAACCGATGGTCATGGCGCTGGACACGCCGGTCACCGACCAGCCGGTATCGCGCGCAATGAGCTGCAGGAAAACCGGCAGCGAAAACATGCTGCCGATGGCGACACAGCCCAACACGCCGCCAGCCGCGACAATCACCCAACGATACCTGGAATTGGTCATGTGATCTCCCAAGGAAGAGCTCTCTCTGGGTAGAAGACGAACGGAACCGGTTGCAGCCGACACCAGAATATATGCGTCAGCAATTTTTTTCGAGCGATGCCACGTAGGGCCAGAAACGAGATTGCAGGGCGGGTTAGCGAATGCGTACTCTAGCGGTCAGCGCTGAGGCGGAAATTCATTTCGAGCTTCGGAGTCGAGGTGCTGCTCGGAAATCGCCAGGGCGAATAGCCGGGTGTGGGATCGGGATCGCTCGACAAATCCAACGACCAAGTCTGCTCGGGAATACCGGGGAATTCCAGACTTACGACCCTTCGGCTCGTCTTCCTGCTCAGCGTCGCAGTGGCGAGGATCACTCGGCGATCGCCGTCGGTACCGTGCCACGATGCGCCGGGCATGACGCCGGACAGGAAACCGAGAATGAATTGCATAAACGAAAAGCACCTGGAGTGAGTTCAGCCGCGCGAGAGCGCGAAATAATGCGCTCTACGATCAAGCCCCCCAGGGTGGATTGGCGAAGCGAAACCCACCAACCTTTGCACGGCGGCGCAATGCGCTGCGCTATTGCTCCCTACAAGCTACTCCCACTCGATCGTGCCGGGCGGTTTTGACGTGATGTCATAGACCACGCGGTTGACGCCCTTGACTTCGTTGATGATCCGGGTCGCGGTCTCGCCGAGGAATTTCATGTCGAAGGAATAAAAGTCCGCGGTCATGCCGTCGGTCGAGGTCACCGCACGCAAGCCGACAACATATTCGTAGGTCCGCCCGTCGCCCATCACGCCCACGGTCTTGACCGGCAGCAGCACCGCGAAGGCCTGCCAGATCTGGTCATAGAGGCCGGCCTTGCGGATCTGGTCGATATAGACGGCGTCGGCGTTGCGCAGGATCTCGAGTTTTTCCGGCGTGATCTCGCCGGGGCAGCGGATCGCGAGGCCCGGTCCCGGAAACGGATGGCGGCCGACAAAAATTTCCGGCAAGCCAAGCTCGCGGCCCAGCACCCGCACCTCGTCCTTGAACAATTCGCGCAAGGGTTCGACCAGCTTCATGTTCATGCGCGCGGGCAGGCCGCCGACATTGTGGTGCGACTTGATCGTCACCGACGGACCGCCGGTGAACGACACGCTCTCGATCACGTCGGGATAGAGCGTGCCCTGCGCCAGGAATTCCGCGCCGCCGATCTTCTTCGCTTCGACATCGAACACGTCGATGAACAGGCGGCCGATGGTCTTGCGCTTGAGTTCGGGATCGGTGACCCCGGCGAGTTCGCCCAAAAATTGCTTCGACGCGTCCACATGCACCAACGGAATGTTGTAGTGGTGCCGGAACAGGTCGACGACGGTCTTGCCTTCGTCCTTGCGCAACAGGCCGTGATCGACGAACACGCAAGTGAGCTGATCGCCGATCGCCTCGTGGATCAGCACCGCGGCGACAGCGGAATCGACGCCGCCGGACAAGCCGCAGATCACCCTGCCCTTGCCGACCTGGGCGCGGATCTTCTCGATCGCTTCCTCGCGGAACGCGCGCATGGTCCAGTCGCCGGTGAGCCCTGCAACCTTGCGGACGAAATTGCGGATCAGCTTGGCGCCATCAGGCGTGTGCACGACTTCGGGGTGGAACATCAGCCCGTAATATTTCCGCGCCTCGTCCTGGATCACCGCGAACGGCGCGTTTGGCGACGTGCCGGCGACGACAAAACCCGGCGGCATTTTGGTGATGCGGTCGCCATGGCTCATCCAGACCGGGTGCCGCTCGCCCATGCCCCAGGTGGAATTGAACAGCCGGCTTTCGGCCTTGACCTCGACGTCGGCGCGGCCAAACTCACGGTGGTGGCCGCCCTCGACGTTGCCGCCGAGTTGGGCGGCCATCGTCATCTGGCCATAGCAGATGCCGAGCACGGGAACGCCGGAATCGAAGATCGCCTGCGGCGCGCGCGGCGAGCCTGCTTCATGCACCGATTCCGGGCCACCGGACAGGATCACCGCCTTCGGCTTCATCTGCGTGAACGCGGCTTCGGCTTTCTGAAACGGCACGATCTCGGAATAGACGCCCTCCTCGCGCACCCGGCGCGCGATCAGTTGCGTCACCTGGCTGCCGAAATCGACGATCAGAATCTTGTCATGCGCCGAGGCCACGGACGGCATCGGCTCTTGGGCTCGCTGGGCTGGGGTCATGGCAAGCAATTACGCGACCGGGGGAAGCCGGGCAACCCTGAAAGAGCCGTTGGAGCGGGCTTGTCCAACGACTTCCAGCGCGCCGTTACCCTGAGAGCGCGTGAACCCGCGTCCCGGACGCGGTGCAGCGTTCTTCACAATGCACCGCAAAGCCGTGACCCAAAGCGCCGCGGCGAGCCCAATGGACCCCGGATCCAGCAACGCACCGCTTCGCGCTGCGCCGCATCCGGGGCACACACGCCCTGTTCCGAGCGAGCTCTCGCAGGTGTCCCGAACGGTGTCAGTTCGCCTGCCTTTTCAGCACCGAGACGAAAAACCCATCGGTTCCGGTGCGGCGCGGGGTCATCAACAAACCCTCCGGGGATTGCAGCGTGGCCGCGATAAAATCATCGGCTTTGTCCCACAGCACGGCCGCGGTCTGCGCTGGCGGCGTCACCGCGAATTCCGGATGGCGGCCGACAAAGGCGCCAATCTGTTCGCCGTTTTCCGGCGGCAGCACCGAGCAGGTGATATAGGCGATCCGGCCGCCCGGCTTGACCAGGGCTGCGGCGCGATCCAGCACCTCAATTTGATCCTTCAGCCGCACCTCGAGCGCCCCGGGACGCATCCGCCATTTGGCGTCGGGATTGCGCCGCCAGGTACCGGTTCCCGTGCACGGCGCATCGATCAGGACGAGGTCGGCGGAAGTATGGATATCGGCCAGCGTATCGTTCGGTCCCTTCGGCGTTCGCACGTCGCAATTATGCACACCGGCGCGGGACAGCCGCTCGTAGATCGGCGCCAGCTGCCGCTTGTCGTGATCGGTCGCGATCAGCCGGCCCTTGCCCTGCATCATCGCCGCCAATGCCAGCGTCTTGCCGCCGGCGCCGGCGCAGAGATCGATCACCTGCTCGCCGGGCTTGGCTGCCGATAAGAGTGCCGCGAGCTGCGAGCCTTCGTCCTGCACCTCGATGGCGCCCTTGATGAAATCTTCCTCGGCATGAATGCCGGGATTGCGGGCATCGGCGCCGAGCTCGATACGCAGGCCGAGCGGCGACCACGGCGTCGGCAGGGTACCGAGATGCGCGGTCGATCCTAGTATCTTCTCGCGTTTGGCCTTCAAGGTGTTGACGCGCAAATCGAGCGGCGCCCGGCTCGCCATCGCCGTCGTCTCCGCGATGCGGTCGTCGCCGAAGACATCAGCCAGATATCGATCGAGCCATTCGGGATAATCCCCCGCGATGTGCGGGGGTGCGGCTTCAAGCGATCGCGACGCCAGGGCGCTACGCTCGCTCTCGCTTAGCGGTTGCGGCGCGAACCGGCCGCCGTCACAGAGCGCGGCGATCGCGTCGGCATCGAGCTTGCGCTCGAGCCGGAGCATGCCGAGCACGCGGGCGCGCGGCGTATCGTCCTCCATGATCCATGCGCTCGAGGCGCGCCGGCGCAGCACATCCCAGAGCAGGCCGGAGATCGCGGCGCGATCGCCCGAGCCGGCATAGCGATGCGCGGTGCCCCATTCCTTCAGCGCCTTCGCCGCCGGGACACGCTGGGTGTCGATGGTATCGATCAGTTCAATGGCCGCGGAGATGCGCGCTGCGGGAGTCATTCAATACTTTCGATTTCAAGAGTGTGAAGGCGCGATCAGATCAGCAACAGGATCTTCAGCGCGAAATAGAGCCACATCGCGAACAGCACCAGCACACTGGCAAACCGCGCCATCGAACTCTGCTGCACGTTGTTTGAGGTTACGAAAATCCCGGCATAGGCGAAACGCGTGACCACGAACACCCACGACAACAGCACGATCACCAGATCGGCATGTCGGATCGGGAGCGCCAGCGCAATCAGGATATAGAACAGCAGCGGCATCTCGATGTCGCGGACCCTGGTCCCGTCACTGGCGGCCGCGTCCCGGCGTGCTCCATTCGTCCACAACAGGAGCCCGAAGGTGAGGCCGATGAGAACGAAAACCGGCAACAAAACCGCTTGAATGGACATCGGAATTTTCCCTGCGCGCGAGTGCGCGCCCCGCTATAGCGGCCACGGTCTCCGCTGACAATAAATCCCGGCCGGCGGCCTTGAACCACAATCCCGTTCGCGGTGACCAATTGGCAGCGGTTTCTCGATTTTTCAGTCTCGATTCGGCTTTGACGCACCGCGAGATATTGTGATGAACGTGATTTCTTCATTCTCGAACGGCATGGCCGACCTGGCCGGCCTGCTCGACCCCTTGACGTCGTTTCTCAAAAGCCTCGCCGAGGGCACTGGGCTTTTGGCCGACGACAATCCGGACGGCTGGTCCGGCATTCTCACGTCCAGCGCGGCCGGCGTCGCAGCCGCGGTGGCCGTTGCCGTCATTCTGCTGGCCTATTTCCGAAGCAAGTATCGCAGCACCCGCGATATCGCCCGACACGGTCTTGCCGCCGCCATGGTAATCGGGCTGCTCGCCTTTGTGGCCCATGATATGCGGGACGCGGCCCTTACCTATCTCGGCATCAACCCGTCGAAACCCGAGGTCGAGTTTGAAATCCGCCTGCCGAAGGCCGCCGCAACCGCAATCGCCGGTACCCAGATCGAATTGCACACCGACAAAAACCAGACGCTCGCCCGAATCCAAAGCGACCTCGCCTCGGGCGACGACGGCCGCCGCGTGCTCAGAGGTTCGGTAGCGCTCCAGTTCCGCACCACCGACCGCGTTTTAACGCTGAACCTACCGGGCCAGCCGCAGCGCCTTTTCAAACTGCGGCTGGCAGCAAACCCCAGTCACTCCGATCAGTTCGGGCCGTGGCACCTGGCCGACCGCGTTGGGTCTCCGGACACGCGAGGGCCGCCTTCGGTCGAGCAGAATGACGCCTTTGCGATCCGCTATCGGGTTCTCTGAGCAAGAACGGACAAATGAGTTTTCGTCGTACTCCGCGAAAGCGGAGTACCCAGTACGCTGCAACCTCTCGATTCCAACATCCACGCTTTGGAATACAGGATCACCGGCCGAAGCCTGTCATCGGGCTCGCCCGAGGCGAGACCTGGTGGCGGTGACGACACCGCGAAAGGGTTCCGTTGCATATTTCATCATTCCGACTTCCGGCAAATGTATATTTGCGCCGGAGGAGGTTCTTGAATGCCCGAATTTCGCCTGACCCAGATTTCCGACACGCACCTGGCCCGCCGCATGACGCCGCTGCTCGACAACTTCGCTCGGGTCAGCGAGTACATCGACATGAAACGCCCCGATCTC
This sequence comes from uncultured Pseudomonadota bacterium, assembly GCA_963725555.1. Classification (GTDB taxonomy): domain Bacteria; phylum Pseudomonadota; class Alphaproteobacteria; order Rhizobiales; family Xanthobacteraceae; genus Bradyrhizobium. The sequence goes on along the minus strand of CAVRYV010000021.1, from coordinate 183,809 downwards.
GTCGTCAACAGCGGCGACATCTCATTCGACGGCCCGGCGCAATTCGAAGATCTCGAATTTGCCAGAATGCTGCACGACGCGTTTCCCGTCGCCTGCCGCTATCTCCCTGGCAATCATGACATCGGCGACAACCCGACGGCGGTTGGGCAGGCTCCCAAGCAACCCGTCACCGAACAAAGCCTTAAGGCATACCTCTCGGTCTTCGGCGAAGATCGCTGGCGTTTCGACGCCGCCGGCTGGTGTTTCATCGGCCTCAATTCGCTGATCATGAATACGGAGCTTGCCAGCGAGGCCGAGCAGTTCGACTGGCTTGCTTCGCAACTCTCCGACAGCCAAAGGCAAGCCGCTGGCTTTGTTTCTGCACAAGCCGATTTTTCTGAAGGCACCCAACGATCCGGAGCTGGCGGCGACCTCGATCCGTTACGTACCGATGCCGGCGCGGAGCCGATTGGTGGACATGCTGCGCGCCGTCGATCTGCGGCTCATCGCCAGCGGCCACGTCCACCAGCGCCGGGATTTCACCTTTTCCCACACCCGTCACATTTGGGCGCCTTCCGCCGGGTTCATCATTTCCGATGCCAGGCAGGAAGTGATCGGCGTCAAAGAGGTCGGGCTGGTGGAATACCGTTTCCAACCCGACAACTTTGAAGTCCGGCATGTCAGAGCGCCCGGCCAGATCGATGTCGATCTGGACTTCCTGCAGGCCATGATTTCCGAAAGATTACTAGCGCGCGACAAGATAGGATCGATCTCGAAAGGCAACGGCGCGCCCAACGAAGCTCGCTCTTAGGGGGTTGGGTTGGGGGTTAGGTCTCTCGCAGAGCAACTATCGGTGCAAAGTCTTAAGCGCATCAAACAGCACTCTGGGATCGTGCTGCCCTTTGTAGAATGGGGACGGCTTCTTGGCCAACTTCAACAAGGAATACACGGCGATCTGCGCAGACCGCACCGAATATTCCACCGTAAACACAACATCATCGGGCAGCTCCGAAAACTGGCCCAGGAATGCCAGATTTGTCGATCCCTTCGGCACCACGTCAGGCCGATCCCCGGCCTTTCTCACAAGGAACTGACTTGTAATGTACGGCATCATGCAGGGAATCACGTTCGATGTTGCAAGTATCTTTTCCCTGTGTTCGCCGAACCTGAGGTGACCTATCACCTCTTCAAGAATTTCTTTTCCCGTGCACTCCGCCATGGTCTTTTTGACGTAGTCCCCCGGCCTGTCGTGGTACAGGCCGTAGCCCCACCAGACAACGACGTCCTTGGGCTGATCCACATAGAAGGGCTGATGGAAGATCGATAAGGTCAGGAGCCAGTTAGAGTCCTTGAAAGTGATCAGGCCGCCCTTGCCCGGCTCGCTGCCGCTGAACGCCTGTATTAGCTTGAAGAATGTCGGATCACGCATTGTCACCGTGAAGGACTCCCACGAGGACTTGTCGATGTGGCTGTCGAACGCCGCCGGATTGCCAAACTCCGGCCGGCCTGCGGCAATCGTTTCCCACAGCCGCCACGCACCGCTTCGTTTATTGCGATCGAGCGTCGGCGCCTCGGTCATGGAACCAAACGTCTTGTCCGCCGTCATCGAGCCATTGGTGACAAACACCAGATCCCCGTCGCCGATCGGGATATCCTTTTCAACTCCGGCGGCGTTGTATCGAATGGAATTGACGGTAATCGCGCCTCCTGCGGACTTGAAACCCAGATTAGTTACCTGTGTCTGCATGCGAAATTCGACACCCCTCGCCTGAAGCCATTTGACCAGCGGAACCGCCATCGAGTTGTACTGGTTGTAGCGTGTGCGAAAGATTCCCTCCTGCGTATCGATCGTCGAGAAGTGGTGGACAAATCTCAGTAGGTATCGCTTGAACTCGATCGCACTATGCCACCTTTCAAAGGCGAACAGAGAGCACCACTCAAACCAGAAATTCGTATTGAAGAAGTCAGCCGCAAAGCAGTCGCTAATGCGCTTTGAGTTCGAGCGCTTTCTCTGGAGTTGCCATCAACGCGACTAGATCGATACGGTCTTTCTCGCTGAATCCCAGTTCGTGGAAGTTGATGATCTTGCCCTGCCCGTTCACGAGCCGCGCCTTGTTATGCCACTCCGCATCCTTCTCGGCCCGGTCCGTTTCTTCCTTTACCGACAAATTCGGATCGCTTGTGGATGGAATAAATGAGAACAGATCAAAGGTGGCGTTGTATTTGTGTTCAAACATACGGCTGCCGCTCATGAAGTAGCCCGTCTTCGGCGATCCATGCGCATCGAGCGAGCCGCCGAATTCGTTTGATTCCTCGAAAATCACGATGTCGGCCCCACTGATATTGCCGTCGCGAATTAGATATGCAGCGCCAGCCAACGAAGCGATTCCGCTGCCTACAAAGTAGTGCTTGCTCATCGTGATCTCCTGTCAAACATCTTGGCGATGTTTTTGGTTTCGCCCAATCAGTCTGGCCGACTTGTCCGGGAGTTGATCCGCTATGCAACGTGAGGATGTCGTTTTAGTTCCAGGCGTTTGCGAAGGCCTCGGCTGTGCTGTGCTGTGCTGCGCTGCACACCGAACCTCCGGCCGCAGTGTTCCTTCCGCCGGGTTGGTGATTTCCGCTGCCAGGCAGGAAGTGATCGGCGTCAAAGAGGTCGGGCTGGTGGAGTGTCGCTTCCAGCCCGACAGCTTTGAAGTCCGTCACGTCAGAGCACCGGGCCAGATCGATGTCGATCTGGACTCCTTGCAGGCCATATTCCGAGCAGCTACTAACCGGGAATATCGATTGACCTCCGGCGGCTCAGCCCTTGTCGGGGCCGACGCGCACCAGTTGCTTGCCGAAATTGGCGCCCTTCAATAACCCCATGAACGCGCCTGGAGCGCTGTCCAGACCTTCCGTGACGAACTCGCGGTGCTTGAGCTTGCCTTCGCGTAACCACTGCGACATGTCGCGCAGGAAGTCGGCGTGCCGAGCGGCGAAATCGCTGACGATGAAGCCTCGGATCGTCAACCGTTTGGTTAATACCGCACGCATCATCGAAGACGCCCATTTCGGCGCGGTGGCCTCGGTATCGTTGTAATGTGCGATCAGGCCGCACACCGGCACGCGCGCGAACGCGTTGAGCAGCGGGAACACGGCCTCGAACACGGCGCCGCCGACATTCTCGAAATAAACGTCGATGCCCTTGGGGCAGGCTTCTTTCAGCTTGGCCGCGAGATGGGGATCGCGATGGTCGAGGCAATCATCGAAGCCAAGTTCTTTTTTGACGTAGTCGCATTTGTCCTTGCCGCCCGCGATGCCGACGGCGCGAGCGCCCTTGATCTTCGCGATTTGCCCGACCGCCGAGCCGACCGCACCCGAGGCCGCCGCCACCACCACGGTTTCGCCGGGTTGCGGTTTGCCAATATCGAGCAATCCTGTGTAGGCGGTCATGCCGGGCATGCCGAGCACACCGACCGCGGTCGAGACCGAACCGAGCTTCGGATCGACCTTGCGCAGGTCCTTGCCGTCGGAGAGTGCGTGGGTCTGCCAGCCGGCGCGCGACAGCACGATGTCGCCCTTGGCAAAGCCGGCATTGTTCGAGGCAATCACCTCGCTGACCGTGCCGCCCTCCATCACGCCGCCGATCGGCACCGGCGCTGCATAGGACGGGCCGTCGCTCATGCGTCCGCGCATATAGGGATCCAGCGACAGCCAGATCGTGCGCAGCAGAACCTGGCCCTCACCGGGCACAGGCGCGGCATAATCCTCGACCCGGAAGTCCGCCGCCCGCGGTTCGCCGACGGGACGGGAGACCAGAACGACACGTTTTGCAGATTGCGACATGATGATTTCCTCTGTTTCTTCGTTTGTACTTTGATGATCATCCTCGTCATTGCGAGAAGCCAACGGGTCCGGCCTTTCGGACGACCCGATGACGGGCTCCGCGACAAAGCAATCCGGCTTTTCTATTTCTGAGACAAGAATGGATCGCCTCGCTGCACCCACAATGACGCTAATCTCACGCGGTGATTTTCGCCAGCACCGCGTCGAACGCCGCCGCGGCACTCGGCAAATCCTTGAATGCCCGTCCGCTGTCGGCCGACTGCTTCTGCGCTAGCGTCGCCGTAGGTCGAATCTCGGCCACGGGTTTTCCGTCAACGAGCAAGGCTTGCGGCGCGATCAGATGAAACTCATGGGTCTCGATGGGCTGATCCTTGAGCAGGAACACGCTCAGCGAGACGATGTCCTTGCCGCGGCGATATGAAATATAGCGATCGACCGCGACCGAGCCGTCGCGCTGCATCCCGCCCAGCTTGGCGTAGCCCTTGGCGTCCAGCAGCTTGTGCGCCTTGAAGCCCTTCACGCCCGCCGAATTGGCTTTCGCGGTCTCTTCGGACAGATCGTATTTCGCGGCCATTTCCTTGCCGATCGCCGCGAGTTGTCCGGACATCTCGTGCTCGAATTCCTTCACTTCGGTGCGCGGCTTCGAGGCCTTGCGGGGCTTTGCGGCATTGCGTTTTTCCAGTTCGGCCCGGCATTGCGCAATGACTTCGGCGACGGATTTCCGTTCGGCATTGACCAGCAGATTCTTCAGGTCCTGATCTGAAAGCGCAGCAATCCTGTCGTCCGACCAATCGACCATAATGACCAACTTCTTTTCTGAATGGCGTTGAGCTGAATCTTTTGAACACCGAGCTCCAGCCCGAGCAGGGATCTTCGGGCGACAGGCCGATCCGTGGCATGGACAATACCGCGTTTCGCCGCCGGAGTGGTGGTCAATTTGGACCTTGGAGCCTAGCCCCCGCCGGGGTAGTTCGGGCTTTCGCGCGTGATGGTGACGTCGTGAACGTGGCTTTCGCGCAATCCCGCTCCGGTGATGCGGACAAATTGCGCTTTCTCATGAAACTCAGTGAGGTTCTTCGCGCCGACATATCCCATCGCCGCGCGCAAGCCTCCAGCGAGTTGATGCATGACGTTGCCGACCGGGCCTTTGTAGGGCACCTGACCCTCGATACCCTCCGGCACCAGCTTGAGGGTGTCCTTGATGTCCTGCTGGAAGTAACGGTCAGCGGAGCCGCGCGCCATCGCGCCCACCGAGCCCATGCCGCGATAGGCCTTGTAGGAACGGCCCTGCCATAAAAATACTTCGCCGGGAGTTTCGTCGGTGCCGGCCAGCAGGGAGCCGACCATGGCGATGTCGGCGCCGGCGGCGAGCGCCTTGGCCAGATCGCCGGAATATTTGATGCCGCCGTCGGCGATCACAGGCACGTTGGCCATCTTCGCGGCTTCGACGGCGTCCATGATCGCGGTCAATTGCGGCACGCCGACGCCGGCCACAATCCGGGTAGTGCAGATCGAACCAGGGCCGATGCCGACCTTGATCGCATCGGCGCCGGCATCGATCAGCGCCTGCGCGCCCTCCATGGTCGCGATATTGCCGGCGATGACCTGTACGGCATTGGAAAGCCGCTTGATACGGTTGACCGCCTCGAGCACCCGCGAGGAATGGCCGTGCGCGGTGTCGACCACGATCACATCGACGCCGGCGTCGATCAGCCGCTCGGTGCGCTCGTAACCGCCCTCGCCCACCGTCGTCGCCGCCGCGACCCGGAGCCTGCCTTGTGCATCCTTGCAGGCCAAGGGATGCGCGACCGCCTTTTCCATATCCTTCACGGTGATCAATCCGACGCAACGGTACTGATCGTCGACCACCAGCAACTTCTCGATACGGTGCTTGTGCAGCATCCGCTTCGCCTCGTCCTGGCTGACGCCTTGGCGCACCGTCACCAGATTTTCATGCGTCATCAACTCGGAGATTTTCTGGCGCGGATCGGTCGCAAAACGGACGTCGCGGTTGGTGAGGATACCGACCAGCTTGCCCGGCACGCCCTTGGCTGCTCCCGTAACGACCGGGATGCCGGAAAAACCGTGATCCTTCATCAGCGTCATCGCGTCCGACAGCATCGCATCGGGACCGATGGTAAGCGGATTGACCACCATTCCGGATTCGAACTTCTTGACCTGTCGCACCTGGGCCGCCTGGCCATCGACGTCAAAATTGCGGTGAATGACGCCGATGCCGCCCGACTGCGCCATCGCAATCGCCATGCGCGCCTCGGTGACGGTATCCATCGCGGAAGCGATAATGGGAATGTTAAGCGGGATGGCGCGGGTAACGTGGGAGCGGATGTCGGCCTCGGAGGGCAGGATATCCGAAAGGCCGGGCTTCAGAAGCACGTCGTCGAACGTGAAAGCTTCGCGAATTGCCTGAAATCCCTGCGTCATCACCAACTCCATTCGGCGGCCCGTTCGCCGCGCTACGACCTGAGGGATCAACAAGTCCTTCGGCGATGCTGTCGGCATCACCGTCGAATTGAAGCCCATCGGTAGGGTTGGCGGTGGTCGATAGCATGGCGGAACGCCGAATCAAAGCGTTTGCCAGCCATGCACAGGCATTTCGCGGCCGGAAGCCGCCTTGTTCCCGGCCTCAGCGTGGATAACCCTGCGGCGGCCCATGCTGGCGGATCGCCTCGACTACCTCCCGGTGCCTGCGCTCCTCGCGTTTCATATGTACCGCGATCAGCGCGTGCGCCGACGGCACCAGCAGCAGAACGTGAAAAATCAGCCCGAAAATCGCGCAAAATACGATCAGGACCAGATTAAAAATCGCCGAAAAAGGCTGCCCGTTCAGGAGCAGCCCAATCGGCGGCAATAGAGCGGCGAGGACATAGATCATCGTCGGATCTCCGGCGGGCGTTCTGCCGCAGGATTTAGGTGGTTTCTGGGCTTCCGCAATAGCCTCGACGGCAACGGGGTGATACAGCCCCTGCTCGCCCTCCGCTTTCCAGTCCCTCTCCCCGATTCTCGATGAACAAAGAACGCCTGATCCCACTCATCGTGGCTACCGCCCTGTTCATGGAGAACATGGATTTCGACCGTGATCGCGACCTCGCTTCCCGCGATCGCAGCGGACATCGGCACCAGCCCGCTGACGCTGAAGCTTGCCATCACCTCGTATTTGCTGGCGCTCGCAGTATTCATCCCGGCCAGCGGCTGGACCGCCGACCGGTTTGGCCCCCGCCTGGTGTTTTCGATCGCGATCGCCGTCTTCATGGCGGGATCGATTGGTTGCGCGCTGTCCTCCTCCGTCACCGATTTTGTGATCGCGCGCACCCTGCAAGGCATCGGCGGGGCCATGATGACGCCGGTCGGACGCCTGGTGCTGCTGCGCTCGATCGACAAGAGCGCGCTGGTGAACGCGATGGCCTGGGTTACGGTGCCGGCGCTGGTCGGGCCGGTGATTGGTCCGCCGCTCGGCGGCTTCATCACTACCTATTTGACCTGGCACTGGATCTTCCTGATCAATATCCCGATCGGGTTGATCGGCATCTTTATGGCGCTGCGCTACATAGACCCGATCAGCACCGAGGCCCCGGAGCGCTTTGATCTCTACGGGCTGGTGCTGGCGGGGATCGGACTTGGCGGCATCGCGTTCGGCCTTTCGGTCGCGGGTCTCAATCTGCTGCCATGGCCGATCGTGATCGCGCTGGTGGCGATCGGCACCGTTTCGATGACGCTCTATGTGATCCATGCCCGGCGAACCGCCTCGCCGGTGCTGGATTTCGCGCTCTTGCGCCTGCCGACGATGCGCGCCAGCGTCATCGGAGGCTTTCTGTTCCGTCTCGGCATCGGCGCATTGCCGTTTCTGCTGCCGCTGTTGATGCAGGTCGGCTTTGGCCTGTCGCCGCTGCGGTCGGGACTGGTGACATTTGCCTCGGCGGCCGGCGCCATGGGCATGAAGACGCTGGCGGCGCGCATCATCCGCACCTTCGGCTTTCGCCAAATCATGACCATCAACGCGGTCGTGAGTTCGATCTTCCTCGCAGCCTGCGCGCTGTTCACGATCACGACGCCACTGCTGCTGATCATGATTCTTCTGGTCGTCGGCGGCTTCTTCCGCTCGCTGCAGTTCACCGCCATCAACACGCTGGCCTATGCGGAAGTCGAGCCGGAGCAAATGAGCCGCGCCACCACGCTGGTCAGCGTCAATCAGCAGCTGGCGGTTTCAGCCGGCGTCGCCGTCGGCGCGTTTTCGGTGGAATTGACCATGTGGATGCACCATGTCACCGAGCTGAGCGCCGCCGATTTCGCGCCCGGCTTCATCGTGGTCTCGATCATCTCGGCGATTTCGGCCTACTTCTTTTACCAGATGCCCGCCGACGCAGGTCATCAGGTATCGGGACGTGGCGTGATCGTGGTCCCAAGTCCGGAACGCGACGCCGAACCGGAAGAGACCGCCGCCACCGAGACCGCCAACGCCAGGGATCAGCGATTGGGTTGACCGTCATTTGCTGGCGTAAGCGAAGCAATCCAGAACCTGGCAAAGCAAGACTGGATTGCTTCGTCGCTGGCGCTCCTCGCAACGACGGACGGTTAAGCTTGCGCCTTGGCCTGCATGCCGCGAAACCCCGTCGCCACCACATAGCGCTCGGACGAATCCTTGCGGCTGGACGCCGGTTTAACGTGCTTGACGGTGGCAAAGTCGTGCTTGAGTTGTGTCATCAACGTCGCGTCCGCGCCGCTCTGGAACACCTTGGCGACGAACGTACCCCCTGGTGACAGCACGTCGGCGGCGAAGGCTGCCGCTCCTTCCACCAGACCGAGGATCCGCAGCTGGTCGGTCTTGCGATGGCCGGTGGTGTTGGCGGCCATGTCGGACAACACCACATCGGCGCGACCGCCCATCATCGTGAGCAATCTGGCCGGCGCATCGTCGCTGAGAAAATCGAGCTGGGCAAAGGTTACGCCGGCAATCTCCGGCATCTCCAACAGATCGATCGCGATGACCTTGCCGCGGCCATCGGCGGCGCCAACGCGTTTGGCGGCGACCTGGCTCCAGCCGCCGGGCGCCGCACCAAGGTCGACTACGGTGATGCCGGATTTGAGGAAATGATACTTGTCGTCGATTTCGATGAGCTTATAGGCCGCACGGGAGCGCAATCCATCTCGTTTGGCCTGTGCCACATAGGGATCGTTAAGCTGCCGCTCCAGCCAAAGCTTCGACGACAGCTTGAGCCTGCCGCCGCTCTTGACGGTGACCCGCAGTCGTCCGGTGGTGTCTTTCGCCATAACGTCATCGCCTGGTCTAGAGAGCGGGCGCCGCTCTGGAGCGGACGAGTTCAAACTTGAGCACAGCCGCGATCAATCACTGCTCCCTCGCCCCGATTGCGGGGAGAGGTGGCCGAACTTGCACCGGCGCCGATTAACAAGAAGCCTCGAGGCTCTAGCACATCCAGGATCGATGCGCCTATCGGTCTCTACCGAGCGCGCCGTCCTCGCGCATCATCTCTACCAGCATGCCCTCGCGCAAACCGCGATCGGCGACCCGCAACCGCGGCAGCGGAAACGCATTGCGAATGGCGTCGAGAATGGCGCAGCCCGCCAGCACCAGATCGGCGCGTTCGACGCTGATGCAATGGTTGTTAGCGCGTTCCTGATAGCTCATGCCGAGCAGGCGCGCGATGGTCGCGGTAACATGCGCTTCAGTCATCCAGAGGCCGTCAATCCGGCGGCGATCGTATCGCGTCAGGTTGAGATGGACCCCCGCCAGCGTTGTCACCGTGCCCGAGGTGCCAAGCAGATGCATTTCGCCGAGATCGTCGCCATGCTCCGCCGCGAAAGGAGCGATATGGTGCGCGACCTCCTGCACCATCCGCGCATAGGATTGCGGGGTGACGTCCTTGCCGCCGAAACGCTCCGCCAAGGTGACGACGCCGAGCGGGATCGACATCCACGCCCTGGTGCGGGGCGTAGCGTTTGGGATGGGTTCGCGCTCGATCCGAACCAATTCGGTCGACCCGCCCCCGATATCGAACAGGATGGCGCCACGCCCCTGCTGATCGAGCAGCGGTGAGCAGCCGATGACGGCCAACGCTGCCTCAGTCTCGCGATCGATGACTTCGAGCCGGATGCCGGTCTCGGCTGCAACCCGATCTCTAAAGGCGTCGGCGTTCAAGGCCGCGCGGCAAGCTTCGGTTGCGATCAGCCGCAACCGCTTGGCCTTTTTGGATCGAATCTTGTCCCGGCAAATGCTCAAGGCGGCGAGCGCGCGTTCGATCGCGGCTTCGCTGATATAACCCGTCGTCGAGATACCCTCGCCGAGCCGGATGATCCGCGAGAACGAATCAACCACGCGAAACCCGTCGCGAATCGGACAGGCGATCAGGAGGCGGCAATTGTTGGTGCCAAGATCCAGCGCCGCGTAGACGCCGGTCCCCGCGGTCAATGAATTAACCGCCGCCGGCACCGCCATGCCTTTCGCCGCAGCCACTCCCTGCAGGCCGGCATGCGGCCCCTGGCCGTCGTCTCCGCGAGGCCCAGGGCCATCGCGAAGCCGCGTGTCATCGTTCATCCAGAATGTCTTTCCGTGGCCGTCGAGGCCGACGAGGAATTTGCGCTCACGGAAAGTTTAGCAGCGCGCGGAAGCGGCGCAACAGGTGTACACATGGCACCATGCCCAATCAGGCGTTGTCGTCAGGATCAGGCTGCATTAACTGCATTGAAACCAGAAAAATGCGCAAAAAATCGCATTTCAGGGACTCCAAATGCAAGATTACACGTCGAACAACTCCCGGGACAACGCTATCGCACTGCAAAAATATGGTGTCGGGCAACCGGTCCGCCGCAAGGAAGACGACACCCTGGTGCGCGGCAAGGGAAAATACACCGACGATTTCAGTCTGCCCGGCCAAGTCTACGCCTGGATCGTGCGCTCCAACCATGCTCACGGAATCATTCGCGGCCTCGACGCCGCCGCCGCCAAGGCGATGCCGGGCGTGCTTGGCGTCTGGACCGGCGCCGATCTCGCCTCGGCGAATTACGGTCCCTATACCTGCGGGCTGCCGCTCAAGAGCCGCGACGGCTCGCCGCTGTTGCAGACCAACCGCACCCCATTGATGACCGACAAGGTGCGTTATGTCGGCGACCCCGTCGCGTTTGTGGTGGCCGAGACCCTCGCCCAGGCACGCGATGCCGCCGAAGCCGTGGTGCTGGATATCGACCCGTTGCCGGCCGTGACCAATGCCGAGGAAGCGGCGAAGCCCGGCGCGCCGCAGCTCTACGATCACATCCCGAACAACGTGGCGCTGGACTATCATTACGGCGACGCCGCCAAGGTTGACGCCGCCTTTGCAGGTGCTGCGCATGTGACCAAGCTCGATATCGTCAATACCCGTGTCGCCGTCGTAGCGATGGAGCCGCGCGCGGCGCTGGCCTCCTACGATAGAGCAAGCGAGCGCTACACCATCCAGGTTCCGACCCAGGGCGTCGCCGGCAATCGCACCAATCTCGCCAAGAACCTGCTTAAGGTGCCGAACGAGAAGGTTCACCTGCTGACGGCCAATGTCGGCGGCTCGTTCGGCATGAAGAATATCAATTACCCTGAATACATCTGCATATTGCATGCGGCCAAGGCGCTGGGCCGTCCGGTGAAATGGACCGACGAGCGATCGACCAGCTTCCTGTCCGACAGCCACGGGCGCGCGCAACAGATTCACGGCGAACTCGCGCTCGACGGCCAAGGCAGGTTTCTCGCGGTCAAGATCTCAGGCTACGGCAATCTCGGTGCCTATATCACCGGCGTGGCGCCAAGTCCGCTATCGCTGAACGTCGGCAAGAACCTCGCCAGCGTCTACCGCACGCCGCTCATGAGCGTCGATATCAAGACCGTATTGACCAATACCACGCTGATGGGAGCCTATCGCGGCGCCGGGCGCCCCGAAGCCAACTATTTCATGGAACGCCTGATCGATAGCGCCGCCGACGAAATGGGCATCGACCGGCTGACCCTGCGTAAGCGCAACTTCATCAAGCCCGCGGAAATGCCTTTCACAGCCAGTTCCGGCGTCACCTACGACAGCGGCGATTTCCATGGCGTCTTCAGCAGGGCGCTTGAGATCTCCGATCACGCCGGTTTTGCCAAACGAAAAAAAGAGAGCCGCAAGCGCGGCAGACTGAGAGGCATCGCTATCGGCTCCTATCTTGAAGTCACCGCGCCTCCGGGCGTTGAGCTCGGCAAGATCGTGTTCGAAGACGACGGCTCGGTCAGATTGATCACCGGCACGCTCGACTATGGCCAGGGCCACGCGACACCCTTTGCGCAGGTTCTTTGTGCCGAGCTTGGGGTGCCCTTCGAAAGCGTCAAGCTCGAACAGGGCGACAGCGACATCGTCCATACCGGCAACGGCACCGGCGGCTCACGCTCCATCACCGCCAGCGGGATGGCGATCGTCGAAGCCTCAAAGCTGATCATCGAGAAAGGCAAGCGCGCGGCCGCGCATCTGATGGAAGCCGCGGAGGGCGACATCGAATTCGGCCATGGCCGTTTCACGATCGCCGGCACCGATCGCAGTATCGACATCATCGAGCTGGCGCGTCGCTTGCGTGAAGGCAAGATGCCGGAAGGCATGCCGTCGTCGCTCGACGTCGACCATACCACCGAGGGCGTGCCGTCGACCTTTCCCAATGGCTGCCATGTCGCGGAGGTCGAGATCGATCCCGAAACCGGGATCGTGCAGATCGTCCGCTATACCGGCGTCAACGATTTCGGCACCATCGTCAATCCGATGCTGGTCGCCGGACAATTGCATGGCGGCGTTGCGCAAGGCATCGGACAGGCGCTGATGGAATGCGTCAGCTACGATTTAAACGGCCAGCCGATCACCGGCTCGTTCATGGATTATGCGATGCCGCGTGCCGAAGACATTCCCGTGATGGCGATCGGCGATCATCCGGTGCCCACCAAATCCAATCCGTTGGGCACCAAAGGCTGCGGCGAGGCCGGCTGCGCCGGCAGCCTGTCCACCGTCGTCAATGCGGTGATCGATGCGCTGTCCGAATTCGGCATCGCGCATATCGACATGCCGTTGACCCCGGAGCGGGTCTGGCGCGCGATTGAGGACGCCAAGGCCAAGGCGGCGTGAGGTGATTACGCCGCCGCCTGCTCGCGCGGCTGATAGATCGCGACGTGCTCGCAATGCGCCAGCGGAGTGCGGCCGTTGGCAACGACAAGCGCATCGAGTTCGACGAAGCGATGACCCTTCTTCTCGTAGTTGCCGGTGACCTTCGCCCACGCCGCCAACTCATCGCCGCTCGCGCTGGCCGCCAGCAGCTGCATTCGGCTGCCGACATGAATCCAGGGCCCAAGAATGGCGTTGTCGACCAGCACCTTATTCATGACTCGTTGCAGCAGCCCCGGGTGGCCAAGTCCCTCCCGCGTATAAATCGTATCGGTCTCGCGGACATCGGTCAGATATTCCGTGGCGGCATCGCCGGCCCAGGCGCGCGGCACGCTGCCAAGCCATTTGCCAAGCTGATAGGACGCCGCATTCACCGGCACGCGCGCCGTCACCGCCGCGGTTTCGGTGAAATCCGCGATCGAAATCGACGGCGCCGCGGCCGGCAGTGACGCGCTGCCGGTCGCGCAGAGTTCGCCGCGGCTTTCGACTTCGATCGAAAGCACGCCGTCGCTCTCCTTGCCGGTGACGTAGGCGATTTCGCCATCGTAAACCGGTTTGACGAAACGCGCCTCGATCAACCCGCGCTCGAGAAAGCCGCGGCCCCATTTCTTGACCGGCAGGTGCATCATGTAGGCCATCACATCGACACCTGGCACCAGGCCGCCGCTGAATCCGAACCGGCGCGCAACCTGGTCGTCATGCATCTTGTTTTCGGAGAGTTTCGCGGTGTTGTAGGCTTGCACGCTGTAGGCTTCGAGCCGGCTTGTCATCCGTGTTTTTCCTTGTTCTGGCTGTCTTTCGACCGATAATCGTACGTGAACAAAATGCCGTGGCAAGCGCATTCCGGCCCGTGTTTCGCTCGCAATTCCTCGCCCGATGGGGTACGACGCGGATCTTGAGAGCGCCGGCCCGCGTTCTCCGATCAATCCTCAACCGATGACGCCGATTTGAACACCACCCGCATCTATGTCGACGCCGATGCCTGCCCGGTCAAAGACGAAATCTACCGTGTCGCCGCTCGCCACGGGCTGCCGGTCAGCGTAGTTGCCGGCAATTTCATCCGGGTGCCGCAGGATCCGCTGATCGAGCGGATCGCTGCCGGTTCCGGCATGGACGCCGCCGATGACTGGATTGCGGAACGCGCGACCAGGGGCGATATCGTCATTACCTCCGATATCCCGCTGGCAAGCCGCTGTGTGAAGGCCGGCGCCGAGGCGATCGCGCCGAACGGCAAGCCGTTTACCGAACAATCGATCGGCATGACCCTTGCGGTTCGCAATCTGATGACCGATCTGCGATCCTCAGGCGAGGTGACCGGCGGCCCCAGATCGTTCGCGCCGCGCGACCGCTCGGCGTTCCTGTCGGCGCTCGATCAAACCATTCGCCGGATTGAACGCGAGCGGGACAGACAATCGGCGCAGCCGCAATAAAGTTGAAATTGACAAGACATCAGGTGAATTGAGAACCCATGGCGCCTCCGCTGATCCAGTTGAAAGACATCGCGCTGACCTTCGGCGGCACACCGCTGCTGTCAGGCGTCGAACTATCGGTGTCGGCAGCCGAGCGCGTTTGTCTGATCGGCCGTAACGGTTCAGGGAAATCGACGCTGCTGAAGATCGCTGCCGGCCTCGTCGAGCCCGACAGCGGCAGCCGCTTCGTGCAACCCGGTGCCACCGTTCGCTATCTGCCGCAGGAGCCTGATTTTGCGGGCTTCGCCTCGACGCTGGCCTATGTCGAAGCCGGCCTCGGCCCCGGCGACGACCATTATCAGGCCCGCTTCATTCTGGAGCAGCTCGGTCTCCACGGCGATGAAGATCCCGCGCGGGTATCCGGCGGCGAAGCCCGCCGCGCGGCGCTGGCGCGGGTGCTGGCGCCCTCGCCCGATATTCTGTTGCTCGATGAGCCCACCAACCATCTCGATCTCACCACCATCGAATGGCTGGAAAGCGAACTCGGCAGCCGCCGCAGCGCTCTCGTCATCATCAGCCATGACCGCCGTTTCCTGTCCAACCTGTCACGTAGCACGGCCTGGCTCGATCGCGGCCAGATCCGGCAGATCGATCGCGGCTTCAGCGCCTTCGAGGCGTGGCGCGACGAGGTGCTGGCCGAGGAAGAGCGCGACCAGCACAAGCTCGACCGCAAGATCGTCAACGAAGAGCACTGGCTGCGTTACGGCGTTTCCGGCCGCCGCAAGCGCAACGTCAAGCGGCTCGGCAATCTCTACGCGCTACGCGAGCAGCGCCGCGACTATCGCGGCGCCACCGGCAACGCCAACCTTGCCGCCGCCGAAGCCGACAAATCGGGCAAGCTGATCATCGAGGCCAAAGAAATCGGCCGGTCGTATGGCGATCGCCGAATTGTCGATGGTTTTTCGATCCGGGTGCAGCGCGGCGATCGAATTCGGCATCGTCGGCCCGAATGGCGCCGGCAAGACCACGCTGATCGACATGCTCACGGGCGCCAAACCGCCCGATACCGGGACCATCCGGTTTGGCGCCAATATCGAAATGGCGACGCTCGACCAGCATCGCGAAAGCCTCGATCCAAAATCGACGCTGGCCGAAGCCTTGACCGGTGGACGCAGCGACAGCGTGATGGTCGGCGGCAAGCCGCGGCACGTGGTCAGCTACATGAAAGACTTTCTGTTCGGGCAGGAACAGATGCGTACGCCGCTCGAAGTTCTTTCCGGCGGCGAGCGCGGACGCCTGATGCTGGCGCGCGCGCTCGCCAAGCCCTCCAACCTCTTGGTGCTGGACGAGCCGACCAACGACCTCGACCTGGAAACTCTCGACGTGTTGGAGGAAATGCTTGGCGACTACGAAGGCACTGTGATCCTGATCAGCCATGATCGCGATTTTCTCGACCGCGTCGTGACCTCGGTAATCGCACCGGAAGGCGACGGCCGCTGGATCGAATATGCCGGCGGCTATACCGACATGCTGGCGCAGCGCGGCGCCGATCTGAAGCGCGAAGCGGTGAAAGCTGCCGCGGTCGAACGCAGCAAGGGAACGGCAGCAGGGGCGTCCTCGGGCGCCGCCAAGCGCCGGCTTAATTTCAACGAGAAGCACGCACTCGAAACGCTGCCGAAGACCATCGCCAAGCTGCAGGCCGAAATAGCCAAACAACAACGCCATCTCGACGATCCCAATCTCTACAAGAAGGATCGCAAGAAATTCGATACCGCCTCGGCCGCGCTCTCCGCCGCGCAGAAGGAGCTTGAGGCTGCCGAAGACAAATGGCTGGAGCTGGAGGTGCTGCGCGAAGAGATCGAGCAGGCTTGACGCGAACGTGTCATCTGGCCTGTTGAATGGCGCGCTCTCGTTATTTCGATTCGAGATATTTCAAAACGCCGCGCCCGGCTGCCGCGCCGGTGGCGAACGAGGCCTGCAGCAGATAACCGCCGGTCGGCGCCTCCCAGTCGAGCATTTCGCCCGCGGCGAACACCCCGGGCAGGCGGCGGATCATGAAGCCGTCGTCAAGTTCGTCGAACGAAATTCCACCCGCCGTCGAGATCGCGCGCGCGATCGGCGCAATACCATCGAGTTCGACCGGCACGGCGTTGATCAATCGCGCGAGGCTTGCAGCCGACAGCGACGACAGGGCAACGCCGGACGCGACGGCGGCTTCCTGCAACAGGCCGATGCCGACCGGCGAAAGATGCGCTGCCTTGCGCAGCCAGTTGGAGAAGGATTGCTTGCCGCGCGGCGCCGACAACCGCGCGATCAGATCGCTGGTTTCAAGATCGGGCCGCAGTGCGATCTGCAATATCGCCTGCCCGTTCTCGATCAGAGCCTCGCGCAAATCAGGCGATAGTGCATAGACGGCGCCACCCTCGATGCCGGTGCGGGTTACGACGGCTTCGCCGCGCACCGCGAGGTCGCCAAATGAAAATGCAACACCTTTCAGCGGTTGGCCTTCGAAGCGGTCACGGAAGATATCGGACCAAGCCACCGTAAACCCGCAATTGGCTGGCCGCATCGGCGACATCGTCACGCCCTTGGCAGCCAGCATGTGCACCCATCCCCCGTCCGACCCGAGGCGCGGCCAGCTGGCGCCGCCGAGCGCGAGCACGGTCGCGCGCGCATCGACGGTGCGGGGACCGTCGGGAGTCGCAAACGAAAGATGTTCATGGCTGTCCCAGCCGGTCCAGCGATGGCGCAGCGCGAATTGCACGCCCATCGAATCAAGTCGCCGCAGCCACGCGCGCAGCAGCGGCGAGGCCTTGAAGGCTTGCGGGAAAACCCGGCCGCTGGAGCCGACAAAGGTCGGCTGGCCGAGCGCATCGCTCCATTGGCGGAGCGCATCCGGCGGAAACGCCTCGATCGCAGGCGTCAGCCGCGGCAAGGCGTGGCCGTAGCGCGCGAGAAATGCTGGCAACGGCTCGCTATGCGTAAGGTTGAGCCCGCCCCGCCCCGCCAGCAGAAACTTGCGTCCCACCGAGGCCATCGCGTCATAGACGGTGACCCCGCCGCCGCCTTGCGCCAGCAGCTCCGCCGCCATCAGTCCGGCAGGACCGGCGCCGATGATGGCGATGTTAGTTTTAAGAGAGCGTGACACCGACACGGACATATCATGGGTTTACGTCATTACGGACACGCGCGTCTTCGCGCGGACCTCAGTTGTGCAATGGCACATCTGAGAATCCCTTGATTCCGGGTTCGATGCTTCGCATCGCCCGGAATGACATGATCAAAGCTTCACGCCGGCCCTCGCCGCAGCCTGCTCGACGTATTTCTGGGTCTGCTGGAACGCGCCTTCCAGCGCCTTCGCCTTCGACATGTCGCTGATTTCAGCGAAATGCGCGGATATGGCGTCTGGCGTCCATTCCGTTGGCGGCAGGTTGATGCCCTCGGTTTCCATGATCTTGATCACGGCAAAGGAACCCGCGCCGGCGCCCATGATGGTGCGGGTCGGGGCGTCCTCGCCTAGCAGATACAGTACCGCCGGCGTGATCGCTTCGGGCTTCATCAGCGCCAGCGCCTGCGGCGGAAGTAACTCCTCCGTCATTCGCGTCGCCGCCGTCGGCGAAATCATGTTGACGCGGATATTGGTCTTGCGGCCCTCCTCGGCGAGCACGTTCATCAAGCCGACCATGCCGGTTTTCGCAGCGCCATAATTGGCCTGGCCAAAATTGCCGTAGAGCCCGGAGGACGAGGTGGTGACGACGATGCGGCCGTAATTGCGGTCACGCATGCCGTCCCACACGGCCTTGCAGCAATAGAACGTGCCATTGAGATGAACGTCGAGCACCTTGGCGAAATCAGCCAATTCCATCTTGGCGAACGATTTGTCACGCAGAATGCCGGCATTGGCGCAGAGCAGATCGACGCTGCCCCATGTTTCCGTGGCTTTGGCGACCATCGCCCTGACCTGCTCGAAGTTCGAGACGTCAGCGCCATCGGCCATCGCCGTGCCGCCGGCCTTTCGGATTTCCTCGACCACCGTTTCGGCCGCCGTGAGCGACCCGCCGGTGCCGTCGCGGGCACCGCCAAAATCATTGACCACCACCTTCGCGCCCCGGCTCGCCAGCCCCAACGCATGGGCGCGCCCGAGACCGTTGCCCGCACCGGTAACGATAGCGACGCGGCCGTCAAACCTGATTGTCATGTGTCATATTCCTGGATGTGGATTCTTGTGTGGTGCCCGGGCTTGGCCAGGGACAAAGGGTTAGTTAAAGTAGATCAGGCCGATCCAGTCGGCCACCAGAGCGGGCTTCGCCTCGCCTTCGATCTCGACGGCAACATTGGTGCGCGAGAGCAATTCCGTCGGTTTTCGCAATGTCGCTTCCGCCAGGGTAAAACGACCGCGGACGCGCGAGCCCGACCGCACCGGCGAGATGAAGCGCAGCTTGTCAAAGCCGTAATTGACCCCCATCGCCGTCCCCTCGATCACCGGCATGACTTCATACGACATGATGCTCATGAGCGACATGGTCAGGAATCCGTGCGCGATGGTCGTACCGAACGCAGTCTCGCGCTTGGCGCGCTCGGGATCGACATGGATGAACTGATGGTCCTCGATCACGTCGGCATAGATATCGATCCGGTTCTGATCGACCAGATGCCACGCCGACACGCCGATTTCCTGGCCGACCAGCTTCTGATAGGCGTCGAGGGAGATCGGCGGTTTCTTCCATACTTCATTCATTCGTCACTTCTCCATTGATCCAGCTGACCGTATTTTCTGCAATTCCGGGAAATCCTCTTCGCGAAATTCCTGGCCACGCAGCGCATCGCCACGATCATTTTCGTGTTCGAGCCGGCGCAATTGAACGCGGCGGATTTTTCCGGAAATGGTTTTCGGCAGTTCCGTCACCAGTTCGATCCGGCGGATACGTTTGAATGGCGACAGCCTTGTGTGCAGATGTTGAAAGATCGACCGCGCGGTTTGCGGCGAACGCTCCGTGCCCGATACCAGCAACACATAGGCTTTCGGGACCGCAAGACGTATCGGATCTGGGCTGGGAACCACCGCCGCCTCAGCCACCGCTTCATGTTCGAGCAAAATGCTCTCGAGTTCGAACGGGCTGATCCGATAGTCGGACGATTTGAAGACGTCATCCGTGCGACCGACGAAGGTCAAATACCCCTCGTCGTCGGCGAACACTACATCGCCGCTGCGATAGAGGTTACCATCGGCGCCGCTCACCTTGCCGTCGTCGCCCTGATAACCCTGCATCAGACCAGCGGGCCGGTCAGCGCCGAGCAGCAGACTGACCTCGCCTTCTTTCGTAACGTGTCCGTCGTTGTCGGTGATCTGCACACGGTAGCCCGGCAGCGGACGGCCCATCGATCCGACCTTCACCTTTTGGCCCGGCGAATTTCCCGCCAGGGCTGTGGTTTCGGTCTGGCCATAGCCGTCGCGAATCGTCAGCCCCCACGCGGTGCGAACCTGATCGATCACTTCGGGATTAAGCGGCTCGCCGGCGCCGCAGACCTCGCGCAACGAGACTTTGTAGGTGGCGAGCTTCTCCTGGATGAACAATCGCCACACGGTCGGCGGCGCACACAATGTGGTCACGCTGCATCGCGCGATGGTCGCGAGCAATCCCTTGGCGTCGAAACGCGGCTGATTGACCACGAACACCGTGGCGCCGGCATTCCAGGGTGCGAAGAAACAGCTCCAGGCGTGCTTGGCCCAGCCCGGTGAGGAAATGTTCAAGTGAATATCGCCCGGTTGCAGCCCGAGCCAAAACATGGTCGAGAGCCCGCCGACGGGATAACTCCGCTGGCTGTGCCGCACCAGCTTCGGCTTCGCCGTGGTGCCGGAGGTGAAATACAGCAGCATCGGATCGTCCGGGCCCGTCGATCCATCGGGCTTGAACGTGTCCGGGAACTGCGCCGTCTGTTCGTAAGGAAGCCAGCCTTCATGTTTTGAAGATGCGCTAACGACGATACGAATGAGACCGTTGCCGCGGAGGCCGGCAAACTTCGCTACCTGATCCTGGGATGCCACCACGGCCTTGGCACGACCGCGATCGAGACGATCTTGCAACTCGTCCGCCGTCAGCAGCGTGGTCGCCGGAATCACCACCACCCCGAGTTTGATCGCCGCCAGCATCGTCTCCCATAAGGGAACGACGTTGCCTAGCAGCAGCAGCAGATGATCGCCGCGCCGGAGACCCTGCGCTCGCAGGAAATTCGCGACTTGATTGGAGCGGTGCGACAAGGCCTCGAACGACAGTTTTGTTTCGCGATCGTCGTCGGCGTCGACGATCCACAGCGCCGGGCGATCCTTGCTCTCGGCGGCCCGTGCGAGCTCGGCGTCGAACCAGTCCAGCGCCCAGTTGAACGGCACCGGATCCGGCCATCGAAAGCCTTTGACCGCCCCGTCATAGTCCGTGCGATGCTGGAGCAGAAACGCGCGCGATTGCTGGAAAGTTGTCATGGGCCGCTCGCTATTTCCCCGCCAATTCGCGAACATGCCGGATAATTCCGGAGAAATCGACCCCGCCATTTCCGGCGGCGTCGAACGCGCGGTAGATCTCCTGCGCGTGCTTGCCAAGCGGTGTCGCAGCACCCGTAGCCTTGGCGGCATCCTGTGCCAGCGTGAGATCTTTCACCATCAGGGCCGATGCAAAACCCGGCCGGTATTCATTGTTGGCCGGCGAAGTCGGCACCGGGCCCGGCACCGGGCAATAGGTCGTCAGCGACCAGCATTGTCCCGACGAGGTGGAGGCGACATCGAACAGCGCCTGATGCGACAATCCGAGCTTTTCCGCCAGCGCAAAGGCCTCGCTGACCGCGATCATGGAAATGCCCAGGATCATGTTGTTACAGATCTTGGCCGCCTGCCCGGCGCCGGCGCCACCGCAATGCACGATCTTCTTGCCCATGCTTTCAAGAACCGGCTTTGCCGCGCCGAAGGCTTTGTCTTCGCCGCCGGCCATGAAGGTCAGCGTCGCGCCCTTGGCGCCACCGGTACCGCCCGACACCGGCGCATCGACCGAGCCGATGCCATGCTTCGCCGCCAGCGCATGGGCCTGCACCGAGCTTTCGACATCGATGGTCGAACAATCGATGATCAGCGATCCCTTGGCCATCGACGGAATGACGTCGCTCCACACCGAGACTACGTGCTTGCCGGCGGGCAGCATCGTAATGACCACCTCAGCGCCTTTCACTGCGCCGGCGGCACTTTCAGCGATCGTGGCGCCATCGGCCTTTGCCTGGTCGCGGGAGGCTTCCACCAGATCGAACGCCACCACCTTGTGGCCCGCCTTGATCAAATTGGCGGCCATCGGGCCGCCCATATTGCCGAGGCCAATGAATGCAATACTTGCCATCTCAAGTTTCCCTCCGCTGGGCCGTTTTTATTTATTTGTCAAACTTCAGTTCGTCGGTGCCGATCTCAGCAAAGTAAGGAGCGACGATCTCCGACGTAACATCCTCAAGCCGCGATGGCGACCATCGGGGATTGCGATCCTTGTCGATGACGG
Source organism: uncultured Pseudomonadota bacterium (assembly GCA_963725555.1). GTDB lineage: Bacteria > Pseudomonadota > Alphaproteobacteria > Rhizobiales > Xanthobacteraceae > Bradyrhizobium. The sequence continues at coordinate 161,891 of CAVRYV010000021.1, read as the reverse complement.
CGGCGCGCACGCCTTCACGAAAATCATCGCTGGCGAACACTTCGAGTGCGGCGCGATATTCCCGCACCAGACATTGTTCCAGTGAAGTCGAGGTCCGCGCCAACCGCAGCAGTTTGAGCGCGACCACCATGCCGCGTGGCGATTTCTCGTTCAATGTGTTCAGCGTCGCTTGCGCCAGTTCCGAACCGTCGCGTTGAAGGGCCGTGATGATATCTTCCATCCGGTCATGGGCAAACCAGACGTCGATTCGCTGCTGCAACGCCGCGACCGGGCCCGAGCTTTCGCCAGTGGCAAATCCGTCGATCAGGCTTTGAATTTCTTTGGAAGTTGTCCCAATGCGAACGCTGCTCAGGACTTCGCGCAAGGCGGCTAGTTTGCCCGATGGCACGACCGCGTCGGCAAAATGCGCATGGATCGCATCGGGGCCGTTCATGGTCTGGCCGGTCAATCCGAAGTAGGTGCCGATCTCGCCGGGCGACCGGGACAATAGCCAGGTGCCTCCCACATCAGGAAAAAAGCCCAGCCCGACTTCCGGCATCGCAAGCTTGGTTTTTTCCGTCACGACGCGATGGCGGCCATGCGCTGAAAGACCGACGCCACCGCCCATCACCAGCCCGTCCATAAAGGCGACATAGGGCTTGGGAAACTTCGCGATGCGCGCATTCATGATGTATTCCTGGCGCCAAAATACTTTGCCAAGATCGCCGCCGGCCCGCGAACTTTCATATAGTCCGCGGATGTCTCCGCCTGCGCATAATCCGCGGTCGCCCGCGCCTTCGAGCAACACCAGCGCCACGGCCGGATCCGCTTCGAACTGGTCCAAGGCGGCATCTATACCGAGCGACATTTCCAGCGTCATGGCGTTGATCGCCTTGGGCCGGTTGAGGCGGATCACGCCCACCGATCCCTCGCGGCGCGCGATCAGATCGGGTTCAGCCCCCACAATAGCGGCAGCGGAAACCGTCATCGCGCCCCCTCGATCAACTTGCGCGACACGATCAGCCGCATGATTTCATTGGTGCCTTCGAGAATCTGATGCACGCGCAGATCGCGCACGATCTTCTCGATGCCGTATTCGCTGAGATAGCCGTAACCGCCGTGAAGCTGCAGCGCCTGATTGGCGACCTCGAAGCCGACATCGGTGCCGAAGCGCTTGGCCATTGCGCACAGCATGGTCGCGTCGGGATCCTTGCGGTCGAGTGCCGCCGCCGCGCGCCACACGAAAGTCCGTGCCGCCTCCAATTCGGTCGCCATGTCGGCAAGCCGAAATTGCAGCGCCTGGAATTCGTCGAGGCGCTTGCCGAACGCCTTGCGCTCCTTCATATAAGCCAGCGACTTGTCGAGCGCGCATTGCGCGCCACCAAGCGAACAGGCCGCGATATTGATACGTCCGCCGTCAAGGCCGGCCATCGCGATCTTGAAGCCGATGCCCTCATCGCCCAGCCGGTTGGCTACCGGCACCCGCGCATTTTCAAAAATCACCGCGCGGGTGGGTTGCGCATTCCAGCCCATCTTGCGCTCATTGGCGCCGAGTGAAAGCCCCGGCGTGTTGCCCTCGATGATCAGTGTCGAGATGCCGCCGGGTCCGTCGCTGCCGGTGCGCACCATCACCACATAGATGTCGCCCTTGCCGGCGCCCGAGATGAACTGCTTCTGGCCGTTGAGCACGTAATGATCGCCATCGCGGACCGCGCGGGTGCGCAGCGCCGCTGCATCCGAGCCGGAGCCGGGCTCGGTCAGGCAGTAGCTCGCCAGCCATTCCATCGTGCAGAGTTTCGGCAACCATTTATGTCGCTGCGTATCGTCGCCGTAGGCGTCGATCATCCAGCAAGCCATGTTGTGGATCGAGATAAACGCCGACACTGTCGGACAGCCTTGCGCCAGCGCCTCGAAGATCAGCGCCGCGTCGAACCGCGTCAGCGCCGAACCGCCGACGTCCTCGCGAATGTAGACGCCGCCGATGCCGAGCCGCGCAGCCTCGCGCATCACATCGACGGGAAAATGCTTCTCCTCGTCCCACCGGACGGCATGCGGCGCGATTTTTTCCGCGGCGAAATCCCGCGCCATATCGCGAACCGCAATCTGATCCTCGTTGAGAGCGAATTGCATCTGGTGCCCGCGCGCTTGCGGCTAGTTCATGGTCGGGATCGAAAAATCCGCACCTTCCTTGACGCCGGACGGCCAGCGCGACGTTACCGTCTTGGTCTTGGTGTAGAAGCGCACGGAATCCGGCCCGTATTGATTGAGGTCTCCAAAGCCGGAACGCTTCCAGCCGCCGAAGGTGTAATAGGCCGCCGGCACCGGGATCGGCACATTGACGCCGACCATGCCGACATTGACCTTCGCCGCAAAGTCCCGCGCCGCATCGCCGTCGCGGGTAAAGATCGCAACGCCGTTGCCATATTCATGATCGGACGGCAGCTTCAGCGCCTCGTCGTAATCATGCGCGCGCACCACCGAGAGCACCGGCCCGAAGATCTCTTCCTTGTAGATCCGCATGTCCTTGGTGACGTTGTCGAACAGGCAGCCGCCCATGTAGAAGCCTTTTTCATAGCCCTGCATCTTGAAGCCGCGGCCGTCGACCGCGAGCGTGGCGCCTTCCTTGATGCCGATCTCGACATAGTTCTTGACCCGCTCCAGTGCGGCGCGAGTCACCAGCGGCCCAAAATCGGCGGTCGGATCGATCGAGGGGCCGATCTTCAGGCTCTCGACCCGCGGAATGAGCTTCTCCATCAGCCGGTCGGCGGTGGTCTTGCCGACGGGCACCGCCACCGACACCGCCATGCAGCGCTCGCCGGCCGCGCCGTATCCGGCGCCGATCAGCGCGTCGACGGTCTGATCCATGTCGGCGTCAGGCATGATGATGGCGTGGTTTTTCGCGCCGCCGAAGCATTGCGCGCGCTTGCCGGTTGCGGCGGCGCGTTCATAAATATACTGCGCGATCGAGGAAGAACCGACGAATCCGACGGCTGCGATATCGCGATCGTCGAGAATGGCGTCGACGGCCTCCTTGTCGCCGTTGACGACGTTGAGGATGCCGGGCGGCAGGCCCGCCTCCAGCATCAGTTCCGCAAGCCTCATCGGCACGCCGGGATCGCGCTCCGACGGTTTGAGAATGAAAGCATTGCCGCAGGCGATGGCGGGCGCGAATTTCCACATCGGGATCATCGCCGGGAAATTGAACGGCGTAATGCCGGCGACGACACCCAAGGGCTGGCGCATCGAATAGATATCGATGCCGGGGCCGGCGCCTTCGGTATATTCGCCCTTCATCATCTGCGGAATGCCGAGCGCGAACTCCACGACCTCGACGCCACGCAGGATATCCCCCTTGGCGTCGGGAATGGTCTTGCCATGTTCGCGGGCCAGCAAGTCGGCCAGGGCGTCATTGTCCCGCGCCACCAGTTCCAGAAACTTCATCAGGACGCGAACCCGGCGCTGCGGGTTGGTGGCCGCCCATTCGGGCTGCGCGGCCCGGGCATTCTCCACCGCTCCGCGCAATTCGGCCTTGGATGCCAGCGCCACCTGGGCCTGGACGTCGCCGGTCATCGGCTCAAACACGTCCGCGAACCTGCCCGACGTGCCCTTAACCTCACGGCCACCGATAAAATGCCCGATTGTGCGCATGCATTCCTCCCGAAACCTGTGCGAGACCCGATTTTGGCGGCATCTTGCAGTGTTTGCAGCGTTTGGAAAGGGATTTACGCGCAGCCGATTTGCGAAAATGCGCGCTCTTGCCGCGTTTTCGCAAAACTACGACCAATGTCGAGTGGGATGGCCGCGCGAACTCTTCGCCGGATCGCTCAGTGTCGCGCCGAGGTGGCGGCCTTGCTGGGCGCGGATTTCTTCGCCGTCGCCGGCTTCGAGGATGTCGCGCGATCGAGCACGGCGTCACGGCCGGCGCCGAGAATCTCGTCGGAAAACTCGCCATTGCCGGCGACCCGGGACAAGACCAGCGTTCCCATCATGGTCGCGATCGCAGCCATTGCCTGCTTGCGCGCGGCCTTGGGCGGAACGTCCGGAATCTGCGCGGCCAGCATGTCGATCATCTGCTCCAGCTTGGCCGCGAACGCCTTGCGAGTTCTTGGGACCTTCGCGAGCGATTTCCGCGCCAAGCGTCGGAATCGCGCATCCATGGCCGGGATCGTCGCGATGAATAGACGTCAGGTAGGAGTCCACAATGGCCGCCAGGCGCTTTTCCGGCGCCGTTTGCTCGGCGAGCTTGCGCCAGCGCTCCGTCGACCGGTCCATCGCGTGGGCAAAGGCTTCGATCACCAAAGCTTCCCGCGAATTGAAATGGGCGTAGAAACCGCCATGGGTGAGGCCGGCTTCCTTCATCAGGTCGGCGACGCCAATGCCATGTGCGCCCTTCTCGCGAAGCCGCACCGAGGCCTTCTTCACGATCCGTGCATGGGTCTCGAGCTTGTGTTCCCTGGAATAACGCATCGGCGGGTTCCATAATATGTTTGCAGTCATATAATAGCAGCTGTCGTTCAGGAAAGCTGCATCTTATTTCGCTCGCGGATCTCCTCCCATCATGGAAAAGGTCGCGGTTGCGTGCACCGCAAGATTGCCCGATCCGTCGCGGACGAAGCCCTCGGCATAGCTGGTCTGGCGGCCAAGCTTGATGACCTTGCCTTCCGCCGAGATCGTGCCCGATCGTACCGACAATGGCCGCAGATAGGTCAACTTCAAGTCGAGGGTGACCGCGCCCTGTCCGGCCGGCAACATGGTCGAGATCGCGCACCCCATGGCGGTGTCGAGCAAGGCCGCGGCCGTCGCGCCGTGCAGCAACCCGATGTTGTTTTCCAATCCCTCCTGCGGCTCCAGGTCCATCACGATCCGTCCCGGATCGGCGATGCGCAGGCGAAAATCGATCAGCCGAGCCATCGGCGGCTCCGGCAAAATGCCGTCGCGAATAGCCCGCATCGCATCCAGTCCGGACATCGCTGCGGCGGCTTTTGCAACCGGGCCCGGCGCCTGCCAATCGACCACCCGCTCCCGCCGCGATGCAGCGGCGAAAAGGTCCACCCTGTCTGCCGTATCGATGTGGCTTGAGACTGTCATTGGCTGCTCCCGAATAGATGACGGTCGTCATCCTACCGAAATGGCCCTCGCTTCGCAACACAGCAATGACGACCGCCTCATTCCGCCGCTTGACAAGCCTCTTTTTTGGCGAGGAAGTGTATAAGATCGGCCGCCCACGCCAACCATCCCCCTTGTTGCGAGACCGCCCATGCACATGCTCAATCCTTATTGCGGCGTCGATCGCGACAGCCGCGGCGTCGTTCGCTTGACGATCTGCAACGCAGGTTCGCTGAACATCCTCGGATCGGCTGCGATCAAGGGCGTTCGCGAGGGACTGGAGGTGCTGGCAACGGAGCGGCATATCCGCGTGCTGGTGATTTCGGGCCAGAGCGAAAAGAGCATGATCGGGGGCGCCGATATCAAGGAAATGGCCAAGCTCGATCAGGCGTCCGCAGAGAAGTTCATCACCGGCCTGCGCGATCTCTGCGAGGCGGCGCGCGCGTTTCCTGGCCCGGTGATTGCGCGAATGCCCGGCTGGTGCCTTGGCGGCGGCCTCGAATTCGCCGCGGCCTGCGACTTCCGGGTTGCTTCGCACGATGCCCGGTTCGGCATGCCCGAGGTCCGGGTCGGGATTCCCTCGGTCATCCATGCGGCGCTGTTGCCGCGTTTGATCGGCTGGGGCCGCGCCCGCTGGCTGGTCATGACCGCCGACAATATCGATGCGGCAACCGCGCTCGCCTGGGGCCTGGTCGACGTGGTGGCGCCGGAAGGCGGGCTCGATGCCGCGGTCGAGCGCGTGGTGGCCGCATTGCTGGAGTGCGGGCCGGAAGCATTGCGGGCGCAGAAGGCCCTGCTCCGGCAGTGGGAAGAACTGCCGCTGAAGGAATCCGTCAACCTCAGCATCGGCGTATTCGGGCGATCGTTCCTGACCGACGAACCGCATCGGATGATGCAGGGTTTTATTGACCGGAAGAGATAGCAAAGTTCCCGAAAGCAGCGCCGTTCACCACAATTTATCCCGCCCGCCGTTGCAAATTTCGAAGCGCATCATATGATGAACATAATTCCATATGATGTCGCTCGTCCGAGCGCGAAATTGAGGAGCATAACCATGGCCACAGCTTCCGATCCGGTTGTCATCGTATCCGCCGCGCGCACGCCGCTTGGCCGCTTCATGGGCGATCTTTCGTCGTTCAGCGCCCATAAGCTCGGTTCTCACGTGATCGGCGCCGCCCTCGATCGGGCCAAATTGGCGCCGGACCGGATCGACGAAGTGTTGATGGGCTGCGTTCTGCCGGCCGGACAGGGTCAGGCGCCGGCGCGGCAGGCTGCCCGTGGCGCGAAGCTACCGGATGCGACGGGGGCAACGACGATCAACAAAGTGTGCGGATCCGGCATGAAGGCCACAATGCTGGCGCATGACATCATCCATGCCGGCTCCGCCGAAATCGTGGTGTCCGGCGGCATGGAGAGCATGACCAACGCGCCCTATCTGCTGGCGAAAGCACGCGGAGGCTATCGCGCCGGTCATGACCGCATCATCGACCACATGATGATGGACGGCCTCGAAGACGCCTATGAGGTCGGCCGTTCGATGGGCGATTTCGGCGAAGCCACCGCTGAGGCCTATCAGTTCACCCGCGCCGACCAGGACGCCTATGCGATGGAGACGCTGACCCGCGCACGAAAAGCCGTCGAAGTCGGCGCGTTCAAGGCCGAGATCGTGCCGATTACCGTGGTGGAAAAGGCCGGCCCGCGCACCATCGGCAATGACGAAATTCCGCTGAAAGTCGATCCCGCCAAGATTCCAGGCCTGAAGCCAGCCTTCCGCGCCAATGGCACCATCACGCCGGCGGCCTCGTCCGCCAACGCCGACGGTGCGGCTGCGCTCATTCTCGCGAAACGATCGCTTGCCGATCGCGACGGCCTGCGGGCACTCGCTGAAATCAAGGGTCACGCCACCCATAGCCAGGAGCCGCAATGGTTCACCACCGCGCCGATCCCGGCGATTTGAAAGTTGCTCGACAAGGTCGGCTGGAGCGTCGGCGATGTAGATCTGTTCGAGATCAATGAAGCGTTTGCGGTGGTGGCGATGGCGGCACAGCGCGATCTCGGCATCCCCAGAGCGAAACTGAACGTCAATGGCGGCGCCTGTGCGCTCGGGCACCCCATTGGCGCGACCGGCGCCCGGCTGATCGTGACCCTGCTTCACGCGCTTGAGGCGCAAAATCTCAAACGCGGCGTGGCCGCATTATGCATCGGCGGCGGTGAAGCCACCGCCATCGCCGTGGAACGCATCATTCATTAGAGCAACTTACCGTTGTCTCTTCACGCCCGACAAATCCGAAACTCCGGAACAGGAAGCTCATGATCTCGAACTGGCTGTCAGCCACCCTCGCCCGCCGCAACATCCATTACGGCTGGGCGATGGTCGCTGTGACCTTCCTCACCGCGCTGATCACGGCAGGTACCGTCGGCGCGCCCGGCGTATTCATCGTGCCGCTGCAACACGAATTCGGCTGGACCACCGCGGAGATTTCCTCGGCGTTGTCGATCCGTTTCATCCTGTTCGGGCTGATGGCGCCGTTCGCTGCGGCGCTACTGAACCGATACGGCCTGCGCAATGTGACGCTGTCGGCATTGCTGATCGTAGCCTCCGCACTTGTCGTCTCCCTGGGGATGACCAAGGTCTGGCAGTTAATGCTGCTATGGGGTGTCGTGATCGGCATCGGCACCGGCATGACCGCGCTGGTACTGGGCGCGACCATCGCGGCGCGCTGGTTCGCCACGCGGCGCGGCCTGGTGGTTGGAATTCTCACCGCCAGCGTCGCCACCGGGCAATTGGTGTTCCTGCCGCTGCTCGCCAGCGTCACCGAACGGATGGGCTGGCGGATCGCGTTGGGATTGATCTGCGTCATGCTGGGCGTTGCCGCCTTTGCGGTGCTGATGATCATGCGCGATCGTCCCAGCGATGTCGGCTTGCGGCCCTTCGGCGACGACGGCGCGCAGCCATTGCCGGTGCCGCCGCCCAGCAACGCGCCGATCATGGCGGCACTTGGCGCGCTGCGCGACGCTGCAAAGACGCGGGTGTTCTGGATTTTGTTTTTTACGTTTTTCATCTGTGGCGCCAGCACCAACGGCCTGATCCAGGTGCATTTGATTCCGATGTGCCTCGACTACGGTATTCCGCAGGTTCAGGCCGCGGGGCTGCTTGCCGCCATGGGCATATTCGATTTCTTCGGAACCATCGTGTCGGGCTGGCTATCCGACCGCTACGACAATCGATATCTGCTGTTCTGGTATTACGGCTTGCGCGGCCTGTCGCTGCTGTTGCTGCCGTTCACCAATTTTTCGTTCTACGGCCTGTCGCTGTTTGCGATGTTCTATGGCCTCGACTGGATCGCAACCGTGCCGCCAACGGTGCGGCTCACCGCGCAACGGTTCGGGCCGGAGCGCGCCAATCTGGTGTTCGGCTGGATCTTCGCCGGCCATCAATTGGGAGCTGGCATGGCGGCGTTCGGCGCCGGCCTGTCGCGAACGGTGCTTCTGAGTTATTTGCCCGCGTTTTTTGCAGCCGGCGTACTCTGCATCATCGCGGCCTCGCTCACGCTTGTCATCTCGCGGCAGCCAAAGCCGGTACCCGCGCCGGTGGCCGCGTAAGAGGAGGCCTCATTCTGAGGAGCGGCGTCTTCGCCGCGTCTCGAAGGATGGACCGCATGCTTTGATGGTTCGCGACGCGCGAAGACGCGCTCCTCACCAAGAGCGAGGTGGTTAGGGCCTGATCGTCATGTTGGTCGCAAGCCCGGGCGTGCGGATCGGCTCGGCCAGCCGCGCGAATTCGCACAACAGCGAACGGGTCTTGCGCGGGTCGATGATCTCCTCGACCCAGAACCGCTCGGCCGAACGAAACGGCGAGCGTAACTTGTTGAGACGATCCTCAATCTCCCTCAGCTTGGCTTTCGGGTCCTCCGCGGCATCGATATCAGCGCGATAGGCCGCTTCGATGCCGCCTTCCAGTGGCAGGGAACCCCAATAGGCCGATGGCCACGCATAGCGCAGCGAAAACCGATCCGCTGGCTGATGCACGACCCCGGCGACGCCGAAGGAATTGCGCACGATGATGGTGCACCAGGGAACGGTGGTCTGGTTGACGGCAGCCATCGCGCGCACGCCGTGACGGATGGTCGCCGCCTTTTCCGCCTCAAGCCCGATCATGAAGCCTGGACAATCCATCAGATAGACCACGGGAAGATGGAAGGTCTCGGCGAGATCGGCGAACCGCACCACCTTCTGGCAGGCTTCGGCGGTCCACGACCCGCCGTAATGAAAGGGATCGCTTGCGAGCAGCAGCACGGCACGACCTTCCAGCCGGGCGAATCCGGCGATGATCGAGCGGCCGAAATTCGCGCCGATTTCGAAGAACGACCCCTTGTCTACCACGGCCTCGATAATTGGGCGCATCTTGTAGACCTGGCGGCGGTTGCGCGGCACCGCCTTCATCAAGGATTCTTCCGCGCGCTCGGGATCGTCATTGCAAGGAAGCGTCGGCGGCAACTCATAGACCGACGACGGCAGATAAGAGAGGAAACGCTTGGCGCAAACGAAGGCTTCCTCCTCGGTATCGACCGCATGATCGACCCCGCCGGCGCGAGTCTGGATATCCGCGCCGCCAAGTTCCTGTTTGGTGAGATCCTGGCCGAGGCGTTTCACCACGGGAGGCCCGGCGACGAACATCGCCGAACTCTTGGTCATGACGGAATAGTGACTGGCCGCCAACCTCGCCGCCCCTAAGCCTGCGACCGAACCGAGCCCTAATCCGACGACGGGCACCCGGGCCATATTGGCCGTCGTGTACCAGTACCAGCGCGTGCCGCCGATGCCGCCCGGCAGATTGGCCGCCCCTTTGGTCTCGATGGTTTTCACCGAGCCACCGCCGCCGGAGCCTTCAATCACGCGAATGATAGGCAAGCGAAAGTCGTGCGCCATCTCCTCGGCCATCAGGGGCTTGGCCGAGATCGAGGCATCCGCGGACCCGCCGCGCACGGTGAAATCGTCGCCGACCACGACCACCGGCCGGCCATCGATCTTGCCGCGGCCGAACACGCAGTTCGCCGGCGTCAGCCTGGTGAGTTCGCCGCTTTCGTCATAATCGGCGATGCCGGAAATCGCACCGATCTCGTGGAAGCTTTTCTGATCGACCAGCGCGTCGATGCGCTCGCGAACGGTGAGCCGGCCCTGGTCGCGTTGCCGCTTGACCTTGTCAACGCCTCCCATCTCGCGCGCGAATGCTTCGCGCCTGGCGAGGTCGTCGAGTTCCGGCTTCCAGTTCATGCATCTCCTCCGTCTTGATGATCTTGTTGTTATGCGTTCGCGCCGGAAGCGCTTTACTGTCCGTTCGATTGAAGAGTTCGACGTCGGCGCCCTCAAGCATGCCGGCGATTGCTGCACTCAATTCCAGCAGCCGCGGCGCAACCTCCTTGTGCAGCCGCTGTTCGTCATACATCGCAGACAAAAGACCGATCGTGACCACCACAAAGGTCTGATACTGCGGCGACCACAACGGCACCGCGAGACCGTTGATGTGCGGACTCCATAAGCCGCAGGCAACGACATAGCCATGTTCGCGCAGGAAAAGACGATTGGTTTCGATGCGGGGCCGCAGCAGTTTGGCGCCGTCCGGAATTTCACGCTCCATTTCCGCCAGCAACGCGTCGCCGACGTCGGCATCGAGCGCCGCCGTATAGGCATGACCCGCGGCCGTGCTGGCCATCGCAATGCGGCTGCCGGTGCTCTCGTGCAAACCGAGCGCATTGGCCGCGCGCGCAAACTCAAGATAGACAAGTTGAAAGCGGTCCGGGATTACGAAGCCAACAGTTCCAGGCAGTTGATCGGCGACGTCCTGCAGCCGCTGCCGGATCAGGTTGCGCAACTGAAGCCCACGCATCATCGACGTGCTCATCGCCACGGCGCTCGGGCCGATGCGGTATTTCTGATCACGGGGCAGATAGACCAGTTGACCCATCCGCGTCAGGGTGTGGGTCAGACGCGACACTGTCGATCGCGGAAGCCCGCATCGATTGGCAATTTCCAGGTTGCCGAGCCGGGCCTCATGGCCCTCGAAGCAGCGCAATACATCGAAAGCCCGCGACACCACCTGAATAATGTCGCCCTCCCCCGCCAGATCGCTGGCGAGCTTTCCCTGTTTGCTGAGCCGTTCTGACCGTCGTCCCATAGCATCATATTCCGTCTTGTGGAATAAAATTCCACTTGCAGAACAAGCTACCTCAGGCAATCTGCGGTCACAACAAAAAGCCGTTCGCAAGGGCAACCGCCCGTCAGACGGTCCCGAGGAACGGAATGCCAGACATCAAGATTGTGACCGAGGTGGCGGGGCGCATCTGCGCGCTTCCCGTCGAAATCGGAACAACCGTCGGCGACGGCGACGACATTGCATTTGTCGAAGCCATGAAGATGGAAATCCCGGTGGCTTCACCGGCCGCGGGCAAGCTCAAATCGATACTCGTCAACCTTGACGACGTTGTGACTGAAGGACAGGTACTCGCGATTCTCGAGACCTGAGCGGCTTATCGCTGCGCACCGCCTGCGGCATAAAAGCCCGTCGGACAGGTTTCAGCGCCTGCCGGGGCAACGTAACATCCCCTCGCGCGAACCGCATCGCACGGCAGGAACCGACATGAAAATCCCGCATCCGGCCCCGGCACAAAATGCCGCCAGCTGGGCCGCCTCGAAACCGCCTTTGCTGCGCTTCCTCGCGAGCTGTCACACCGATTTTTCCGCGGTGGCCGACGGCGCCGTCGCCAATTACATCCCGGAGCTTGGCAAGGCCGACCCCGACCATTTTGGTATCAGCCTCGCCACCCTCGACGGGCATGTTTATGAGGCCGGCGACACCCGGATTCCCTTCACGATCCAGTCGATGTCAAAGCCGTTCGTGTTCGCGCTGGCGCTGGATACGCTTGGCGCGGCGCGGGTGGAAAGCGCGATCGGCGTCGAGCCATCCGGCGATCCCTTCAATTCGATCCGCCTCAATGCCGAGAACCATCCCTTTAATCCGATGGTCAACGCCGGCGCGATCGCTTGCACCGCTCTGATCCATGAAGCGAAAGGCGATGGCGCCTTCGAATTTATCCGTCAAGCGCTCGGCCGGTTTGCTGGGCGCGAACTCGGCGTCGACGACGCTGTTTATGCATCCGAAAGTACTACCGGCGACCGCAACCGCGCCATCGGTTATCTCCTGCGCAACGCCAATGTCATCAAGGATCATGTCGACGCGGTGCTGGAGGTTTACTTCCGGCAATGTGCTGTTCTGGTGACGGCGCGCGATATCGCGATCATGGCCGCGACGTTGGCTAACCGCGGCATCAATCCGGTGACCGGCGAGCAGGTCATGACCCCCTACGCCATCTCGCGGACGCTTTCGGTGATGACGAGTTCGGGCATGTACGATTATGCCGGCGAATGGATCTATCGCGTCGGCATTCCCGCCAAAAGCGGCGTCGGCGGCGGCATTCTCGCCGCGCTGCCGGCGCGGCTGGGGCTCGGCAGCTACTCGCCCCGGCTCGACAGCCATGGCAACAGCGTGCGCGGCATCAAGGTCTGCGAGACGTTGTCGTCGCATTACGACCTGCACATGCTCAACCGCAGCGACGACGCACGCAACAGCATCATTGCCGACTACAATATCGGTAAGAGCGCGTCGCGCCGTAGCCGGCGACCGCATGAGCAAAGGATTCTTGCCGCGCATCATCAGGATGTCCGCGTCATCGAACTGATGGGCACCCTGACATTTTCGAAAGTCGATTATATCTCTCGCCAGCTCGCCGCCAGGCCGCGTCCGCAATTCATCATTTTCGACCTCCGCCGCGTCGCGGCAATAACACGGGCTGCCGGCCGCCTGCTCGCCGAGGGTTTCCGTGAACTGGCCGCCTTCAACGTCACAGCGATCCTGTCCGGCATCAAGCGTTCCTCTCCGGAATGGCAAGGCATCGGCGAATGGGTCGGTGGCATCTCGAATCTGCGCAACTACCATCTGCTCGACGACGCGATCGAATGGGCCGAGGACCAGGTGGTTTACCGGCATGGCGGCGAGATCGACTCCCTGGAAATGACCGAACTTTCCGAGCAGGCGTTGCTGGCGGGATTGACGGCGGAGGAAATCGCATCGCTCGCTTCGCTGGGAGCGATCCGAACCTATCAGCCGGGACACAAAATCATCGCCGCCGAGGAACCCGCCACGTCATTGTTCTTCCTCAAGAGCGGGGTCGTCCATGTCATACTGCCCAACGGGATCCGGCTCGCAACGCTCACGGCCGGCATGGCGTTCGGAGAAATGGCGCTATTGGAAGCGCATCGCTCTGCCGATGTGCTGGCCGACAAATTCATCACCGCCCTTGAAGTGCCGCTGCACGACTTCCGGCGCTTTCGCGAAGCGCATCCGCGGACCGGGGAGCGGATCATGCGCAATCTAGCGCTGCTGCTAGCAGACCGGCTGATTGTGGCCAATACCAAAGTGAATTTGCTAACGGCGAATTAGGACATTCAGCCAGACGCGCGAAGCTCGCCTCATGAGATCGTCCCGGCGGCTTCGTCCGGTGCCGCGTGACCTGTTTCGGACAAACTGTTAGAGAGACTGCGGCGATCACGGAGGACTGTCATTTGCGTTTGTTGTCCAATCTGCTTCGACGTTTCATCCGCCAGGGCACCCTGAGAGTCCGCGACGCCGACGGCAATGTCCATGTCTTCGGCCAGCGCCTGCCTGGACCCGACGTTGCGATCCACCTGCACGATCGCAAGCTCTACACCAGGCTCTTCATCAATCCGGAATTGTACGCCGCCGAAGCCTATATGGACGGCGAGCTGACACTGGAAGACGGTGCCGAAATCCATGATTTCCTGCTGCTGTTCTCGGTCAATCGCGCCGGGCTCTACTCCTACAGCTCACAGAAGCTGATGCGGCAGGTGTGGCGCGGCCTCCGCCGCTGGCATCAAGCCAATCCCATTGGGGTTGCCGCCACTCATGCCCGCCACCACTATGACATCTCGACCGAGCTTTACCGTTTGTTCCTCGACGATCAGATGCAATATTCCTGCGCTTATTTTCGCGACCCCGAGCATGAAACGCTCGAACAGGCGCAGCGCAACAAGTTGATCCACGCCACCAGCAAGCTGCAGTTAAAGCCCGGCATGACCGTCGCAGAGATCGGCTCGGGCTGGGGCGGCTTTGCCATCCATCTGGCGCGCGAAACCGGCGCCCATGTCACCGCCATCAATGTTTCGCCCGAGCAGATCAAGGCGGCACGCGAGCATGCGGAGGCCGCCGGTGTTTCCGATCGCGTCACGTTTCGCGAACTGGACTATCGCCATCTCACCGGCCAGTTTGACCGGGTGGTTTCGGTCGGCATGATGGAACATGTCGGCATCGGACATTTTGACGAGTATTTCCTCAAGATACGCGAACTCCTGACGCCGGACGGCTATGCCTTCATCCATTGCATCGGCCGCATGTCGCAGCCCGGCACCACCGGTCCCTTCATCCGCAAATACATTTTTCCTGGCGCCTATGTGCCGGCGCTATCCGAGACCTTCGCCGCCACGGAGCGCTGCGGTCTGTGGTGCGACGACATGGAGGTGCTGCGGCTGCATTATCGCTACACGGTGAAACATTGGCGCGAGCGCTTCGCCAAAAATAGAGCCAAGGCTGCAGCAATCTATGACGAGCGATTCTGCCGCATGTGGGAATTCTATCTCGCTGCGGTCGAACTCGAATTCCTGCATGGCTCTCACATGGTGTTTCAATTGCTGCTGTCGACCAAACGTGATGCGGTGCCGATCACGCGCGATTTTATCGTCGACTCGGAGCGGGCAGCGTGGACGGCAGCCTGAACGACGTCAAGCTGCGGCATGTCACCGGGTTTGGCCGCGGCCTGACGCAATGATAGGCTGCGGCGCCCGGATATGGCTCGGAAGCGCGCACTCGCTCCTCGACGCCGGTAAGCCCAGGAAAACGGCGCGATGACCAAACCCGAATTCATTTCGGCCGAGCTGGGAACACGCGTTACCGCACACGCCCTGCATGTCGGGGACCGGATCAATACCATGGGCTTCGAAGATGAAGCTCTTTCGGCGGTCCCGCTGGCGATCCGGGCCGGCGAAGCCGGCATCGCTGTTCTTTTTCGCTATGGCGTCGCCGTGCTGATCGGCCTTTCCCCGGAAGACGAAATCGCCTTTTTGGAAAAGTTGAAGCCCCGGATCGGCGGCAAACTCACGCGTTTTGAGGAAGAGACCGCGGTCGTTGCGCTCGCCAGGGAGGCCGAAGACCAGGTGCTGGCGGGAGGTCCAATTCAGCTGCGGGACATGTCGCCGGAGAGGCTTCTGGTCATTGCCGATGTGTTGGCGAAGAGTGTCGTGCTCGCCGATGACGAACGCGAGGTCGCGAAAGTATTCGAAATTATCGAACCCTTCGCGAAAGAGCTGGCCGATCACGGCCGTACTCGAAGAGATCGAAAAGGGGTTTTGCAGCTGATCGGAAATGCCCTTCTGGTCCAGCACCGGGTGTCTGGTCGCGTCGCGATCGCAGAAAAGCCGGATGCGCTTTGGGACCGCCCCGATCTGGAGCGGCTTTATGCCCGGCTTGAAGATGAATACGAACTCAAGGAGCGCGTCGATGCGCTCAACCGGAAGCTCGCCGTGGTGGCTGAAACCGCCAACACGCTCGCCGATATTATCGACACCCGCCGATCGCTGCGCCTCGAACTCATCGTCGTTATCCTGATCGCGTTCGAAATCGTCGTCACTTTCTATCAAATCTATGCGGCCAGAGGCCATTGAAGCTCGGATTCGAGTATTAAACAGCATGCGGCCCGAACCAAGGCAACCCGGATCTACCCTTTTGACGCCGATTCATATCTGGAGAAACCGCGGCTCCTCGGTGCTCGCTATCGAATTAACCGGCTTGGCCATCGTCCTTATAGCTCTATCGCCTCCAGCTCGTGCGGAGGATATATCGCCACCCGATCCCGGCACCGTGGACAAGAGCGGTTACAACCTGTTCGATCCAACACCGGATGACGAGATGCGAAAATTCACGCCCGATCGCCCGACCAAGGGATATTCCGTCCGCACTATCGACGCTGGACATTTCGAATTGGAGACCGACCTCGTCAGCTATACCTATTCGAAATATCTCGGCGTCGCCACCCACAGCCTTGAAGCCCTCGATCCAACTCTAAAACTCGGCATCACCAACTGGGCGGATTTTGAGGTCCAGTTCAATGGACTGCAATCCTCGCAATCGTTCGCCGGTCAAACCGTAGCCACCATCGCCCATGGCGACGGCTTTGGCGACGTCTATCTGCGGACCAAGATAAATCTGTTCGGCAATGATAGCGGCCCCGCGGGACTTGCTCTCATTCCCTACGTTAAATTGCCCTCTTCCGTTCCGATCATCAGCAACGGCGCCGTTGAGAGTGGCTTGATTGCGCCATTGGCCCTGCGTCTGCCGCAGGATTATATCGTCACCCTGATGACCGAAGTGGATGACCTGAAGAACGCCGACGATAGCCGACGATATACCAACTTCGTCAATCTCGTGGGCGTCAGTCATCCGCTTCCAGGCATCGAAGGCGCCAATGCGATGGTCGAACTGTACTCTTCGGCCGGCACTGACGCGGCGACGCCCCCGATCTACACGTTCGATATCGGCACGAATTTCCGGCTTGATCAGCACGTGATCCTCGACGTCGGTCTTAACCTCGGCCTCAACAAGGCGGCGCCCAAAGCCCAGATCTATACCGGCCTGTCCGCCCGCTTTTGAGCGTTGCTGATCCGCGGGAATGCGCTTCGACCATTCAAATCACTTCTGACACCGGCTGCATATCGATGCCGAACGTTTCCAGAAATTTCGACGTCATGATGTAGAAGCCGACGGAAAGTTGCAGTTCTATCAGTGCTGGCGGCGTGAGCCTTGCGGCGATGGCGCTGAACGTCGCATCGGTTGGACGCCGCAGTTTGACGATTTCGTCGGTGAAGGCCAGCGCCGCGCGCTGCAGGTCGTTGAAGCACGCCGCCGATTGCCAATCCTCCAGCGCGGCGTTTTGCTCGTCGGTGACGCCGACGTTTTTGCCGATCCGCTTGTGCGCAGCGACCTCATAAGGCGCCTCACACAAAATGCCCGTACGCGTGATCGCCAGTTCACGCACCACCGGGTCCAACTCACCCCGATGCCGGATCGCGCCGCCGAGCCGGCAATATTGTTCGAAATAACTCGGCGAGTGCGCCATCATGCGAAAGATGTTGGCGTTGCGGTTTTTGTCGAGGATCTCGCGGGTGCGTTCGTTCGATTTCGAAGTATCGCAATAGTCGATACGGGCCATGATTTACCTTGGGTTTCCGGACCTTATTCGTTCTGATTTATCGGCTTGCGTCGACCCGCAATCAAGCATCGCGCCAGACATTCGCTGTCAAAATTCCATCGCGTGCGCATAAACCGGCTGCACGCGAGCCAAAATGCCGCCGCATTGCTGTTCGACCTTGAGACTGTCGATATTCGCCTGAGTGGGGACTCAATCCAGCGAATACTCGTCGTGGGGTGTTCCGAGTAAAAACAAATCGAGTCATTGGGCCTTCGCTTGGCCACGATGAATCGTGCCCAGGTCTAGGGAGAATTGCATGAAGGATGCCAGTAAAAGGGCGGCCTCGGAAGCGCTCGCGCAAATGCTGGCGGTGACGGCAATGCTCGTCATCGCCAGCTTTATTTTCTATTCGCGATGAAAATATCATGCTCCGGATGGCGTATGATCATTTTTTCCTTTCGAAATAAGGAACGAGGCGGCCGGCAAATGGCGCGAACCGCGCCGTAACCCTGTCGCCGATGGCGAGATCATGATCGCCGTGGGCCATCATGCGGAAACCCTCGGCGGTGTCGACGAGTACGATGTTGTAGGGAACATGCGCCCGCGTCTCCGGCGTGGCCGCCCGACACACCAGCGAGGTCGCATAAACCGTGCCCTCGCCGCTGGCGCGCCTTTCAACCGGGTCCGGCGCGCCGCAAATGGCGCAGAAGCTGCGGCGAAAATATTGCAACCCGCCGCAAGCCGCGCAGCACTGATAGACAATGGCTTCCGCGCCCGCGGTCCAGTCTGCCATGCGCTGCCGATCGCCGCTCATCGCACCCGCTCCAGAAACATGCTGACATGCGACGACAGCACGCCGCCGTCGCCATGCAGCAGCGCCACCGAGGCATCACGGACCTGGCGATTTGCAGCCCGGCCCGTCATTTGCAAATGGGTTTCAACCAGATGCGCCATCGCGCCGCCGACACCACAATGGCCGTAACTCAGTAGTCCACCGTGGGTGTTGAGCGGCATGGCGCCGTCGCGGCTGAAATGACCGCTGCGTACGCGCGAAGCCGCCTCGCCGCGGGCGGCAAGACCGAGGTCTTCCAGCAGCATCGCAAGCGTGATCGTAAAGCTGTCGTAGACCGCCGCATAGCGCACATCGGAGATGGCGATGCCGGAATTCGCCTTCGCCCGCGCCACCGCTATCTCGGCGCCGAGTTCGCTCAAAGCGGGCGCCGCCGTAACATGCTGATGGGTATGCGCCTGCGCGCAGCCGCGCACGCGCACGCCGATCTCGCCGGTGGGCTCGCGGCTAACCACAAATGCGGCGCCGCCGTCCGACACTGGACAGCAATCCAGAAGTTTGAGCGGCAGCGCCACCGGTTTCGAGGTCATCACGTCGGCGACGGTGATCGCCTCGTGGAACTGCGCGCCGGGATGCATCAGCGCGTGACGCCGCATCAGCACCGCGAATTCCGCGAGGTCCTCCTGAGTCACACCATATTCGTGCATGTAACGCGATGCGACCAGACCGTAATAGGCCGGAATAGTCGGTCCCAGCGGCACCTCGTAATCGGGGTGCCCAACCTGCGCCAATGCCAGGATTGAGGCGTCGCGGCTCTGCCCGGTGAGCCGGTTCTCGCCACCGACCACCAGCACGTGCCGGACCACGCCGGCCTCCACCAGATGATGCGCCAGCATGGTCATGGCGAGACCCGTGGCGCCGCCCACCTGCACGGCATGAGCATAGACCGGGCGAATGCCGAAATGTTCGGCGAAAACCGTGGCGAGCATGATGTGCGGCGCGACCGTGCTGTAGCCGCAGAGGATGCCGTCAATCTCGGCGCGTTTCAGGCCGGCATCGGCAATCGCAAGCTCCGCCGCCTTACTCATCAGGTCGAGCGACGATGAGCCCTCATGCTTGCCGAATGCGGTCAGTCCGACGCCGGTGATAAAGCTCATGGCTTGGCCACCGACTGAAGCTGCGCGGCGTCGGGCGCCGCCCTGGTCACGCCATCGCGCACCAGGGCGGCGATCTCTTCCGCGGAAAAGCCGGCTTCGCTCAAAATCTCGGCGCCGTGTTCGTTAAGCCGCGGCGCCAGTCGTGCCGGCTCCGCCCATGTCTCCGACCACGTAGCCGATACCTTCATGTTGCGGATCCGGCCCTCGGTTGGATGATCGACCACCGGAAAGAAACTGGTCGCGACCAGATGCGGATCCTGCAGGATGCTCTCCAGATCGTGCATCGGCAACACCGGCACATCGGCCTTGTCGAGCAGTTCGGTCCATTCGGCGGTGGTTCGGGTTTCGAAGATGCGGGCCAGTTCGGCGTAGACCGTATCGATATTGACGGCGCGCGCGGCGAAGGTCGCGAATTTCGGATCGTTGCGCAGATCATCGCGTCCGGTGGCCTTGAAGAAATTCTCCCATTGCTTGTCGTTGTAGACGATCACGCAGATATAACCGTCGGAGGTTTTATACGGCCGCCGGTCGCGCGATAAATGTCGCGCATAGCCGCCTTTGTCGAGCGGCGGCTCGTAAGTGAGACCGCCCATGTGATCGCCCATTACAAAACCCGCCATGGTTTCGAACATCGGGATATCGACGCGCTGACCACGGCCGGTGCGGTCGCGATGAACGAGGCTGGCGCAGATCGCACCGACCGCGGTGAGCCCGACAATGCGGTCGACCAGCGCATTGGGGACATAGCGCGGAATGCCGTCGCTGGTCTGGGCCATCAAAGCGGGCAGCGCGGTGGCGCCCTGGATCAGATCGTCATAAGCGGGCTTGGCGGCATAGGGGCCGTCCTGGCCGAAGCCGAACACGCCGGCATAGATCAGGCGCGGATTGATCTTCGAGACCACATCGTAGCCGAGTTGCAGCCGCGCCATTGCCTGCGGACGCACATTGTAAACCAGCACATCGGCGGTTGCGATCAGCCGCAGCACCGCGTCGCGCCCGGCGGGTTTCTTCAGATCGAGGCAGATGCTGCGCTTGCTCCGATTGGTGTTGAGGAATACCGGACCCATGCCGGGATGACGCGTCGGACCGATCAGCCGCGTGACATCGCCGTCGAACGCCTCGATCTTGATGACATCGGCGCCGTAATCGCCGAGCATCTGGGTCGCATAGGGGCCCATCAGCACGGTCGTCATGTCGATGATCTTGACGCCCTGTAACGGTCCCATGATTCAGCTCGCTCCCGACGATAGGTTCATGGCGCTTTTGCGCCCGCCATTATTTTCTGGATTTCCTGGGCCCGAGTAACGTCAGACCGTCGCGAAGATCAATGGTTCCCAGCGTATGGGTGTATGCGTTCGCGAGAAGGACCCGCCAGCGCGATACGTGTCCCGGACGCGGTGCAGCGTTTTTCACGGTGCACCGCAGAGCCGGGACCCATAGGTAGCCCGCGCGGAGCATGGCCCCCGGAACAGCAGCGCACCACGCTGCAAGCGCGGCGCGCTGCGCAGCATCCGGGGCACGCACATGCGCCTTCGCATTCTCGCGGCGCGATGCGCCCGAGTTGTGCATGAATTCCTACGCCCAAAAGGGCGTGGCGCTACCCCAAGCAGGGAGCGGGGAATGCCGGGTGCCCGTTGCACCCGCAGCCGCGCGTGTAGTGGTAGTAAGCACGCGCGTTAGTCACCACGAGCGCACCGGGATCACCCGGCATTCCCGCACGCGAATGGTTTTAACGGTTTCCTTCGTACTCTCCCCGGTGATCGGGCTTTGTTGTCACCGTCGCCAGCGGAAATATCTTCCGCAGACTTGACGCCAGCGTCGAGGCGTCAGGACCATACGACTTCGCCGTCCGCGTCAGCACCGTTCGTCAAAAGCGCATCCGCGTCCATCGCATCCCTGCCCTACGTTCGTGACGATCGCGAAACGCCCCTTTGTGTGGGCCGGGGACGGCTGCGGATGTAGAGGTGATTTGGGTCAAAAGAGAACGGGAATATTTTTGTGAGCGGGACTGGACAGGTGGAATCGGATTGATACGCTTCAACAAATCAGACTGAGCGCGCGAGCGGCATAGCCCTGCAATAGCGAGATGCGGGACGACGCCCCCCGGAATAACGGTGATGGTGTGGACGGCGCCGGGTCTTGCGAAGAAGCTAACCGCAACGCGGGCCTGGCACGGGCCGCAAGAAGTAGCTCTCACAATCACCATAGCTGCCGTCCGGCAATAGCTTGCACACCTGCGCGGAGCCATCCGGGTATTCGCGGTAACAGAGCGGCGATTTCTCAAACTTGTGAGCATTCGCGACAAGATCCTGAAAAGCAATTGAATGCATTTCCGGTGTCATCCTAAGCGCGGTTTTCTTACCGGCAGCCCGCTTCTTAGTTGCCTTCTTTTTGACTGTCTTGGTCGTGCTGTTCCTCTTCTTCGCTTTCTTCGCCTTCTTTGCCATCGCGACACCTCCCCTCATTCATGGCGCACATAAATATTATCTTGTTCTACTGCGGGAACGCCGAGCGGAACCCGGTTGTCACCCCGCTCGTAATCTGCGAGCTAAAATGCGTCTGCTCCGCAATAGCGATCAACGACTTGCCGCCGTGTGCGATCGGCCCGAAGGTGATCAGGAGATCATGCGTACGATCGCGGCTGACCCCAAAGAACGTGCCCGACGGATTGATCGTCGCGCGAACCAGCTTCAACATCGGCGTCGCACTGGCGCCAGTGATAACGCGGAAGCTAATCTCGTGCGACAACACATTCTTGTCGCCCGAGCTTGGCGTGTGGCCTGTGCCAAGAGTTGCCGGCCCTATTCTGCCAAGCAGCAGGTCAGCGATCTTAAGGTCGTTCTGAACGAGTAACGAGTTGTAGCGGGTTTCGCTCCCTTTGCAAGGGAGACCGTAGAGCTCCGCAACGGTATAAAAGAAATTCATCTTTTCGATGCGCGTCGCCTGAGAAGAAGCAGACACGTTGGCGTTGAGCGTGAACACCGACGATGCCGCCGTTGCTGGCGTCAGGAGCAGTGAAGGCGCGCCTGAAGATTGTTCGACAATCGTAAAGGTTAGCAAAACCTCGGCACCCCAGTGGCCGAGAAAATCCGAGTAAGTGCGCTTACTTTGCCGAAGCGGCGACTCTGGAAATATCATTGTCGACGACACTGGTTATCGCGCGGCTGAGCTCGCACCGCATGCTTTGCACAATCGCATCGATCATGTTCTGCGTGTCGGCCTGCGTGTAATTTGGAAACTCGCGCAACTCCGGCACATAGGTGCCGCAGCCGCTGACGCCGAGCGCAAGGAATACAACCAATGCCTGGCCTGCCGAAATGAACCGTGGGATTTTCATATGCCTCCCCCCGCTTTTTGCGGCTTGGGTCACCATATGCGGCCTTCACTCGCGTGACAGTAGCATTTGCAACACTCAATCAAGAATAGACAGGTGCTACGCGAACAAGTTTGCTCTCCGGGCTACGCTGTGCTCCGCATTCAGCGTTGTCCCGGCGAATGCCGGGATCCATGCGCCGTGTCGTTGCGATTGAAAGATGGAGCCGACGCGCCCGCACATCAAAACGGCCGGGGGCTGCCTCGCGGCGTTCGCAGGAAAGACAAGTTGAGAGGTCCGGCCCGTTTACTTCGCCGGCTCCAGCAACGAGACGTAGTTGGCGACCGCCGCACCGCCCATGTTGAAGATGCCGCCGAGTTTGGCGTCCTTGAGCTGCATGCCTTCGGGCGCCTGACCCAATAATTGCATGGCGCTCATCACGTGCATGGAAACGCCGGTGGCGCCGATCGGATGGCCCTTGGCTTTCAATCCGCCGGAGGGGTTGATCGGCAGCTTGCCGTCCTTCTGGGTCCAGCCCTCCTTGATCGCGCGGGCGCCCTGCCCTCGTGGCGTCAACCCCATCGCCTCGTATTCAATCAGTTCGGCGACGGTGAAGCAGTCATGGGTCTCGACAAAGGACAAATCCGAAAGCTGTACGCCGGCCGCCTGCAGCGCGCGCTGCCAGGCCACGGTGCAACCTTCAAACTGCAGAATATCGCGCTTTGACATCGGCAGGAAATCCTGGGCATGCGCGGTAGCCTTGATGGTGACGGCTTTGCCCATCGATTTGGCGGTTTCGGAATCGGTCAGCACCAGTGCTGCGGCGCCGTCCGATACCAGTGAACAGTCGGTGCGCTTCAGCGGCCCGGCCACGAAGGGATTCTTCTCGCTTTCGGAGCGGCAGAATTCGTAGCCAAAATCCTTGCGCATCTGCGCATAGGGATTGGCGACGCCGTTCTTGTGGTTCTTGGCCGCGATCATCGCGAGCGCATCGGACTGGTCGCCGTATTTCTGAAAATAGGCCTGGGCGATCTTGCCGAACACGCCGGCGAAACCGCCGGGGGTGTCGCCGTCCTCCGGCAGATACGACGCACGCAGCAGGTTGCGGCCAATTTCGGCTGCCGGCGTCCGCGTCATCTGCTCGACGCCGACCACCAGCACGATCTTCGCAGCACCCGACGCAATGGCTCTGACGCCCTGATGCACCGCCGCCGAACCGGTGGCGCAGGCGTTCTCGACCCGCGTTGCCGGCTTGAACCGCAATTGCGGATCGGCCTGCAACACCAAGGAGGCGGTAAAATCCTGCGGCGAGAAACCGGCGTTGAAATGCCCGAGCACGATTTCGTCGACGTCGGCAGCGGAGATGCCGGCGTCCGCAAGCGCCTCGGTCGCAACGCGAACCACGAGGCTCTCGACGGTTTCGGTATCGAACTTTCCGAACGGCGTATGTGCCCATCCGACGATGCTGGCTGTCATGGTGTTTCTCCCGCGGTTTTATTGAAAGGATCAGGCTCGGAAAGATCAGGCTGCAAACTTACCACCCAATTCGTCCTCGATGTGAATTCGAATAATATCGTCGAAGGTTTTTTCCGCGGTGGTGAAGCCGAGCTTGCGGGCCCGGCTGGCGTCGAAATTGCGTGGCCAGCCTTCGACGATACCCATAATGAACGGGTCCGGTTCGCGCTTGATCCGCGCCGCCACCTTGTCTCCTGCCACGCGCTTCAAGGCCGCGATCTCTTCGCCGACCGTCGCCGAAAGACCGGGCATGGTGAGATTGCGCCGCGCCCCCGCCGCCGCCGTATCCATGGTCGCGGCATGAACGAGGAAGCCGACCGCCGAGCGCGGCGAGGCATGCCAGTGGCGGACGTCTTCGGGAACCGGCAGCACCACTTCCTTGCCGGCGAGCGGCTCGCGCAGAATATTGGAAAAGAAACCCGACGCAGCCTTGTTGGGAAGACCGGGACGGATACAAATGGTCGGCAACCGGATGCCCACGCCGTCCATGAAGCCGCGGCGCGAATAGTCGGCGAGCAGCAATTCGCCGATCGCCTTCTGGGTGCCGTAGCTCAACAGCGGGGTATGAAAGAATTCGTCGCCGATGGCATCGGGAAACGGTGCCCCGAACACCGCGATCGACGAGGTGAACACCACCCGGGGCTTGTAGCCGCCTCCGATCAGCCGGATCGCGTCCAGCAGCATCCGGGTGCCATCGAGATTGATGCGATAGCCCTTGTCGAAATCGAGCTCAGCCTCGCCCGAGACGATCGCCGCCAGATGGAAGATGACATCGGGACGATCCGCGACCAGCTTTTCGGCGGCGCCGGGTACGGCGAAGTCGCATGTCACCGTATCGACTGGAAATCCAGTGTCGGCGGGTTTGGCCGGCGCGACGACGTCCTGAAGTGTCATCCGCGTGATGTCGTGGGATCCCAGACGGCCGTCGCGCAACAATCGCTCGGTCAATTTACGGCCAACCATGCCTGCCGCGCCCAGAACCAGTATGTGCAAGACCTGTCTCCCCGTTTTTAATTCTTAAGCGCGGGTCCGCGCGCTAGCCATGTCGAAACCGGAATCGGAATAATCGGATAGCCCGGGATCGGCGGGAATTTGATCGATTGTTACCAGACTTCTTCGGCGATGTCGTCGCATCAAAATCGTATCGAGTTCCCCCGGTCGCGAACATTGCGAAGGGGCCAGTGACGTGCAAACATTGGCGGCCATCACGAAGACTACGCACGAAAACAAGGCGTGTGCGCTGCGGGAGAAATCATGAACAAGCCGCTACCCGGGATCACCAGGCGCAAACTCCGTTCCAGCGAGTGGTTCAACGACCCTCATAACCCGGCGATGACCGCGCTCTATCTCGAACGCTATTTGAACTACGGCCTGACCCGACACGAGCTGCAATCCGGCAAGCCGATCATCGGGATCGCGCAGACCGGCAACGATCTTTCGCCGTGCAACCGCCATCACCTTGAACTCGCGCATCGGGTCCGGGATGGTATCCGCGCCGCCGGCGGCATCGCCATGGAATTTCCGATGCACCCTATTCAAGAGACCGGCAAGCGCCCGACCGCGGCGCTCGATCGCAATCTGGCTTATCTCGGACTGGTTGAGATCCTGTTCAGCTATCCCTTGGATGGCGTGGTCCTGACCACCGGCTGCGACAAGACCACCCCGGCCTGCCTGATGGCGGCAGCGACGGTCAACCTGCCGGCGATCGTGCTGTCGGGTGGACCGATGCTGAACGGATGGTTCAACGGCGAACGCTCCGGCTCCGGCACCGTGGTCTGGAAGTCCCGCGAACGGCTTGCCGCCGGCGAGATCGATTATGAAGAGTTCATGAACATCGTGGCGTCGTCGGCGCCGTCGATCGGCCATTGCAACACCATGGGCACCGCCTCGACCATGAATTCGCTGGCCGAAGCCCTTGGCATGTCGCTGCCGGGCTGCGCGGCGATCCCCGCGCCCTATCGCGAGCGCGGCCAGATCGCCTACGAGACCGGCACGCGTATTGTCGGGATGGTATGGGAGGATTTGAAGCCGTCCGACATTCTGACCCGGCAGGCATTTGAAAACTGCATCGTGGTCAATTCCGCGATCGGCGGTTCGACCAACGCTCCGATCCATATCAATGCGCTGGCGCGCCATATCGGCGTCGAGTTATCGATCGATGATTGGCAGAAAATCGGCCACGCCATTCCGCTGCTGGTGAACATGCAGCCAGCCGGCTTCTACCTCGGCGAGGAATATCATCGCGCCGGCGGCGTGCCAGCCGTGGTGCGCGAATTGATGCAAGCCAAACGCATCCACGAAGACGCCATGACGGTGAACGGCCACAGCATGGGCGACAACTGCCGCAATGCGCCAAAGCCCGATGGTGACGTGATCTGGAGTTACGACAAGCCGCTGGTAAAGGACGCCGGTTTCCTGGTGTTGCGCGGCAACCTGTTCGACTCCGCGATCATGAAGACCAGCGTCATCTCCAGGGAATTCCGCGACCGCTATCTGATCAACGCCAAAGATCCGAATGCGTTCGAGGGACGCGCCATCGTGTTCGAAGGTCCGGAAGATTACCATGAACGGATCGACGATCCCGCGCTCAATATCGACGAGCACTGTATCCTGTTCGTGCGCGGCACCGGCCCGATCGGCTATCCCGGTGGCGCCGAAGTCGTGAACATGCAGCCGCCCGCGGCTCTCATCAAGCGCGGCATCCTGTCCCTGCCCTGCATCGGCGATGGCCGCCAGTCCGGCACCTCAGGCTCGCCCTCGATCCTGAATGCGACGCCGGAAGCCGCCGCGGATGGCGGCCTCGCCATCCTCAAGACCGGCGACATGGTTCGCATCGACCTCAACAAGGGCAGCGCCAATATCCTGATATCGGACGAGGAGCTGAAGCGGCGGCGCGCCGAACTCAAAGCGCAAGGCGGCTTCCCCTATCCGGCCAACCAGACGCCCTGGCAGGAGCTCTATCGCTCGACCGTTGGCCAGCAGGCCACCGGCGCCTGCATGGAGTTCGCCACCCGCTATCACGACATCGCCGGCCGCGTCGGCACGGCGCGCCATAATCACTAGAACGACTGCTGACGTCATTGCGAGCGGAGCGAAGCAATCCAGAGACCTAAGGAAGACTGGATTGCTTCGTCGCTTCGCTCCTCGCAAGGACGGAACAACCCCATCCGCAAGTTAAACTCCAGGGAGATTTGAATGGGAGACCGCTTGAAGGGCAAGCGTGCATTCGTGACCGCGGCTGCAGTCGGCATCGGCCGCGCCTGCGCGCTGGCCTTTGCGCGCGAGGGCGCCACGGTTTTTGCAACCGACATCGACGAAAAGGGACTGGCGCAGCTTGCCAAGGACGGCGTGTCCGACGTGGCGCGGCTTGACGTGCGCGACAGCGCGGCCGTCGCCGCGATGGCCAGGAAGGTCGGCACCATCGATGTCCTGCTCAACGCCGCGGGCTTCGTGCATCACGGCACCGCGCTCGAATGCTCCGACGACGAGTGGGATTTTTCCTTCGACCTCAACGTCAAGTCGATGCACCGGACCATCCGCGGGTTTTTGCCGGGCATGCTGCAGGCCGGTCACGGCTCGATCGTGAACATCTCTTCCGCCGCCGGCGTGTTCAAGGCCGCACCCAACCGCTACGTCTATGGCGCAACCAAAGCCGCCGTCGCCGCACTGACCCGCGCGGTCGCCGCCGATTTCATCACCAAGGGCATCCGATGCAATTGTATCTGCCCCGGCACCATCGAGACGCCGTCGATGCTCGACCGCGCCGCCGCGGCCGGCCCGAAAGGACGCGAGATGTTCGTGAGCCGGCAGCCGATGGGACGGCTCGGTACCGCGGACGAAATCGCCTCACTCGCGGTCTACCTCGCCAGCGATGAAAGCTCGTTCACCACCGGCGTCGCGCACATCATCGATGGTGGCTGGACGCTCTAATGCCGTCATTTCGAGATTCCCCGATGTGCAACCGCACATCTGAGGTTCGTGCTTCCCGGAATGACGAATGAGAGATCGCACCGAAAGGATTTCCACCATGAACAAGATCGATCTGAACGGCCGCTGCGCTGTCGTCACCGGCGGCGCGCAGGGTTTCGGGCGCGCCATCACCGAGCGCTTCGTCGCCTCCGGCGCCAAGGTTGCGATCTGGGATCACGACTTGCCGTTCGCCGATAAGACCGCAAAGGAAATCGGCGCAGCTGTCACGGCATTCAAGGTCGACGTGTCGGATCTTGCGGCGGTGGAAAAGACGACAGACGCCACGCTTGGGGCGCTCGGCAAGATCGATATTCTCGTCAACAATGCCGGCATCGCCGGCATCAACAAGACGGTATGGGAAACCGACCTCGACGAATGGCGCAAGGTATTGCGCATCAATCTCGACGGCCCGTTTATCTGCTGCAAGGCGATCGTGCCCTCGATGGTCAGGCAGAAATACGGCCGCATCGTCAACATCGCCTCGATCGCCGGCAAGGAAGGCAATCCCAACGCGGCGCATTACTCGGCCTCCAAGGCCGGCCTGATCGCGTTGACAAAATCACTCGGAAAGGAACTCGCTAGCTACGATATCGCCGTCAACGCGGTGACCCCCGCCGCGGCCAAGACCGCGATCTTCGATCAGATGACGCAACAGCACATCGACTTCATGCTTTCGAAGATTCCGAAGGGCCGCTTCGTTCTGGTGCAAGAACTCGCAGCGATGGTGGCGTGGCTAGCCTCGGAGGACTGCGCATTCTCCACCGGCGCGGTGTTCGATATCTCCGGCGGCCGCGCGACGTATTAGGGCCGACAGAGGCTGCCTGGCCGTGTGGGAACGGTTCCCTAAGGAAGCAGGGGCATGCTAGCCTCGCTTGTTTCAACTGAACCGGTCAGGATCGTCGATTGCCGCCGAACAGCACCCTCTACACCGTTTCAGTTTGGGTTTTGCCCCTTATCATCGCCATCACCTTTCATGAGGCAGCCCATGGCTTTGTCGCCCACCACTTTGGCGACAACACCGCCTGGGAGCGTGGCCGCGTCAGTTTCAACCCGCTCAAGCATATCGACCCGTTTGGTACGCTGATCATGCCGGCGATCCTGCTGCTGGCGCATTCGCCGTTTCTGTTCGGCTACGCCAAGCCGGTGCCGGTGAATTTCCGCAACCTGCGCCATCCGCGGATCGATATGGTCTGGGTGGCGCTGGCCGGACCCGCCACCAATATCGTGCTGGCGTTGGGCGCCGCGGCGGCATTTCATCTCATCGCCTACGCGCCTGCGGAGGCGGCGCAGTGGATTGCCGACAACCTCAAAAACGCCCTCGTTATCAACGTCGTGCTCGCGATTTTCAACATGCTTCCGATCCCGCCGCTGGACGGCGGCCGGGTCGCGGTCGGCTTGCTGCCCGATGTGCTGGCGGTCCCGCTTTCCCGGCTGGAGCCGTATGGGATGCTGATCCTGATCGGGATTTTGATCCTTCTTCCGATGCTCGGGACCCAACTCGGTCTAAATCTTGATGTTATTTCGGCGATACTGCGGACGGCGACCGGGTATGTGATTTGGCTAGTTCTCTTAGCGACCGGCAACGGCTAATCCAATGCGGTACCCTGCCGAAACGAGCTGAGGCCCTCTTGATCAAAGCCGCCGACATGATGATCGCGCGACGTGCCGACACCAAGGCCCGCGCGGATTTTGCGACCTGGAAAATGATGGCAAAGCTAAATGGCGCCTCGGCTCTACCCACTGAAGCCCAGGCCTTCCTGGCCAGGTATCAGGCGCTGCTCAGGGACATGCCTGAACCCAAAGCGACCGAAACCACCATCCAACTGGTTTACCGAGGCTATTACAATGAAATGGGCGGCACTGGCGTACCGCCCGACGTCAAGGCCTATTCAAGCGATCCGATAACCGGCAACGTCACGGCCTTTCGGCGTCCGCCGGCCCCGAAGCCCAAATCGGCTGCTGGCCCGGAGGCCAAGCCCCAGCTTCCGGTGGCGCTGATATTTGCCTGCCTCGTCGTCGTCTATGTCGGGGTCCGATACTTCCTGCAGTAACGAGCAGGACTGCGCCCACACCCGAAGGTAGGGCATTCGGCAGCGGGCCAGCCGCTATGCGACGGCCGGAATGCGCGCCATAATAACCTCCATAAATTTATTCAGCTTCAAATCAAAATAACATTTCGGGGGGCGGGAAATGAAGCGATCCCTTTTGGCTTTGGGACTGACGGCGACTCTCGTTTTTGCCGGCCAGGCGCTGGCGCAAAGCAGGCTCGACAAGACAGTCAAAGTCGGGAGCATGGGCGACCAATCGGGTCTCTATCAGGATATCGGCGGCCCCGGCTCGATCGTCGCTGCGCAAATGGCGATCGAAGATTTAGGACTGCCCGCCAAGGGTTGGAAGATCGATCTGATCTCGGCGGATCATCAAAACAAGCCTGACGTCGGCGCCAACATCGCCAAACAATGGATCGACGTCGAGAAGGTCGACGTATTTGTCGATCTCGCCAGTTCCGGCGTCGGCCTCGCCGTCGCCAACGTCGCCAAGGAAAGAAACGTCGTCAACCTGAATTCCGGTTCGGCGTCGTCCGATCTCACCGGCGCGCAATGTTCGCCGAATACGGTCCATTGGGTCTATGATACCTACATGCTCGCCAACGGTACCGGCAAGGCGCTGGTCAAATCCGGCGGCGATACCTGGTTCTTCCTGACCGCCGACTACGCGTTCGGACAGGCGCTGGAGCGGGACACCAGCGCCGTCGTCGTCGCCAATGGCGGCAAAGTGCTTGGCGGGGTCAAGCATCCCCTGAACAATGCCGACTTCTCCTCGTTCCTGCTGCAGGCGCAAAGCTCGAAAGCCAAGGTCATCGGCCTTGCCAATGCCGGCGGCGACACCACCAACGCAATCAAGCAGGCGGCCGAGTTCGGCATCGTCACCGGCGGACAAAAACTCGCGGGCATGCTGATGTTCATCACCGACGTCAACGCGCTCGGACTGAAAGTAGCGCAAGGCCTGAACTTCACCGAGACCTTCTACTGGGACATGAATGACAACACCCGCGCCTTCACCAAGCGCTTCAACGAGCGGTTCAAAAAGAATCCGCCGACCATGGTCCAGGCCGGCGTCTATTCGTCGCTGATCCACTATTTCAAGGCGCTCGAAGCGCTCGGTGGCAATCCGCATGATGGCCGCGTGGTGGTCGCCAAGATGAAGGAAATGCCGACCGACGATCCGCTGTTCGGCAAAGGCTCGATCCGCGCCGACGGCCGCAAGATTTACCCGGCCTATCTGTTCGAGGTTAAGCAGCCCGCGGAGTTGAAATATCCATGGGACTACTACAAGCTCATCGCCACCATTCCGGCCGACGAAGCTTTCATCCCGCTTGAAAAGAGCGTTTGCCCGATGATCAAGAAGAGCTGAGTAAATAGTTTCGAAAATGATTGTCTTCGTCACGGCCGAGCTTGTCCCGGTCATCCAGAAAACTCAGCCCCGGCCCTTGATCCGGAAGATCACCGGCAAGGTGAAATTCAATCCCTCGTCGGCGACCAGCGGCGGCGGCATCGGCACCGGATCGGATTTCCGCACCATGGCGAGCGCGGCATCGTCGAAAGCACTATCACCCGATCCCTTGACGATGCTGGCCGACAGCACGTGACCCATCCGATCCAGCGTGAAGCCGACAAGAATCTCGGCGGTCTTTTGCGAGCGGTCCGCCGGATAGCGCTTGTGCTTGTCGAGATGAGCGATCAGCTCCTTCTGCCAGGTGGCACGCATGCGCTGCGCGCTTTCGCCCGTGCCTTGTGCGGGAGCGACCGAACGCGACCCTTCCTGAACGGCCTCGGTGCTCGGCATGGCGGTTGCCTCGGCCGCGACCGATTCCGTTGAGGCGGAAGTTGCCACCGCGGCGACCTTGGGATCGTCTTCCTGGGGCTTCTTCGATTCGTTCGGTGTCACCACCCGATCGGGATCCTCGGTTTCGGTCGGCACTTCCTTGGGCAGTTCGGTTTCCTTGACTTCAGCCTTCTGTTCGGGAAGCGCGGGCGAGGCGATCGAAGCGTCGGTGTCCGGGCCGGGCGGCAGGTCGGTGGCTTCCAGATGCGGCGATTCCATCTCCAGTCCGACTTCGATCGCCGGTGCGCCCAGCGTATCGTCGGCATCGTCGTCGCGCAGATGTGCGACCGCCAGGGCGACGCCGCCGATATGAAGCGCGAGCGCACCCACGGCTGCGAGAATCCACAGCCGCCGGGAAGGTTTTTGCTCGGTATTGAGGTCGGACATCTCGATCTCGCCGGCGCTCAGGGTTTGGGGCTTTCAGGCGCCGGTGGCGATTGGGCCGCATCCGGCACGCCTTCGAGCGCAACCAGCTTGATCTTGGAGTAACCGCCGGCGCGCAGGATTTCCAGCACGTCCATCATTTCACCATAGGGCACCGAGCGATCGGCGCGCAAAAAGATGAAGCGATCCTTGCTCGTATCAGCCATCGCATCGAGCGAACGAACCAGATCGACCCGCTTGACCAGGATTTTCTCCGATCGCCACCGCGAGGTCCGGCTTGATGCTGACATAGGTCGGCTTGTCCGGCTTCTTCTGCGGGGTCGCGGTGGACGACGGCAAATCGATCGGCAGATCGACGGTCGACAGCGGTGCTGCCACCATGAAGATAATCAAAAGAACAAGGATGACGTCGATAAAGGGCGTGACGTTGATGTCATGCGTCTCCGCGAAATCGCTGTCGTCGTCGAGCTCGGTATCGGAGATCGAAGCGCCCATCGCCTACTCCGCCGCGCGGGAATGCGAACTGCCCGGAGAACTGATGTGGGTGCGATCGAGATCGCGCGACAGCAACCGGCCCGCGGCGCCTGACGACCGGCCGACCAGTTCGAGGTAGCCTTTGGTCACCCGGGAAAAATGATTGTAGATGATGACGGCCGGGATCGCCGCGACCAGACCGAAGGCGGTAGCGAGCAGCGCCTCGGCGATGCCCGGCGCCACCACGGCAAGATTCGTCGTCTGCGATTTCGAGATGCCGATAAAGCTGTTCATGATGCCCCAGACGGTGCCGAACAGTCCCACGAATGGCGAGGTCGCCCCGATGGTGGCAAGCAGCCCCATGCCGAGCCGGATCCGGCGCGCTTCGGCGCGCACGATCTCGGCAAAGCTCGAGGCCGCGCGCTCCTTGATGCCGCTGTCGCTGGAAATTCCCGCCGACAGCCGCGCCTCGCGCATCGCTGCCGACAGCAACGTCGACAACACGCTACCCTTTGCGCCGAGCGCGAATTGCGCGTCCGCCAGCGATCTGGCATCGCTGATCTTGCCGAGAGCGGCGCGCAGTTTGCGCTGGACGACAGAGAGCTCGATCATTTTCGCAATGAAGATGGTCCAGGTCACCAGCGAGGCGAAAGCAAGCCCGATCATCACCGCCTTGACCAGCACATCCGCCGCCAGGAACATCGACCAGGGTGACAACTCGTGCAGTGCGGCAGCCGTCGATTTCAGCGACCTGTTGCCGCTATCGGCGGGAGCGGCTGTCGGATCGGTCGATACAGGCGCCGGAGCGGATTGAACGGTCGGAGATGTCGCGGGTGCCGTAACCGGCGATGCAACCGGCTGCGCCGGAACAACAGGCGTCGGCGCAACGGCAGGCTGCGTCGCAACAGGCGCCTGCTGCAGCGCAGGCGACGTAGCTGGTTTCTGCTGCGCTAGCGAAGGCGACACCGCCGCCAGCGCCAGAATGAGAGTAGCGATCACTCGAAAAGATGATGGATTCATACTTCGGCCCAGTAGCGGATCAGATTGTGATAGATACCAGTCAATTTGACCGTTTCAGGGTCATCTCGCCCAAGACGCTCCACCAGGGCCTGGATTGCGGTGTCGAGATCGAAGATCAGACTGCGGGCGTGCGCATCTCGTATCATGCTCTGCAGCCAGAAAAAAGATGCCACGCGCATGCCTCGTGTGACCGGCGTGACCATATGCAAACTAGACGCAGGATAAACTACGAGATCGCCAGCGGGCAGCTTGATTTCATGGGAACCGTAGACATCCTCGACCACGAGCTCGCCGCCGTCATATTCGTCGGGGTCCGATAGAAACAACGTGACCGACAGGTCAGTCCGGATCCGCAAGCCGGTCAGATGATCGCCGCGCACGGCGTTATCGACGTGGATACCGAAATGGTGGCCGTCCGCCGCAGCGTAGCGGTTGAACAGCGGCGGAAATATCTGCAGCGGGATCGCTGCGGAAATGAAGCGCGGGTTGGCTGATAGCGCCGAAATGATGCGATGGCCGAGCTTGCGCGACAATTCACCGTCCGGCGGCAATTGTTGATTGCGTTTCACCAACGCCGATTGCGCCCCTGCGGTCGAGCGGCCATCCTCCCACGCGCAGCCGTCCATGATGCGGCGGAAATCCGCCACATCATCCTTGCTCAGCACATCCGGAACACAGATCAGCATTGCATCGGTCGTCAGAACCTCGCCGAGAGCACCACGGCTGCGGTGCGGCCGGGCGCTTCCTGAACGAACGGCGTCGCGCTTTGATACAGGGCGGTGTAGTAGAGCTTGTTGAAGATGTTGTTGACGAACAGCTTCACCTCCCAGTTCTTGTTGATCCTCGCCTCCGCGAAAGCGTCGAAGCGCCAGAAACTCGGCAGCGACGTGCCTTGGTTTGCGGCGAGCAAAGTGCCGCCGTAAATCTCGGAACGATAGATCGCCTGTCCACCCAGCTCCCAGATGTCGTTGAGCTGATATTTGCTCAGCAGGCTGAAAGATTGATTTGCGATATTGGCAAGCGGCAGACCCACATTCGTGGTGAACAATTTGGGGTCGGCCGGCGGAACCAGCGACTTCGTCACCTCCGACCTCATCAGGACCAGGCCGCCAAACACGCTCCATTTGTCGGTTATCTTGCCGGAAACTTCGAGATCAATGCCCTGGATTTGATAGGCTGCACCCGCGCTGATGCAAGGCACCGTTCCGACCGTGCCGGTGGGATAGGGACAATTTGCGGTCGCGGTCGCGGGAGAGGTGATGTTCACGGACTCGCGCGCATTGGTGACGTTGGTCTGGAACAGGGCGCCGCTCACGAGCAAATGGCGATCAAACAACTCCCATTTGTTGCCAACCTCGATCGCCGTATTCTTCTGCGGCCCGAATATCTGGTTGGAGTTACCGTTGACGACAGGCGCCAATCCTCCGTAGTTCGCGCTTGTGCCGTCAAATTCGGAACCCACCGGATCCGATGACGTCGCATAGGCGACATAGACACTGGTAATCGGAAGCGGTTTCACCGTGAGGCCCAGGTTGAAGTTCGGCATCCCAAAGTCGGCGGCTTGCTGCCCGAAGGTGCCCGCCTGTCCATTTACCGTGCCAAAACCGCTGGTTTTGATGTTGTAGTCGTCGAAGCGAATGCCGCCATTGAGGATCACGAGATCATGGTAATTTGCGCTATCGATCAAATACCCGCTCGTGGTGTCGATGGCGATCTTCGTGGGCAGGCCCGTAAGCGTCGGGGTCGTTGAGAACGGCAAAAACGTGTATTGCGGATTGGCGATGCTGACGCCACTCAGAGATCCGCTGCCGCTAAAGGCGCCGCTGGCGCCCTCTGAGGTCAAGCCCTTATAGGTGTCGATGCTGGAGGTCTCGCGGGACACCTCGACGCCGGCAACCGCGGTGTGATGCCAACCAAAAGTGTCGAACTTGTAGGTTGCCTCAAGCTGGTTATCCACCACGTCCGTCGGCTGGTACCGGCTAAGAGGATTGGCGGTCAACGTTCCCTTCGCGTTATTGGGCGATTTAGGAATTGTCCCGATGTAGTTCAGTACCGATTGTGAGGCTCTTACCTTGTCGCTGATCACCAGATCGGGGTTGATCTTGACTTCGGTGTTGAGTGTGCCGATGTCCTGGTGAACCGAGAAGAAATCTCGGTCGACGAAGCCGTAGAAATTGTTGCGATTGACGCCGAAATCCGGGAACGGGCCGCCGGCCGTGGTCGCAAAGGTTTGACCGCTGGTCCCGGTGGAGCCGGGCCGAAAATACGGCACGCCGAAGTCCGGCAAGCCGTGGATGTCGGTGTGAATGTAGTTTGCGGTCACCTTGACCGCATCATACGGGTTCCACTTCACCGCAACGAAGCCGCCGCCGCGATCATCCGTGGTGAAGTTGCGGCCTTCAACGCCGGCATCCTGGAACAGACCACCCGCGCGGACGGCCAGGGTCGGGCTGATCACCTGGTTGACGTCGAGCACGACGCGCTTGGTGCCATCGGTCCCGATCGTGTCATCCATGTTATAGAAGCTTTTTTCGGTGGTCGCCTGCTTGGTGACGATATTGATCGCACCGCCCGTGGTACCGCGACCGGCAAACGACGAGCCAGGTCCGCGCAAGATTTCGATCTGCTCAGTGAAGAAATTCTCGCGGACGCTGACGCCGGAATCGCGGACACCGTCGATAAATATGTCATTACGGGTGTCGAAGCCGCGGATGAAGAACCGGTCGCCAAAGGCATTGCCGCCCTCGCCGGACCCCAGCGTCACGCCGGCGGTGTTCAGCACCGCCTGCTTGAGCGAGGTGGCGTTCTCGTCTGCCAGCACTTCCTTGCTGAGCACCGTGACGGTCTTCGGCGTATTCAACAGCGGCTCGGGAAATTTTCCCGAGGCCTGCAGATGATCGACCTTATAGGGGGCCGCCGCATCCGCGTAGGGGTCGCGGTCCGCGCTCAATGTACCTGCGTTGGGGAACGGCACCGGCGCAACTTGCGTGGGCTGAGCTCTGCGCGCCGCGCGCCGCAATGCCGTGCGGGCGCGAATCTGGTCGGGCGATGGTTTTGAGGCGGCGGGGCGCGGACGGGCGACCGGCGCATCGACCGTCACCGGCGGCAACGGTCCCGGCTCCGCTTCGGCGCCCGAGAATGAGGCCACCGCCATCAGGCCGGCGACCGCCGAGACCTTTCGACCGGAATGATTGTCGTTCTCGCGACCGAGCTCATTGTCGCGCCCAAACGCAACGATCTCGGCGTCTTTGCCCTGCTCCTGTTCATTGAAGTAAGCCCCCAAAACCAAATTCAGTCTGCTCATGCACCCCACAGCGACGAGCAACTGCATGTTGGTTATCGAGCGCAAAAATTCAGGTCAACCTGATTACAGCGCAGTGACGTTTGAATCTATCCAGATCAAAACGATTCTAAATCGCAGTTTGAAATCGTTCTAAAACAATCTTCGAAGCGTTCTAAACTGAAATCGAAAAATGCATGTAAATTGGGGCTTTCGACTATCGCGGCATCAGCAGCGATTAGTCGACACTCGGCGGCTTCATCAGCGAAAACAACTCATCGACGGTTTGCTGCGCCGTCAACCGCACCCGATCGGTGTTTTCCATTCCCGCGATGTTGACGCCCTTCACCACGGCTTTGATCTCATCGCGAAAGTCGGTGAGGAAACGCAACGGATCGGGCGAGTTGTTGGCGACGCGCGCAATCAGGCCGGTGATCAGGATCTGGCAGGCGATCATGCGTCCGTTTAATTCATCCATCGTGCGTTCCTGGCTGGTTGCGGGTTCGATACAACGATTGCAATGATGATTTGCGCCGCGACATCGGCGATGTCCGATCCCGGTTACAACTAAATCGCCGCACGATTCAATTCGAAAAATATCCGCGACGTCGCCGAAGCGATGCGCGCTTCCACGCGGGGGCAACCAAGCCGGTGACTTGACGATTATTTGGCCGCGATGTCGCCGGGTTCGGCGAAGCCCTTGATCCGCTCCTTGATGTCCTTGAGCGTATCGAGACTGGTCTGAAGCGAAGCGGAAGGAATGTCCTGCAACACATCGACGGCAATGGAGTCGCGCAGGCTGTCGAGATCGTCGACCAGTCGGCGCCCACTTGCCGTAAGAAACAGCCGATTGGCGCGTCGATCCCTGGGGTCGTGCCGCCGCTCGAGCAGGCCGTGCTCGACCAGTCGATCGAGCAGCCGCACCAGCGAGATCGGCTGCAATTCGAGCACGTCGGCCAGATCGACTTGCGACAATCCTTCCTGCTGCCGCAATCTGAACAGTACGATCCACTGCGCCCGCGTGGTGCCGCGGCCCTTGGCACGGTGCTCGATATAATTACGCAGCAGCCGCGAACTTTCGACAAGTTGAGCAATCAGCTGGCGTTTGAGATCGAGCGACATGGCCGTGGCGGTTCCCAAAGCTTTCCAATAGTTTAGAATTCTCAAGTGATAGTGTGTTTACACATTAAGTGCATGCATATTATGTCGTTCGAAGCATTCTTTAAGAGATGCTGCACGCACTTTTGAACTAAATGGGCTCAAATGACCCGAACTCGAACCATTCGCTGGATTGCGCTGATCGTAGCCGTCGCTGCGCTGGGGTTTTTCGGCTGGCAGCAATATCGCGGCGCCGGTCCGGGCGTCCAGGTTGCGAACGCGCAAAAGCGCACCGGCTCCCCGGCGGGCAACCCGGTTCCGGTGACAATAGCCTCGGTCGAGAAGGCGGATTTTCCGTCCTATTTGTTCGGTCTGGGGTCGGTTCAGGCTTTCAACACCGTGATCGTTCGCACCCGGGTAGACGGTGCAGATCGACAAAATTGCCTTCCAGGAAGGGCAATTGGTGAAGGAAGGTGACATCCTGGCCCAGATCGACCCGCGCCCGTATCAGGCCGCGCTCGATCAGGCGGTCGCCAAGAAGGCCCAGGACGAAGCCAATCTGGCCAATGCCAAACTCGATCTTCATCGCTTTGTCAGCCTGGGCGAATTCGCGACCAAGCAGCAGACCGATACCCAGAGTTCGACGGTCCAGCAGCTCATCGCCCAGATCGCCGGCGATGTTGCCGCCATCGCAAACGCCAGAACCCAGCTCGATTATGCGACCATTCGCGCGCCGCTTGCCGGCGTCACCGGTTTTCGCCTGGTTGACCAGGGCAACATCGTCAACGCGTCGACCCAGACCGGCATTGTCACGATCGCCCAGATCGAACCGATCGCTGTGATCTTCACCGCCCCCGAGGAACAGCTGCAGGAAATCAAGGCCGCGCTCGCGGTGCAACCGCCCAAGGTGATCGCGCTATCGACCGACGGCAAACGGGTGTTGTCGACCGGTACCCTCTCATTGATCAACAACCAGGTCGACGTCACCAGCGGGACGATCCGCCTCAAGGCCATTTTCGAGAACAAGGATCACGTATTGTGGCCAGGCCAGTCGGTCTCTACCCGCCTGCTGGTCAAAACACTCAAGGATGCCGTCGTCATCCCCGACGACGCGATTCAGCATGGTAGCGATGGTCTCTACACTTTCATCGTCGATCAGGACAACAAGGCAAACCTGCGCAAAATCAAGGTCAGTCAGTCTGTCGACGGCCGATCGGTGGTCGACGAGGGCCTGACGCCGGGACAGCGGGTGATCACCACCGGTCAGTACAGGGTGCAGCCCGGCTCGCTGGTCAGCACCGCGGTTGCGAATTCGGAGCAGGCCCCGGCCAAGGTCCCATAGCAATGAACGAGAGCATCTCGGCGCCGTTTATCCGATACCCCATCGCAACGTCATTGCTGATGGCCGGGATCCTTTTCGTCGGCCTTGTCGCCTACCCGCAATTGCCGGTCGCGCCGCTGCCGCAAGTCGACTTCCCGACCATTCAGGTATCGGCGACGCTTCCCGGCGCCAGTCCTGAAACCATGGCAACGTCGGTGGCGCAGCCGCTGGAACGGCAGTTCGCCCAGATTCCCGGCATCACGCAGATGACGTCGACGAGTTCGCTGAGCTCGACCTCGGTCACCATCCAGTTCGATCTCAACCGAAGCATCGATGCCGCCACCAACGATATCCTGGGAGGCATCAATGCGGCGGGCGGCCAACTGCCGAAAAGCCTGCCGACGCCGCCGACCTATCGGAAAGTGAATCCGGCGGATTCGCCAATTCTCCTGCTCTCGATGACCTCAGATACGCTGCCGGTAACCGAGGTCGATGACTACGCCGACAACCAGATGGCGCAGCAGATCAGCCAGATCTCCGGCGTGGCGCAGGTCACCATCGGCGGCCAGCAGAAGCCCGCCGTCCGCATCCAGATTGATCCGGCTAAATTGGTCGCCAAGGGATTGTCGCTGGAAGATGTCCGCAGCCAGCTCGCCGTATCAACCGTCGATAATGCAAAGGGCAATGTGGATGGCGGCACGCGCAGCTACACCATTTATGCCAACGATCAACTGCTAAGGGCCAAAGACTGGAACGACGTCATCATCGCCTATCGCAACGGCGGTCCATTGCGCGTTCGCGACATCGGAACCGCCGTCACCGGGCCCGAGGACGCCAAGCAGGTGGCCTGGGCCAACGGCAAGCGCGGCGTCTTTCTGGTCGTGTTCAAGCAACCTGGCGCCAACGTCATCGACACCGTGGACAAGATCAAGGCGCAGCTACCGCGGTTGATTGCGTCGATTCCGCCGACGATCAAAGTCTCGATCATGAGCGACCGCACCCAGACCATCCGTGCGGCGGTCACGGATGTGCAGTTCACGCTGCTGTTGACGATTTTCCTTGTCGTCATGGTGATTTTCATTTTTCTGCGCAGCGTATGGGCGACCATCATCCCCAGCGTGACGGTTCCGCTGGCGCTGCTCGGCGCCTGCGCCCTGATGTGGGCATTCGGCTACACGCTCGACAATCTATCGCTGATGGCGCTGACGATTTCGGTAGGGTTCGTTGTCGACGACGCGATCGTCGTGCTGGAAAATATCACGCGATACATCGAAGAAGGCGAGAAACCATACGCCGCGGCGCTCAAGGGCGCCGGCGAGATCGGTTTCACGATCATGTCGATCAGCATTTCGCTGGTCGCTGTGCTGATTCCCCTGCTGCTGATGGGTGGCATTATCGGGCGGCTGTTCCGCGAATTCGCGATTACGCTTTCGATGGCTATCTTTGTCTCGATGGTGGTGTCGCTGACGCTGACGCCGATGATGGCATCGCGCTTCCTCAAGTCGCATAGCGAAGAGGCCGAACATGGCCGCCTCTATCTATGGAGCGAGCGCTGCTTCGACGCCATGCTGCGGGCTTATGAGCGTGGTCTCGACCTCGTCCTGCGCTGGCGTCTGACGACCCTGCTGACCTTCTTCGCGACGGTGGCGTTGTCCGGCTATTTGTTCGTCGTCATTCCCAAAGGCTTTTTCCCTCAGCAGGACACCGGCCTGATCACGGCGATTACCGAAGCTGGACAGGACGTCTCCTTTGTCGAGATGACGCGTCTGCAGGAGGAGATTGGCAAGATCATACAGGCCGATCCCGATGTCGCCAGCGTCGCCATGGCCATCGGCGGCGGCGGCAACGCGTTGAACAACGGACGCATGTACATCACGCTGAAGCCGCGCGACGACCGCAAAGCCAACGCGCAACAGATCATTGCGCGGTTGCGCCCGCAGTTTAACAAGGTGATGGGCGCGCGCGTCTTCATGCAGGCGGCGCAGGATGTTCGCCTGGGCGGTCGCGCGACGCGCACGCAGTTCGAATACACCTTGCAGGACTCCGATCTCAACGAGCTCAATAACTGGGCGCCGAAAATCCTGCAGAAGCTGAGGACGCTGCCCGTGCTGCGCGATGTCGCCACCGATCAGCAGACCGAGGGCACCACGCTGACGCTGAACATCGACCGCGACACCGCATCGCGCTACGGCATTCAGCCGCAATTGATCGATGACACCTTGTCCGATGCATTCGGTCAACGGCAGGTCGCGCAGTATTTCACTCAAATCAACAGCTACCACGTCATTCTTGAAATCTTGCCGGAATTGCAGGGCAAGGTGGATAGCTTGAACAGCATCTACATCAAGTCGCCGCTGACCGGCGAACAGGTTCCGCTGTCGGTGTTCGCGAGCTGGAGCACCGTTCCGGTGCAACCGCTATCGATCAGCCATCAGGGACAATTCCCGGCGACGACGATCAGCTTCAATCTGGCGGAGGGCGTCTCGCTCGGAGAGGCCGCCAACGCCATCGACAAAGCCGTCTCCGACATGGGCGTGCCGGCCACCATCGCGAGCAGCTTCCAGGGTACGGCGCAAGCCTTTCAGCAGTCGCTCGGAACCGTTCCGCTGCTGATCCTGGCCGCGCTTGTGGTGGTGTATCTCATCCTCGGCATTCTGTATGAAAGCTACATTCATCCGTTGACGATCATATCGACCCTGCCCTCCGCCGGCGTCGGCGCATTGGCGACGCTGATGCTGTTTGGATATGATTTCAGCCTGATCGCGCTGATCGGAATTATTCTGCTGATAGGCATCGTCAAGAAGAACGGCATCATGCTGGTCGACTTCGCGATTGTGGCCGAACGGGACGAGCACCTGTCGCCGGAGGCGGCGATCCGCAAGGCCGCCCTGATCCGTTTCCGTCCGATCATGATGACGACGATGGCCGCACTGCTCGGCGGCGTTCCCTTGATGCTGGGGACCGGCACCGGATCGGAAATACGCCAACCGCTCGGCTACGCGATGGTGGGCGGCTTGATCGTCAGCCAGGCGCTGACGCTGTTTACGACGCCGGTGGTGTACGTCTATCTTGACCGGCTCTCGAATGCGTTTTCGGAATGGGGACGCTCGAAGAATGTTGACAGCGGGCGGCCAAGCGCAGACCACGCCTCTGCCAAGGAAGCCGCCGAATAATTTTATTTTGATTGCCTGACTTTGACTTCATTACGGGCCTGTCCCGAAAGAACTTGTCTGGGGAGCCGTTCATTGAAAGTTTCCGCCAAGCTTGCCGTCGTCATAGCCATCGTGGCGTTCGGATCGATCGGCTTCAGCCGCGCCCAGCAGCCGCCCAAATCGAAAAGCGCGCCGCCACGGACGGCACAGACAACACCGCCGTCGGCCACACCCCAAGCCGACGCCGCGCCGGCGCCCGCCTCGCCCCCGCCCGGCTGGGCCGTGCGATGCACCAGCGCCAGCCGTGAGGCGCCGCTCGAATGCGCCATGGAGCAGTCGGCCGTCCTCACCAAAACCGGACAATTGGTCGTCCTGGTCAACGTTCGCGTCCCCAGCGACACGCATGCGCCGGTTGCCATGGTGCAGTTACCGCTCGGAATTAATCTGCCGGGTGGCGCCAAACTCCAGGTCGATGACGGCAAGGCCACCGACCTTCAGATCCAGACCTGCGAAAACCGAGGCTGCTACGCCGGAGCTGCGATCACGCCGGATCTTCTGGCCGCTCTCAAATCGGGCAAGCAATTGAATCTGTCGTTTCAAAACCTCGCCAAGGAAACCATCACCATTCCCATGCCGCTAACCGATTTTACCACCGCTTACGAGAAGATAAAATAAAGCCCTTCGGTTCATTCATCTCAACCGGCGGGTGACGCTTTACCAGACCGATCGGCTTTGACGGCGACATAGACGGTGTTGCTGGCCTCGCCATCTCTTTGCAAATTGTCGAACGTCACGACATGCGCCGCGGATGTTTCGAACGCCCCGGCCAGCGCGGACATGAACGCATCATCCGGCGGGTCGTTCGACCAGAGCGCGAAAACCCCGCCGGGATTGAGGTGCGCGGCCAGCGTGGCGAGACCTTCCGGCGCATACAGCGCGGCGTGGCGCGGATGCAGCAGGTTTCGCGGCGAGTGATCGATGTCGACCAGCACCGCGTCGAAGCAACGACTTGGGGCATCCGGATCGAAGCCGTCAGCGGACTGCGACATCGAGAAGAAGTCGCCGTTGACGAGGCGGCAGCGCGGATCATCTGTCAGTTGCTTGCCGAGCGGCAGCAAGCCCTGCTGGTGCCATTCGATCACCTCGGCAAGCGCGTCGACCACGATGAGCGATCGCAAGGCTGGATTTTCGAGCACCGCCTGCGCGGTATAGCCAAGCCCGAGGCCGCCAACGACCACATCGAGCTTAGACCGCTTCGACGCATCGAGGCCGAGCCGCGCCAAAGCGATCTCGGCGACGGTAAACTGGCTCGACATCAAAAACTCGTCGCCGAGTTTGATTTCGTAGATATCGACGCCGGTCGACAATTGCCTTCGCCGCCGCAGGCTAAGCACGCCCATCGGGGTGGGGCGAAAATCCAGTTCCTCGAAATACGCACTCATGTGCCAAT
The DNA here is from genome assembly GCA_963725555.1 of uncultured Pseudomonadota bacterium. Taxonomy (GTDB): domain Bacteria; phylum Pseudomonadota; class Alphaproteobacteria; order Rhizobiales; family Xanthobacteraceae; genus Bradyrhizobium. Next base: position 117,684 of record CAVRYV010000021.1, on the reverse strand, counting down.
GGCCCCGGTTGCGATGCGACCCGCCCTGCAAAGGGCGGCGGGTTCGCTGCCCCTCGCACCAAGCGCATCGCCGCGCGCTTGCCAAGGGGGCCTAGCGAGTAGAATGGCGCACACTTGGACCGGATTTGGGTATTTTGTCGCAAGCGGCTAAAAGGTTCAAATCCATCCGAACAAGGGAAAGCGAAAGTTCGACAGCGGACCGGAGTGGACGAAACGTTTTTCGGTCATCGCCGGCCGTGGGGGACTGAAATGCGATCATGCGGAAATCTGGAATGACGCCGATGAAGGTCGACTGCCTGATGGGAACCTATGGACGATATCGGGTGGCTTCTGAAGCGCTCGCATGTTTTTTGCAGCAGACGGAAATTTCGAACGCAACGCTTCTCATCTATAACCAGCACCCGCAGCCGCTTCTGTTCGATCATCCCCGCGTGCGGGTCGTCAACGAAGCCGTCTCCTATAGCTCGCTTCGACAGATCCGGCAGCGAATGCATGAACTTGCCGATCCTGCCGCCGATCTCATTCACTGGTGGGACGACGACGACCTCTATCTGCCGTGGCACCTCGAAGATTGCATGAAGAACATCGGCGACAACGTTGCCTGGAAACCGGCGTCGAGTTGGTTTCTCGAGGGGGATGAGCAGTACTCTCGCCATGTAAACCAATTCGAGGGATCGTGGGTGTTTCGTGCCGACTACCTCAAACGCGCGCCGATCGATACCCATCCGGCCTACACAGACCATCCTGTCATTATGCAAACCCGGGAGGCCGGACTGTTGGCAACCACCGAATTGGGCGACAACACGTCCTATATCTACCGCTGGAACACCGGCACCGTGCATCTCAGCTGGCAACCGGGGGGCAGCGAGGAGGAGCAGGCTGCCAGTATCGCCAACTGGCGACGACTCAGCGCCGATATCGATGCCGGCGGCCGACTGGTGCCCGCCGATTTATCGCGTAACTGGCGAAATTTCCTGGATGGCATCAAGCCCAAGGTGGCGCCCGAAGATTGGCAGCTGAACCGATCGAGACTTCGACCACATCTGGATGCGGTTTGAGCCGGATCCTCGTCCGCGGCGAGCAGGGTTACGATGTCGGTCAGATCACAAACGACATCGGCGTGTCGCGCCAGAACGTTCAGCACTACGTGCGGTTGAAGGATCAAATGAAAGTCGGCGCCGATGGTCAAAAGCGACTTCGGCTCGTGACCAATGAGGACTAGACCGGGTACACCGGCACGGCTATATGGGCGCAGCAAATCGCCGGGTTTGCAAAACTCTCGGCTTTAGCCGCAAAGCTCCTGAAAATATTGTTGTTATTCAGTAGTTTAGATGGGGAATGGTGTAACGGTAGCACAACAGACTCTGACTCTGTTTGTCTAGGTTCGAATCCTAGTTCCCCAGCCAGCAAGATCAACTACTTACGGGTGAGTCCGGCAGATGCCCGGCTGAACCCGTCCGGAACTCCCAAAAACGCTCCCGCTGCCTATCTCTGATCCATGCGCGGGTACGAGTTCCATTCCCAAGGTTGTGCCTGCCGGAGCCGAGGCGCTAGAAAACCGTTATATAAGCGGCGTGGTCAACAAGCCCTGTTGAGCATGCGGCGCTTCGGTGATCAACGTGCCGCCATGGCCGTCAGAAGCGATGGCAAAGGTCGACGCCATGTAGTTGCCGAGCAGCGCAATATCGGCGTTGTGAATGCCGTCGCTGACTTTCAACTCACCGCCGGTACTGCCGTTTTTGGCGTAGCCAAGCGTGATCGGGCCGCCGAAGCTGACATCCACAAGATCGATCTGATCCTGCCCGCCAAAGTCGGCCACCTTGCCGCTGAAGCTCCAGGGACTATCGAGCTGCAATGTTCCGGCCGCACCAGCGAACGTGATCTTGCCGCTCGCGCCGTTGGCTATTTCGAGTGTAGCGCCATTTGCGATGGTATGCGGTGCGGTGTCGATAGGCGGATCAGTCAGCAGCGTGCCGCCGCCACCATCGTTGGCCAGATGGAAGTCGCCAACAACAAAGGTACCGTCCAATTTGAGATGGGCGACGTGTCCTTCGTGGTCGTTGATCGTCAGCACGCCGCTGGTGTTCGGCGAGTTGGGTGCATAAGAGAGCGTGGCCGTCGCCTCGTTGATGTCGGCTAAATCGATAGACTGATTGAGCCCAAACCCGACTATTCCGCCGCTGATATTTGACGGATTCGTCGAGTATCAGTTCACCCGTCGACCCGGTCGCAAACCTTACATTATTGGTTGAAGCTGAGCCGAACTCGAGCTCGCCCGTACCGTCAATAAGGCCGCGGCCCGTGCCCGTGGCGGCTCCTGCAACCATGACGATTCCGCTGTTTGCATTCAGGGTGCCGTCGTTGACGATGCCGTCGGCGATGAACAGCTCGCTCAGGGAGTTTGCTTGCAGTATTCCGCCATTGGTTACCGCGGTTGGTCCGCTCGTTATCCCGACTGGAATAGCTGTATCGATAACCAGCTGTCCGCCTCCAGTTGCGTCGACGACGCCGGCGGTCTCATTGTTGAGCGCGGCGGCTTCGACGACGCCAGAGCCGCTGATCGTATCGTCGGCGTTGACGAGTTCTGCTTCAACTCCCGTAATTGAGCCACCGAATAGAGTGATTTTACCGTGACCTAGAAGGGTAGTATGGCTGCCTCGATCCGGCTCGAAAACAGATCGATAGCGCTACCGGAATCATCCATGATGTTGCCGGTATTTTCAATTGTTCCAAGCAGGCCTAGAACACTGCCGCTGGACACATCGACGTTGCCGGCAACAGTAATCACCGCGCTGCTGCCGTCGAATGCGCCAAAGGTAGAACCGGAATTTGCGATCTGGATGACGCCGGTGCCAATCGTCTTCAATGTTCCGCCGGTGATGGTGCCTGTTTGCAGTTTGACCAACGATCCGGTGTTAGCCTCGATAATTCCCGACGCCGTGTTGGCAATGCCCTCACGCATTGATTGTGAGGCCCGCAACTCCGGTTGCTTCAATCAGGCCCGCATTATTGACAAGACCGTCGAGGATGAGCGCATTGTTGGCACCCGTTGCATCGATGATCCCCAGCTTTTCGTTGTTCAAAGTCAGATCGCCGGACGCTCCTATGGTTCCGGCTCCCGATATGGTGTTGTTGACGTTAATGAGGGTCGTTGGGATGTTTCCTTGTACGTCCAGGGAGTTAAATGAACTGTCCGTAAGTTTGACTTGACCGCCTCCCTCAAGCGTTACCGGGAAGGCCGGGATGGTCCCACCAAGTAAAATGCCGGTCGCAGTCGCCCCGCCGTTCAGGTTGATCGATCCGGTGTTGTTGATAACACCTCGCAGCCCAGAGATTCTCCGTTCTCAATGGCGATCGCGCCTTGGTTTGACAGCGTTCCAGCGCTCATTCCATCAAGCCCCGCGCCAGTATTCGACACAACGTCGATATTGCCTTTCAGGGTGCCTCCCTCGATTTCGTTGAAACCGTCCAAGTTGATAACAGAGCCGTTTGCGGCCTCGATGATGGCTCCTTGGTTTCGGATGCTGGTACCGCCAGCAAGCTCCAACCCGGCGGCGCCAGTTGCCTCGATCAGGCCGGTATTGACGAGCTCGGTATCGTTTATGACTAGCCGGTTGTTGGCGTCGGTTGCATCGATGACACCCAGCTTATCGTTGTTGAATATATTTGCAGTTATGGTGCCGGCACCACTAATGTTGTTGTCGACATTGGTGATGATTGTGTTCTCGGTCGGCTCAACCCCAAAGAAATTGTCGACGTCATCCGTCATCTGGATGCGGCCGCCCCCCTCGAATATGGTGTTGGATATGGCGATCAGTCTCGTCAAGTCGCCATTCCCATTGAGGTTGATAAGGCCGGTATTGTCGACGATGCCGCCTATTTCCAAGGTCGAGCCGTCGAGAAGCGTGATCGCGCCGGCATTGGCGCCGGTCGCCGTCCCTTCTGTCGCAGTAAAGGTACTGTCGTGACCGATCGACAACGTGGCGCCAGCGCCTGTGCTGACGCCAAGCACGGTATGATCCGTGTTGGTTGTGACCGTGTATGTGCCTGCGACTGTTAACGCGATGATATCATTTGGCCCCGGGGTCGAACCCCCGCTCCAGTTGGCGGTGTCGAAAAGATCGGAGATGGGCGTTTCCCAATAGGTCTTCATGACGCGCTCCCTTTCAAATCGGCCAAACGCCGGGTTCGGTTATTGTGAGCGTGCGAGTGGCGAACGTAGCCCTGACCTATTGGTCGCGGTCGATCGGGTGCGGTTCATTCCGCAGACAGCGGTATCAAGGCTGCAGCGCCGAGATCGCCTTTTGGGGTCCATTAGGCAGCGCTCGGGCGGAAACCCTCCGAAAACGCAATGCTCTCGAATAAAGGGGAAAGCCGCCGCTGAGTTGGCATTAGCGGCGGCTTTCCTATGCGCGCAATCAAACACGACTAGGTCAGATGAAGGTTCGCTCGAACGCTTTCCTGGCCGATCAGCGCCGGCGTTTCATTTTTTGCCCGTGAGTTGAGAGCAGAATTACGGAATTGCGGTGACAGTGCACTTATCCTACGCTGACGAAGCGCCTGTCATCGGCCCACCGCTATATGATGCCCGCGAGGCAGGCAGCGGTCGATCTAGCGCACCATCACCATAATTTTGCAGCGTAATTTTGGTCTCTTTAGCGGGAAGCGATTTACGTAGATTGTGGGGACCGCGCCACGTCCCCCCGCCCACGATGTATGCCGCCACCAAAAAAGCGAGTACCGCGCCGACCAGGACGAGAATCGTTTTAAGTTCCGACATTGATCCGCTGCTGAAATGCCGAGCGTGATCGGGACCACCACGAAACCTGTGTGATGACTTATGACCGCGTCGGTGGAAAGAAATGGCGCAGGGTCAGGTAGCTCGCTGTGTACCCGAGAACCAGCGTCGCAGCTGTGATCTCAATCAGTGTAACCATTTCCGTATCCCCGAGAATGCTCGCGAGCCGTCGACCGTGGGTGTCATGACATCATGGGATTTTATGATTAATGCTTTGCTAATCGAAGAAGCCTCGCTGCGGGAACCTACCGCAAGTTGGCGGCAAATTTGGCAAAGGACCGACAGCGCCAACATAGGGCCCGCAAGCGCGCCGAATTTCGGTGGAATTTCGGTGACAGTGCACTTATCCTGCGCTGACGAAGCACCTGTCACCGGCCCATGCCGCAAAGGCGGGCCAACGTCGATTAAGTGCACTGTCACCGAAATGATCCGAAATGATTAAGTGCACTGTCACCGAAATTCATGTCACCGAAATTCAGCGTTCTTCCATCCCCGTTATTCCGCCGCCTCTGTCCGCTTGTCGTTGCGGCGCAGATTGCGACTGGCCCAGGCCGCGACCTCTTCCATCGTCGCCTTGGTCTCCGGCAGGAACGGAAAGATCGGATAGACGTGCACGGAATCCTCGACCACGCGCAGCGTGACATCGACGCCGGCTTTCTCGGCGCGCTCGGCGAGGCGCGTGGTGTCGCTGAGCAGCACCTCGCCCTGGCTCGCCGTCAGGAATAGCGGCGGCAGCCCGGCGAGGTCGCCGAACAGCGGCGAGACCAGCGGATCGGTCGGCTCGTGTCCCTGGAAATAGGACGCGCCCATGAAGGTCAGGAGATCGCGGTTGGCGGCGGGATCGTCGCCATTGAACGCGCGAACGCTCGGTCCCGACAGCGTGAGATCGGAAAACGGCGCCGCGGCAAAGATCGCCGCCGGCAACGGATCGCCGGCATTGCGCAGCGCCAGCACCAGCGCCACCGCGAGGCCGCCGCCGGCTGACTCGCCGGAGACAAGAATCGAGCTTGCGGGAATACCGCGCGCGAGCAATGCGCGATAGCAGGCGACCGCGTCGTCGATCGCCGCCGGATAGGGATGTTCGGGCGCGAGCCGATAGTCGACGGTGTAGCAGACGCCGTCGACCGCAGCCGCCAATCGGCTGGCGTACTCCAGCGATCCCTTCGCCGAACCGATCAGATAGCCGCCACCGTGGAAATGCAGCACGACATTGCCGCGCGGCGCATCGAGGGCAGCGACACGCCAGGCCCTGACGTCGCCAAGTTCGTCCTCGACCGCATCGATGCCCTCGGGCAGCGGAAAGTTCGTGGTGAGGAAACGTTCATAGGCTTCGCGCAGCCCGTCATGCCCGCGCGCGACATCCTCGGCACGGAAGGCGAATTTCCAGAGATCGAAGGCGCGTTGTCCCTCGGGGCGCTGCAGCCGCTTGCCTTCGCGCAAGCCCGTGACGTTGAGGACCTCGCCGGGCGGTGCTTCGACCGCCTTGACGACATTATAGTCCCACGCCAGTCCCCAGCTCGTTTCCGCCAGCGGGTCGATGCGCGCCATGCCCTTCCAGCGGCCATTGCGGTCGCGCAGCCGATTTGGGTCGGGCTCGTGCATCAGCTTCACGACCGCACGCGCGCCGGCCTGGATCCGCGTCGTGCGCGGCAGACGCCTGCGCTCATATTCAAGCAGTGCGCCGGGAACGTCGTCCTGCCGCCGCGCCAGCACGCGCGCCAGGGTCCAGGCATCCTCGATGCTCTGGCCGGCGCCGGCGGCAAGGAACGGCACCATCGGATGCGCGGCGTCACCCAGAAGCGTGATGCGGCCGGAACACCAGCTATCGATCGGGTCGCGGTAATACATGCCGGTGATGAAGACGCTGCGACACTGCTCCAGCATGGCGCGCGCGCGCGGCTCGGCATCGTCGAACGAGCGCAGCATCTCGGCAATGTCGCCGCTGTCGTCCCAGGATTCGCGCGTGACCTCGCTCGCCGGCACCGAGGCCAGAATGCTGTAGAGGTTCTTCGGCCGTACCCAATAGGTGATCAGCGTGCGTCCCGGACCGAACCAGTAATTGCCGCGCTCTTCCAGATTGAGGCCTTCGAGCTGTTCCGCCGGGATCAGCGACCGCCACATCAGGATGTTGGCAAAGTGCTTCTGCTCCTGGCCGCGCAGATGCTGGCGCACCGCCGAATGGATGCCGTCGCAGCCGACCAGCACGTCGCCGCGCACGGTCGCGCCATCCTGCAGTGTCACCTCGACGCCATTTCCATCCTGTGACACCGCCGCGACGCGGGCGCCAAACCGCTTCGCTTCCGGCGGTACCGCATCCGACAGGATCTGTACCAGGTCGGCGCGATGAATGTTGTACATCGGCGCGCCGTACCGCTCGGCGGCCTCATCGCCAAGCGGCGCCTGATAAAGCATCTTGCCGCTGCGCAGATCGCGATAGTCGTAGGACAGCGGCTTGACGCCGACCGCGCGGATCGCGGTTTCAAGGCCGAGCTCGCGCAGCACGAGAGCCGCGTTGGCCGCGACCTGAATGCCGGCGCCGATCTCGGTCATCACCCTGGCCTGCTCGAGCACGAGGGCGTCGACGCCTTGATGTCGCAGCGCGATCGCGGTGGTCAGTCCGCCGATGCCGCCGCCAGCAACCAGTACCCGCATGTCGTCTCTCCGCTCTGGACACGATTCCGGCTAGACTGTATTAAGTGATTTCACTTAAACTAGGACGGGATCGATTTGGATGTCAAGCCGGTCACGACCGGGGACGCGCGCGGCCTCGGAAGAAACCAAGAACCAGATCAAGGCGGCGGCACAGCTACTGTTTGCACGACGCGGCGTCGACGGCGTCACGGTGCAGGAGATCGTTGATGCCGCGGGGCAGCGAAACAATGCCGCGCTGCATTATCATTTTGGTTCGAAGGAGGAATTGATCCGTCAGATGGTGGTCGACGGCGCCGCCGTGCTCGACAGACGCCGCCGCGAGATGCTCAACGAGATCGAGGCGCGAGGCGGCCCGACCAGCATCCGCGAGGTGATGCTGGTTCTGATGATGCCGGTGATCGAACTCGGCGATGACGAGCGCTGGTGCGGCTATATCCGCTTCACCTCCAATTTGCAGGCGTCCGACCCCAGGGCTTTGCGCGCCGCGCTGAACAACCGCTGGAACTCGGGCTATGTCGACTGCTTCAATTATCTGAAGCGGATGCTGCCATTGCCAGCGACAATCATCGAGCAGCGCCTGTCGATGTTCGCGATCTACGCCAACTCGATCCTGTCGGCGCACGAAGCCGCGTTGGAATCCCGCAATACCAAAAACAGCCGGCTGTGGGGCCAGCCCTTCACGATCGAAAACATGCTCGATATGCTGGAGGCGGCGATCACCTGCCCGCCTTCGAAATCCACTCTCGCCAAAGTGCGCGCCACAAACACAAAATCTGATTTCGCGGCAACAGACCATGACGACCGGCGGGACGAATAGGCGGAGAACCAAATGGCCATTGCCGCGGATTTCGCAGGCGCAGCGGAAGTAATTGAACCATCGCCATCTGGCGCCAGCTTGCGTGGCCTCGATGGCGTCAACCTGCTTCTAGCCGGAGCTCTGTCGGGCTTCGGTCCCTACGTCGCCGCGTTTCTAGCCCAGCAAAACTGGACCCAACAGAACATCGGCTTTGTGCTGACCGCAGGTGGTTTCGCCGGATTGCTAAGTCAACTACCGGGCGGGGCGTTGCTTGATGCCGTCCGATCGAAGCGCGTCGTGGTTGCGGTCGGCGCGGGTATGGTCGCCACCGGCGCGTTGATCATCGCAATATGGCCGAGTTTCCCGTTGGTGTTGGCCGCCCTGGTGCTCCAGGGTGTCACCGGCGGTTTCCTCGGGCTGGCGATCACCGCCATCAGCCTTGGCCTGGTCGGCCATGCCGCGCTCGCCGAGCGACTCGGACGTAATCAGCGCTTCGCCTCGATGGGAGGCGTATTCGCGGCTGGCCTCATGGGTTTCATCGCCTATTTCCTGTCGTATCGCGCGATATTTATCGTCGCTGCCGCGCTGGTGCTTCCGCTGCTCTTTGCTCTCGGCCGCATCCAGCCCTCGGATATCCATTTCGGCCGCGCCTCGTGCATTCCGGATCACGAAGGACCGGGTGCACCGCCGAGAGCCCGGCTCCGAAGCCTTTGGAAGACCCCTGGTCTGCTCATCTTCGCCGGCTGCGTGTTCTTATTTCAGACGGCCAACGCGTCGATGCTGCCGCTGGCCGGTGAAACCTTTGCCTACAGCAAGGCGGCTGATTCCTCGCTCATCGTCTCCGCGCTCATCATGGTACCCCAGATCATCGTGGCGATCATGGCGCCGTGGACCGGACGCCGGGCGAATATGTGGGGGCGCCGGCCACTGCTGCTCGTCGGATTCGCGGCATTGCCGATTCGTGCGCTGGTGTTCGCCTGCACCACCGATCCGACTTTTCTGATCGCGGCTCAAGTACTCGACGGAGTCAGCGGAACGATGCTGGGCGTGCTTACGGCGCTGACCGTCGCCGACCTCACATCCGGTAGCGGCCGGTTCAATCTCGCCCAGGGGTTCGTCGGAACGATATCCGGTATCGGCGCTTCACTCAGCACGACACTTTCAGGTGTCGTGGCCGGAAGCTTTGGCCGCGCGGCGGGATTTCTGGGCATCGCCGCGGTGGCGTTGGTTGCCGTGCTTCTGCTCTGGCTGCTGATGCCTGAAACCCATCCGTCAAAATAGCAGCGAGCACCTAACGACGTTTCATTGTTACTATCGGATATCTCTGACGAAGGACTGACGGATGTCATTCAAGGTTCAGGTCGGCCCAGCTCAGATCGCCATCCATCAGGGACAGACGGTGCTGCTCACCGAAACCGACGGCCGGGTGAACTGGCCAAGCAAAGGTGGATTATATTTTCGCGATACCAGGGTGATCAGCGCCTGGGCAATCTATGCCAATGGCGAACTGTGGGATCTGCTCAATGGTGGCGCCGTCGCTCCCCACGCCGCGCGCATCTTCCAGACCAACCGCGCTTTCGAGACCGAAGACGGGCCGGTCGCGGCGCGCACGCTGGGCCTGGTGATCGGCCGTCACATCGACGGCGGACTGCATGAAGACATCGAAATCACCAACAACAGCCAAAAGCCGGTTCGTTTCAACCTCGAGGTCGCGATGCGCGCCGATTTCGCCGACATTTTCGAGGTGAAGGGCGACAACATCGTGCGGCGTGGCCACATCGTCACCTCGTGGGCGCCCAAGCGGCAAATACTTCGGGTCACTTATCGCAACAAGGACTTTTGCCGCGAAGTCATCGTCCGAACCGGCGACGGCAACGGCAAGCCGACGGTCTACGCCAACGGACGCTTGAGTTTCGACATTGCACTGAAGCCCGGACAGGCCTGGCATCGCTGCCTGATTTATGACCTCGTGGACGGCTCGAAACACTTTCGGGCGACGAAGGAATGTATTCATTCCAGCGTCACGTCGAGCCACGCTCGCAATATGGACGAATGGCAGCGAACGGTCCTGAAAATCGAAACCAGCAACGAGGAATTCTATCGTTGTTATAATCAGGGCGTGCAGGACATGTCGGCGTTGCGGCTGCCGTTGCAGGGCACCGACCACATGGTATTCGTGCCGGCCGCCGGATTGCCGTGGTTCGTGGCGCTGTTTGGCCGCGATACCCTGATCGTTTCGTTGCAAACGATGATTGTTTACCCGGAATTCGCCGCCGGGACGCTGGAGGCATTGGCGCAATATCAAGCGACGGAGCGCGACGACTACCGTGACGCCGAGCCGGGCAAGATCCTGCACGAGCTTCGTTACGGCGAGCTGGCGCATTTCAAGCTGATCCCGCACACGCCGTATTACGGCACGGCGGACGCGACGCCGCTCTACCTGATCGCGCTGCATGCGGCGTGGAAGGCGACGGGCGATCAAACCCTGATCGAGCGGCATTTGCCGAATGCCGAAGCGTGCCTGACCTGGATCGACAAATACGGCGATCGCGACGGTGACGGATTTCAGGAATATCAGACGCGGTCGAAAGCCGGCTACGAGAACATGGCGTGGAAGGATTCCGGAGATGCCGTCATGTACCCTGACGGTACGCTCGTGCGCGGCCCGAAAGCCCTGTGCGAGTTGCAGGGTTACGTCTACGATGCCTGGTTGCGCATGGCCGATATCTACGATGAGCTCGACAACAAACGACGTGCCAACCGGCTGCGAAAGAAGGCGGCACTCCTGTTCAAGAAATTCAACGAAGTATTCTGGGATGAAAGATCCGGCTTCTATGCCTACGCACTGGATGGCGACAAGAAAAAGGTGCTGTCGGTCGCTTCCAATGTCGGGCAATGTCTGTGGTCCGGCATCATCGCGCCAGAACGTGCCGCCATCGTCGTGAAACGGCTGATGCAAAAGGACATGTGGAGCGGCTGGGGAATCCGCACGCTGTCATCGGACCATCCATCATTCAATCCGTACAATTACCAAACCGGTGCGGTGTGGCCGCATGACAATTCGCTGATCGCGCTCGGCATGCGACGCTACGGCTTTCACGCCGAAGCGGCGGCGTTGGCGCGCGACATCAGCGGCGCCGCGAGCCATTTCCTGCTCAATCAATTGCCCGAGCTCTACGCCGGCTTGCAGCGCGATCCGACCGGATTTCCGGTGCAGTATCTCGGCGCCAACGTGCCGCAGGCCTGGGCGGCCGGCACGCCGTTCATGCTTCTCCAGGCCGTGCTGGGTCTCCAGCAGGACGCTCCGCGCGGCAAACTGTATGTTGATCCGGCGCTGCCGGACTGGCTCCCGGACGTAACACTCATCGATCTGCGGCTCGGGCGCCGCCGTTTCGATATCCGGTTCTGGCGTGATGGCAAGGAGACTCTATTCGAAGTGCAGAAAGGAAAGCGCGATACGGTAGAACGGAGAGCCTTGTCTGCACGTTAACCGCCCTCCCCGGCCAGGCATCAAGCCGGTCAGCATTTTTCATCGCCTGTCTGGCGAGTAAGCAAATATCACCGCTTCTTGCGGCTTGCCTCTTTATGCACGCTTGCGCTCGCCCCCGTCGGCTTTACCGCTGCCTTGCGCGCCGGTTGACCACCGAATCGCTTTCGGTTGAAGGGCACGGCGCCGGAGCCCGGAACAATTTCGATGTCTTCGAGCTGCAACGGCTTGCCATGCGCAGACAGCGGCGCGAGGTATTCGATTTGCCGCCCGCTGCTACGTTCCCTGAATACGACCTGCGGTCCCTCGGGTTCGGCGAGCCAATCGTCACCCCATTTCTTGAGCGCCAGGTAAGTCGGGAAAAAATCACGTCCCTTTTCAGTCAATACATATTCGTATCTTCCCTTGTGTTCCGGCACAGGGACGCGTGTCATCATTCCGAGATCGACGAACTTCTTCAAACGCGTACTGAGAATGTTTGGCGCGACACCAAGGTAGTACTCAAACTCGTCGAACCGCCTGGTGCCATAATAAGCTTCCCGCAGCAGCAGGATCGACCAGCGGTCACCGACTACATCCATGGCGCGAGCGATGGAGCATTCTTTGTTGGTGGAACGGGAACGCTTCACGTTATGTCTCAGACTCCATCTGTCTCAGAATCCGATTGTGCGCGGCAACATCCGGTCAGCTATAGCAGAGGACAATTATTGCCACCCACCGATTTCGATCGTGAGATCGCTTCGCCGGCGCCAAGCATCAGGGGTCACGCGGCTTGGCCGGCAGCTTCCGGAGGTTTAGGCAACGCCTCGGGTTCAAGAGCACGGCGGTGCGCGACCAACACGCCGGCCTCGGAAAGCCTTTGCAGCTCTGCCTCGCTCACACCCAGTTCGCGAAATACCTCTCTGTTATGTTCGCCCTGGAAAGCCGGTGTGCCGATCGGTGTCAGTTCATCCCTGGAGAAGTGCCAGGGCCGACCCGGCAATTTGTATTCGCCGCCGCTACGATCCGGAACAAGCTGGATCGCGCCCCAATAATCGCTCCAATCCGACTTCGACAGTTCCTTGATGGACCGGATTTCGCCCATCGCGATCTTGGCCTCATCAAACTGGGCGTCGAGCGTCGCCATGTCCGGGAACGTCAGCATCCAGGACTGGATGATCTGGTGCAGCGCGCCGAAATTGAGCCGCCGCGCCGCGGCACTCGAAAAACGCGGGTCGTCCATCAAATCAACGCGCCGCATCGCGCGCAGCCAGGACGGAAACGTCCGGCTGCCGATAATGCTGGTAGCGACCGTGAAGTGCTCCCCTTGCGGCCCCGTGAAGAAGGAGCAATCGGTCGCGCCAAGCACCGCAGGTTCGGCGCCGATATCGTCGTCCGACAGATCGACATGCGCGCGCTCGTTAACCGCGAGCAAGGTCGCGGCCATGGCGACGTCGATATACTGGCCCTGGCCGGTCGCCTGCCGGCTGTTGAGCGCTGCGAGGATGGCAATGACCGCCTGCAGCCCGGCATAGACGTCCGCATGCGAAAGACTATCGGTGCGGGGTTCCGTCAGGGCCGCGCCGTAGTGGCGAACGCTGTTCTCGGTGAAACCGGCTTCCGCCTGCACCGTCGGTGCGTAGGCCATCCGACTGCGCCACGGACCGCCCTGGCCGTAGCCGGTGATCGATGCGTAGATCAGCCGCGGGTTGCGCTTCGACAGGGTTTCGTAATCGAGGCCGAAGAAACCGAGCGTGCCGGCGCGAAAATTCTCAACCACGACGTCCGCAGTATCACACAGTTTCAGCGCCAGATCATACGCGCCGGGAACGTTCAGATTGATGCTGACATTACGCTTGCCGGCATTCTGCTGCGCATAATAGCCGGACATGCCGTCCGTCGAGGGAAACGCAAAGCGCGACACGTCGGGGCTTGGCGGTTCCACCTTGATGACCTCGGCGCCAAGGTCCTGCAATGTCCTGGCACACAAGGGACCCGCGAGCACGCGGGAGAAGTCGACGACACGAATTCCGCTAAGAGGTCCGCTCATGATCAGCGCCCCGCGAACTTGGCAAGACCGGGGCCATTCTTGCGAAACGAGGCAAGGCCGGCTTTCAAATCTTCCGACGCCCAGATCGGCGCCTGCACCCTTGCCATCGCCTCATCCGCGGCGGCCACGCCATCGTTGACGGCGATGTGGGCGAGTTCCTTGGTTGCGGCATGGGCCAGTGTCGGGCCTTGCGCAAATTCCTCAGCGATCGCCATGGTCGCCTGTCTCCAGCGATTCTTCCGGAACTGTCAGGTTGATCAGGCCCCACTTTTCCAGCGTCGGCGCATCATAGCGGCGCCCGAGCATGGACATCTCCTTGGCGCGCAACGCACCGATACGCTGAACCTGGCGCTGGATGCCACCCAACAACGGATGCAACCCAAGCGTTGCCTCCACCGAACCGATCTTCGCCGACGATGCCGCGATGATGTAGTCGCACGACAGCGCCAGTTCGAGCCCGCCGCCGAGACAAACACCGTGGATGCTCGCGATCAGCGGGATCGGCAGCAACTCCATAAAGCGGAGAAACTCGACGCCGTTCAAGCGGCGGTTTTCACTGCCGGAATCTCCACTACCCTGCTCGACGCGCTTGTCGAAAATATCGAGATCGGCGCCGGCCGAGAAATGCCGCAGGCCACTGCGCAAGCACAATCGCTCGGCTACCGGCGTCTCGCGCTTCTTCGATCTGTTCGACGATGGCGTTGATGAGCTTCGGCCCGAGCAGGTTGTAGGGCCGATATACCATGGTCAGTACGGAAGTGTTGCCGCGCTGCTCGCGCGAAACCAGTGCATCCTCGGACACGACATACCTCCCATTTTCGACGCAGTAATCTGCGATCGGCTTGTCCAGTATTCGCAAACTACCTCATAGCTTGCAAATTGCAAGTCATTGCCGGGTCGTTACGATCACGACTTGGTTATCAAATTATAATCGTCATTTAATGGGAGCAAACTGGCTGACGCCGTCGAGATGGAACGGGTTGGGGTCTGGCCGTCCCCCAGTCTAGTGCAGCCCGCTAAGTGGGAAAATGTTGTGCGCGCTTCGGCGTCCGCGCTTCAGCCTTCCACCGGCGGCGTGCCATGGGTGTGGAACGATTCGATCGTCTTTAGCCCCCACGCCTGACCTTTCTTGCGCTCCTCCTCGGTCCATACGATCGGCTTCCAGTCCGGCGCCAGGATGAGGCGGGCGCCGGCATTGGCGACCTCAACCCGGTTGCCGCCGGGCTCGTAGACGTAGAGAAAAAATGTCTGCTGGATGGCATGCTTGTGCGGACCGGTTTCGATGTAGACGCCGTTCTCCAGAAAGATGTCGGCCGCCCGCAAAACGTCCTCGCGGCTGTCGAGCGCGTAAGTCACGTGATGAAAGCGGCCCGGGGTATTGGAATGATCGTGTGAATAGGCAAAATCATAGCTCTTGTTCGACATCGTCATCCACATCGCAGCCTCGGTGCCGTCATTAAGCACGATCTGCTCGGTCAAGCGGCAGCCAAGATATTTTTCAAAGAAGATGCGGTTGGCCCTGATATCGACCGCGAGGCAATTGAGGTGATCGAGCCTACGAACATTGATGCCGCGCGCCGGAAAGCGTTGCGCCTGATTTTTCAGTGCGGGTTTGAGGTCAGCCGGCGCCTCATACCATTCGGTCTCGTAATAGAGTTCGACGATATGGCCATCCGGATCGCGGCAACGAAACGCCGGACCGTGCCCCAGATCGCCGTCGATCCAGCCAATCTCGAATCCCGATCCCTTCAGCGCGGCGACGCGACGTTCCAGCGCCTGCGGGCTTCGCGCCCGCAGCGCCATGTGCTCCATCCCTGATGTCTTCGACGCCGTCAGCTTGAGCGAATAGCGCTCATAATCGTCCCAGCCGCGCAGATAGACCGAATCTCCCTTGCCGGCCGCTGACAGTCATGCCCATCACGTCGACAAAAAATTTCAGGCTCGCGTCCGGCTTCGGCGTCAGCAATTCCATATGGCCAAGATGGGCAAGATCGAAAATCGGCTCCGGTGGCATTCACATCTCTCCGTGCGGTTCAGCGCAGCGTTCGCGTCAGATCGTCGAACAATTCGTCCACGGCATAGGCACGGGGAATAAGCCCCTGCTGCGCGGCATATTCGCTGATCATCTCGCAGCGAGCGGCTCATTTCGTCAGCGCTGAAGTCCGGCGGCGTCGACGCCTTGTCGGAGGCCTGCGCCAGCGCTGCGCTCTCGCGCAGCAACCGGGATATTTCGCGTACGGCTTCCGGATGATCGTTGGACAGCGTCTGGCTGACCACCACCATATGGTTGATCGGCAGCACATTGTGCCTTGCGAACCATGATTCTCTCCTCGGCGTCGGCGTCTGCAAACAACGGCGTCACGCCCGGCAGCTCGGATTTCTCGCCGAGCACCGCGTCAAGTTCGCCGTCGATCAGCATCTGCATGATCTGTTTGCCCGCCGGCGCCCGCTTTGTCGTATCCCTGAATTCGGCGACATGCGCGTCCTCAAACGTCACCCAATCGATCGAATCGAGATCGACGCCATAATCATTGGCGAGAATGCCGCGCAGCCAGGCGCCGGTCGTGGTGGTGAAAGAGCGGATTCCGATCGCGCTTGCCGTTCAGATCCGCTGGCATCAGCGTGCCAAGCCTCGCATTGTAAAGTGCGTAGGCATGCTGAAACCGCGCCAGCACCACGTTCGGCAGCAGCACCATTGGCTTGCCAAAACTTTTCGCCATCAGATAGGTGACGATCGCCATCTCCGAGACGTCGAAGGCCTGCTCGCGCACCATCGGCTTGAAGCCCTTGTTGGTCGGCGAATATTCCGCGAAATCGAACGTGACCAAATCGGACTTGACCGATCCATTCTTCAGCGCGGCGGTGCAGGGATGGTCGCCAAGCAGCGTGCGCAGCCGCATCGTCACCTCAATCGGACTCCGGCCTGTCGATATAGACGAGGCCGGCCTTCGCCAACGGCTCGCGCATATTGTACATGTCGAGCCCGAGCACGCCGGACGCCAGTAGCTTGCGCTTGACGTCCTCTTCCGCCCGGCGTTTCTCGCCTTTGGCGGCGACTTCGCTGGCATGCTTGTTCCAGATCACCACCACGCCATCGTCGTCGGCGACCACCGCGTCGCCCGGTTCGACGTTGATGCCGGCGCATACGACCGGGATATTGACAGCGCCGAGCGTCGCCTTGACCGTCCCCCTGGCCGAAATAGCCTTCGACCATACCGGAAATCCCATCTCGCGCAGCGACTTCACATCCCGGCAGCCGGCATCGATGATAAGACCGGTGACGCCGCGCGCCTTTAACGATGTCGCGAGCAATTCGCCGAACATGCCGTCGGTATTGTCGGCGGTACATCCGACCACGAGGATGTCGCCCGGCCGGCATTGTTCGACCGCGACATGAATCATCCAGTTGTCGCCCGGCTGGGCCAGCACCGTCACCGCGGTACCCGCCGCCTCGCCGCCCGCCCATACCGGCCGAAGATAGGGTTTCATCAGCCCGACGCGGCCGTAAGCCTCGTGCACGGTGGCGACGCCCAACACGCCGAGCCGCTTGACGACCTCCGGGTCGGTCCGGTTGATGTTGCGGACAACGACGTTCTTCATGACGAGTGCCCCATTTTCCGAAGTTCGTGAACCCTTGCGGCACCCCTTGCACGAACTTCGAAAGATAAGGGGCGCCAGTAAAATTAGCCCATTGCAGCGCCGCTGTTCGGCACCAACCGTAAGAACTTCAATTCGACGGCACCAGTTCCTCCATCGCCATCGGAAATAACCGCTGATAGGCCTCGCCATAGGTCATGGCGCTTGCCCGAGTTGCGGCCGCCCTGCATGCCCCGCTGAAGTGCGACTCTCTCGTAATAGGCCCACAGATGCTTCTGCGCCGCGAGAATCTCGAACGTCTTGCGCTTCACCTCCCAGACTTCGTCGATGTTGAGGATGACCTGCGGCTTGAAATTGCACATCTCCGGCTGATGCGGCTCGAACAGAAAGACCGGCGGCGCGCTGTAGCTGTAATCCGCTTGCGGCTTGTGGCCCATCGCCTGAGCGACGATGCGCGCCTCCTGGGCGTAAGCCGCGGCTGCCGGATGATCGACATTGTAGGGATCTTCAAGCGAATGCGTCAGCACAAAGCTTGGGTTGAGCTCGCGGTAGATGTCGATCAGCCGATCCATATGCGCGGCGGTGAGGCGGAGCGGATAATCGCCGGCATCGAAGAACTCGATCTCGGCGCCGAGCGCGGCCGCGGCGCGCTCAGCCTCGTCGCGGCGGCCGGCCTTGACCTTGTCCAGGGTCATGCCCGCCTGCTTCCAGGCAAATTGCGATTCCCCGCGTTCGCCGAACGCCAGGCACACGATCTTGACGCGGTAACCCTTCTTGGCGTGAAGCGCGATCGCGCCGCCGGCGCGCCAGACGAAGTCTCCCGGATGGGCCGAAACCACCAAACCAGATCTTGACACGGCATTCCCTCTGCATTGCCCGGATTTTTCTGAAGCGCTATGTCGCCTTGGCGTTAAACGCAAAGTTCGAAATGCGCAGAAAAATTCGCCGGCTGCGTGCGCGCCGCATGAAAAGGAGAACGGCCTCGGCGAATTGCAAGGCCAAATGCTTTCTCAAAGCCCCGCGGTGCCACGACGGGCGGAGAAGACTCTCGAGGCAGGGTATTTCTATATTCGACCCGCCGCGATCAGGCAGCTTTCGCCGTCCGCCCGTTTGCTTTTGCGGCGCCTTTTGCCTTCACCAGCGCAGCATAATCGGTCACCGTCTGATCCGCATAAGCCATCGCAAACGATGCGATCGCGTCATCAAGCACTTCGCCCTTGCCCATGTAGCCGGCGATTGCCGCCGGCTCCCCGGACCGGGCATGCGCGCGTGCGAGGGTGCGGCCACATAGCTCCGCGTAATCCGAGAGCGATTCTCCCTCGCTGATTTCACTCACCCCGCCCAACCTGCGGTTTTTCAGCGTCCGGACATAGAACTGGCGACCGGAGGTTTCGTCCTGCGTGGGGCCCAGGAAGATATCGCTCGCGGCCTGCATCATCAGCTTGACCTTCCACGACGCGGCGTCCCTTGATTTCCTTTGTAGGCAAGCTTGCCGCCAAGGCGTTCCAGCACCGAATGCATCGCCTGCTTGATCTGCAGAAACAAGGGTTCGTTGTCGCCCGTCATGAACAATGCCACGCAGCAGAACGTGCCGACAGATCCGACTCCTACGGCCTTGAAGGCGATATCCTTCAGCGTGAAGCGATCGAGCAGCCGCAGCCGGTCGGGATTGAGACCCTTGCGATAGGTGGCGAATACCCGCTCCACGGCGAGCCGGTGCCGCGCATCGGCCTTGGGATCGAGATGGAAAATGGTGGGCGGCTTGTCGACAATCCTTGGATTATCGCCGCTGACGAGATGCGGGAAATTATCGTCTTTTGACAGGCCCTCGCCCCGCGCCTTGGCTATCACACCCGCCAGCTTGCGCCTCAGATCGCCGTTACCGATGCGCTTGATCTCCTGTTCAAGATCGATGCGGCTGTGCCAAATCTCAAGGGGCGACAACCCGGCCAGCTCAGTCATGTGCAACCGGTAGGCCTTAACCGTCGCGGCCGCCACCGCGCGGGCCTGCTTCTTGCTGGCGCCTGCAGCCAATGCCGCCACCACGACACTCGCCGCAAGACGCTTGAGGTCGACTGTGAAATCGACCCCCGGCAGGGTCTCGTCGAAATCATTGACGTCGAACAGAATATTATCCTCCGGCGTGACGAATGCGCCGAAGTTCATCAGATGGCTGTCGCCGCCGGCCTGCACCGGCAAGCCGACCATCGGCTGGCCTGCAAGATCGGTCGCCATCACCGCCGCCGCGCCGCGCAGAAACGCGAACGGATTGAGCGTCATCCGCGCGTAACGCTCCGGCACAAGCTCTGGAACGCGGTCCGCGTCGCTCTCGGCCAGGATCGCGACGGCGTTGCGGGTCATCGACCCCTTCAGATCGGCGTGAGCTTCGCGCGGCGTCTTGCGGCGCAGTTCCTTGCCTTGTTTGAACCGTTCCGCACGCGAGCCCAAGGTCACTGCCATCTGCAAGTCCTTCAATGAAAAGGTCACGTTTCCTAATGAAAGCCTACTTTATACAATCCGCGCGCCTTGTCACAGGCCAGGCCGCGCCGCTGCCTTGGTCCAGCAAGCGGCCCCGGGCGCGTGTCACGGACCTTTTGCCGCACAGGACGGCTCATGAAAGGCGCTCCTCCTGAGTTGGTAAACCAGAGGTTAAACCGAACGCGCCACAACGAGCGGTCGCGACAAAAAAGCGTGAATTTCCAGCAACATCAAGCATGGAAGCCCGCCCAAGGGACCACCCAAAAGCCAAAGTCCAGGCCCGGATTGCCGAAGATTTAACGAACCCGGAACTCGGCCGGCTTAACGGTTTCTGTAGCGACTGCCTGCGATAGTCAGTCCATAGCAAAACTGAACTCGTACCATGCCAGGTTCAACGACTGTGACATCCTTCGGACGCGTAATTTCGGTGCGTGGATCCCTCGCCCGTGTCGGGCTTCTGGCCACGAGCCAGATGGGAATCTCGGAAGTGAGGGCCACCGTCGGTCGGTTCGTCAGCATCCGCTGCACGAGTTCCACCATCGTCGCCATGATTACCGAAGTGTCCTGCGAGGACTTGCCGACTTCCGATGTTTACATCGCCAGCGCCTCGGTCGACCTGCTCGGTGAAATCCTCGGCGGACCGGAGCGCCCCAAATTTCAGCGCGGCGTGACCAACTATCCGACGATCGGCGATACCGTCGATCTGATCAGTAATCAGGAGCTTCGCACGGTCTATGCCCCCACGGGGTCGGATCAGATCTCTGTCGGCACCTTGCAACAGGACCGGTCCGTGATCGCCTATGTCGACGTCGAGGAGATGCTCTCCAAGCATTTCGCGGTACTCGGCAGCACCGGCGTCGGCAAATCGAGTGGTGTATCGCTGCTGCTCAACGAAATTCTAAAAGCGCGGCCGAACTTGCGGGTTTTCCTGCTCGACGTTCACAACGAGTATGGCCGCTGCTTTGGCGACCGTTCGCTGGTTCTCAATCCGCGCAATCTGAAACTACCGTTCTGGCTGTTCAATTTCGAAGAGATCGTCGATGTGCTGTTCGCCGGTCGGGCCGGCGTGCCCGAGGAACTCGACATTCTCGCTGAAGTCATTCCAATGGCGAAGGGAATTTATACGCAGTACCAGAACACAGACCGCGTTGGGTTGAAGCGCGTCGATCCGAAGACGATCGGCTATACGGTCGATACGCCGGTTCCCTATCGGCTGGTC
Source organism: uncultured Pseudomonadota bacterium (assembly GCA_963725555.1). Taxonomy (GTDB): domain Bacteria; phylum Pseudomonadota; class Alphaproteobacteria; order Rhizobiales; family Xanthobacteraceae; genus Bradyrhizobium. Next base: position 96,628 of record CAVRYV010000021.1, on the reverse strand, counting down.
GATCTGATTTCGCTGATCGACGAACGGATGGGCAAGCTCGAAAACCGCTCATCGCGCATCATCTATCACAAGCTGATTTCGCGGATCGAGACCGTGCGCAACGACCCGCGCTACGCGTTCATGTTCGACAACGCCAACGTCGGCGGTGATACCATGGCGGAAGTCATCAGCCATCTGTTCCGGCTGCCGGCCAATGGCAGGCCGATGACCATCATGCAGCTCGCCGGCTTTCCCGCCGAAGTCGTCGATTCCGTGGTGTCGGTGCTGTGCCGCATGGCGTTCGATTTCGGGCTGTGGAGCGACGGCGTTTCGCCGCTGTTGTTCGTGTGCGAAGAGGCCCATCGCTACGCCTCCGCCGACCGCAACATCGGATTCGGGCCGACCCGCAAGGCGGTGTCGCGCATCGCCAAGGAAGGCCGCAAATACGGTGTGTATCTCGGGCTCGTGACGCAGCGCCCCGCCGAACTCGATGCCACCATTATTTCCCAGTGCAACACGTTGTTCGCCATGCGCCTTGCCAACGAACGCGACCAGGCGCTGTTGCGCTCGGCGGTCTCGGATGCCGCGGCAAATCTGCTCTCGTTCGTGCCCTCGCTCGGTACCCGCGAAGTGCTGGCGTTCGGCGAGGGAGTGGCACTTCCGACCCGGCTGCGCTTCAAGGAGGTGCCAATGCACCAACTGCCGCGCAGCGAAGCGACGATTTCGACAGTGCCGTCGGTCGCCGCAGGTCACGATATGCATTTCGTCAGCGCGGTGCTTGAGCGCTGGCGCGGCGCCACTTCGCATCGCGACGTTCCCAACGATCCCGGCATCAATGAACGGCCGGCCGCCCGCACAGTGGAAGCGCCGATGTTGCAGCCGTCGCTGGGGCTCGATCCCGACCGCTTTTCATTGCTGAAAAAGCCCCTGCGCTAAGGTTCGGGTCGCCAATTCGGGGGCGCGCCAGCCACGCAAGGCATGCTTTGCGCGGATGCGGCCATCGAATATGGTCGGACGGCCGCATCAGGCGGCCTGACCCGGAATCCCCCCATGACGCAGCCCATCGCCAAACGCTTCCCGACGCCCTCCATCGACGGGCTGCCGGAGGACATTCGCAGCCGGCTCCTCGCAGTGCAGGAAAAATCCGGCTTCGTTCCGAACGTATTTCTGACGCTGGCTTATCGGCCCGATGAATTTCGTGCCTTCTTTGCCTATCACGATGCCATCATGGACAAGGATGGCGGGCTGACCAAGGCCGAGCGCGAGATGATTGTGGTTGCCACCAGCAGCGCCAATCAATGCCATTATTGCGTGATCGCGCATGGCGCCATCCTTCGAATTCGGGCCAAGAACCCGCAGATCGCAGACCAGATCGCCGTCAATTACCGCAAGGCGGATATCACGCCGCGGCAACGCGCGATGCTCGACTTCGCGATGAAGGTCAGCATAGAGGCGCACAAGATTTCCGAACAGGATTTCACCGAGATCGGCAGCCATGGCTTCAACGATGATGACATTTGGGATATCGCTGCGATATCGGCGTTCTTTGCGCTTTCGAACCGGATGGCCAACGTCACCGCGATGCGACCGAACGACGAGTTCTACATGATGGGACGGTTGCCGAAATAGCGCACCGCAGGCGATCATAGGCCTGAGACGCCGCAGCAAATTTGAGAGAAATGATCAAAAGCCAGAACGAGCGAGCATCGAAGCCGCGGGTGGTCCGATTGGTGACCGCGAAATCATCACGGAAGGCCTTCATCTCAGTTTTTGGGCCGACATCAGCCACCGCTGCATGACGGCGTCATGGCCGAGTTTTATCGGCGGGGCCGTGCTGGTGTTCATCGTCTTCAACGCGGTCTTCGCATTGTTCTACTGGATCGGAAATCAACCGGTCGCGAACGTGCCCGGCGGCGCTTACATCGACTATGTCTATTTCAGCATCGAGACGCTCTCGACCGCCGGTTACGGCGACATGCATCCGCAAACCCATTACGGGCATTTCGTCTCCGCCGTGGAGCTCTTCACGGGGATCTTCTCAATGTCACTGATGACCGGATTGATCTTTGCCCGGTTCTCGCGGCCCAATGCCCGGCTGCTGTTCGCCGACAACCCGGTCATTACAAAACATGACGGCAAGCCCACCCTGATGCTTCGGCTCGCCAACGAACGTCACAACATCATCAGCAATGCCACCGCCAAATTGTGGTTGTTCAAGAATATTGTGAGCATGGAAGGCGAAACGCTTCGGCGATTCTACGAGCTGCAATTGACGCAAAACCAAAATCCGGGGCTGGCGTTGAGCTGGACGCTCTACCACGTTCTCGACGAGAAAAGTCCGCTGTATGAAGTCACAGCGGACGACCTCGAGGCATTCAAGGCGTCGCTCGTGGTTGTGGTGTCCGGATATGACATTGTTGCGGCCCAAACCGTCCACGCCAGAAAGACCTACGACCATAGCGACATTCGGTTTGGGCAACGCTATGCAGACATCCTCGACACCTCGGATGACGGCCGCCTCAGAATTGACTATGGCAGGTTCCATACCACCGAAGAGGGGTAGATTTCACCGGCGCCATGCCAACATTGTCTGTGAGAGGCGTGTCGAGCGTGCTAAATTACAGCAGGATCTCCCGGAGCTGGCAGCAGTGAAAACCCAGCAACCCATTACGTCGGAACAAGAGCATCGTGTGCTCGAATTTCGCCCGCGCAACCCTGCTCACGCTCCGGGTCGGCAGGGTTATCCGCCCAAGCCCTCAGACCGGGACGGCGCCCGCGCCGAGCCCAATGACCTGTCGCGCTATGAACGAGCCCGTGACGAACCGGACGATTTTCGCCATCGCATGCTGGCAAACGTCGCAGCGATCGCATTTACGGTCGCGCTCATGGCGATCGGAATATGGCTCGCCGTCAGCATTGCGGATATGCGCAAGACCCAGGACTGCGTGCTGATGGGACGCCGCGACTGCGCGCACCTTTACGCGCCAAATATGTAGCATTTCCAGCCCAAGCCGGCCCGTCCCCCGGCAAGCCGGATCCGGCTGGCAACCCTCGCCTCCATTGAACTCAGGACGGCCCTCCGATATACGGGCACTCGACTCTGGGTGGCGGATAGGGCATTCCGGGACACCGCCCTGCCCTGCCTTCTCGCCTCGAAATTTATCGTCAATATATCAAAGGCTTAGTGATGTCATCCACATTCGATCAGGTCGCCACGATTATCGCTGAAACCTGCGACATACCGCGCGACACGATCACGCCGGAGAGCCACGCCATCGACGATTTGGGAATCGACAGCCTCGATTTTCTCGACATAGCGTTCGCGATCGACAAGGCATTCGGAATCAAGCTGCCGCTGGAAAAATGGACCCAGGAAGTCAACGACGGAAAGGCGACCACCGAGCAGTATTTCGTCCTGAAAAACCTCAGTGCTCGTATCGACGAATTGGTCGCGGCCAAGGGCGCATAACCGCCCGCCATGCACCTCGAATATTTCCAGATGATAGACCGCATCGTCGACCTCAAGGTCGGCGAGAGGAGCATTACGGTCGAGGCGCAGGTTCCTCAGAATAGCACTGTCTTCGAGGGGCATTTCCCTGGCTATCCGATCATGCCCGGCGTGCTGCTGATCGAGGCGATGGCGCAGACATCCGGCTGGCTGCTGCTCGCCATCATGAAGTTCGAACGCATGCCGTTTCTGGCCGCGGTCAAGGAAGCAAAGATGCGCGGTTTCGTGGCCCCTGGGGAATTGCTGACAATCGATGCCGGCCTGGTCCACGAGGGCTCGGGCTATTCGATCACCGAGGCCAAGATCAGGGTCGGCGGCAAATTGAAGTGCAACGCGACCCTCACGTTCAGCCATGTCCCCTTCCCCAATCCGGATTTGCGCGGATACATGGATATCGTGGCCAAACGTATCGGCTTTCCGCAACAGGCCATTGTCCCATGATCGAGACGAAGTCCTCGGATTCGGGATCGGCGGAAGTCTGGATCACCGGCATTGGTCTTGCCACCTCGCTCGGCGAAGGGCTGGACGCAAACTGGGACGCGCTCACCGAGCGCCGCATCAATGTCGATGAAAAGGGCTTCGCGCCCTACATCGTTCATCCCTGGGCGCCGGTAAACCTTGACACGCAGATCCCCAAAAAGGGCGACCAGCGTCAGATGGAAGCCTGGCAGCGCATCGGCACCTATGCCGCCGGACTTGCGCTGGACTCCGCCGGCGTCAAAGGCAACAAGGAAATCCTCGGACGAATGGACATGATTGTCGCCGCCGGCGGCGGCGAGCGCGACCTGGCGGTCGACGCCGGCGTTCTCAACGCGGCAGCAGCAGGCAATTCGGCGCCCGGCTTTCTCAATGAACGCCTGATGAGCGACCTGCGTCCGACGCTTTTCCTGGCGCAGCTTTCCAACCTGCTCGCCGGCAACATCGCCATCGTGCACGGCGTATCCGGAACGTCGCGCACTTTCATGGGCGAGGAAGTCGCAGGCGTGGATGCAGCGCGGATCGCGCTCGCCCGTATCGCCGCCGGCCAAAGCGACATCGCGCTGATCGGCGGGTCGCACAATGGCCAGCGCAAGGACCTGCTGGTTCTCTACGAGTTCGGCGACTACAATCTCAAGGACAAATTCGAACCGGTCTGGGCGCGCCGGAAGCAGTCGGGATTCGCACTTGGCTCGGCCGGGGCCTTTCTCGTCATCGAGTCCAGGGCGCATGCGGAGGCGCGCGGCGCGAAGCCTTATGCGCGCCTGACCAACGTCGTGGCTGATCTGTCGCAGCGCAAGCAACCGGGCGACGTCAAGACGACGCTCGAAAAACTGTGGTCGGAGCTCGGCAATTTAGAGGATGGCGGAGCCATCCTTACGGGCGCGACGGGTGCCGAACCGGCCACCTCCGAGGAACAGGCGTTTCTCACCGGACATCCTGATTTTGCGGTCCGCGCCACCGGCACCATGTTCGGCCACACCATGGAAACCCAGTTCCCGTTGGGACTGGCCCTCGCGGCCCTCTCGGTTTCGCGCGGCGCATTGTTTCCACCCACCGATTCCTCCGGTGTAGAGATTGAAATGCCTAAGCCGCCTGCCCAGATTGTCGTGATCGGGGCCGGTCACTGGCGCGGCGAAGGCATGGCGCTGGTCGAGGCGATCAAGTGAACACAGCGGCCTGGCCGGTGGGGGAACCATGACAGCATCACGCGACAAATTCGGACGGCCCATCGTTGTCGTGACGGGCATGGGCATAGTGACGTCGCTCGGTGCCGGCAAAACCGATAATTGGGCGAGACTGACCGCGGGTGAATCCGGTATCCGGACCATTACGCGTTTTCCGATCGACGGTCTGAAGACCACCATGGCCGGAACCGTCGATTTCGTTGACGTCGAGCCGCGCTCGTCGACCGGGCTCTCCGAACGTCTCGCCGAAATGGCCACCGAAGAGGCGCTCGAGCAGGCCGGTATCGGCCGCAAGGGCGATTTCCCGGGGCCGCTGTTTCTCGCGGTCGCGCCAGTCGAAGTCGAATGGCCACAGCGGCTGGAATTGGGCCGCGCCGCCACAGGGCAGCAACTCGACTACGACGATTTGCTCCGCGTCAGCGGCGGCGGACAGTACGCGCCCTATCATCGTCGATTCACGTTCGGCTCGGTGGCGACTTATCTCGCCGAGACTTTCGGCACCAAGGGATCGCCGATTTCACTATCGACCGCCTGTGCGTCCGGCGCCACATCGATCCAGCTCGGCGTCGAAGCTATCCGCCGCGGCGAGACTGACGCGGCGTTGTGCGTTGCGACTGACGGATCGGTCAATCCGGAAGCGCTGGTGCGGTTTTCCCTTTTATCGGCGCTGTCGACCCAGAACGATCCGCCTCGGGCCGCGTCCAAGCCATTTTCGAAGAACCGCGACGGTTTCGTCATGGCGGAAGGTGCCGGCGCACTGGTGCTCGAAAGCTACGATGCCGCTGTCGCGCGCGGCGCGCCGATTCTCGGCGTGCTGGCCGGCTGCGGCGAACTCACCGATTCCTTCCACCGCACCAGATCGAGCCCCGACGGCAAACCGATCATCGGCTGTGTGCGGAAGACATTGGCGGACGCCGGCATGACGCCGGAGCAGATCGATCACATCAATGCCCATGGAACTGCCACGCCGGAAAACGACAAGATGGAATATCTGGCGATATCCAACGTGTTCGGCGAACACGCCAAACAAATTCCGGTGTCTTCGAACAAGTCGATGGTCGGCCACACCATCTCGGCTGCGGGCGCCGTCGAAGCGATATTTTCGCTGCTGACGCTTGAACACCAGCGAATTCCGCCGACCATCAATTACGATATGCCGGATCCGACGATCCTGTTCGATGTCGTCGGAAACAAGGCGCGCGACGCGCGCGTCACCGCCGTGATGTCGAATTCGTTCGGCTTCGGCGGCCAGAATGCTTCGCTCATTTTGACGCGCGAGCCGATTTAGTCGGTCTCGCCGGTCCGTGCCCGCGGTGGACGTTGTCGTGACAACCGGCGATACGCACGCGATCCGAAATTCTTCTTGCCGGAGACACCGCGTCATGCGTGCGCTCACCCTTGTCGCCGATCGTCAGCTGGTGGTCGCGGATGCGCCGGCGCCCTCGCCGCCGGGCGCCGGCGAGGTCCAAATCCGCGTCAAGGCGGTTGCCCTCAACCACATCGATGTCTGGGGCTACCGCGGCATGGCGTTTGCGAAGCGCAAACTGCCGCTGGTCGTTGGCGCCGAAGCCTCCGGCGAAGTTGCCGCGATCGGAGAAGGTGTCAGCCGCTTCAAGCCAGGACAGCAGGTCGTAATGTACGGCGCCCTCACCTGCGGCGTTTGCCCGGCGTGCAAGCAAGGCCGCGACAATCTCTGTGAAAACATCGCAGGCATTATGGGGTTTCATGTCGACGGTTTTGCGCGGGAGCTGATGAACCTTCCCGAGCGGTTGGTGATTCCGGTGCCCGAGGGCGTCAGCGATCGTGACGCAGCCTGCGCGCCGATCGCGTTCTCGACCGTGCAGCACATGCTTTTCGACAATGCGAAGCTGCGTCCCGGCGAAACCGTGCTGGTGCATGCCGGTGGCTCCGGCATCGGTACGGTCGCGATCATGATGGCCAAGAAGATCGGCTGCACGGTCATCACCACCGTCGGCGACGATGCAAAGATCGACGGCGTCAAAGCGCTCGGCGCCGATCACGTCATCAACTATCGCAAGGACCGTTTCGAGCACGAAACCCGCAAGATCACCAAAAAAAAGGGCGTTGACGTCGTGTTCGAGCACGTCGGCGCCGATACGTTCAACGGCTCGTTGCTGACGCTCAAGCGCGGAGGTAGGCTGGTGACCTGCGGCTCGACGTCCGGGCCCACCACGACGATCAATCTGATGCAACTGTTCCAGCAGCAATATCGCATCTTCGGATCTTTCGGCGCTACGATGCGCAATATCACCGAGAGCCTCGACAAGATGGCGGACGGCATGCTTCCGGTGATCGATACCGAAGTGCCGATCGACGATGTCGCGACCGCGCTCAAGCGCATGGAAAGCCGACAGGTGTTTGGCAAAATCGTCGTGTATTTCTGATGAATCGGTTTTTCCTGCGCACCAAGGCCCGCATTCGCGACGCCGTCAAGCCGATCAGCGAAGCCGTTGTCGGCGCGTTGACCATCGGACTGCTGCGCGCCACCCGCTATTTCGATCCGATCAAGACCGCCAACCTGTTCGGCTGGATCACGCGTTTGATCGGGCCGATCATCTTGACGCGCGAGCAGAAGATCGGCCGCGCCAATCTGGCCGCCGCCTTTCCGGAAAAATCGCCCGCAGAGATCGAAACCATTCTCAAAGGCGTCTGGGACAATCTCGGTCGCCTTGGCGCCGAATTCGCCCATATCGATCACATCTGGGAACATGATCGCGCCCGTCCCGAAGACAGCCGCATCGAAATCCAGGAGCGTACCCACGAACTGTTTGCGCAACTGCGGCTCGACGGCAAGCCGGCGCTGATCTTCGCGAGCCATCTCGGCAACTGGGAACTGCCGGCCCTGGCTGCGGTCGCCCATGGGCTGGACGCCGCCACCCTGTACCGGCGGCCGAACATCGCCTCCGCCAACCGCATCATCGAAGAGATGCGCGCGGTCAAGATGGGAACGCTGATCCCGGCCGGGCGTGACGCGCCGCTCAGGCTCGCCGATGCACTGCAGAACGGTCAACACGTCGCCATGCTGGTCGACCAGTACTTTACCAACGGCGTCGACGTCACTTTCTTCGGCCGCAAGACCAAGGCTAATCCGACGTTGGCTCGGCTGCTGCGGCAGATCGAGTGTCCAATACACGGCGTCCGCATTATCCGACTGCCCGACCACCGCTTTCGCGCCGAACTCTCGGAAGAAGTAAAGCCGGTCCGCGACGCCGAAGGAAAAATCGACATTCAGGGAACGATGCAGGCCGTTACTTCGGTGATCGAGGGCTGGATCCGCGAATACCCCGACCAGTGGCTATGGCTACATCGCCGCTGGCGATAGCGAATACTTTAACGTCCGGTCTTGACCCGCGTCCACAGCCGGTTGATGACCCGCTGGGTGGCCGGATCGCGGGCGGTGATCACAAAAAGCTTCCCGAGTGCCGCTTCATCCGGGTAGATGGTCTTGTCATCGAGAATCTTCGGGTCGACCAGCTTCTGACTCGCGAGGTTGCCGTTGGCATAGGACAAGAAGTCGGAATTCCTTGCCGCGACTTCCGGCCGATAGAGATAATTGATCAGCTCGTAGGCTTCGGGCACATTCCTCGCATCAGCCGGAATGGCAAGATTGTCGAAAAACATCTGCGCGCCTTCCCGAGGGATGGTGTAGCCGATCTCGACGTCGCTTTTTGCCTCTGAAGCCCGGCTGCGCGCCTGCATGATGTCACCGGACCAGCCCACGACAAGGCAAATCTCGCCGGTGGCCAATGCGCTTAGATATTCCGAGGAATGAAACTTGCGGACGTGTGGCCTGATCTGGCTGACGATATCGGCCGCCTTTTCAAGGTCAGCCTGCTTGGTCGAATTCGGATCGAGCCCAAGATAATTCAACGCGGCGGGAAGAATATCATCGGCGGAATCCAGCATGTGAACGCCGCAATCCCTGAACCTGGCCAAATTCTCCGGTTTGAAGACGATGTCCCAACTGTCGATCCTGGCGTCGACGCCGAGAATTTTTTGCACGGCTTTGACGTTGTAGCCGATCCCGGTCGTGCCCCACATATAGTTGGCGGCATATAAGTTACCGGGATCGTAGATCGCCAGCCGCTTTGTCACCGCCGGCCAGGCATTGGCGAGGTTCGGCAGTTTCGACTTGTCGAGTTTCTGGAAAATGTTGGCCGTGATCTGGCGCTGCAGGAAATAGGCGGTGGGGACGACAACATCATAACCCGATTTGCCCGCAAGCAATCGCGTCTCCAGCGTCTCATTGGCATCGAAGGTGTCGTAGACGACCTTGATGCCGGTTTCCTTGGTGAAGTCCTCGAGTACCCCGGGGGCTATGTAATTCGACCAATTGTAGAAGTTGACGGTGCGCTCCTGCGCCTTCGCGGCCATCGGCATCGCGAGAGCCGTGACGGCCGCGGCGATCAACCGAATTCGATTGCGGGTCTTACCATGTATCATCGGTTACTCTTATCGGCGATGCACCGCGTCCGACAGACGCTCCAGCGCAGTGTCGAGGGTCGCATCTTTCTTGGCAAAACAAAAACGCACCACCGAGGTCACGGCATCTTCTTCATAAAAAGCCGAGACCGGAATCGCCGCAACCTTGTAATCGGTGACGATCCGCCGGCAGAACGCCTCGTCGGTTTCGTTCAGCCCCAGCGGCGAAAGGTCGACGGTGAGGAAATAGGTGCCTTGCGACCGAAGAACCGGGAAACCGATACGTTCCAGCCCCAAGGTGAGACGGTCGCGGCTTCGCGCCAACTCTTTGCGCATTTCGAGAAAATAGTCCGCGGGCTTGGCGAGGCCATAGGCCACTGCCACCTGAAGATTGGGCGCGGTGGTGAAGGTGAGAAACTGGTGCACCTTCGCGGCGACGCGCAACAGCGGCGGCGCAGCGCAGACAAAGCCGATCTTCCAGCCGGTCAGGGAAAAAATCTTGCCGGCGGAGCCGACCTTGATAGTGCGATCGCGCATGCCCGGAAGCGTAATCAGCGGAATATGTTCGCGGCCATCGAAGATCACATGCTCCCAAACCTCGTCGCAGATCGCGATGGTGTCGAACTCCTGGCAAAATCGCGCCAGCAATTCGAGGTCATCGCGCGGATAGACCACCGCGGCGGGATTGAGCGGATTGTTGAACAATACGGCCTTGGTCTTGTGGTTGAAGACGCCTCGCAGCGCCTCCTCCGTCAACCGCCAATGCGGTGGTTCGAGGCCCACCAGGCGCGGTATGCCTCCGGCCTGGCGTATGATCGGCAGGTAGGAATCATACACCGGCTGGAAAGCGACCACTTCGTCGCCGGGCTCCACAACGGCCAGAATGGCTGATGTCAGCGCTTCAGTGCCGCCGGACGTCACCATCACCTCGCTCATAGGATCGAGAACAAGGCCATGCCAGCGCTCGTAATGGGCTGCAATCGCCTGCCGCAGCTCGGGGATGCCCATCATCGACGGATATTGGTTGTAGCCGTCCATGACCGCGTCGGCCGCGGCGCGCCGGATGTCCTCCGGGCCGGGATCGTCCGGAAAACCCTGGCCGAGATTGATGGCGTTGTTGTCGCGCGCGAGCTGCGACATCGCCTCGAAGATGGTAACGGGAAGATCCGCAAAGACCCTGTTCACGGAAGTCATGGGTGCGATCAGCCGCCGGTCTTGGTCGGCAAACCCGCGGCCTTCCAGGCCAGCATTCCGCCCGCGAGATGGTTGTCGTATGCCAAACCGCCCGCTTGCGCGGCGAGCGACGCCGTCACCGACCTCTTGCCTGAACGGCAGGCAAAAACCACCTGCTTGCCGTTGGGATCGGGGATCTGCTGCGGATCGAAACTGGAAAGCGGAACGACGACCGCGTCCGGATAAGCGTCCGCGGCAACCTCGTTCGGTTCGCGCACATCGACGAGAAGATAGCGACCCTCGGCTATTCCCTTCGATACGTCTTCGGGCGTCAAATCGTGAACTCGATGACCTTGATCCGCCACTCAAATTCTCCCAACGATGAACCTTATTGCGAAACGAGCTCGCCAAAGCGGATGGATGGTTCGCCCTTCCGCGCGCCAACGTCGCCTTTGGCGTGACGAAAATCAAGCGGTAGAAGGCCTGCCAGACGCCAGAGCGATGCCTCTGGACCGTGCCTCTAGACCGTGACTTGCGTTCCGACTTCGACCACCCGGCCGGTGGGAAATCTGGAAATAGTCGGTCGCGTCATTGGCGGTACGGCTGAGCGCGATGAAAAGATGATCCTGCCAGCGCGGCATTCCCGAATGCGCTGCCGGCTTCAGCGCCCGCCGCGAGAGGAAGAACGAAGTCGACATGATGTCGAAATGCCAGCCGAGTTTGCGTGCGATCGCGAGCGTCTTGGGAACGTTAGGCAATTCCATGAAGCCAAACCGCAGCGTCACCTTGGTGAAGGTCGCGCTGATCTCTTCCAGCCGCACCCGTTCGGCCAGGTCAATTCGCGGCGTCGGGGCGGTCTCGATGGTGAGAATGACGTTCTTTTCGTGCAGCACCTTGTAGTGCTTCAGACTATGCATCAGCGCGGTCGGCGCGCTGGCCGGATCGCTGGTCAGGAATACGGCGGTGCCCGAAACCCGCTGCGGCGGCCGCTTCTCCAGCATCGCCACCAAGTCCACCAGCGGAAATTCCAACTTGCGTGATTTCTCGAACAATAGCCGGCTGCCGCGCCGCCAAGTGTACATCAACAGCATCACCCAGCCGCCGAGCGCCAGCGGCACCCAGCCGCCCTCCAGGACTTTCAGCAGGTTTGCCGCCAGGAAGGTGAGATCGAGAAACAGGAACGGCGCGATCAGGGCGGCAGCCGCGATCGCTGACCATTTCCAGACCTTCCAGATCACCACAAAGCCCATCATGGCGGTGACCACCATGGTCCCGGTCACCGAGATGCCATAGGCGGAGGCCAATGCGCTTGACGAACGGAACATCAGCACCAGCAGCATCACGGCGATCAGCAACATCGAGTTGACGCGCGGCATGAAGATCTGGCCGGAGTGCGCTTCCGACGTATGGCGGATTTCAAATCGCGGCAACAGGCCGAGCTGAATGGCCTGACGCGTCAACGAATAGGCGCCGGTGATCACGGCCTGGCTCGCAATCACGGTCGCGAGCGTCGCCAGAGCTACCATCGGGATCAGCGCCCAATCCGGAAACATCAGGAAGAACGGGTTCTCGACCCCCTTCGGATCGCCAATAACTAGTGCGCCCTGCCCCAGATAGTTCAGGGCCAGCGACGGCAGCACAATGAAGAGCCACGCGGTCTGGATCGGCCGTTTGCCGAAATGCCCGAGGTCGGCATAGAGCGCCTCAGCTCCCGTGACCGCGAGAAACACCGCACCAAGCGTCACAAAGCCGATGACACCATGATGGATCATGAACAAGAAGGCATGAAGCGGATTTAGCGCAAACAGAACTTCCGGATGCCGCATGATCGGAGGTATCGCCGCGATCGCAATCACGGCGAACCAGATCACCATGACCGGACCGAAAAAAGCGGCGACCCGCGCGGTGCCGCGCGACTGAACCGCAAACAGTACTACCAAAATGATCACCGTCAGTGGCACCACATACGGATCGAATGCCGCGGTGACGAGCTTGATGCCTTCGATGGCGGAAAGCACCGACAGCGCCGGCGTAATGACTGCATCGCCGTAAAACAACGCGCCGCTGATGATCCCGAGCAGGACGATCGCACCTGCGCCGCGGCTGACCGCGCGTTGCGCCAGCGCCATCAGCGCCAGCGTTCCGCCCTCGCCATGGTTATCGGCGCGCAGCAGGATCAGCACATATTTCAGCGTCACGACGATGATCAGCGCCCACAGGATCAGCGACAGAACGCCGAGAACGGCCGATGGACTGACGGCGCCCGACGACCCACCTGCAGCGATGACGGCTTCGCGGAACGCGTAGAGCGGGCTGGTGCCGATGTCGCCATAGACGACACCGATGCAGCCGAGCATGAGCGCTTTGAAGCCCGCAGTGGAATGGGCATCGACACGACCATTGGCCGCCGTCGTTTCCGCGGCGGGGACTACAACATCACTGGTCATGAGAATGGAGGCCTCAAAAATGCTTCACTGCACCATAGCAAAGCGACGCGGCTTATAGCCCTGCGCATGGAGCATAGCCTACCCTGATTTTGGAGCCAAGCCATGCAGAAATGCATAAACCTTCGGATTCCCAACTGAGTTTCGACTTCGAATAGCCGCCGGCCGGAAGCTGGTAACAGGGTGCCTCCGGCTCCAAGCCGTCCTGCGTGTCGAAACCGCCAACGACCAAGCGCGCCGCGCTATCGACGCTTATGGAAAGCTTGTCAACTGCCCAAATTACGGCTTCAGATCGGGGGGCAGCGCCGGATCTTCGCGCATCAACGTGATGGTCACGCGACGGTTCGCCGATAGCGTGGGATCGTCGGGAAACAGCGGCTGGGTGTCGGCCTTCCCGGAGACCGCGAAGATATGGGCCGATGGCAGTCCTTCCCTTTCGAGGATTTGGCGGACCGCGTTGGCACGATCCGCCGAAAGATCGAACGCACCATAGTCGCTTTGCGTCGGGACGAAGCCGGCCGCTGTGTGGCCGACGATCGAGACCCGCAGCGGCGTCGCCTTGAGCGGAGCCGCAAGTTTCTCGATCAGCCGGCGGGTGCGGTCATAGGGCACCTTCGAGCCGTCAGCGAACATCGAACGGCCATCCTGATCGACGATTTCCAGGTTGAGGCCCTGGTTGGTCTCCTCGAACATGACATGTTTTGAAATTTCGGTCAGCTCCGGCATGTCCTGCAACGCTTGCCGCAGCGATGCCGAGGCAAGCGCGAATTCACGATCGATCTTGATCCGGGCGCCCGCGGTGCGGCTCCGCTCCTGTTCGTCCGGTGTCGGCGTATTCGATAATTCCTCGGGCGAAATATGCTCGGTGTTCTTCAGTTTCGGTCTCGTCGGCAGGCCGTCAAATTCGACGATACCGGAATAGCGCACCTCGCTCTGCACACCGAAGGCGTCGCGCATCGACCCGGCGACGATCTTGAGCTTGTTATTGTCCATGGTGGAGAACGCGACGAGCATCACAAAGAAACTCATCATCAGACCCATCAGGTCGGCAAAGGTCACGAACCAGCCGTGTCCTCCGCCATGCGCGTCGCCTCGTTTCTTTTTCGCCATGGTTGATTTTCTCGGACCGAGACCGGCCGCCTAGGCCGGGACCGGTTCGCCTTCTTCATGGCGGTGTTTTTCCGGCAGGTAAGCCAGCAGCATTTCTCGAACCAGCGTTGGGCTTTTCGGAATCGCGGATCATCAAAATGCCATCGATGATCAATGTCCGATTGGTCTCCTCGTCGAGCAGCTTGCCGTGCAGCTTGTCGGCGATCGGCAGACAAAACAGGTTGGCTACCAGCGCGCCGTAAAGCGTCGCCAGCAAGGCGGTCGCCATGAACGGACCGAGTTTCGAAGGGTCGGTCATATTGGCAAACATCTGCACCATGCCGATCAAGGTGCCGATCATGCCGAACGCCGGGGCGCAGTCGCCGATGGCGCGGTAGATTTTTCCGCCCTCGTCGAGATGCATCAAAAAGTTGTCGCGGTCGCGTTCCAGATTGTCGCGGATGAATTCCAGATCGTAACCGTCAGCAACGTAACGGATTCCCTTGGCGAGGAACGGTTCGTCGGTTTCGACCTTTTCCAGACCGACCGGTCCCTGCTTGCGCGCGATTTCAGCGATCCGAGCCAGTTCATCGACGAGATCGCGCGCCGACAGCCGGCTCATCGTAAAGGCAAACTTCGCGCCGAGCGGCAGGCCATGCAGGATCGCGCTGAGTGGGAACCTGATCATGGTGGCGGCTATCGAACCGCCGAAAATGATGATGACCGCATGCTCGCTGACGAACATATGCAGATCGCCGCCCATGAGCACCATCACGGTCACAACAAGGATGCCGGACACGAGCCCAACGCCTGTCATGATATCCATGGGGAACTCCAACGCGTACGCGAACGACCGGCCATCTGGGCGGTGGCGCGACCCATCACGGGCCGCGTCAGAGAACACTACGTCGCCGCAATTAAAGACGCGTTACCGAATTCGGTAGGCATAACAATTGGTTAAAAAAAGGCTGGACGAACGGTCATCCCCTTGTGTTTGTTCAGCTTCTGCTCGGTGGTCGCTCGATGCGCCCAATACCAGGTAAGAGCACCTGACCGATTACTCCCGAAATCCCGTGCGGCACCGCCATCCAAGAGCTGCCCAGCTCTTGCGCGCAGACCCCGAAATTGATGCGGTTGCTGCCGTTCGGC
Source organism: uncultured Pseudomonadota bacterium (assembly GCA_963725555.1). Lineage (GTDB taxonomy): Bacteria > Pseudomonadota > Alphaproteobacteria > Rhizobiales > Xanthobacteraceae > Bradyrhizobium. The sequence goes on along the minus strand of CAVRYV010000021.1, from coordinate 81,179 downwards.
TCATCGGGGAGCGAAGCAATTTCTCCCTCACTGGTCGGTCGGACCGCAAAATAATGCAGTCATCGAGAGCGGTAGCCGGAGAATGAGGTTGTTATTTTCCTGGCGCGATTGACTCCTCTCCGCCGCTTGGTCGTGATTGTCGCGCTTGGCTTGGCCATCCGCCGGGCTTCGTCCCAACACCGCATCGCACCAACCATGCGCACGCGACCTGGCGAGATCTCGCCACCATCGTAAGGATCCGAGACATGACCAATAAGACGCACCATCCTGAAACACTCGCGTTGCACGCCGGCTGGCGGTCCGATCCGACGACCGGAGCCGTCGCAGTCCCTATCTTCCAGACCACATCCTACCAGTTCCGCGACACCGAGCATGCGGCGAACCTGTTCGCCTTGAAGGAACTCGGCAACATATATACCCGCATCGGCAATCCAACGAACGACGTTCTGGAACAACGCATTGCGGCGCTGGAAGGTGGCGTTGCGGCGCTCGCAGTTTCGTCCGGGCAAGCCGCGTCGGCCTTCGCAATTCAAAACCTCGCGCGTGTCGGCGACAATATTGTCAGCTCCACCGATCTTTATGGCGGTACCTGGAATTTGTTCGCCAACACCTTGAAGGACCAGGGCATCGAAGTCCGTTTCGTCGACCCGTCGGACCCGAACAATTTCGCCAAGGCAACCGACGACCGGACGCGGGCCTATTACGCGGAGACGCTGCCCAATCCGAAGCTGGCGGTATTCCCGATTAGTGAGGTCGCCGAGATCGGGCGAAAGCTCGGCATCCCCTTGATCGTCGACAATACCGCGACGCCCCTGCTGGTGCGTCCGTTCGAGCATGGCGCGGCGATTGTCGTGTATTCCGCGACCAAGTATCTCGGCGGTCACGGCACCTCGATCGGCGGCCTCATCGTCGACGGTGGCAATTTCGACTGGGAGGCTTTTCCGAAGCGCCAGCCGGCGCTGAACACACCGGACCCCAGTTATCACGGCGCGGTATGGGTCGAGGCAGTCAAACCGCTGGGACCGATCGCATACATCATCAAGGCGCGCACCACCCTGCTGCGCGACATCGGCTCGGCGCTGTCGCCGTTCAATGCGTTCCAGATCATTCAGGGTCTAGAAACGCTACCTTTGCGGATCGAGCGCCATGTGCAGAATACGCAGTCGGTAGCGGACTTTCTCGCTAAACGGCCTGAGGTCGTCCGCGTGATCCACCCTTCCAAGCAAAGCGGGGTCCAGCGCACGCGTGCTGACAAATACCTGAAGGGCAAGTATGGCGGCCTGGTCGGGTTCGAATTGGCCGGCGGCCGGGAAGCGGGCCGCAGATTTATCGACGCGCTGCAGCTTTTTTATCACGTCGCCAATATCGGTGACACACGCAGCCTGGCGATCCATCCGGCTACGACAACTCATTCCCAGCTCTCGCTCGAAGACCAATTGGCCACCGGCGTTTCGGACGGGTACGTCCGGCTTTCCGTCGGCATCGAGCACATCGACGACATTATCGCCGATCTTGAGCATGGACTTGCCGTGGCAGGAAGGCTCGCGTCCGCGGCTTGAACCAGCGGACGGCCCCAGGTTCGGCAGACGTTACTGGAATCGTCTGCCGGAGCTGGCCCCTGTTTCGGATTGCCAGGTCGATGCAATCGGGCGCAGCTTAGGTGAGCGCATTCTTTTGGAGGAATTTAACGGCAGCGCCGACGGTAAGGATGGATTCCGCGGCATCGTCGGAAATCTCAAAACCAAACTCCCGTTCGAATTTGATTGTCAATTCGACCATATCGAGACTATCGGCGCCGAGATCATCGATGAAGCTTGCGTCGTCGACCACCTCATCGGGATCAACAAACAATTGCTGAACCACGATTGTCCGGGTGCGTTCGGCAATGTCGAGCATTGTTCAAGCCTCCACGATCGATCGTGACATCCTTGGAAAAACCGCTCGTCCCCTATTCCCCAAATGGCAGGTGACGGACGGTGAATTCGATCTGCCCGTCGGGGAGCTGTCTCCAGCGATCGACGATTTTCTGATACCCGCGCTGCGCCATATCATTGATGACGTCACGGACCGTGAGACGCGCCGCCTCCAGCGGCAGCGTGAATGTCTCAAGCAGAGCGTCATTTTTTCCGATTGCGCGGCGTTCGCCAAGCAAACGAACCCGATCCGCTGGAAGTCGCGGTCGATCCACGTCTTCGACCGGCCTGGTCGCAACCGCCTTCGCGGGTCGAGGCAGGCGCAACTCCGATGTTGCCACGCGTTTCACTTCCCTGGGCTTATCGTTCGACATCTCGCCGCTCACTGCAATGAAGAGCAAGCTATCGCTTCTTCCTAAATCGTCCATTTCATTTTTTTCACCGCAAAGAGAAGGCTATTCTCCACGTGGAACCGGGACGCAGACGGCGGCCGCGGCGGCAACGCAACAAGCGCCGTCCAGAGAAACGTCGCACCGACTCGCTGGTCGCATCAGGCAGCCGAAAGATCCGTTAGCTGGAGGCTCAGCGTCCGCAATCGCTGGCGGGCGGCTCCATCATAGGCTTGGGGATTGGCTTTGGACTGCTGCATGCCGTTGAAGAACAGTCCGGTCTTGCCAGACATGTCGTCGCCAACTGCGAGATGCAAGATAGCTTCGCCGCCCTGCTCGACCGTGCTGATCGGCGTAATGCCGCCCTCTCGCACCATCGTGGTGTTCATATAGGTGGCAGGATGCAGTGCATTCACAGTCACGCCCGAGCCTTGAAGTTCTTGGGCCAGGTCGATGGTCAACATGATCTGAGCGAGCTTGCTTTGCGCATAGGCGCGTGACCCGGTATAGCCTCTGGTCAGCATGAGGTCATCGAAGTCGAGCGGATGCTGACCGAGCGAAGCGACGTTTACGATACGCGACGGCGCGCCGGCCTTTAGCAAGGAAAGCAACAGCCGAGCGAGCAGAAATCCGGACAGGTAGTTGACGGCAAGCCGGAGCTCATGGCCGTCGGCGCTGATCTGGCGTTGTTCAGAACCGCGCGTCAGCGATCCGATACCGGCATTGCTGATGAAGAGGTCGAGCCGCTTGTGTTCGGCGATCACCGTTTTGGCGAGCTTCCGCGCGGCGGCGAGCGACGACAAATCAGCCAGATAGCAAGTTGCCTTTCCATGCCCTTGGCGGCGTATTTCATCGGCGAGGGTTGTTGCGCGGGCCTCGTCGCGGCCATGGATCAGGACATTAGCTCCGGCCGCCGCGAGCTTGGCGGCGACATAGCGGCCGACGCCGTCAGTCGAGCCCGTGATCAACACCGTCTTGCCAGCCATGTCCATCGCTGTGCGCTCCAATATCGTCAGTGGATCTCAGCCGATCGGGCCAGTGCTTCCCGCAGCTTTTCAAGCGTAAATGACGGGCTGCGCGCGATTTCCAGAATGGGCGTCTCGCGACGGCCACACAGCTCGGCCGCGTCGGGCAGTTTCGCGGCGACATCGAGCGGGATGACCACGGCGCCGTGACGATCGGCATGAATGAGGTCGCCGGAGCTCACCGTCATTCCGGCCACGCGAACTTCGCCGCCAAAACTATCGGCGTGGACATAGGCATGAGACGGACCGATCGAGCCCGCAAGGGCCTGGAAGCCTGGCGCCCATTGCGGAATGTCGCGGATCGACCCATCCGTGATGACGCCGAGGCAACCGAGCGCCTTGTGGACCGCGCTTTGAACTTCGCCCCAGAACGCGCCGAATCCGGCATCGGCGCCGTCGACATCCTGAATAACGCTGATGCGCGGGCCCTGTCCGGTGCCGACATATTCGTAATAGGCAAGGCGCCGCGCCTGCTGTTCGGCTGCCGGAAGGCCGGACGCGGCAGCCGAGCGGATCGTCGCGGTTCGAGCAAAGCCGACCATCGGCGGCAAATCCGGAAAAGGACACACCAGCGGCTTCGTCGTATAGCCGACAAGGCGCCGCGCCGGCGCGACGATCTCCAGCGCGTTGCAGATCGTCGGCGTATCATGGCGCGCCAAGGCTTCGAGGAGCACAGCAGGCAGTGGTGTGGGGTTCGGCACGAGCGTTTTCTCCAGATTTACTGGGCCGGCCAAATTGTGAAGGCCGCGCATTGATCAGGCATATACCCGACAACAGCGCGATCGGCAAAATGGAACCGGATTTTTCCGGACTGACGTTCGCGCTCCACAGTCGCTCATGGCGGAGGGCCAACGTCGAAATGAAGTCGTCGCCTCGTCAGGTCGCTCAGTTCAGCCGGGCCGGCCGGTCGTCCTGATCGGGCTCGGTGGCAGACGAAGCAAAAGGTGGCGTGGAATCCGAGGGGGTGACACCGGCTGGCGTTACGGTCGGCGTCGCGGCCTTTCGCTCATGGTCGCGATAAGACTTCCATCCCGCGGGCAGGCTCAAAAGGAAAAGCACCGAGCCCGCCGAAAGAATGTACCAGGGATAACTGATCAGCAGCGCGATGAAGAAAACCACGGAGACGAAAACCGGCAACACCATCTCTGGCGGCACCCGCATGCGCACGGTCTTGCCGGAAAATACCGGCAGGCGCGAGATCATCAGGAATGCAATCGCCAACGTATAAAGCGCGGTCAAGGACGCCGGAGGTTTCGGAATGCCGACAAATGCGAGGTAGATCGGCAGCAGCACCGTGATCGCGCCAGCCGGTGCGGGAACGCCGGTGAAGAAGTTCGCCGCAAACGGAGGCTTGTTCGGATCGTCCATGGTCGCGTTGAACCGTGCGAGCCGCAAGCCGCCGCTGATCGCGAAAACCATCGACGCGATCCAGCCGCCATTGTTCAGGTCATGGAGCTGCCAGAAATACAGGATCAGCCCCGGCGCGACACCGAAATTGACGAAATCGGCGAGGCTGTCGAGTTCGGCACCGAATTTCGACTGGCCCTTGATCATGCGCGCCACGCGGCCGTCCACGCCATCAAGTACAGCCGCGAACACAATTGCCGCGACCGCCAGTTCCATTCGTCCCTCGGTGGACAGCCGGATCGCCGTCAAGCCTGCGCAGATCGCAAGCAAGGTGATTACGTTGGGCACCAGCATCCGCACCGGTATGGGGCGAAACCGGCGACGGCGCATTTCCGGGTATTTCGGATCAAAAGGCGGCTGCATGGCTCGCACACATATAGCAAGCACCGGCTCGCTCCGCCATTGCGGCGGTCAGGCGGCCAGCCTGACGGCTCCAATGGTTAATCGGCGCGATAGGTCCGACCGGCGTCGGAAAGCCTGAAATCGGCCAGAATGGTCTCCCCGGCCACCGCGGTCTGACCCTCGGAGACCAGCGATCTGGTGCCTTCGGGCAGGTAGACATCGAGACGCGATCCGAATCGTATCAGTCCGAACCGCTCGCCTGCGCCGATCGTCTGCCCTTCGCGAACGAAAGAAACAATCCGGCGCGCGACCAGCCCTGCGATCTGGATCACGCCGATACGGCCATCGGGCGTGGAGATTACCAGCGAATTGCGCTCGTTGTCCTCACTCGCCTTGTCAAGTTCAGCATTGATGAAGGTACCCGGCCGATAGGCGATCCGATCGATCCGTCCTGCGACCGGACTGCGGTTGACGTGGCAATTGAACACGCTCATGAATATCGAAATACGCGGCAGCGGCGTGTCGCCGAGACCCAGTTCGGCCGGCGGCATCACCTGCGTCACCATCGAGACGCGTCCGTCGGCCGGCGCCACGACGAGACCTTCCCGCACCGGCGTGACCCGCACCGGGTCGCGAAAAAACAGCGCGCACCAGATCGTCAACAATGTGCCGATCCAGCCAAGCGGCGTCCAGATCCAGAACAGAATGAGACTCGCAAGCGCAAAGCCGCCGATAAACGGATAGCCTTCCGAATGGATCGGCGGAATTTGCGCGCGGATGGAATTGGCGAGGGACATGAAGGTTCACTAATCTGTTGTCTCTTCTCCCGAAGCGGGAGAAGAAAGGGATTGCACGTTGGTCACTCAGCGGCGGCCGGGGTCGCAAGCGCATCATCGACCGGCGGCGGCACCCGGTTCGGTGCTTCGTTCTCGTCGGCAATCCGCGCCAGCTTCTCTCGCGCCTCTTGAGCCTCACGCTGCCTGTTCCACATACTGGCATAAAGCCCGCTTGTTGCCAAAAGCTGGGAGTGCGTGCCACGCTCAGCGATACGACCCTGATCAAGGACGATAATCTCATCCGCGCCCACGATCGTAGACAGCCGGTGCGCGATCACCAGCGAGGTGCGGTTGCGCGACACCCGCTCCAGAGCATCCTGGATTTCCTGTTCGGTGTGGCTGTCGAGCGCCGAGGTTGCCTCATCGAGCAGCAGAATGGGCGGCGCCTTGAGAACCGTGCGCGCGATCGCCACGCGCTGTTTTTCACCCCCGGATAATTTTAGCCCGCGCTCTCCAACCTGGGTTTCATACCCCATCGGCGACGTTCGAATGAAACCATCGATTTGAGCCAGCTGCGCGGCCTGTTCCACTTCGGCATCGGTCGCGTCCCAGCGGCCGTAACGAATATTGTAGCGGATGGTATCGTTGAACAACACGGTATCCTGCGGCACCATGCCGATCGATGCCCGCAGCGAATCCTGCGTCACGTTTCGGATATCCTGGCCGTCGATCAGGATCTTGCCGCCCGAGACGTCATACAGGCGAAACAGCAGCCGCGAGATAGTCGATTTGCCGGCGCCGGACGGACCGACGATCGCGACCGTCTTGCCGGCAGGCACCTCGAAACTGAGACCTTTGAGGATCGGGCGCTCGGGATCGTAGGAGAACCGCACGTCGTCGAAGCGCACATGGCCTGACGTCACGACCAACGGCCGCGCGCCAGGAATATCCTTGACCTCCTGGGTACGCGACAAAACGCCGAACATCTTCTCGATGTCGATGACCGCCTGCTTGATCTCGCGATAGACCATTCCCATGAAATTGAGCGGCTGGTAGAGCTGGATCATCATGGCGTTGACCATGACAAAATCGCCGACGGTGTTCTTCCCGCTGCGTACGCCGATCGCGCACATCAGCATCGTCGCCGTAAGACCGGCGGTGAAAATGATCGCCTGCCCGGTATTGAGCACTGCGAGCGACGTATAAGTCTTTACGCTGGCGCGCTCGTAGCGCTCCATCGAGCGGTCGTAGCGCGTGGCCTCGCGGTGTTCGGAATTGAAATATTTGACGGTCTCGTAATTCAGCAGCGAATTGATCGCCTTGGTGTTCGCCTCGGTGTCGGAATCGTTCATCTTGCGGCGAATCTCGATCCGCCATTCGGTCGCGATGTAGGTGTAATACATGAAGATCACGACGGTGATCATCGTGACCAGCACGTAGCGCCAGTCAAACTGCCATAGCAACACGCCCATCAGCAGCGAGACTTCGACGACCGTCGGAGCGAGCTGAAGAATCACCATCCGCACAATGACTTCGATGCCGAGCCGGCCGCGTTCCAGTACCCGCGTCAGGCCTCCGGTCTTCCGCTCCAGATGAAAGCGCAGCGACAATTCATGCATGTGGACAAAGGTGAGGTAAGCGAGCTTGCGCACCGCGTGCATCGCTACTCTGGCGAAGATCCCGTCGCGCCATTGGGTCAGGACCGCCATCACGATCCGCATGCCGCCGTAGCTCAAGGTCATGATCAACGGCGAGGCGATCAGCCACACCTTCCAGTTCGACGACTGCACTGGCGCGGTATCCGCTCCGGTCAGCGCGTCGATCGCCCATTTGAAGGTGAACGGCACCGCGAGCGTCGTCAGCTTGGCGATCAGCAGCAGCACCATCGACCAGACCACGCGCATCTTGAGGTCGGCGCGGTCGCTGGGCCAGATATACGGCCACAGATGCACGAGCGTCCGGATCAGGGTCGCCTGTTCGATGGATTTGTCGGAGGCAGGCCGCGCTTCCCCGGCGTCCTGGGACGAATTAGTATGGGCCATCAATTAAGCGCCTGGAGCAAAAAGGGCGCACCGGTTCATCGTCGCGCGCGGGTTTTCTGGTGATCTTCATTCTGCCTGTCATATAGAGCGTTCGAACGCCGCATGCACGCCTGTGAAGCAATTCTTTCGCGATTTGCCCGCATTTGCGGGTAGATTTATCCTCCTTGCCCAATCGTCAGGCTTGACGACTTTACGCTGCAGTGCCACATGCCGAGCATGAGCACGATCAAAACCGTCTGTGTCTATTGCGGCTCCGGCCCTGGCACCAACCCCCTCTTTGTCGAAGCCGCCATTGCTTTAGGAAAGGCCCTCGCCGAGAACGGTATCCGCCTTGTCTATGGCGGCGGCTCGATCGGGCTGATGGGCGCCGTGGCGACATCGGTGCTCGATCACGGCGGCTCGGTCACAGGTATCATCCCCGACTTTCTCACCACCCGCGAGAACGCCCTGACGCGCATTCAGGAACTGATCGTCACTCCTGACATGCACGAACGCAAGCGGCTGATGTTCGAGCGTTCCGACGCTTTCGTTGCACTTCCCGGCGGAATCGGCACGCTGGAGGAACTGGTCGAGCAACTTACCTGGCAGCAACTTGGCCGCCATTCCAAACCGATCCTGCTCGCCAATATCGATGATTTCTGGGAACCATTGCTGGCGCTGTTCACGCATATGCGCGCGACAGAATTCATCCGACCGACCCTGGCGGTCGAAATTCTCAAGGCGGAACGGGTCGAGGATATCCTGCCGCGGCTGCGAGCCGCCGCGGCCCGCGCGTCGGATAGCACCAAGCAGCTGGCGCCCGAAATGGCTCGCCGGCTTTAATAGACTCTAGCCTACAGCAGCCTACCGCGCGGCTTCGGCATCGTCCGGTGGAAATGTCACCGCCTCGATCCGGTTGCCATCTGGATCGACAATGAAAGCTGCGTAGTAACGCACCCGATCATGCGGGCGCAGGCCCGGCGCGCCGTCGGAGCGGCCTCCGGCTTTCAGCGCCGCTGCATGGAAGGCGTCGACCTCCCCAGTTGATTTTGCGCGAAGGCAGATATGGACGCCGCTCCCCGGCTCAACCGCCGCCATATCGGCGCGAAGATTGATCCAGAACTCAGGGTAGTTCTTGCCGAAACCGATCGTCGCCGGGCGCGTGACCAGCCGCGAAAGCCCAACTGCGGCCAGCACAGGCTCATAAAACCGCGCCGCGCGTTCGAGGTCACTCGCGCCGACGGACACATGATCGATCATGGAAAGTCCCTCGCTTCTCACCGTCATGGCGAGGAGCACTTGCGACGAAGCAATCCAGAGCGACGTACGGTTCGCTTTATGGATTGCTTCGCGGAGTTTATCATCGGGCGCGCATTCGCGCGACCCGCTGGCTCGCAATGACGTCAACGACAATTCGTCACGCCCTCACACCGGCGCGCCGGACTTCACCAGCTTGTAGACCACCGAATCCATCAGCGCCTGAAACGATGCGTCGATGATATTGGGCGAAACGCCGATCGTGGTCCAGCGCTCGCCCGCCTCGTCCTCACTCTCGATCAGCACCCGCGTCACCGCTTCGGTGCCGCCATTGAGGATACGCACGCGGTAGTCGATCAGCTTCAGGCCTTCGATGAACCCCTGGTATTTACCGAGATCCTTGCGCAAAGCCACGTCGAGCGCATTGACCGGACCATTGCCCTCGGCTGCCGAAATCAATCGCTCGCCGGCGACGTCGACCTTCACCACCGCCATCGCCACAGTCACGCGCTGGCCGTTGGCGTTGTAGCGCTGCTCGACATTGACATCGAATTGCTCGACCCGGAAATATTCCGGAACCCGGCCCAATGTGCGCCGCGCCAGAAGATCGAACGACGCGTTGGCGGACTCGTAGGCATAGCCGGCGGCCTCGCGCTCCTTCAATTCCTCGACGAGACGAACCAGTTTTGGATCGTTCTTGTCGTAGGTAATGCCGGCGCGATCGAGTTCCGCGATGACGTTCGAACGCCCGGCCTGGTCCGATACCAGCACCTTGCGATGATTTCCTACCGTCTCCGGCAAGACATGTTCGTAAGTCTGCGGATCCTTGAGGACCGCGGAAGCATGAATGCCGGTCTTGGTCACGAAGGCGCTTTCGCCGACATAGGGCGCGTGTCGGTTCGGCGCTCGATTGAGCATATCGTCCAGCGTCCGCGAGACCTTCATCAAGGTCGCCATTTTGTCCGGCGACACCGCGATCTCGAAGGCATCGGCAAATTCGCGTTTGAGCCGCAGGGTCGGGATCAGCGAACACAGATTGGCGTTGCCGCAGCGTTCGCCGAGACCGTTGAGCGTGCCCTGGATTTGGCGAACGCCGGCGCGCACCGCGGCCAGCGAATTGGCGACCGCCTGATCGGTGTCGTTATGGGCGTGAATGCCGACGTGATCGCCGGGAATATGCTTCACCACCTCTTTGACGATGGTCTCGACCTCGTGCGGCATGGTGCCGCCATTGGTGTCGCACAACACCACCCAGCGCGCGCCGAACTCGTAGGCGGCTTTGGCGCAGGCCAGCGCGAATTCCGGATTCTCCTTGTAGCCGTCGAAGAAATGCTCGCAGTCGAGCATCACCTCGCGGCCGGCGGCCTTCGCGGCCCCTACGCTGTCCCGGATCGAGGCGAGATTTTCCTCATTGGTGGTCTCCAGTGCGACGCGCACCTGATAGGCCGACGATTTCGCGACAAAGCAGATGGCGTCGGCTTTGGCTTCCAGCAGCGCCGCCAGACCGGGATCGTTCGAGGCGGAGCGGCCGGGCCGCCGGGTCATGCCGAACGCCGTGAAGCTGGCGTGATCGAACTTCGGTTTGGTCGCAAAGAATTCGGTATCGGTAGGATTGGCGCCGGGATAACCGCCCTCGACATAATCGATGCCAAGATCGTCCAGCATCTGCGCGATCAGCTGCTTGTCGTGCAGCGTGAAATCGACGCCATTGGTCTGCGCTCCGTCACGCAACGTGGTGTCGAATAAATAAAGGCGTTCGCGGCTCATGTCGAAGCTCCCGGTGGCGCGTCGCTGGCAAACGTCTTCTGCATCGTGGTGTTGGCAAGCCATTCGCCATTGATCGTGACGGTGTTGCGCTGCTTGCCGACATATCCGCGCTTGAGGAAAAAACCCTCGGCATTGTCGCTGGCGTCGACGGTGAGACTCTTGGCGCCGCGTCCGCCGGCGAGCTTTTCCAGCGCCTCGCACAACATCGACGCCACGCCCTGGCCGGTAGCACCGGGATGGACGTAGAGCATGTCGATATGATCAGCGCCTTTCAGCGAGGCAAATCCCACCGGAGAGTTCTGCAGGGTGGCGATCAGCGTCAGTTCGGAGGCCAGTCGCTTGGCGAACTGTTCTTCGTCATCGACCGCGCTGGCCCACGCTTCCTGCTGCGCCTCGCTGTAATCTTCGCCGGTCAATTCCTCGATCGCCGCAACGAAGATCGCCGCCAGAATAGGCGTATCCGCGGCGAGGAACGGCCGCAACGCAGGTTTAGGCAGCGCCTGTCCCATCGCTTCACCAAGCTCCCACAATTTCGGCACCAGGAGGCTCATCGCGCGATCTCCCAGGTGGTGCCTTCTTTGGAGTCCTTGATCACGACGCCCATCGCCGCGAGTTCATCGCGGATGCGGTCGGATTCCCTGAAGTCCTTGCGTGCTCGGGCAGCAGCACGGGAGGAAATCAGATCGTCGATTTGCTTGGCATCGATACCACTCTCTTGCTGTTTTCGGCCGTTCCAGTCCGCCGCACTCTCGGACAAGAAACCGAGAAGCCGCAAGGAAGCCGCGAACTCGCTGCAATCTCGTTCGTTCCCGGAAGCGCTACTATTTCGTAACCCATGGAGCGAAGTAACCATCTGTGGCGTGTTCAGGTCGTCTGACAGTGCTTCGATAACCGCGACCGAAGGCCGTTCGCCTTTGACTTCTGCAGCAATGCCATACCAGTCGTCGAGCGTCTTCGCGCTTTCTTCCAATCCTCTCAGCGTCCAGTCGATCGGCGAGCGATAATGCGTTTTGAGCATGTTCAGGCGCAGCACTTCGCCCGGCCAATCCTTCAACGCCTCGCTGATCGTCACGAAATTACCGTCCGACTTCGACATCTTGGCGCCTTCGACCTGCAGGAAGCCGTTGTGCATCCAGTAGTTCGCCATCACGGAGCTGCCGTGCGCGCAACGCGATTGCGCGAGTTCGTTTTCGTGATGCGGGAAGATCAGATCGAGCCCGCCGCCATGAATGTCGAACACGTCCCCGAGATAGGCCGCACTCATCGCCGAGCATTCGATGTGCCAGCCCGGACGCCCCCTACCCCACGGACTTTCCCATCCCGGCTCATCGTTGGACGATTGCTTCCAAAGCACAAAATCAGTCGGGTGTTTTTTGTGCGCATCGACCGCGATGCGCGCGCCGGCCTGCTGCTCGTCGAGCTTGCGGCCAGACAACGCACCGTAATCGGGCATCGACGCGGTATCGAATAGAACTTCGCCGCCGGCTTCATAGGCATGGCCGCGGGCGATCAGTTGCTTGATCAGCGTTACCATATCAGTCCTGCCATCGGCGCGCGGCAGCACGAAATCGGTCGCGCGTGGCTCGAATGTCGGCGGCAGGCAACCGAGCGCCGCCACATCTGCATGGAACTGGCTGGCGGTCTTCTCGGTGACCTTGCGGATCGCGTCGTTCAGCGGCAGCCCGGGGAAATCCCGCGCCGCGCGATCGTTGATCTTGTCATCGACATCGGTGATGTTGCGGACATAGGTGACGTGGGCCTCGCCATAGAGATGACGCAGCAGCCGGAACAGCACATCGAACACGATCACCGGGCGGGCGTTGCCGATATGGGCGAAGTCGTAAACGGTCGGCCCGCACACATACAGGCGCACATTATCCGGATCGAGCGGCACGAAGGCGCGCTTTTCCCTGGTCAAAGTATCGTAGAGCAGTAATTCCATGGATATCCCGTCCCTTGCGGCCGGGCGTCCAGTGATCTCGGGTGAGAAAAGACGGCCTCAGCCAGCGAATCGCTAGCTTGTAATCTCGCGGCAAATGCCACAAATGGCGAGGAAACCGTTCATGGGGCCACCATGGGCCAGCCCAGGGGACGGCGTCAAGTTCCCAGGCGCCGATTTTGGCCATGAATCCGCCCCGCCGGACATGGTTAATCATTATTAATGTTTTGGGCTTATCGAATGGAGGGGAAATCCTCTCCTTCACCGGTGCAGCATGCGATCCATAACAGCGCTTTTGGCCTGGGCGTTCCTCCTCGCCGCGTCGGCTGCGTCGGCCGACAGCCGCGTTTTCATCATTGAAAACCAGGCCGACGGTTACGGCGTCGACCAATGTCTCGCCCAAGGCGCAAAATGCGGGGCGCATGCCGCCCGCTCCTATTGCCAGTCGCGCGATTTTGCCGAGGCTTCCTCCTATCGGCGTGTCGATCCGGACGAAATAACCGGGTCGGTCCCCAAGGCTGCCGGGGTCCATTGCACCCACGGCGGTTGCAACGAATATATTGCCATTACCTGCCAACGCTAAACCCGCCGGTCGGCGCGGAAATCTCTGGGTTTTCCTGCCACACCGGCGCCCCGGAAACGACGTGACGCTGCCCCCAGAAGCGGCTATGTGAAGCCCCGCTGGCCGCGCCTTTCATTCACCGCGCGGAATCGTCCCTAATGGCCGGATATGCCTGAAACACTGATCACCCTTCTCTCCAGATCGATGCTGGTCTGCGCTGCCCTGCTCGGCAGCGTCGCGCTGAGCGCTGACGCCTCGGCGCAAACGAATCCCGCTGGGCCGCCGCCATCGCAGGGCGCGCCCGTCAACCCGGTATGCCCGCGACTGGAAGCGCAATTGGCGACGGTCGACCGCGGCGGCAGCGACGATCCGGCCAAGGATGAACAGATACGCCGCTACCAGGATGCCGCAGCCAGGCAGCAGGGCGAACTCGAGCGTGTAACGTCGCAAGCCAGGCGCATGGGCTGCGACAGTTCCGGATTTTTCTCGCTGTTCAACGGCCAATCGGCCCAATGTGGTCCGGTCAATAACCAGATACAGCAGATGCGGGCGAATCTGGATCAAATCACCACCAGCCTCGAGCGGCTGCGTGGCAACGGTTTCGGCGGCGCCGACCGCGACAATCAGCGCCGCTCGGTCTTGCTGGCGCTGGCACAAAATAATTGCGGCCCGCAATATGCCAACGCGCTGCGAGGCCAGGGCAATTTTCTCGACAATCTGTTCGGCAATAACAATCCGGGCAACGTCAATCCGGCCGTCCCCAGTGCCGATTTGGGTCCGCAGTCCGGAACCTACCGCACGGTCTGTGTGCGTACCTGCGACGGCTTTTATTTTCCGATTTCGTTCGCCACCGTGCCCGCCCGGTTCCCAGACGACGAAAAAACCTGCAAAAATCTCTGCCCGGCGGTGGAGGCCACTCTTTTTGCCTATCGCAATCCCGGCGAAGACATCAGCCAGGCGGTGTCGATCAACGGACAGCCCTATTCGTCGTCCCCGAACGCGTTTCATTACCGTCAGGAGTTCAATCCAACCTGTTCATGCAAGGCGGCCGGACAGACCTGGGCCGATGCACTGAAAAGCATCGACGATACAACCGCCGCCCAACAACAGGGCGACATCATCGTCACCGAGGAGGGCGCCAAGAAGATGTCGCAAGCGCCGACGAAAACGGCTCCAGCCGCCACCAAAAAGGGGCCCGCTGCAACAGGGACGACGGCGACCAACGGATCGGTGCCTAATGATCCGGCAAGCACCGCGGCCGCATCACCGAACGCCGCCCCGTCGAACAAGCCGATCCGGTCGGTCGGCCCGACCTTTATCCCCGCGCGATAAGACTTCGCTGAAAAACCCGCCGAGACTATCCGTCAAACGCCTCTGCCGAACCCCGGCTTGCACGCGACACCAGCCTGTCGTCGGGTTCGGGCAGCGCCTCGCCGGTATCGCGAAATCTGTTGGTGATCGGATAGCGGCGGTCGCGCCCAAAATTCCGGCGGGTGACCTTGACGCCCGGCGCCGCCTGCCGCCGCTTATATTCGGCGATATTGAGCAGCCGATCGATCCGCGCCACCACCTCACGATCGAACCCCGCCGCAACGATCGACGCTAGCGGTTCTTCACGCTCGACCAGCCGTTCCAGAATCGCATCGAGCATATCGTAAGGCGGCAACAAATCCTGATCGGTCTGGTTTTCGCGCAGCTCCGCGGTCGGCGGCCGCGTGATGATATTCACCGGAATGACTTCGCCCGACGGACCGAGCGCGCCGTCCGGCTTCCACGAATTGCGCAAGCTGGAGAGCCGGAACACCTCGGTCTTGTAGATATCCTTGATCGGGTTGAAGCCGCCGTTCATGTCGCCATAGAGCGTGGCGTATCCCACCGACATTTCCGACTTGTTGCCGGTGGTGACCACCATTGCGCCGGTCTTGTTGGAGATCGCCATCAACAGCGTGCCGCGCGCCCGCGCCTGCAGATTCTCTTCGGTGATGTCGCGCGGCAGGCCCGCGAACGGTTCGGACAGGATCGCTTCGAAGCCGTTGACGGCTTGCGCAATCGGCAGCACCTCGTAGCGGATGCCGAGGGCGTTTGCGAGCTTAGCGGCGTCATCGAGCGAGACCTGCGCCGTAAAGCGAAACGGCAGCATCACGCCGCGGACGCGCTCGGCTCCCAGCGCATCGACCGCGATTGCCGCGCACAGCGCCGAGTCGATACCGCCGGATACGCCCAGCAGCACGCCGGGAAATCCGTTCTTTCCGACATAGTCGCGCAGACCTAGCACGCACGCGGCATAATCGCCCTTGTCGCCATCGAGCACCGGTGCGACCGGCCCCGAGCAACGCCAGCCGGATTCAGTCTTGTTCCAGCGCAACGTCGTGATGCTTTCTTTGAAAGCCGGCAATTGCGCCGCCACCGTGAGATCGGCGTTCAATGCAAACGAAGCGCCATCGAACACCAGCTCGTCCTGGCCGCCGACTTCATTGAGATAGATCAGCGGCAGCCCGCTCTCGGTGACGCGCGCCACCGCGATCGACAGCCTCAAATCGCCTTTGTCGCGCGCATAAGGCGAGCCGTTCGGCACGATCAGGATTTCGGCGCCGGTCTCCGCGAGACATTCGACCACGTTTTCGTACTCTTCAGACTCCTCGAGCCAGATATCCTCGCAAATGGGAACGCCGACCCGGATGCCGCGGATGGTCACCGGTCCGGCAGCAGGCCCGCGCGCGAACAGGCGCTTTTCATCGAAGACGCCATAATTCGGCAGGTTCGCCTTGAAACGAATGGTCGCGATACGCCCGCCGTCCAGCAGCGCGCAGGCATTATAGAGTTTGCCATCCTCGACCCAGGGACTGCCGATCAGCATCGCCGGGCCACCATCGGCGGTTTCGCGCGCGAGCTCTTCGATGGCGGTACGGCAGGCCGACTGAAACGCGGGCTTCAAAACCAAATCTTCCGGCGGATAGCCGGCAATGAATAATTCGGGCAACACCACGAGATCGGCGCCGTCGGCCCGCGCCTGCGCCCGCGCGGCGCGCGCCTTGGCGGCATTGCCGGTGACATCGCCCACCGTCGGATTCAACTGGGCCAGCGTGATCGTAAACTGAGCGGCGCGTTCGGTCATGAAGCGATGGTGCCTTGCGTGCGGACAAACTGCAATTGCATGCTCAGATCACGCCTATGCGTTCGGCGATGGCGCACAACCAGAACAGCCCCGCCATGACCAGCGCGACCCCCACCGCCGCGGAGCCCATATCCTTGACCCGGCCGATCTGCGGATCATGATCGGTGGTCAGCCGGTCGGAAAGCTTCTCGATCGCGGTATTGAGCAATTCGACCACCAGCACCAGCGCGACGGCGGCGACCAGCTCGACCCGGCGCATGACGGTCGCGCCGACCACCCATGCCAGCGGCAGCGCCAGCGCCAATGCGATCAGTTCCTCGCGAACGGCCTGTTCGGAACGGATGGCAAAGGCGAGGCCGTTGCGCGTATTGATCGTCGCCCGCCAGAGCCGCATCAATTCAAAGCCCCGCCGCGACCGGCATCGGCTTCACCTTGCTGCCGTGGTCTTGTTTGAGCAATTCCGCGATCAGGAACGCCATGTCGATCGATTGCTCGGCATTCAGACGGGGATCGCAGACGGTGTGATAGCGGTCGCTGAGATCCTCATAGGTGATGGCGCGCGCGCCGCCGATGCATTCGGTCACGTCCTGACCGGTCATTTCCAGATGCACCCCGCCGGCATGGGTCCCCTCCGCCGCGTGGATGGTGAAGAACGACTTCACCTCCGACAGAATGCGATCGAACGGACGGGTCTTGTAGCCGCTGTTCGAGGCGATGGTATTGCCGTGCATCGGGTCGCAGGACCAGACCACGGTGCGGCCTTCGCGCTGCACGGCGCGGATCAATTGCGGCAGATGATCGCCGATCTTGTCCGATCCGAAGCGGTTGATGAGCGTCAGGCGTCCAGGCTCATTGTCGGGATTGAGCACATCGACCAGCCGCAACAACTCGTCCGGCTTGAGCGAGGGACCGCATTTCAATCCGATCGGGTTCTTGATGCCGCGGAAATATTCGACATGACCGTGATCGAGCTGGCGGGTGCGATCGCCGATCCAGATCATGTGCCCCGAGGTCGCGTACCAGTCGCCGGTCGTGGAATCGACCCGGGTGAAGGCCTGCTCGTAGCCGAGCAGCAGCGCCTCGTGGCTGGTGTAGATATCGGTGGCGCGCAGCTCGGGATGGCTTTCGAGATCGAGGCCGCAGGCGCGCATGAAATTCAGCGCGTCCGAGATCCGATCGGCCAACTCCTTGTAACGGCGGGACTGCGGGGAATCCCTGAGGAAACCCAGCATCCACTGGTGAACGCTGCCGAGATTGGCGAAGCCGCCGGTCGCGAACGCGCGCAGCAGGTTCAACGTCGCCGCCGACTGGCGATACGCCATCAACTGGCGCTGCGGATCGGGGGCGCGGGATGTCGCGGTGAACGCGATGTCGTTGACGATATCGCCGCGGTAGCTCGGCAGTTCGACGCCGTCGATCGTTTCGGTCGGCGAGGAGCGCGGCTTGGCAAACTGTCCGGCGATACGGCCGACCTTTACCACCGGCAACGCCCCGGCATAGGTCAGCACCACCGCCATCTGCAGCAGCACGCGGAAGAAATCGCGGATATTGTTGGCGCCATGCTCGGCGAAGCTTTCGGCGCAATCTCCGCCCTGCAGCAGGAAGGCCTCGCCGGCGGCGACGCGCGCCAGCGCCTTCTTCAGGTTGCGGGCCTCACCTGCAAAAACCAGCGGCGGAAACGTCGCAAGCTGCGCCTCGACATCGGCCAATGCCTTGGCATCGGGATAATCGGGTATCTGCTGCACCGGCTTGGTGCGCCAGCTATCGGGTGTCCACCGCTCGGACATGACGTCAACTCCTGAGCAAAAACCGCTACTTATCTGAGGTAGCGAAGGGCCGGTTTATACACAGGCTCCCGGCGGACCGCCAGTTGGATTTCCTTGGCGACAAGCCCTTGCGGCAAAAGCCGAATTCGCATCTGCTGGCTCCCTTGCCAAAGCATGGGGGAATCGCTGTGGCGGAGGCTGCGCTGGACGACGTTTTCATCGACGACATCAATTTCCCCGCCACCGATGGGTATTTGCTGGGCGCCACGCTGTTTTTGCCGCGAGGCGCGAAGCGCCATGCCGTCCTGATCAATTCGGCCACGGCCGTTCCGCGCAAAATCTATCGGGGCTTTGCCGGCTATCTCGCCGGCCGCGGATGCGCGGTGTTGACCTATGATTATCGCGGCACCGGTGACTCCAGGCAGAAATCGCTGGTCGGCTACAATCAGGTCAAATCGCTGGTCGGCTTCAAGGCCACGATGTCGGATTGGGCCGCCCTCGATGTCACCGCCGCGGTGGCCTGGATGCGCCAGCGCTATAAAAATCTGCCGCTCAATTATGTCGGCCACTCCTTCGGCGGCCAGGCGCTCGGGCTCGTTGCCAACAATACCGAGGTCTCGCGTGCGCTGTTGATCGCAGCGCAAGCCGGATACTGGAAGCTGATGGCCTCGCCGGAACGATATCGCGTCTATGCCCTGCTGAATTTCGTCGGCACGCCCCTCACCCGGCTGATGGGCTACGCGCCGGCCTGGAGCGGGCTCGGCGAGGATTTGCCGCAAGGCGTATTTCAGCAATGGGTCCGCTGGGTCATGAGCGAGCGCTATCTGTTTGGCGACGCCAGTCTTGGCGGCCTGCCGAATTTTCCGAAATATCAGGGCGCGATGCGCGCGCTGTGCCTTGCCGACGATCCTTGGGCGACACGCCCGGCGGTCGAACTTCTGTGTTCGGGATTTACCTCGGCCAAACCCGAAATCCTGACCATCACGCCCGCCGAAGCCGGCGCGGCCAACATCGGCCATCTCGGTTTCTTCCGCCCCGAGCATCGCGACACGCTGTGGCGAGGTGCTGCGGAATGGCTTGAGGCGACGGGATAGCGCGGGCACCCCTTGGTCGTCCCTGCGAACGCAGGGACCCATACGGCGAGGAATCGTGTTTCGGCAATGAAGCGCAAGTCTGTTTGCAGCCAGCCATGCCAGGGGTGATGGGTCCCTGCTTTCGCAGGGACGACTTGGCCGAGAGCTTGTCGATCAATTTCAAAGAGCCACGCCGTCATCGCTCCAATTCCGAACACGATCTCGCGTTCCCGCGGCGCGATACGCCCGAGTTTTGCATGATTCCTTCGCCCTAAAAGGGCGTGGCGCTACCCCAAAAGGGAGCGGGCGCTACCCCAAGCGGGGAGCGGGGAATGCCGGGTGCCTGTTGCACCCGCAGCCGCGCGTGTAGTGTAGAAAGCACGCGCGTTAGTCACCACGAGCGCACCGGGATCACCCGGCATTCCCGCACGCAATGGTTTTAACGGTTTCCTTCGCGCTCTCCTTGGTGACCGGGCTTTTTTGCCACCATCGCCCCGCGGATACCTCCGCGAGACTTGACGCCAGCGTCGGGGCGTCAGGACCACACGACTTCGCCGTCCGCGTCAGCGCTGTTCGTCAAAAGCGCCACCCGCGTCCACCGCATCCCATCCCAACGTCCGTGACGATCGCGAAACGCCCCTTGTTGAGGGATGAGACGGCGGCAGGTATGGAGGTGATTTGGGTAAAAACGGAACCGAAATATTTTTGCAAATGGGGCTGGACAGGCAAATCGGCAAATTGAGAACTATCCGATCTACGGCCATCATAAGCTGTTACGATATCTGCACGATGCAGCGGCATCGACAGTCCCTAGCGCAAGCGGCCGCATAAGCCGCATGGAAACAACGAGCCAATATGCTCGGAGGAATTTATGAACTGGATTGAAGGTGCCGGCTATCTGGCTTCCGCGCTGGTCCTGGCTACATTCTGCATGAAGACGATGATCCCTCTGCGTTGCGCAGCGATTTGCAGCAACATCGCCTTCATCGTCTATGGCTTTTACGACAACGTTTATCCTGTCCTTGTTCTGCACGGGATATTGCTGCCCCTGAATATCTGGCGTGCGTTCCAGATGCTGCGGTTGATCCGGCGGGTGGAGGCAGCTTCAAAAGGCGATCTCTCGACGGACTGGCTAAGGCCGTTCATGAAGGAAGCGCAATTGAAAGCCGGCGAAATCATTTTCAGCAGAGGGGACCACGCCGACCGGCTCTACATGATCATTGGCGGCGATGTGCATCTCGAGCCGATCGATCTCACCCTGAACGCGGGCGATCTGTTCGGAGAGATCGGCCTGTTCTCCGCCGATCACCGACGAACCCAAACCGCCCGCGCACGGACGGATGTCGATCTTCTCTGGATCACCGAAGCCGAACTGGCGCAGATCTGCTATCAAAATCCCGGAATAGCGTTCTACTTCCTGAAGCTGACGACCAATCGCCTGCTGGCTAATGCTTCGCTCGTGTTGGCGGGTACGGGGCGCGCGTTGCCGACGTCCCCGTCAGCTTCTCGCTGAACGTATTGTATCTCTTTCGCGCGTCGTAGGGTGGGTTCGTTCAACGGGTCCGCGCAAAGCGCGGCCCGATGACAGGCTCCGGCGTAACCCGCCTCTTTTTCATCTGTAGGCGGTGGAGGCGGTGGATTACGCTTCGCTAATCCACCTTGCGGCCTGAATTCGTTGGAGCGCTGTGGATCACCTTCGCGCCCTTCCCAACCCCAACACTTATCAACCGTTGTAAGGCTTGAAATCGTCCCCGCACATACGCGCGCGAAACAGCCTGCATCAATTCGCAGACTTCCGATTCCAGATATTCATTCGCCACGATCAGCGCCTTGAGCGCCGCGTGCGCGTCGCCACCGCACGCCGCAATCGCTTCGTCCACAGCCGCTTCAAGCTGGTCGGCGTCGGCCTGTGGATATGGCGCGGCGCTTTGCGGCATGGGAGCGTTCCGGGTTGATTGGAGGCATCACATGTTCTCATTTTGTTCTCATCGAGTCAACCAGTACGTCACCTCAGCCATGCTCCTATCGACCGAGGGTCGGCGGGATTGCTTCTACGTTCTCGCGTGCGGTGTTGTTGGCCGGTCCGCTTTATCTTCAGGTCGCGTACGCAGCGCGGTTTGCCAGCGCGGGTCGTCACTTCAACAAGGGATCGAGAAAGTGCAGATGCTCCCGCACGAAGACGGGGCGTAAATGCATATTGTCTGAAAATTTTGGCTCACCCGCTCCGAAGAATGTCAGACACCCGGTGCCGCTGCCGCAGATGTCGGGAAAGGGGTCCAGCAGACTTGCTCCGGTGTGCTCGCTGATGATGCGCAGTTTGGCGTCACTGGCAGAAAGGACCGCTTGCAACTCGGCGACGGGTACTGCCGTCTCGACGTCCGGCGCGATCCGAAAGCCGGTCAGACCGCGGCTCACCATCTGGCCGGGATTGAAGCGATGGTTAATGGGGACGCCAAGCACCAAATAGACCTTGGCTCCCTCGGCCTGTAACAAGCGTACATAGTCTTCAAGATTGGCGTAGAAGCCGTCCATGCCCTCCTTTGTATTTAAGGGCACGCGCCTACCCTCGCGTTCGATCATCATGTCTGCGTCGCCGTAAGCCGACGACCATGCAGCACCCAGCACCACCGATTGAATCTTCTCGCGCCGTACCAACTCGACCAAAATCCCCGGCATATCGGCGCAACGCGCAAATCTGTCCCGCTGGATCACGCCCGGCACCGGAGGGCACTTGGGGCCTGTTACGAAATAGGTGTTGGCAGCCAACTCCCCTTCGTCGGCCAGTTGCTGCACTCGGGGGCCGTAGTGAAACAGCATGCTGTCGCCACTCAGCGCTACTTTGCGGTCGCCATTGCCCAGATGGGTCACCAAAGTCCAGCCGTGGACCAATACCTCCATGCCCTTGGTAGGCTTGAAGGTCGCATCGAGTTTGGCGTCGCCGATCTTCCGGATGTCGATGCTGGGAAGAGGCGGGAAACGTTCCGGGAAGCCGCTCTTGATCCACACGACCAGTCCGCAGGCTCCGAGAACCGCCATGCAAGCAGCGACGATCTGAGTGCGACGGTGACGGCGCGTCCCAAAGCGGACGGGATATTCGATGAAATGGTAGGTAGCCCAAGCCAACAGGAAACTAGCTGCCACAAGTGCCGCGGCCATCAGAGGCGTGGGCGGATCGCCCATACGAATGATGTAGGCATAAGAAATCAGGGGCCAGTGCCAGATATAGAGCGGATAACTTATCAGCCCGACGAAAACGATGGCGCGCTTGGATAGGACAGTTCGATTAACCGTCGCCTCAGGGCCGGCCAGGATTAGCCCCAGGGCTCCGGCCACCGGCAGCAGAGCAGGCCAGCCAGGAAAGGGCATCCCCGGTGTGAACAGCGCCGCCGACGTCAGCAGGGCCGCCAAGCCCGCAAAGGAAATCCAGGAGCGGAGGATTGGCGCAAGAGCAATCTGGCGCCCGGCTAGACCCGCCCCGGCCAACAGCTCCCAGAAGCGTGAGACGGGCAGGTAGAAGGCATCGACGATGTTGGTGACGGACAGCGCGATGTTGATTGCGAAGGAGGCCAGGAATAGCACTGCCAGCACTCTTCCGACCTTGGCCGTCATCTGGAAGACCACCCAAAGCAACGCCGGCCAGAGAATGTAGAACTGCTCTTCGATCCCCAGGGACCACAGATGCAAGAGAGGCTTTAAACTGGCGGCGTTATCGAAATAACCGCTTTCGCTCCAGAGCACCATGTTGGAGAGGAAGGCTGCGCCGAAGAACACATGTTTACCCAACTGTGCCAGCTCGGACGGCATTAAGCAGACGAAACCGAAAGCCAATACGGCGGCCAAGCAAACAGCAAGTGCGGGGAAAATGCGGCGAATTCGCCGCCCGTAGAACGTCGTAAACGAGAAGCGGTGTTCGGTGAGTTCAGCGAAAAGTATTTTCGAGATCAGGAACCCGGAAATGACGAAGAAGACGTCTACGCCTACAAAGCCGCCACTGACGACTTTCGGAAAAGCGTGATAGAGCACGACTGAAAGTACGGCAAACGCGCGTAACCCATCGATGTCCGGGCGGTAATTGGACTGGGCTGCGACGGAAAGCTGCGGCGCGTGCATGCGCTCGATTAGCACACCGGCCCATTCCACAACAGCCTAATGCTGCAGGCCGCCTTGCGCAGGCGAGCGACTGAAGTCTCGGAAGCTTCAAGCGACTTCAGGGAAGAAGCTTGCCGCCGCTCGCCTACAACTGGGGTGTGATTACCTTTATTTGGGCCCCCTGTCCGCCGAGACCTGCACGGAGATATCCCCCATAAGAGCAGCATACGGCAACGCGCACCTCAAGGTCTCGCTCTTCACTCCTGCTTTTTCAACATATCGTCGCGCTCTTTGACGAGCTTATCGAGTTGCTCTTGCTGCTGAGCAATGCGCTCCGATGTCCGCTCTTCATCTTGCGCGCCCGAAGATGCGGCAGCTTGTTCGACCAACTGTCGAAGATTGTCGCGAACAACCGCGATGCGGTCGTTGAGTTCTGGTAGCGAAAGCGAATTGTCGTTGCTCATGTTCTTTCCTTCGATTGGACAGCCCGCAGGGTGGATTGGCGCAACGTAAGCCGCCGCCAAAGAGCAGCGTTGAGAGGGTTTGGTGGATTTCGCTTCGCTAATCCACCCGACGATCTTTGCAGCGATCCCGTCCCTACTCCGCCGCCTCCCGGACATACCGCGCGGTCGGCGTTCGCATCGTCACCAGTTCTTCCGCGGCGGTCGGATGCAGCGCCATCGTGGCATCGAAATCGGCCTTGGTGGCTTTCATCTTGACCGCGATGCCGACGACTTGCACGATTTCGGCGGCGCCATCGCCGACGATGTGACAGCCGAGCACGCGATCGGACGTGCCGTCAACCACCAGCTTCATCAGGATGCGGGTGTCGCGGCCGGACATCGTGGCCTTCATCGGCCTGAAGCTCGCCTTGTAGATATCGACATGGCTGAACTGGGCGCGGGCCTCGGCTTCGGTCAATCCCACGGTGCCGACTTCCGGCTGCGAGAACACGGCGGTCGGAATGTCGGCGTGATCGACCTGAACCGAGCGCTTGCCGAACTGCGTATCGGCAAAGGCATGGCCTTCGCGGATCGCCACCGGAGTGAGGTTGACGCGATGGGTGACGTCGCCGATCGCGAAAATGTTCGGCACCGAGGTTCGCGAAGAGCCGTCGACAGTGATCCCGCCATTGTGCTGGTTGAGGGCGACGCCGGCTTTCTCAAGCCCCAATCCTGCGACATTCGGATGCCGCCCGATCGCGAACATGACCTGGTCGGAGGCGATGCTGGAACCGTTCGACAGATGCGAGGTGAATTCCTTGCCGTGTTTGTCGACCTTGGTGACGGTGCAACCGGTGAGAATAGTAATGCCGGCCTTTTCCATCTCTGCCCGCAGATGGCTGCGGACATCTTCGTCGAAGCCGCGCAGGATGTTGTCGCCGCGATAGACCACCGTCACATCGGAGCCGAGGCCCGCAAAAATGCCGGCAAACTCCAGCGCGATATAACCGCCGCCCTGAATCAGGATGCGCTTCGGCAGCGCGGCCAGATGAAAGGCTTCGTTGGACGAGATCACATGTTCGATGCCGGGAATGGCCTGGCCATGATTGGGCGCGCCGCCAGTCGCGATCAGCACGAGTTTCGCGCTGACAGCCTCGCCGGTGCCGAGCCGGATCGTGTGCGCGTCTTCCAACACCGCGCGGGTCTTGACGATACGCGCGCCGGATTTTTCCACGTTTGACGTATAGGCCGCTTCCAGCCGCCCAATCTCCTGGTCCTTGTTGGCGATCAGGGTCGGCCAGTCGAAGGTCGCGGACGGAATGGTCCAGCCGAAGCCCGCGGCGTCTTCAATCTCCTGATGTACGTGCGAGGCCATGACCAGAAGCTTCTTCGGCACGCAACCGCGGATCACGCAGGTGCCCCCCATCCGGTATTCTTCGGCGATCATGACCCGCGCGCCATAACCGGCGGCAATGCGGGCGGCGCGCACCCCGCCCGAACCGCCTCCGATGACAAAAAGATCGACGTCGAAATCCGCCATGTCAGCTCCGACCTAAGATCAGATCACCAAATCACATCTGCTTGCCACGCTTGCGCATCTCGGTGCGGAACTCGGCACTGACCTGATCCGCAAAATTCTGGGCCCACTGGTTCATGAACGTCATGCTCATTTGAATGGTCTTGGGTTCGGTCGTCAGCAATTTTTGACCGAGGGTTGACTTGTAGAACGTCACGAGGTCCTTCAATTCCTGCTCGGTGAACTCGCTGGCGTAGATATTGGCCATCCCGTCGCCGACTTCCTGCTCGCGGCCGGCCATTTTCTGGGCGACGATCACAGCGACCTCTTCGAGATCCTTTTGGTAGTTGAGATTGCTCTGCAGCAAGGTGTCCTTGGTCCTCTGGACGACATTCGGGACCGCCTTGGCATACATCGAGCCGACATTTTTCATCATCAGGATCTCTTTCGCCGCCGCGACCGCGGCCGGCGAAGCCTTGACCGCGGGCTGCGCCGGCTGCTGCTGCGCGCGCACCGCAACTCCGGTCAGCGCCAGCCCCAGCGCCAGACCTGCGGCCAGCGACAATCTTGAAAGACCCTTCATCGCAACGCTCCTCGATTGCGGCGTCATCGCCGCTCAACAACACGAATTCCCTGAGAGCCCGCCAGCATCACCGAGCTGACAAGGCCAATGAACAACCCATGCTCGACGACCCCCGGTATCGAGGCCAGCCGCTCTGCCAGGCGCGGCGCGTCGGCTATTCGTCCAAGATGGGCATCGATGATCCAGTGGCCGCCATCGGTGACAAAAACGTGACCGTCCTTGCCTTTTCGGACCACCATTTGTCCGGAAACGCCGCTCTGCGCAAAGGCCTCGGCGATGGCGCGTTGCGTCGCCGCCAGCCCGAACGGAATGACCTCGACGGGCAACGGAAACCGGCCAAGAACCTCGACCCATTTGGAATCGTCGGCGATCACGATCATGCGATCCGATGCCGCTGCAACAATCTTTTCCCGCAGCAATGCGCCGCCACCGCCCTTGATGACATTGAGCGCGGGATCGATTTCGTCGGCGCCATCGACCGTCAGATCGAGCCGATCGATCTCGTCAAGCGTGGTCAAAGCGATGCCGTAGCGTTCCGCATCGGCACGGGTGACTTCCGACGTCGGCACGCCGACCACCTTGAGCCCGTCGCGGACCCGTTCGCCAAGAAGCTCGACAAAATGTTTCGCCGTCGAGCCGGTGCCGAGGCCAAGCTTCATGCCGTCGCGAACATATTCCAGTGCGCGGGCCGCCGCCTGCCGTTTCAATTCGTCCATCACGCGCTAACAATGCCCCATGAGCCGCTGCCGATCGCATCGCTGGGCGATGCCGGCAGGCCTATCTAGCGTCGTTTTACGGTCAGGAACAGCGCCATGGCTGGATCGCGGCGCAATTGATGTTTTTTGCACCGAAAGCCAGTGTGGCGCCGAGACAAACTCCGGCGCGAACTAGCGAAGGTTATATTTAGCCGTTTCATCCGGTTTTTTATCGCAAAAGCGCGGTAGCCACCTACGGCTTTTCCAGCGCCGCCAGGATACCGGCAAACCGGTCCGCTACTTCGGTGCGCATTTCCGGATGCGTGAACACGTAGAGTTCATCCTCGCGGATTGCGGCGAGCACGCGCGCGGCGACCTCGGACGGGACCAGCCCGGACTGCAGGCGTTCGGCGATATATGCAAGCAGCTGGCCGGCCGGACTTTCGGGATCCGGCGTCTGCGTCGTGCCATAACGCGCCGGCCGATTGCGTCCGCTCTCGCCGATGCCGGTGCGAACAAAGCCGGGACAGAGCACGCTCACACCAATGCCTAACGGCTTGAGCTGCGTCGCCAGCCCTTCCGACATGCCGACCACCGCGAACTTGCTCGCCACATAGGGGCTAAAGCCGAGCCCGGCATTCATCCCCGCCATCGAAGCGGTGTTGACGATATGGCCGCCTTCGCCATGCGCGCGGATATGCGGCAAGAAGGTACGGATGCCGTGCAGGACCCCCATCAGGTTGACGTCAAGGACCCAGCGCCAGCTATCGAGCGAGATATTGTCGATGCCGCCGGCGGCGGCGACACCGGCATTGTTGCAAACCACATGGACGTTTCCAAACGCACCGTAGGCAGCCTTGGCCGCCTGCTCGACGCTGTCGGGATCGGCGACATCGCAGATGACGCCGCGTACACCCGGCCCGATGCCGTCGAGGCTTTTGACGGCCGCCGTCAACGCGTCCTGCTCGATATCGGCGAGCATTACCTTCATACCCGCTTGCGCGAAGGCGCGGCCGAGCGCCAGCCCGATCCCGCTGGCCCCGCCGGTCACGAATGCTGTCTTGCCGGAAAGCTCCCGCATGTTTTCCCCCGTTACCTCGCCATCAGACCGCTGCCTCTCATCATCTCCTGCTTGCATGATTGCACCAGGACCGCTAGCGGTTTTCGATGACCTCAATTGGCACCATTGTATTCGATCTCGACGGCACGCTGGTAGATACCGCGCCCGACCTGATCAACGCGCTTAACTTCATTCTCGACCGCGAGGGTCTGCCCCCGGTTCCGCTGCATACCGCGCGCAACATGATCGGCGCGGGCGCCCGCCGGCTGCTTGAACGCGGCCTGGAGCTGGATGGCCGCTCAGTCGAGTCCATGGACATCAACCGGCTCAGCAGCGATTTCATCGATCATTATGCGGCGCATATCGCCGACTTTTCCCGCCCGTTCGAGGGCCTGGAAAGCGCGCTCGATGATCTGCAGACGCGCGGCTATCGATTTGCGGTTTGCACCAACAAGCTGGAGTGGTTGTCGAAGCTCCTGCTCGACCGCCTGGGGTTGAGCGCGCGATTTTCCGCGATTTGCGGCGCCGATACCTTCGGGGTTTCGAAACCCGACCCGGCCATCCTGCGGCAGACGGTGGCGCGCGCCGGCGGCCAATTGTCTTCAGCGATCATGGTGGGCGATGCCGGCCCGGATATCGGCGTGGCCCGCCGCGCCGGCATTCCGGTCATTGGCGTTGAATTTGGATACACCGAGGTTCCCATCGCCGACCTCAAGCCCGACCGGGTGATCGGTCACCTGAAAGAACTTCCGGCCGCCGTGGCCAGCCTGGATCCAAAATCCGCCTAATTTACTGATCTTATTACTATATTATCCGGAAATCACGCGAGGATTAACCGTTACGGGCGGGTCCGGCCCGGTTGCGCGGCTGTTCCGACGCTCCTATGGTTGAGCGGGGATTGCGGCGGTTGCCGCATGATGTGACGGATTGTTCATGCGTCGTGTTATCGTGATTGCGGTCGCAGGTTTCAGCCTGACCGGCTGCGGCTCGCTATCCTGGGATGCCTTCAAGGCGACGCCGCCGATCGTGCAGGTTCGACTGGAGTTCGGTGCCCCCTGGCGCCGATGCCCTCACGTCGCTCGGGCCGGGTTGCAAGACGCCCTGCTCGGTCGGCATAGCGGCTTCCGACACCAGTTTCTCCGTCACCTACACGATGAACAAGTTCCAGCCGGTCACCATCCTGGTGCAGGTCAGCCAGGTCGCGGGCGATTGGAGCAGCAGCGGGTCGACAAGAGTCGATCCCAATCCCGTGGTCGCGCAGCTTCAGCCGTCAGGCCCACCACCGAAGCCCGCCCGCAAAATGCACAGGCCGCGAAAGCCAAAACCGCCCAAGGGCGCTGCAGCCCCGCCTGCCGCGGCCGGATCGGCGCTCCCGGAACCGCCACAAGCACCCGCGGCCGCGCCTGCACCAGCAGCCACGCCGGCACCAGCACCCTCGCCCGCGCCAGCGCCGGTACCCCCGCAGCCCGCGCACTGATCGGTTGCACTGCACCAGACAAAGGTGCCGATTGTACAGGGATTGCAACATGCCTACATTGGAGTTGCGCGCCATGGTCATCATCGCTGCGCGCCGAAAGACATTTGAATGAATGGTGCGATCCTGAGCGCTGCCCGTCCGATGACCGATCCGTTCGGCCGGTCGATAAGTTATTTGCGGGTGTCGGTCACGGACCGATGCGATCTGCGCTGCTCTTATTGCATGTCGGAGGACATGACCTTTCTGCCCAAGGCCGATTTGCTCACGCTTGAGGAGCTCGACCGGCTTTGTTCGGCATTCATCGCAAAAGGTGTGCGAAAGTTGCGGCTGACCGGCGGCGAACCGCTGGTCCGGCGCAATGTGATGTCGCTGGTGCGCTCGCTCTCGCGCCACCTCGGCACAGGTGCGCTGAATGAACTGACGCTGACGACCAACGGCTCGCAGCTGGCACGTTTCGCCGGCGAATTGCGCGACTGTGGTGTACGCCGCATCAACGTCTCGCTGGACACGCTCGATCCGGCGAAGTTCCGGGCCATCACCCGGTGGGGCGATCTCGACAAGGTGCTCGGCGGTATCGAGGCCGCGCGCGCCGCGGGCCTCGCCGTCAAGATCAATGCCGTTGCGCTGAAGAACGCCAACGAGGACGAGATTCCATCCCTGATGGAATGGGCGCACGGCAAAGGCATGGCGCTGACACTGATCGAGGTCATGCCGATGGGCGACATCGGCGAAGGACGCATCGACCAATATGTGCCGTTGTCGTTGCTGCGCGCGCGGCTCAGCCAGCGCTACACGCTGACCGACCTCGCCGATGACACCGGCGGACCCGCGCGCTACGTTCGCGTCAGCGAAACCGGCGGCAAGCTCGGCTTCATCACGCCGATGACCCATAATTTCTGCGAGTCCTGCAATCGGGTGCGGATCACCTGCACCGGCACGCTGCATACCTGCCTCGGCCAGGAAGATGCCTCCGATCTGCGCAAGCCGCTGCGAGCCTCCGCCGGCGACGAACTGCTCGGCGAGGCGATCGATCGCGCCATCGGCCTGAAACCGAAGGGCCATGACTTCATCATCGATCGCAGGCACAACCGGCCCAGCGTCAGCCGGCATATGAGCGTCACTGGCGGCTAAAATTTCCGGCGCCGATCTGCCAAGCCGCTCAGCGGCTTAAGCCTTTGCATGAATGGTCCACTTTCCAATTGACGCCGCTACCACGCGCTGAAATGGTGCGGCTGCTTTTATGCTGGCTCGGCTGGATAAGCCACTGCGCCTGACGGCTGCAGCCAAAATGGCCTAAGCAAACGGGGGGACTGTCGTTGCAATTGCTCGCGCAGATGAGCCATGTGCGGATGAAATTTCTGCCGATGAGCCTTCTGCCGATCGCGCGCAGTGACACCCGTTCCGCGCGCGGTGACACCGCAATTCCCGTTGAAACCATCGGCCTGTTTTGACGGCGGCCGCCGGGGAGAACACGATGCGCCCATTGCTGGGGATCAGCGCCGCCATCGACCGGATCAATGAAAAGATAGGTTACGTTTGCAATTTTCTGGTGCTCGCCGCCTGCATGGTCAGCGCCGGCAATGCCATGATCCGCTATGCGTTCGGCTACAGTTCGAATGGCTGGCTTGAACTGCAATGGTACATGTTCGCGATCCTGGTGATGTTCGGCGCATCGTATACTTTCAAGCGCAATGAGCATGTCCGGGTCGAGATCTTCTATCTGTTCCTCTCCGAGCGCGGTCAGCTCTGGCTCGATCTGATCGGCACGCTGTTCTTCCTGATCCCGGCCTGCCTGCTGCTTAGTTATCTATCCTGGCCGTTCTTCCATCAGGCTTATGTCGTCGGCGAAATGTCGGGTAACGCGGGCGGGCTGATCCGCTGGCCGATCAAGTTCGTGGTGCCCGCCGGCTTCGTCATGCTGGCATTGCAAGGCGTCTCGGAAGTCATCAAACGCATCGCCGCGCTTCAGGGCCAGGTGACGATTGATGCGAAGTACGAGAGGCCGACGCAATGATCACGCTGGAAATGATGCCGCCGATGATGTTCGGCGGCCTGGTTCTGGCGATGCTGATCGGCTTCCCGGTCGCCTTTACGCTCGCGGCTGTCGGGCTATCGTTCGGCTTCCTCGCCATCCATCTTGGATTTTTTGATCTGAATTTCCTTCAGGCCATTCCGGGCCGGGTATTCGGCAGCGTTCTGTCGAACGAATTGCTGCTCGCGATTCCATTTTTCACCTTCATGGGCGCGATCCTTGAACGATGCGGCCTTGCCGAGGACATGCTGGATTCGATGGGCCAGCTATTCGGCCCGATCCGCGGCGGCCTCGGCTATTCGGTGATCCTGGTTGGCTTTATCCTCGGCGCCATCACCGGCACGGTCGCGGCGCAAGTGATCGCCATGGCGCTGATCTCGATGCCGGTGATGATACGGTATGGCTACAACATTCGCTACATCACCGGCGTGCTGGCGGCGTCGGGCACGATCACGCAACTGGTGCCGCCGTCGCTGGTGCTGATCGTGCTCGCCGATCAACTCGGCAAGTCGGTCGGCGATATGTATCTGGGAGCATGGGGACCGTCGGTCTTCCAGATCTTCCTGTTCGCCGGCTATACTTTCCTGCTTGGCATCTTCAAGCCGGATCACGTGCCGGCGGTGCCGAAGACCGCGTTGACGCTGACCGGATGGCCGCTCTGGCGCAAATGCCTGCTTGGCATCATCCCGTCGGCGGTGCTGATCTTTGTTGTGCTCGGCACCATGATGATGGGCCTTGCGACGCCGACCGAGGCTGGCGCGATGGGCGCCGTCGGCGCCATCGTGCTAGCCGCGATCCACGCCAAGGATTTCAGCTCGATGGGTCGCAAAATTCTGATCGCCGGCGTGATCGCCGGCGGCATCGGCACCATTGTCGGCATCTTCCTGACCGAAGGCATCATCTTCAAGACCGCATTCGCCGTCACCTATTTCGCGGTGGTATGGATTTGCCTCGAGGCCGTTCGGATTCCCGAATTGCGAAATTTGATCAAGCAAGGCTATGAAACGACCATGCGCATCACCACCATGGTGGTATTCATTCTGATCGGATCGACCTGCTTCTCGGTGGTGTTCCTCGGCGTTTCGGGCGGGGTATGGCTGGAGCACCTGCTGACGTCGCTGCCCGGCGGCGCCTGGGGATTCCTGATCTTCATCAACCTCTTCATCTTCTTCCTGGCGTTTTTTCTGGATTTCTTCGAAATCGCTTTCATCATTCTGCCGATGATCGCGCCGATCGCGCAGAAGATCCTGGCGCCGGTCGTGGGTCCGGATGCCGCGCTGATCTGGTTCGGCGTCATGCTCTGCGTCAACATGCAGACCTCGTTCATGCATCCGCCGTTCGGCTTTGCGCTGTTTTACCTGCGCGGGGTCGCGCCGAAAGAGGTCAAGAGTTCCGATATCTATTGGGGCGCGCTGCCATGGGTCGGATTGCAGGTGATCATGGTGGTGCTGGTGATCGCGTTCCCGATCACGGTCACCGGTTTGCTCGACAAGCCGGTGAACGTCGATCTGAACAAAATCAAGATCGAGGTTCCGCAAATCGAAGCTCCGCCGCTGGATTTCGGTCCGCCTGCAAGGCAATAGCTATCGCACAAAAAACGCCGGCGGGCGCGATCAGTTCTGGGCGTGACGCGCCATGAAGATGTCGTAGCCGACCTCAGCGACCTGAAACCATTGGTATCCGTTGTTCGAGAAGGCGGTCATGAATTCGTAGACCTTCTTGAAATTGGCGTTGGTCGCGGCGACCTCGCTGTTCAGTTCTTTCGCCGCTTTGAAGCTTGCTTCCATGATCGCCGGCGAGAACGCATGCAGCTTGGCGCCCCCGGCGAGCAATTTGCGCAGCGCCATCGGATTCACGGCATCGTATTTTGCCATCATCCAGTTGTTGGCGTAGTGACCGGCCTGCTCCAGGACATTCTGATAATATTTCGGCAGCGCGTTCCATTTATCGAGATTGACCATGACCAGCAGCATCGGGCCGCCTTCCCACCATCCCGGATAATAATAATGGGGAGCGACCTTGTAGAGGCCGAGCTTCTCGTCATCATACGGTCCAACCCACTCGGCCGCATCGATCGTGCCCTTCTCCAGCGCGGGATAGATGTCGCCACCGGCCAACTGCTGCGGCACCGCGCCCAGCTTCTGCATCACACGCCCGGCAAAACCACCGATGCGGAATTTCAGTCCCTGCAGATCATTGACCGTATTGATCTCCTTGCGGAACCAGCCGCCCATCTGGCAACCGGTGTTGCCCGCGAGCAGCGAGGTAACGTTGTAGTTCTTGTAAAACTCGTTGAGCAGCTCCTTGCCACCGCCCAGCATGTACCAGGCCTGATTGATGCGCATGTCGGGCCCGAACGGCACGCAAGTGCCGATGGCAAATGTCGGATCCTTGCCGAAGTAGTAATATGACGCGGTGTGCCCCATTTCGACCGTGCCATTTTGGACGGCGTCGAGGACTTGCAGGCCCGGAACGATTTCGCCGGCGGCGAAGGTCTGGATCTGGAATTTGTTGTCGGTGGCTTCGCCGACCGCTTTGGCCATCTGTTCGGCACCGCCATGCAGCGTATCGAGCGATTTCGGCCAGCTGGTCGTCATGCGCCATTTGATCTCCGGCATCGACTGCGCGATCGCCGGCGCGGCGATGGTTGCGGCACCCGCGACAGTCAAACCGGTGACCTTGATAAAGTCTCGTCGTTTCATTGAATCCCCCTTGGCGACATGCGGCCGGAGTCCGATCCAGCTTCGCTGGATCCGACTCCTCACCCATCTTGTTTGGGCATGATCTCTTCCGAAAACCGCTTTGCACACCTGGATCAAGTCCGAGTGCAAGCTTTTCGGGATCATGCCCCAGCCTTCGTGTCGAGGCTTGGGTGGAGCATGGATCATTCGGTCCGGGATTTCCATGACGAACTGCCGTCCCGCAACGCAAAAGCCCGGCCTCCTTGTGGAGACCGGGCTTCATTGCGCCCAACAAGACGTCATCAGCCGCGTGTGCGCGAGCGGATCATGAAACTGTCGAAAGTATATTCAGCAACCTGCCACCACAGATACTGGTCGGAGCGATAGGCCTGCATCGCATCGATGGATTTCTTGAAGTCGGCATTCTTTGCGGAAATTTCGCCCCATAATTCGTTGGTCGCTTTCAGGCAGGCTTCCAACACTTCATTGGTGAAGGGGCGAAGCTGCGTGCCGCTCGCGACCAGGCGCTTCAATGCTGCCGGGTTTTCCATATCGTAGCGCGCCGCCATCCAGGTATTGGCATTCGCGGTCGCGTTTGTGATGATCGCCTGATAGTTCTTGGGCAGGGAATTCCACTTCTCAAGGTTGCAGAAGGCGTGAACCATCGGACCGCCTTCCCAGAAGCCCGGATAATAATAATACTTTGCGACTTTCTGAAAACCAAGTTTCTCGTCATCATACGGGCCGACCCACTCGGCCGCATCGATGGTGCCTTTCTCGAGCGCGGGATAAATGTCGCCGCCGGCGAGCTGCTGCGGCACGACGCCAACCTTCTGCAACACCTGGCCGGCAATCCCTCCAATGCGAAACTTCAGCCCGGAAAGATCCGCGACCGTCTTGATCTCCTTGCGAAACCAGCCGCCCATCTGGGTCCCGGTGTTGCCACAGGGAAAACCTATCACGCCAAATTTCTTGAAGAACTCGTTGCCGAGCTCCATGCCGCCGCCCTGATACCACCAGGAATTCTGCATCCGCGAATTGAGGCCGAACGGCACCGAAGAATAGATCGCGAAGGTTGGATCCTTGCCAACGTAATAATACGAGACGGTGTGGCTCATCTCGATGGTGCCATTGGACGTCGCATCGAGCGCCTGCAGGCCCGGAACAATTTCACCGGCAGCAAAGACCTGGATCTGAAACTTGTTGTCGGTCATTTCGGCGACGTATTTGGAAAACTCCACGGCGCCGTTGTAAATCGTATCCAGCGATTTCGGGAAGCTCGATGTCATGCGCCACTTGATCTCGGGCGAGGATTGCGCGATCGCCGGCGAAGCCACGGCGGCCACCGCGGCACCGGTTGCCGAAACCTTCAAAAAATCACGACGCTTCATTCAGACATCTCCTTGGCTTCGGACGTTTACATATTTCGGGAGCGATCTTTGTCCGCCGCGTAGCACTCCGGCGGGGCGCTTTAACACGGAAGTTGGGCTGCGAAAACGCAACAAAGGCATGACAGGACTGTCTAAACGAAAGTCGCATGAACCAGGGAAGAAGCCGGCTCAGGCCGCGGCGATAACATCCCGGAGCTGATCGCGAACCTTCGCGCCGATCGCCCGATAAATCGCCGCATACGGTCCGTCGGGCTCACTCTCCACCACCGGCATTCCCGAATCCGAGGTGGCGCGAATCGACATGTGCAGCGGAATCTCGCCCAGAAACGGCACGGCGAGCCGTTCCGCCTCATGCCGCGCTCCGCCGTGACCGAATATGTCCGATCGCGTGCCGCAATGCGGGCACTGGAAGTAGCTCATGTTTTCGACAATGCCGAGAACCGGCACGTTGACCTTCCTGAACATAGCGAGACCGCGCCGCGCATCGATCAGGGAAAGATCCTGCGGCGTCGAGATAATCACAGCGCCCTTGAGCGGCACATTCTGCGCCAGCGTCAGCTGCGCATCGCCTGTACCTGGAGGCATATCGACCACGAGAATATCGAGTGTGCCCCACGCGACATCGCGCAGCATCTGGGTGATTGCCGACATCACCATCGGCCCGCGCCAGATCATCGCGGTATCTTCTTCGACCAGAAAGCCGATCGACATGATCGCAAGGCCGAAACGCACAATCGGAATCATTTTCTTGTCGTCATTCAATTGTGGCTTCTCACGAATGCCGGTCAGTCGCGGCACCGACGGCCCATAAATGTCGGCGTCGAGTAACCCGACGCGCAGGCCGAGATCACGCAGGCCGAGCGCCAGATTGAGCGCCGTGGTCGATTTTCCAACGCCGCCCTTGCCGGAGGCGACCGCAATGACCGCGGCGACGCCAGGAATTTCAGACTGTTTCGACATCGGCGAGGCCGGACTTTGCGGCGGCCGATGCGACGAGACGTGCGGTACACCCTGCGCATGACGATGCGGCGCTGGCGGTGCCGGGGAACCGGCCTTGCGCTCAGCGGTGAGCGCGATCATCGCGACGGTGACGCCGGGAATGGCGCGCACGGCCGCTTCGGCATCAGCCCGAGTGTTTTCCCATGCGCGGGCCTCCGCGGCATCGACATTGATCGAGAAAAACACCTTGCCGTCGTTGACGGTGATCGCCGACAGCACGCCGGCGTTGCCGAGGGCGACCCCGCGCGGCGACATCACCTTGGCCAGACCATCGAGAACCTGCTGCTGCGTCACGCTCAAAGCGTTTCTCCTGATGCCGATATCTTCTGGCGAGACATAGAGCGATCCTGCAGGAAAGGATACCGCCGTTATATCGCATCAGGCCTGATCAACAGACGGTGAGCGTCCCTCAGCCCTGCTCCTGGGCGGCGTCATAATTCAGTTCGATCATCACCCCGTTGGGGTCGTTGACGAAAATCTGCCAGAGCTCGCCGCCTGGCACCTGCCTGACGTCGAATTCCATACCCTTCGACTGAAGCCGCCGCTTCATACCTGCAAAATCGCGGCTCGCAAAAGCGACGTGATGGACGACGCCGGAATCCGGCTTTTGCTGCTCTTCCGTCGGCGAAATATCCACGAGATGGACCACCGGCTTGCCCTCGCTGTACATCCAGGCGCCGGGAAACGCAAAGTTCGGCCGGTCGCCTTTCGCCAGTCCCAGGATGTCCTCATAGAACCGCACGGTGTCGGAGAGTTTTCGGGTCCGGATGTTGAAATGATCGAGCACGCCCACGCTCATGCGATGCCACTCCCGTTGTGTTGAACCACAATTTGTGGATTGTCGAAGCCTTATCCTAGCATAAATCGATACCCGTTCGCCAAACCCGGACGTTGCCCTCCATCACGCAGGGTCTATTGTAGCGGGTTCCATAACTTTCCGCTCGAAGTGTCCCATCTGCAGCATTCCGTCCGGCTCATTCAGCACTGCCGGCAAAAACCCCAGGGTTAAAAACATGGCCAAAGTCGCTTTTCTCGGTCTCGGCGTTATGGGTTTCCCCATGGCAGGACATCTGGTCACCAAGGGTGGCCATGAGGTGACGGTGTTCAATCGGACGCCTGCCAAGGCGAAGGCTTGGGCCGAGAAATTCGGCGGACAAACCGCTCCGACACCGCGAGCCGCCGCCGAAGGCCGCGATTTTGTCATGGCTTGCGTCGGCAATGACAACGATCTGCGCGCGATCACGACCGGCGCCGACGGTGCATTCGCGGGCATGAAGCGAGGTGCGACTTTCGTCGATCACACCACGGCATCCGCGGAGGTGGCGCGCGAACTCGACGCCGAGGCGACCAAACTCGGCTTCAAATTCGTTGACGCCCCGGTCTCCGGCGGGCAGGCCGGCGCGGAAAACGGTGTGTTGACCGTCATGTGCGGCGGCAGCGAAGACGCCTATGCTGGCGCCGAGCCTGTGATCGCCGCCTATGCCAGGATGTGCAAGCGGCTGGGACCCGCCGGCTCCGGCCAACTGACCAAGATGGTCAATCAGATCTGCATCGCCGGATTGGTCGAAGGCCTCTCCGAAGGCATTCATTTTGCGAAAAAATCGGGTCTCGACGTTCACGCCGTTATCGACACCATCTCGAAAGGCGCCGCCCAGTCCTGGCAGATGGAGAACCGCTACAAGACCATGAATGACGGAAAATTCGACTTCGGCTTCGCGGTCGAATGGATGCGCAAGGATCTGTCGATTTGTCTCGCCGAAGCAAGGCGCAACGGGGCCAGTCTTCCGGTCACAGCCCTGGTCGACGCGTTCTATGCCGAAGTCGAGAAACTGGGCGGCAAGCGGTGGGACACGTCGAGCCTGCTGGCCCGGCTGGAGCGCTGAGCTTTCGAGGCTCGGGGAACCGGTTAATTTAATGCCCCGTTAACGAGATTCTTTAGCTCTTTAAGTCACCTCTTAATGATTTAGCGCGAGAGATAGACAATGCAAAAGCTCGCGCTGTCAGCGGGCAGGATTTGTGTTGTTTAATGAGTAAACCCGCCGATAAGCCAGAAGTCGTTGCGCTTCCGGCTGAGACGCCGACCGCCGCGCCGGTTAATAATCGTCGCGCCGCCGCGCAGCGGGTGCGCGAGGCCCGCGATCGGTTAACGTCGACCAGCGGAACCCGTCCTGCATTCGACCGCGAACTGCTCCGGCAATATGCGCAAACGCGGATCTCGGCGTCGTATGCCGTCATACTACTAATAGTAGTAAGTGGAGTTCTGTTTAGTTTTTGGATGCGGCCGGTGCCGGCAGCGGCGTGGACCTGCGGCTTGCTTTGCATTCACGCCGCCATCATCCGCAATTGCAGCAGGTTCCTCGCGGAGCCGTCCTCGCTCACCTCAACCCGCAGATGGCGAACGCGGTTTGTTCTGCTCGATCTGCTTTACGGCCTGTGCTGGACCGCGATCCTGATCCACCCTGCCGGCCTTGATGTGGTCTCGAACACGCTGCTGATGTTCCTGATGCTGCTGGTGATCGCGGTGTCGAGCATGCTGGCGGCAAGCCTGCCAATCGCGGCGCTCGCGGCAACCGCGCCGGTGACAGCGGCGATCGCCTTGAATTTCGTGCTGAGCGGTACGTTCGACAATTACGTGCTGGCTTTGCTCGCACTTGCCGCCGAAGGATATTTTGCGCTGCTCGCCCACCGTCTGCATTCGACGACACTGGCGACGCTCGAAGCCCGCGCCGAAAAGGACGCGCTGATCGGCGAGCTTGAGCAAGCCAAATCGATATCCGACGAGGCGCGGCATCGCGCGGAATCCGCCAACGTCGCCAAGTCGCGATTTTTGGCGCAAATGAGCCACGAATTGCGAACGCCGCTCAACGCGATCCTCGGATTTTCCGAAGTGATGAAGAGCGAGATTTTCGGCGGCCACGCCGTGCCGGTCTACAAGGAATATTCGGCCGATATTCACAATTCGGGCGTGCATCTGCTCAATCTGATCAATGAAATTCTCGATCTGTCGCGGATCGAGGCCGGACGGTACGAACTCAACGAAGAGGCTGTTTCGCTGGTGCATGTCGTCGCCGACTGTCATCATTTGCTGAAACTGCGCGCCTCCAGTCGCGGCATCACCATTCACGAGGTTTTCGAGCGGGGCATGCCGCGGATCTGGGGCGATGAACGCGCCACGCGCCAGATCGTGCTCAATCTGCTGTCGAACTCCATCAAGTTCACCCCGCAAGGCGGAGAGATCTGGCTCAAAGCGGGATGGACCGCTTCAGGCGGACAATATCTGAGCGTCAAGGATACCGGCTCCGGCATTGCCGAAGATGAGATTCCGATCGTGCTGGCTTCGTTCGGTCAGGGCTCCAATTCGATCAAATCCGCCGAGCAGGGTGCGGGCCTCGGACTGCCGATTGCCAAAAGTCTGATCGACATGCATGGCGGCACGTTCACGCTGAAATCGAAGCTCCGCATCGGGACTGAAGTCATCGTTACCTTCCCACCGGAGCGTGTGATGTCTGCGCTGGCTCCGATGGCCGAGGACGCTCCGCCGCTGCAGCCGGAAACCGCCACCGATGAGAAACGCCGGACCCGAAGCAAGCCGATCATGAGTGCCGGAACTGGATTGTAACTGGGGTGCTTGCGCAAACGACCGAAACCATTTCACTATCCCTCGATGAGCAAAGAAACGCCGTGCATCGCAGTTTGTATGATCGACCCCAGGACCAGTCTCTGTTTGGGCTGCGGACGTACGCTTCCGGAGATCGCGCGCTGGCATCGGATGGAAAGCGCGGAACGACAGGCCGTGATGGCGCAGCTAGCGGCGCGCATGACCGAGGCCGGACTGGTCCCGCCCGAGATGGCCGCCAGTCCGGCATCCGACTAGAGCCGTATTTTTTTTCATTGTAACGCTCTAACCGCATGCGAGGTCCGATGTGAGCCGGATTCTGCTTGTTCTTCTCGTGCTTGCAGCGACGGCCGGCGCCGTGGTCGCCTATGGCGATCCGGACCGGATCGCACGGGCGGGCGATACCGTCTCGGACCTGCTGCACAAGCGGGCCAAGCTGCCCGCACGCGCCGTGCAGATTCCGCGCGGGCAGACCGGCGAATTTGCGCTGCAGGCCAAAATCAACGGCGTACCCGCTCCGATGGTGATCGATACCGGCGCAACTTCGGTGGTTCTGACTTATGAAACGGCCAGGGCTGCCGGACTGCCGCTGGAGTTGCTCGAATATGACGTCGACGTCGAGACCGCCGGAGGCCACACCAGGGCGGCCCGGCTGACGCTCGACCGCCTGGCCATCGGCAAGCTGGTCGAACGTTCGATTCCAGCGCTTGTGGTGCCGCGCGGACAAATGAAGACCAACCTGCTCGGCATGAGCTTTCTGGACCGGCTGGAAAGCTGGGAAGTGCATGCCGACAAATTGATGCTGCACGGCTATCCCTGATTTGCGCCGCCCTACTTTGGCAGGACCCCGGAAGGACCACAGGCGCAACTGCCATGACGAAAGGCGAACTCTCCAACCTCTACCGAGGCTACATTGCTTGCCTGAATAAGCAGGACTGGCCCAGTCTGGGGCAGTTCGTTCATGAGCAAGTACATTACAAAAGTATGGTCGGTCATCGACAAGGCCGCCATTCAATCTCAACTTCAGGGCGAAACTATTCCTGCTCTTGATTGGTAAAATGTTGCGTGCCCGTCGGGCGATCGGGATCACGCGGCGATCGGGATCACGCGGCGATCGGAGCCGCCACACGGCGCTCGACCAGCGCGATCGCATCGCGCAAAACGTTCACGCCGGCGCCGGGCCTGACGCCGTTCTCGGCGAGATGGCGGCGAAACGCCCGCGCGCCCGGCACGCCGTGAAACGCGCCGACAAAATGCCGCGTGATCGAATGCAATCGCGTGCCCTGCGCGAGCTGGTCTTCGATATAGGGCATCATGGCCTCGAACACGTCCTTCATGCTCGCGTGCGGCGCAGCCTCACCGAATAGCTAGGGATCGACCGTCAGCAATCGCCAAGGCTCCTGATAGGCGGCGCGCCCCAGCATGACGCCATCGACATGAAGAAGATGCCCTCTCGCCTCATCA
This sequence comes from uncultured Pseudomonadota bacterium, assembly GCA_963725555.1. GTDB lineage: Bacteria > Pseudomonadota > Alphaproteobacteria > Rhizobiales > Xanthobacteraceae > Bradyrhizobium. The sequence continues at coordinate 39,781 of CAVRYV010000021.1, read as the reverse complement.
AGGCTTGCGATGCCGCCATTGATGATGATGGGTACGCCCGGCAATGAAGCTTTCAGCCGATAAACCCGATCGTAATCGAGCGGCGGGATGTCGCGATTTTCCTTCGGCGACAATCCATTGAGCCAGGCTTTGCGGGCATGGACGATCAGCGCATCGGCGCCGGCGGCGATGACGCCGCGGGCCAGCGCATCGAGCGCCACTTCCGGATCCTGATCGTCGATGCCGATCCGGCATTTGACCGTGACCGGGATACCCACCGCGCGCTTCATGGCATCGACGCCCTCAGCGACCAACACCGGCTCCGCCATCAGGCAGGCGCCGAAACGGCCGTCCTTCACCCGATCCGATGGGCAGCCGACATTGAGATTGATTTCGTCGTAGCCGAAATCCTCACCAATTTTCGCCGCGGTGGCGAGATCGCGCGGGTCGGAGCCGCCAAGCTGCAGCGCGATGGGATGTTCGCTGGCATCGAAACCGAGCAAGCGCCGGCGATCGCCATGAATGATGGCGCCAGTCGTCAGCATCTCGGTGTAAAGCCGGGCACGCCGCGTCATCCGGCGATGGAAGACGCGGCAGTGCCGGTCGGTCCAATCCATCATTGGCGCGACGGAGAATCTATGTAGTTGATTTTGCTGCATTTTTTTGGTACATTGAAGTCGTTAGGTCGCGTCGTGTGCACTCTATTCTACGCCACAATGCGACGTTTTTTCCGGCTTTTCGACGCCTCAGTGCACCGAGCGCACGAGCGTGGCAACTATCACCCGACTGAAATCAGGCTCTTGGAGAGTCCAAGTCCGACGAAAGAGGAAATATGTCAACGAGACATTTCTCCGCCGAAAGGACGTGGAGGAATGGAGCATCGATATCGAACGGCGGATTGATCGCCAGGAACCGACAACGACACGCCAATCTCGCGACGTCCAACTTTTTCGGCGATCTCATCGCGCTCCATCGCCAAGACTTGAAAGAGGTCGGGAAGGAAAAGAGCGCGCGCTAGAGGGAGCCGGTCGCGTGACTGTCGGCATCGATCTTGGATATATCAAGACGATTTTGTCTCACGCCGCCGCGGTTCACAGCGTCGTTTTATCAACTGAACCGATCGATCCCGCCCGGATTGCTCTTGGACGTCTCGGGCTCGACGGCTCAAGACACTCAAAGGCCTCACGCCGTACGAGTACATCTGCAAATTCTGGACAAAAGAGCCAGAGCAATTCACACTCAACCCGCTCCAGCAAATGCCGGGACTGAACAAAGGTCGAGGCTGTCAATCTCATGGATACGCAAACTTCGCCGACGTCGCCGCCGGCTTCCCGCGATCAGTCATCTCGACGCAGCTGCGACACCGAGATCCCAGCTGGCCGGAACCCTGCGCTTCCCGACCTCGACCACGAAGTCGGTCTTCGGACGCAGCGTGATGCCCAAGGTAATGCCGAAATTTAACTCGCTGCGATCGACGAATTCGTACGACTTCAGGAGCTGTGTGATGATCAGCAGCAACTCGATAGTGGCAAACTGCGAACCCATGCATGCTTGCGGCCCAAGCCCGAACGGGAGATAGGCGCTGCGGTTGAATGTGGGCTTGCCAATAAAGCGCTCTGGGCGGAATAAATTCGGCGCATCGAAATAATCCGGATCGCGATGAATGATGTAAGGCAGGGTGAGGATCTGGGTGCCGGCGGGTATCAGGTACCCGCCCGCCTCGATATCAACCGCCGCCTCGCGTCCGAGCCCCCAGACTGGCGGGAACATCCGCATCGCCTCCTCGAACACCGGCTTGACGAGAGCTCCGGCCCCGGGGCGGCCGTCATGGACGATGGCTTCGCGCGCTAGATCGCTCTGCAGGTCCCGATGCTGCGACAGCAACCACATGGTGTAACTGATCGCGACAGCGGTGGTGTCGTAGCTTGCCATCAAGAGAAAGATCACCTGATCAAGCACCAGCCGATCAGGTAGTCCACGCTCCCTGCACACAACCTGCAGCCGTCTGATCCACTCCGTGGCTTCGCTCCAATTCTGCCCCGCATGGCTGATGATCCGGCGCGCCACATCGGCAAGCGTATGGTAGCTCCGCCGAACCCTGAACCGTCCCGGTGAAGGCGCATAGAGGGGAAGCGGCGCCCATGATTTGAGAACCTGCGCGAACTCGTTGTTGACGACCTCGAGCGCCTCGGAGATCTCGTCCTCGCTGTCCTCTAAATCCAAATCGAAGAAAGTATATGAGGAGATGGCCAGCGTGAGCCGCGCAATCTCTGAGCGAAGGTTGACCCTGCCTCGGAAATGCCAGGCCTGAGCCCGCCGATCGATCAGTCGCGTGATCGCTTCACGATGCCTCAGGAACATTTGGGGATGAAAGGCCCCGGCGAGCGCTTCGCGCAGGGAACGCCATTTCTCATCGTCGGCAACAACCAGCCCGTCGCCGAGCGCAACACGGATTTCATGCGCGCGCCGGGACCGTCTGATGGCATGGCTCTGCTTCACAAAGATGTCATGAAGCAGTACCGGATCATTGACCAGCACGAAGGAATGGAATGCCTGCAACTGGTAGAACTTCCCGTAGGTCTTCGCGCACTGCTCGAAGAAGGCGAGAGGATCTTTTCGCATCGCGAAAAACGAGCCCGTGATCGGAAGGCCGCGCGGTCCCGGAGCATACCTGAGGGGCTTCATGGCACTTCAACTCGAATTTGCCGAAGACGCGGCGCAGATGGTCCCATCGTCCAATGCCGAGTCCGCGGGCTCATCATTTCGCTCCCTCATGCTCGCCTGCGTTGCGCGCGGCGGGCCCCGCGGTCTCACCGAACGGGTTCTGCTTCCTGTTGAGCTCGGAAAGCCAGGGATACCGGCGCGCCTCCTCGGGTCCATATCCGAGATTGCGCACGGTAGCGCTGTGACCAAGCGGACGATCGGTCGGATGAAAGGTCCCAAACAGCATGTCGAAGACCGGCGAGGTCACGCCGAAATTGACGGTTTCATTGCGGAAGTGATGCAGCAGATGCAGCGCCTTAAGGTACCGGAAGTATCGCCAGCCTGGCAGGACCGGGATGTGGGAGTTGGCGTGCACGAGTTCGACCACCCCGGCATGGAACAGCCCGATCGCGACGGCCGCGGCCGCACCCTGATATCCGCCGGCGATCAGGCCAATCGGCACCGAGAACATCATGCTGCCGCCGATTACTTGGTCGGGCGCGCCGAGCAGCGCTGCAGGGTTTGCAGGATTCTGGTGATGATCGTAGTGAATCCGCTTCCAAATAGCTGCCGTCGGCCCGAACCTGTACATCCAGCTGCCGTGCGATACGAATCTGTGAATGCAGTACTCGACGGCAGGCGCGACAATAGCTGCGACCACAGCGCCGCGTACCACCTGCGGGGAGAGACCGAATACCGCTAAGGTGATCATACCGATAACGAATGCGGTCCCGAGCAGAAAAAACACGTTCTGTATCGTGCTGCGAAACAAATACGAAACGTCCTGCCGGTTCATGTGGTCTCTCCGGGACGTCGACTATCCAGCAACCGCGGCGGCTTCGGCCGGGATCAGCTTGTCCCGCTCCCGCCATTCACCGGCCTCGATGGCGGCAATCTGCTCCTTCGTTGCCGCACTCCACAGTCTGCTGAGCGGAGCCAAATAGAAATAGAAGACCGTCATGACCATCGCATTGCAAATCGCCTTCGGATTCCGGATCGCGCATTCCAGGACCAGCCGCCAGGCATGCCGACGCATCTCCGGCCGCCGTAGCGTGATCTCGCGCATGATGGCGAAGAATTCGGGCAGCTCGCGCCAGGCTTCCCGCAGCCATATCCAGCCCGGCAGTCTGACCCGATTCATAGGCAGTACGACCCGCCGCACGCGGCCGAAATAGCTGTTCGGCTCATAAAGCCGGTCCAGAATCTCGCAGAAATCCTTTAGGATATTGACGCGCGGGCGCAAGGTCCGGAAATTCAGGCCGCCCACCTGAAACCCCTTCTGCCGGCGCCCCTCCTCGATTGCGACCGGGGAATGCAGCCTGCCCTCCCGTTCGAGACGCCGGGTCAACTGCGTATTGGGCAGGGCGCAAAGCAGATTGAGATAGCTCATCGGCAAGGCCGCTTCCTCCAAGCACTCCATCAGGGCGTCGGCGACCGGACCTTTCTCGGTATCGAAACCGACGATGAATCCCGGCCATACCAGCATGCCGTGATCGTAGATCCGACTGATGCTCTCACTGATCCTGCGCTTGATGTTCTGCTTTTTCGACATGTGAACGAGCGTATCCGTATCCGGACTCTCGATGCCACAGAAGAAGCCGAAAAAATTCGCATCACGCATCAAGGCCAGCAGCGCGGGATCGTCCGCGATATTCAGTGACGCCTCGGTTCCGAACACGAACGGGTAGCCATGCGCCTTCTGCCAAGCGATCAGCGCCGGCAGGAATGCTTTCACGGCTTTCTTGTTGCCGATTAGATTGTCGTCGACAAAATCGAGATGGCCGCGATAGCCGAGCCTATAGAGCACCTCGATCTCGGCCAACATTTGCTGATTGGTCTTGGCGCGCGGCCGTCGTCCATAGAGCTCGATGATATCGCAGAATTCACATGAAAACGGGCAGCCACGCGAAAACTGGACGCCGAGATAGAGGTAGTTTTCGAACTTCAGCAAGTCGAAGCGCGGAATCGGCGTTTTGGTGACATCGACGTCTCCAATCGACTCCGCCTGGAAGACACCCTTTCGCTCTCCGCGCCGCCAGGCCGCAACAAAGTCACTGATAACATTCTCGGCTTCCCCCGTGACCAGGAAGTCGGCGTGCTCATAGACATGTGGAACTCGAGGATGCATCGGACCCCCCGACGACAGTCGGAATCCTGCGTTTCCTGCACTCGTCGATCAGCCGGAGGGCATCGGCCTGCTGAGCCATCATGCCGCCGATCATGACGAGATCGGCCCACCCGAGATGGTCGTCGGTCAGTTCTTCGACATTGCAGTCCACCAGCTTGATATCCCACGAGCCCGGCAGAAGCGCCGCCAACGTGATCAACCCCAGCGGCGAGGTCGGATACTTGCCCCCGAGAATCTCGACCGCACCTTCGAAACTCCAAAAGGAATGCGGATCAAAGCGCGGGCATATGAGCAGGGCACGAGCAAATTCGCTCATGGATTTCTTCCCCAATCTAAAAGTTAATCCGGAAAACAAAGTTTTCGTGCTGCAAACGCCTGCATGACGGAAGTTCACTTAGCCGCCTCAAGCAGCACCGCCTCGCGGTCAATCGACCTCGCATGGAATCCAGCCGTCTCTGTCGGCGGCCCCTAGCCGCACGGGACGCGGAACAATCCGACCGACCAGTCCGATAACATCACAGAACTTGCTGACGTAGACGACAACAACCTCGCCGACAATATTGCAGAATGTACGATACAAATATCGCGGAGGTCGCGTGAAACGCTGACTTACCGAGAGCGCACGACAAGCGGAAAACGACATCTCACGACCCCGCAATCACGGATCAGCGAACATCAAGCTTGACACATTAAGGCACTAAGTTACCTTGAATGGCCGTTCGACACAAGTCGCGTCATTTGGACGCGGTTGCGGGGAGCGTCAGTTCATGTCGCAACAAACCGAAACCGAAGTGCGACAGCGCATCGATGTCGCCGGCGACTGCCCGACTGCCACTTTTTACAGGCGACATGATGCAGCCGGAGCTTCTGGCCGCCACCAGAAACAGATCGATACAGCTGAACTTCCTCGCATTGCGTCCCTGGCGGTATTGCGCGATGCTGCAAGGCTGATCAGGCAGCCGGAACTAAGGCTCGCCATCGCAGCCTATACCTCCGTGTCGCTGTGCCTTCTCGGCGCCGCCCTTTGGTTCAATTCCCCCCTGACCGTGGCCGTTCTCGTCGTTCTCGGGTGGTTGCTGTTTCCGCTGACGGAATATGTCGTCCACCGCTATGTGCTTCATCCCCTAATCTATCTTGACAACCTCATTTCCGCGCGCTTCTGGATCCGTGTCCATTATGCCCATCATGACCGCCCTTCGCGGACCGACGTGATCCTTGCCAGCCCGGTTTCCGTCGTCATGCTGGTCGTCGTCCTGAACATTCCGATCGTGCTGATTGTGGGCCCAGCCGCCATCTTTGCTGGCGCCCTGGCGATTATCGGGCCTTTCACGTTCTATGAATTCGTGCACTTCTCGGCACATGCGCCGATTTGTTGTACCAGTCCCTATCTTGTGAACCGGCAGCGGCTTCACCTGTTGCATCACTTTCATAATGAGGAGCGAAATTTCGGAATCTGCTCATCGATCGTGGACAGGCTCGTCGGGACACACGCGCAGGAATTGCATGACGCTGAACGGTCGGCTACTGCAAGGAATCTCGGCTACGATGAGACGCTCGCTTGCGAAAAGCCATTGGTCAGGATCGAATATGTACGCCGTTACCTCGGCCAGTAGCGTCGTTCGGCGTGTATCTTCAATCGAGGACATGATCAGGATCATGGGCAAGAATCATCCGCATGTCACCGGGGCAGGCTTTCTTCAGCGCTTTCTTGAACGTCAGCGAATTTCCCAGGCCATCCATGCGGAAGCCGATCGGCTGAGCTTCTGCCTCGTGATCCTGACGGATCCGCTGGGACGCGCCGAATGCGGCGTTCTGACCGCAATCCCGAAATCACACGCAGAGACGATCTTCGCCAAATACGGCCCGGCGCCGATGCTGTTCGGTTTTCTCTTCGGATTTGGCTCGTATCCCCAATTCCAGACGGTGCTGGAGGAGGTTTGCCGCATCGGCTGGGAAAACCAGCGACGCGCTATCTTGGGACCGTTCGAGGCCACGATCAATTACGCGTGCGGCCTTCTCGAGGCTCCCCCGGCGTTCCCTCTCGGGTTTCTGATGCCGGACAATCCGATCGAGTGGAACGATCATTTCGAAAGGTTCGGCTTCACCGTCGCAGAGCGCCTTTTCACCTTCGAGATCGAACTGTCGCGCGCGAACTTTCGCCGCCTGCGGACCACGACAGCGACCGATCTGACGCTGAGCGTGCAGCAACTGACCCCGCCCTTTTCTCCCGAGCAGCGGGCGGCGATCGCCGACGTCTTCAATTCGGGATGGAAGAACAATTGGGGATCTGTCCCGATCGATGTCGACTTCATCACGTCCATGGAGAAGGAATTCTCGCCAATCCTGTGGCCGGGGCTTTCCTTCATCACCTATCAGCGAGAACGGCCGGTCGGCGTGTTGGTTGCGGCGCCCGACATCAATGAACTGACGCGCAAAGAAGAATCGCATGGCCTGTTCGGCCTCATCCCTCGCATCTGGCGCTTTTTCTGGCGCCGGCACGCACGCGCGCTCAGGATCTTCATCCTCGGCGTGACACCGGAATTTCACGGCACCAGAGAAGGAGCCGCCATCGTCGAGCTGATGCTGGATGTAGGCAAGGAAGCCGCCGAACGCTACACCGCCACCCACATCCAGATGGGATGGACGCTTAGCAGCAACCATCGGGTCAATCGCCTGGTCGAAATATGGGCGCCGGACGCACGGCGGGTGGTCCACCGGATCTGGCAATATCAGCTGGCCGACACCGCCGGATAGGCAGCATGTCAACGGTCGATCGGAAAATCCTGCATGATCGTCTTCAGCAGGTCACACAGCTGCTCGATCTGACGGGCTGAATGCGCCGCGCTGACGCCCATACGTAGCATCGGCTTGCCGCGCGGACTGGCCGGCGGTAGCACAAGGTTTACATAGAAGCCTGCATCGAGCGCGCAGCGCCATGCCAGCAGCGCGTCCGTCACCGCTTTCATGCGCAGCGAAAACACCGGCCCCGGCATTGCATATTCGGGCTCGTCCGAGAAATTCAGTAGGTCGGAAAGCTGCTGGCAGTTGCTGCGCAGCCTGGCACGAAGATCCGCTCCCCTGACGATGACCCGATCGAGTGCGGCAAGAACACCTCCGAGCGTGGGGGGCGGAAGCGCCGCCGTGTACATGTAGCTTGGCGCTGCAAATCGGACCAGTTCGAGGGTCGGATCGTTGAAGACGGAAAATCCGCCGATCCCTCCTATCGATTTGCTGAACGTGCCGGTGATAATGTCGACGGACTCGAGGCAATCCGTCAGGTCCGCAACGCCAAGGCCGCTCGAACCAAGCGTTCCGAACGAGTGTGCTTCGTCCACCAGCAGCAGGAACGGAATTTCGTCGCGAAGCTTCGCTATGTCCTTCAGCGGCGCGATCGATCCCGACATGCTGTAAAGGCCATCCACGCAGACGATGTTGCGGCCATAAGGCGCGCCATGCTTCTTCAGCTGGGCCTTCAAATGATCGGCGCTGTTGTGGCGGAAGCGGTGATGCTGAGCCTCGCTTCGCTGTACGCCCTCGTAAATGCTTGCGTGGCATTCCTGATCGATGAAGATGCAATAGTCGCTTTGCCCAAGCACAGTGAGCATCGCAAAATTGGCCATGTAGCCTGTGTTGAACAGGATCGCTCCCGGCCGACGAAAGATCCGGCTGAGTTCCGTCTCAACTCTCAGATGCAGCTGCTGCGTACCGCCTGCCAAGCGGGACGCCGTGCTGCCAACGCCGAACCTGTCGATCGCGTCCTTGGCGGCCAGGCGAATTTCAGGAAGATGCGTGGAGCCCAAATAGTTGTTGGTTCCGAAGTTCAGGATCGTCCGGTCCCGATGACCCAGCAGAGTAGGATCGTCGGTCGGCTCAAGCAACATCCCGAGCGGCAGCTGATCCAGATGCTTGAACAAATCTGCGCGAGAAAACCACTGTCGAAATAACCTGTTATCCTCAATAAGCGCCGAGGTGTTTCCTTTCTCCCTCAGCAGGTGTAAAGATATCGATGGATGATCTTGGCGGAAGTTCGGATCGATTTCCAGGCCCATTCACCGACGACCTCCGCTCAAGATACGCTGAACGCGGTGTGAAACTACCACGGTTGGGGACGGATCAGCAAGTGAGCGATCGCGGTAACCTGACTGGCCGACAAATCCTGGTGACGGGAGCATCCGGTATTGTTGGACGCAATGTGGTGGAGGAGCTGTTGCGCGCGGGCGCCGACGTCTTCTCGGTGAGCCGAAGTAATTTACGTAGCCATCTCGATAGCAGCGTGACCGGAAGTCATCACGCCTTGCTGCTCGATCTCCGGTCAGAGTTGCTCCCGCCCGAACGGCTGGTGGAATTGACGGATTGCATCCATCTGGCGGCAACGCTGTTCCCGATCTCGTCGACGGCTTTTTTTCATGACAACGTCCTGATCTCCAAGAACATCGCATCTGCCCTGGCGCGAGGGGCTCCGCGTCTGAAGCGTTTCGTCCACGTGTCCAGCCTTGCGGCCCGCGGCCCCGGTGAAAGCGCCGACTACAAGGATCCGTATCTCGATACGCGCGCAGTGTCTTGCTACGGTGAATCGAAATATGCGGGCGAGACCGTCGTGAAGACATTGCTGCCGGCGGCGATCGATCTTACGATCCTGCGTCCAGGCATCGTGCTGTCGCGCCATGATCACCGGCTGCTGCTGACCGCGAAAAGCCTGCGGCTCACGCCTTCATTCGTTCTTGAACGCATGCCGGAGGCCATTTCTGCGGTTGCGGTCGAGGACCTCACCGGGGCGATCATCAGCGCACTGACGACAGAGCCGGCGCCGCGCGGCGTTTTCGAGATCTCCCATCCCGAGCCCATTAGGGTGCATGAGATCGCAAAGCGATGTCGCCGGCGCGACCCCAGGCAGCCCATCAAACCAGGTTGGTTGATGTCGGCCATGGCCGCCGTTTCGACTGCAGCAGCCTATTTTACGGGCACGGCGCCGATGCTGACGTTCGACAAGCTGAGGGAAATGCAGCACGCCAAATGGTGCGCGGACTCCTCGGCATTCACGGCTGCGACAGGCTGGGAGGCGAAGACCCAGCCCTATGCATTCCTCAAGCCCTACGTGACCTAGGGCCATGCGAAGAAGCCTTGATGGCATGCTGTTCATCAGTTGGCTCGGCCTCGGGGCCACGATCGAACTATTCGGCTACAATTTCGCACTCTACAAATTCGTGCACTGGACGCTCCCCTTCATCGTGGCGGTCGGGCTGTTCGGCGTGGCCGCACCGTTGATGCAGAAGCTGCTCGGCGACCGGCCGGTGGTCTTTGCCACCCTGATCTTCGCAACCGCCGCGGCGATCGAATTCTCCAATGCGACCTGGCTGCACTGGTGGACGTTCAGTGAAACAATCCGGCAAGGCTTTTCGAACGACTGGCTGCTCGCCATCGGAGTCAGCGCGCCGCTGTTCCCAATCGCCTGGATTATGTGTTTTGGCTTTCGGGCGGCGGGGCAGGAGGAAGCGATCCTGCCCGATCTGCTCGGGAGCGGTGAAGTCATCAGGCGGAATCGGCGTGCGATCATTTTCTGTGCGATCTGCATCCTGTTGCTGATCGGCCTCGGACGGTACGGCAACGCCGAATATATCCTGCGGCCCCTCGGCTTCGGCTATCTGGCCTCGATCGCTCCGCTCGAGCCGCGCACGCTCTCTCCTCCACTCGGAGTCGGCGCCGCCATCGTCGTCTTTGCGCTGCAGACAGTTATGATCCTGATTGCGCTGCTACTTGCGGTCTACCTCTGCGGCCTGTCCCCCGCTTCCCTTGGCTACGGCCATGGACGCGTAAATCTGCGGCGAGGGCTTCCGCTTCTGCTCTTTCTCTGTGTCGCCCCCCTGCCCTCCTTCGTCCTCGCCGGACTCGATCCGGCCATGAGTTCGAACTATCCCTTTGTGACGTCCTTTGCGAGTGAGCCGGCTTTCCTCGCCTACGAGTCCGGATACCTTCTGTTCTTCTTTACCGTGGAGTCGCTTTTTCGGGGCTTCCTGTTCCTCGGTTTCTGTTCAGTGATAGAAAGTACAGAATCGTCAGAGCGTGGCCCGCAGACCGCGCCGGTGATTTTTGCCGGCGTCCTGTCCTGCGTCGCTTACATCGTCTGGCATCTCGGCAAGCCCGTTCCGGAATTGCTTGGCGCCGTGCTCTGGGGACCTATCGCCTGTGTGATCATCTGGCGAACACAAAACCTCCTTTATCTGGTTGTGCCGCACTGGGTCTGGAATGTCGTGCTAGATACCTTCGTCACATTGAAACGGCTTGCGGTGTTCGGCTCGTAAGCGCGGGCCGCTGCTTTTAAAACGGTCAGCCCTGTGCTAGCACTTATATTGACGTTTGACGCCGTTGTTGGGGGTCGGAAGCGTGCAGGTCACCGAAACCATCAAGAAGATCATTGCCAAACAGCTGAGCCGGTCACCTGAAGAAATTACTGACGACAGCGAGCTTGCCTCGCTCGGTATCGAATCTCTTGATCTGCTTGAAATTGTTTACGAAATCGAAACCCAGTTCAAGAAATTCATGTACCCTACAGTGCCAATGATCCCGGAGAATTGCGGCTAAGCACGGTCGGCGATGTCGTGCGTGCCGTGCAGGCTGCTGTCAATGCGCGGTGACGTGCGCAACGTCGTCGTTACTGGCATGGGAGTCGTCTCGCCTGCGGGAAACGACCTCAAGACATTCTGGGCAAGGATGGTCGAGGGCAAGACGACGATCGCTCCGCTGACCGGTATCCCAACCGAACAACTGTTCTGCCGCATCGCAGCCCAAGTTCGCGAATTTGAGCCCGAACACTATTTTGATCGCCGGCAGCTGCCGATGCTTGATCGCTTCTCGCAGTTCGCGGTCGTCGCCGCCCGGCAGGCGATGGCGGATTCCGGCCTCTCCCTGACCGAACGGGAAAGCGAGAATGTCGCGGTCATCATAGGCAGCGGCACCGGAGGATCGGGCACCATGGATGAGCAATATCTGAAGCTGTACGGCGAAGGCGCTTCGCGGCTTCACCCGCTGACGATCCCGAAGACGATGATCAACGCCTGCGCCAGCCATATCAGCATAGATCTCGGGCTGAAAGGCGAAGCGTTCACCGTGGCGAGCGCCTGCGCTTCTGGCGCTCATGCCATCGGCCAGGCTTTCCGGATGATCCGCGCGGGCGCTGCGGATGTGGCGGTGACGGGCGGCGCTGAAGCCTGCCTGACGCCCGGCGTAATCAAGGCATGGGAAGCACTTCGGGTATTGAGCAGTGATGCCTGCCGACCGTTCTCGGCGAACCGGGGCGGTCTCGTGCTCGGCGAAGGCGCGGCCATCCTCGTGCTGGAGGAATATGAAAGGGCCCGTCTAAGGGGTGCGACGATCTACGGCTTCCTCGCCGGCTACGGCGCCTCATCGGATGCCGGCGACCTGACCAATCCGAGCGTAGACGGCGCAGCGCGGGCCATGGCGGCCGCCCTGCGTTCGGCGCAGCTCAACATCGACGATATCGGTTATGTCAACGCCCATGGAACCGGAACCATGGTCAATGATGCCACCGAAGCCAAGGCGATCCGCGCCGTCTTCGGCAGCGCCGCAGATCGGCTTCTCGTTTCTTCTTCCAAGGCCGTCCTCGGGCATGGCATGGGCGCGGCGAGTGGGCTAGAAGCCGTCGTGACCCTGCTCGCACTCCGGGACGGAATCGCACCTCCGACGGCAGGCTGGCAGGAAGCCGATCCGGATTGCAGGCTAGATGTCGTTCCAAACGTGGCTCGTCGGCAAAAGCTGCACGCAGCGCTGTCGAATTCCTTTGCCTTTGGCGGATTGAACGCAATCCTCGCCTTCACCCGCGCATAATCCTAATCCTACCTTGTCGTGCCCGACCGCAGCGGAACCTTCAATCCTCCGGAAGCTCCACCTGCCCACGTCGCTGTAGCTTCGTCACGATGGTCCAGCATATCAGCGCCCATGCGATGCCGAAACACCATCCCCCCAGCACGTCGGTCGGAAAGTGGACGCCGAGATAGATGCGGCTCAACCCGATCAGCAGCGTCAACAGCATGGCAACGGACAGCACAAAGATACGGGTTGCGCGCGAGGCGTGGGCCTGCGCAACCAGCGCGCCGAGCGTGAAATAGCAGACCGCCGAAATGGCCGAATGCCCACTTGGGAAGCTTGGCGAAAGCGCCTGCGTGAGCGGCGGCACCAGATCGGGGCGCGGTCTCGCAAAGCCAAGTTTCAGCAGGTTGTTCAGGGTAGTTCCGCCGAGCACGGTCAGGAGCACGAACACGCCTGCATGACGTCTACCCGATGCGAACAGATATCCCGTCACCACCAGCAGCACGATTCCGAGCACGACGGTACTGCCAAGGGCCGTGATGTCACGCGCTGTATCAGGCAGCCATGCGGGGCCGATCGGACGCGACGGGTCAAGCGCATCCCGCATCGATCGTATGACCCATCGATCAAATGCGACGGGTTTGCCTCGGAGCACCTCGAGAGCCACTAGCCCGACGCAGGTCAGCAGGCCCGATAGTGCAGCCGCCAGTGGCCATAATGTGTGCCTCGGGAGCACCCTTTCGACCTCCTCGCCTTGCGCCATAAGATACTCAATTCCTGCCGCTCACTCGCGGAGACGTTCGCCGAATGACATGCCAGCGGACAAGCCTAGCCCCGTCATCGGGTGGGATCCTTCAATCGCTATTCCGCAGCTTTCGGTTCGGGTTGCGGTTGAGGCGTTGCAGCCGGCCCTCCAGCTCCTGCCTCATACCCTAGCGTCTTGGCTTCGCCATGCGATGTCGTGCCTGGCTGGGCGGCTTCCGCTTGCCTGCCGCCGAATGTCGTTTCGGCGATCTTGCCGTCGACGATGTGAATTCGGCGATCGGCACGAGACGCAAGCGCTGCATCATCAGTCACCACGACAACCGTCTGACCCTGAACGGCAATATCGCGCAGTAGACCGAACACCTGTTCGGTCGAGGCCACATCGAGGTTACCCGTCGGCTCGTCGGCAACGAGGACTTCCGGTCTATTTGCCAGCGCTCGCGCGATGGCGACGCGTTGTCGCTGTCCGCCAGAGAGCTGGTTGGGCCGCTTGTGGAGCTGCGTAGACAGGCCGAGCGCGTTGAGAAGATCCGTCGCCCTTTCATTCATCTGGTCTCGTGAGAGCTTTCCAGCTGTCCGCAATGGCAGCAACACATTCTCGAGAGCAGTGAACTCGGGAAGCAGGAAATGAAACTGGAACACGAAACCGCATTTGGTCAGACGCACGTCCGCTCTCTCGGTCTCGGAGAGCCTTGAAGTCTCTTGCCCGCAGATAACTACCTCACCCGAGGTTGGCGAGTCCAACAGCCCCAGAAGGTAGAGCAGCGACGACTTACCTGATCCCGAAGGACCGGTAATGGCCAGGAACTCTCCCTTCCTGACATCCAGATCGATCTCATCGACCAGCGTGTGCGCGATGGCCCCTTCGACGCGTTTGTACAGCTTGACGGCCTGCAGAACGATTGGGGCGTCGTCGTTCACGAAGCCCCCCGGATGATCTCGACGGGATTGACGCGGGTCGCCTTTCGCGCCGGAAAGAACGCGGCGCCGGCACAGCAGGCGATCGATATGCCTCCCGAAACGATGTACTGCATCGGCGAATAGTACATTTCCAGCGGAACGGTCGCGCCGCTGATCGGATTATAGACCGTGATTTGTCCTAAACCATAGCATAGGGCGTAGCCGAGCACCCACCCCAGCAGGATACCTACCGTACCGATCATCGCGGATTCCAGTACGAAGATGCGCCGGACCATATATTCTCGCATACCCAACGACTTCATGATCGCTATGTCATGGCGTTTCTCGTAGGTGATGGTGGAGATAATGTTGTACGTCGCAAACGACGACACCAGAAGCATGGCAGCCATAACGGTCATCATGATGAAGTCGCGGACAGCAAAGGTGCCCAGAAGGTCTGCGTTCGATTCCTCCCAGGAAACCGATTTGTAACCGACCTGGGCTTCGACCTGCGCAGCCACCTGCTGCGCGGCCAACGGGTCCTTCAGGCGGATCTTCAGCTGGTTGACGAGGCCGCTCTGACCGATGAGCACCTGCGCTACCCGGGTCAGCGAGTAGACGTTGCCCTCGTCGACTTGCTTCATGCCAGTGCGAAAGATGCCTACGACGGTGGCGGAGATCTGGACATCGCCCGCGGCGAGCAAAATGGTGCTCCCGGTCTTGATCGCGAGCTTCTCGGCTATCCCCTCGCCGATGATGATCGCGTTCGGCGCCTTGCCGAGGTCCGCAAGTTCACCCTCGCGCATCTGGCTGGCCAGCTTGGAGACGCGTGCTTCGGTTTTCGGATCGATGCCGGTCAGTGTCACGCCCAGCCGTGCCGATCCCTGGGCAACTATGGCGTTGGTCTTCGCTGACGCCGCGACGGCTCCCGGTACCCAGGAACTCCAGCGAGGTCACGATCGAATCCGGATTTCGGATGCCGGGCCGGCGGGTGACATTCGCCGCATTGGAGACGCTGACGGCGCCGTACTTTTCTTCGGCCGGCTGGCTGGCTATCGAGCGCCGCTCGTCTGACACAGTGACGTGCGGCATCGCATCGACCAGCTGCTGCAGAAAATCCACCTGGGATCCCTGCATGATCCCGGCCATCATGATCGTGAACCCTACGCCCATCGCCACACCTAGAGTTCCGACCAGCGTCTGGCGAACCCTGGTGCTGACGTGCGTCCAGGCAATGTCGACCAGCAAATTCATGGCAGGCATTCCCGACTTCGGGACCCGGGCGGCGAGCAAAACTCCCGGCGGCACTGGAGCCTAGGGCCTGCCACCGAACTTGTAGAGGTTCTTGCGCGCATCACTGACTACCGAATCCATCTGAGCCGTTATCGCAGAAGCTATCTTTGCGTCGTTGGGGTCGATCGACGGCGCAGCCAGAGAGTTGCTTGACGATCCCGCAGGAACGGAACCCGGCGGAGAATTGGAGGCCGGATCCGGCGCGGGCTCGGCTGTAACCGGTGCCGACTCCCTTGTGGTCGAAGTGACCTTAACCCAGGATCCGTCAGCTAGATCGGTGCGTCCCGGCGAAAGCACGACGGCGCCAGCCGATACACTTCCAATCACCTCGACATTGCGGGACCCCCGGATGCCGACCGCGACCGCCACCTTCTCAATTTTGCCGTCGTGCACGATCTGCACAGCATTGTTGAGCACCGCTTCCACCGGGACCAGCGTTGCTGACGGCTTCTCCCTGAAGACTATATTGACCTCAACAGTCATACCGATCCGCAGCGGAAAATCGTTCGGCAACCGCAGATAGGTTCGGAAGGTCTTCCGCGCCGGGTCACCCTTCGGCGTGATCTGTGAGACGACCGCGTTGAGCTGCTGTCCCGGGAAAGCTTCGGTTCTCAGATAGGCCTTCTGTCCGATCTGGACATTGGTGATTTCTTCTTCGCTGATTTCGGCAACCACCTGCTTCGGCAGCGGCGGTCCCACCCAAAACAGGACATCCGTGGGTCCGACGATCTCTCCGATCTCGCCGTCGCGACGCAGAACCATGCCATCGAGCGGCGCGCGGAGCACCAGGGTGTCGAGACGCGCCTTCTGGGCCGCGATCCGGAGACTGCAATTCCTCGAGGCCGGTCTCGCGCTGTTCGAGTTCGGCTTTGGTGATTTGGTTCCGCTCGCGATCATCGCGCGCCCGCTTCACGTCACGACTGAGCTGCTCGCGCCTAATCTCCAGCTCCTGCAGCATGTCGCGCTCTTCCGTATCATCCTGCTTCGCCAGAATCTGTCCAGCCTCGACCATCTGGCCCTCGCAGAGACACAGCTCAAGAATCCGCCTGCGCTGAAGAGGGACGACCTTTGCCCAGCGCTCCGGTTCCACCGTGCCCGTTCCATAGACCGCTTCGGACACGGGTGCGACAAAGGCCGTGCTGGTTTTCACGGCCGGCGGATTCAGGAAGGTCCAGTAGTTCACGTAGACGTATCCGCCGGCGGCGACCAGAATCCCGGCAGCCAGCGTCCCACCGAGGCTCCATATGCGCGAGGCCATGACTCCTCCGAGCCGGTCTAGAACCCGTATCGCTTCCGTATGCCTGTCGGCACGTTATCCAGCAACCGGTCGATGTCAGATCTGTGTCCGGATTTCGGCGGGTCCCGATCGGCACTCACTTCCTCCGCATTCGGTGCGTGCGCAGGCTTCGACGTGGCCGCCCTTGCCGGCTGCGATACGGTCGCGGTCAGTGGCGGAGCCGGATTGGTCACGTTGGCAGCGGCTGGTGCGGGTGCGGCCGGAGCGACAGTTGACGGCTTCGCCGCCCGAAACGCCAGTGCATCGGACTTGGCTCGGGCGATTTCCGCGGCATTCATTCTCGTCTCCAGCAGCGAGAGCAGCTGGCCGGCTCCGTTCTTGAGATCGACGATGAGCGAGCCTTCCGACACGATGTAGGCCCATTTGAAGGCGGCGACGTTGTCCTTCGGCGTGCCGCGCCCGATCGCGAGGAGTCCAGCGAGCACTAGCATCGCCTGCGAATGTCCCTGCTGTGCGGCCAGGGCGACCCAATGGAATGCCTCGGCATCCGAACTCGGTCACGCCTACGCCAGCCGAGTACAGGGCTCCGAGATAGAACTGGGCGCGATCATCTCCTGCCGAGGCTGCGGCAGAGTAGCGAGCAGCCATGTCAATGTCGGACGTAGCATCTGCAGCAAGCGCGATCGTACAGCTTGCCAGAAGCGCAAGTCCGCAACAGGAAGCCGACAGACGCTGCGTCATCGAGCTCTCGCCTATTGAAATATTCCGAAATACAAATCTAGCCAGACATCCAACCATTGTACAGCGCCGTTCCGCGCAACGGCAGATACCGAGACAAATCAACAGCCTGACGCGCGAAATATTCCGACTGACGCTCCTTGAGCGCCTGACCTCCACGGACCTAGCTCCGGAAGGGTCCACGTTCCTCCGTTCCACTGGAAAAAGCGAGCGCTGCGGCGCACTACGTTACGTGAGGTGGCTTTTCAACTCACATACAGCCTCAGGGAGATGTACCACGCAAGCGCGCTGCCTCCGTTATTGCACGAACTATCGGCGAGATTCACGTGGGCAGCGAAGCGCCCTGGAACCATGGCGGTGAGCCGCACAGAAAATTCCTAACCCCTGGTTCGGAGCGCGCTCAACCTGTCGCCTACGGCCACGATTAGCTATCGACTCACGGTCGACATCGTAGTCAAAATAAACAACCAAAGCGGGATCCCGAACCGCAAGCCAATGGAGGCTGCATTGCCCGGGCGCGCTGCCGCCGTGACGTTGCGGATGCTGCAAATTTGC
The DNA here is from genome assembly GCA_963725555.1 of uncultured Pseudomonadota bacterium. Lineage (GTDB taxonomy): Bacteria > Pseudomonadota > Alphaproteobacteria > Rhizobiales > Xanthobacteraceae > Bradyrhizobium. Next base: position 21,659 of record CAVRYV010000021.1, on the reverse strand, counting down.
ATGGCAATTGCCGTCCTCTTCGTTCTCCCCGCCATTAGGATCGGTCCGCACCGGGACCTGCCGCCCCATGTGCGGTTCCGTCTCGTCCTGCAGCGGCTCGGTGGCGCCTGGGTCAAAGTCGGCCAGGCACTCGCCCTGAGATTCGACCTGATTCCGCGCGAGTACTGCATGGAGCTGCTGCAGCTGTTAAGCGAGAACCCGCCGATCGACTACGCCCTCATTCGGCAGGTGATCGAAGAGGATCTTGGTGAGCCTCCGGAAAATCTGTTTGCCTTTTTCGATCCTACGCCGCTTGCAGCGGCATCGATTGCACAGGTCCATGTAGCCAGAACCAAAGACGGCAAGCTGCTGGCCGTCAAGATTTAAAGGCCAAGCGCGCAAAAGCAGTTCGAAGCCGACTTTCACGTTATCCGCAGCTTCGTCAGCATCGTTGGCATGTTCGATGCGTTCGGCGGAACATCGCTCAAGGCATTCGTCGACGAATTTGAACGCTACACGCGCGAAGAGCTGGACTTTGTCAACGAAGCACGCAGCGGCTTCAGGCTTTCCCTAAATGCCCGACATGACCCGCTGCAGGTCTGCGCGAGAATTTACTTCAAGTTTTGCGCGAAACGCGTGCTCGCCATGGAGTTCCTCGAAGGCACGCCGCTGCTCGCGTTCATCCAATCGGCGGGAGGGTCCAAAAATTCCAACGCAGCCACGATGTCGCGAGAGGAACTCCACTCGATTTCGCATAGGCTGTTCTGGTGCATGTGCAACCAGATCTTTCGGGATGGCTTCTTTCACGCCGATCCGCACCCGGCCAACATCTTCATTCTCGAAAACGGGCAGATCGGATTTGTGGACTTCGGCGCGACAGGCCGTCTGCCGGCGGATGTGAGACAGACGCTCATCAGGCACTTCGTCTATCTGTATCGTGGCGATTTCGAACAGGCGGTGAAGGAGATTCTCCGCTTATTGATACCGACCCAGGCCACGGACCCGGCGACGCTCAGGCGGGATCTCATCCTGATCTTCGAACAATACCGATATGGCGCAGGCGACAAGACGAACGATCGGCGCAAGCTGACACGCGAACTGTTCATCAACACGATGGCGATTACCCGACGGAACCGGGTGCTCGTGCCGCAGACAATGGCGCTCTACTACAAGTCGACCCTGACGATCAACTCGATCCTTCACGAACTGTCCCCCTCCTACGAGCCTCTCGAGGATCTCTACAATTTTTTCATCCAAGCCCTGACGCAGGATCGCAAGGAGCCGCCAAGGGCCCTGCGCAAGCCGGCTGGGCTGGCAGCTCAGGAAGGGCTCTCCCAGCTGCTGCGCGACATCAAGACCATCGCGACTCCGCTGCAGTTGATCAATGCAAAACTGCAGACGATCCAGACCCGCACGATACTCTACGGCGTCTGCTCTATCGCGTTTTGCGTGGGCGCATTCCTTGCGCATCACGACGAAAGCTTCATGTTCGAAACGTCGACCGGACTCAGCCGTTCATGGCTTGTCTACGGCCTGCTCGCATGCGCTGGCGCGATCCTGCTCCGCATGCAGCGGCGGCGTATTCCGTTCCAGAACAGGTGACCCGACCGCCCGCCGATCAAAAACGACCGGCGAACAAACAAGCAAAACGCAAGCCCGAAGCTCGCTACTGCATGGTCATACCTAGCGATCCAGCCGCCTATTGGAAAGCATCGGGACTGGCGGGAGAGCGAACGATCGGTAGGCTCAAGCAAAACGGTGCCGGTGCCGTGAGGGTGCACCGGTCCCGAAAAGCATTCCGGCCAGGAGACCGTCGTTGAAGGACGGTCAGATCTCGTCGTCCGCGAGCACCCGCCTGCGGTGCCGACGAACACTATATAGCTCGTCCTCGAAGCGCCGGCCTTCCCGCGCCAATGTTCCGATCAGTGCATAAGGCGGTTCGATGACGCGCCCGGCGAGGCCGGTCAGCACCAGTTCCACGTCGCGACGGAAACGGTCGGCGATGCGATGACCCTCGGCTTCGTCGTCCTCGTAGTCGTGGTGGTAGTCCGGACGGCGAGCCCGGCGATAACGTTCGCGTTCGGCCCATTCCTTCTTTTCTTCCGCAGTCGGCCCGTCCAGCCACGCCTTGCGCTGCTCGCGCACCCGCGCGGACCATGCCTCTACGTCGGCATCGGTGACAGAGCTCTCATCATGGGTAGCTTCATGCTTTCGCACGTGACTTTCATGACTTTTCATTTTGGCCTCGCCTGAATAGACTAAGACGGCAATAATACCCTGAGGATATGGGAAGCGCGTCTGCAAGTCTAGGCCAAAGCGGCGACCCAGTACCATTTCTCTCGAACGTTCAGCCACAAGGCGCTTATCGTGACAAACGGGTAGCGTGGTGTCGATTTTTCTGAAGATCATAGCACACGGCTGCGTCGCTGCGTGGACACTGAGCAGATATTACCTGCTTCAATCGATCGTCGGAAGATCCAGTTCTGCTCGCGCGCTCCGGCTCGGCTTTCAGTCGCTCGGCGTCAACTGGGTCAAGCTTGGGCAGGACCTCAGCCTGAAATTCGACATCCTCCCGGGTGACGTCTGCCGCGAATTGTTGCGCATCGAGAACAACATCAAACCGTTCGCGTTCGCCGAGGTCGAACGGGTCATCGCGCACGAATTCGGCCGGTCCCCCGAACAGCTGTTCGATTCCTTTGACGTGATTCCGTTCGCAGTGACCTCGTCAGGCCAGCTTCACAAGGCGGTGAATTCGGACGGAACGCAGCTGGTCGTGAAGGTGCAGCGGGAACTGACGGGCGAGGAATTTCGGGTCCAGTCGGCGGTCATGCCCCTGCTGGCAGTCATTCTCGATAACGTTGCTGCTTTCGGCACCAGAAACTTCTCGATCCTGGTTGACGATTTTCTGCAGCAGCGGGCCGCCGAACTTTCGTTCGCCGTCACAACAACAAACGCGAAGAAGATATCGTCTCTCGCCGACGGCGATCCTTCGGAACTGAATATCAATATCTGCAGCGAATACAGCGGCCGGCGAGTCCTGACCTGGGAGTTCATCGATGGAGTTCCGGTAGCAGACATCATTGACGCCGCAAGAGTTCCGTCCGCGCGGGCTTGCTTGCCTGCGCACGACCTCGACCGGATCGCGCGACAGATCTACCGAAACGCGCTCAACCAGATTTTCAGGGACGGCATCTTCCACGCCGATATCAGCGCGGCAGGGTTGCTGGTCCTCCCGACTAATACGATTGCCTATGTCGATTTCGCGGTCGTAGGGCGGCTCTATGACGAGCGGCAGAGATCGCTGCAAGCTTACTACGAGAGCCTGCTTCAGGGCCAGGTCGACGACGCTGCCGACCGGCTGCTGGACATCGCCGAGGTCGCACGCTTCTCCGATGATACCGAATTACGCCGCTCGCTCGCGGCCATTCTGCAGGACCGTCTCGACGGCTTCGAGAGTCCGCTCGATAGTCCGCCGCGCAGCATCTCGCAAAACACTTATCAACGCCTGATGAGCGCATTTCGCGATCACGGGATCACGCTTCCCGGCGATCTGTCGATCTACTTCAGGACGATGCTGACGATCGAGGCGCTCACTTTCGAACTCTGCCCGCAATTCGATGCCCTCGCCGAACAGAGCCGCTTCTTCAGCTTGGCTGCCAGAGAGGATTACCGGCAGTCGCTGGAACTGCCCTTTGCGGTCGAGCAGATGGCGCGGCTCTATCGGGATGCGGTCGATCTGGTGAGCGACTTGCGCAAACTGCACAATTCGGCGCGCGACATCGATATCACGCTGCGCACTCTTCGAATCCGGCTGCTTCAATACGGGTTCTGGGGCGTGCTGGCTGCGGCCTGTACCTATTTCGGCCTGCGGGAGCAGGAAACAACCGTGCTCAAGGCATTCCTTTTGCCCGGCGCGCTCCTCATTGCGCTATTCCTGCTCGGCCGAGTCTGGCGCCAGAGCCGACAGCTTTCTCGTGTGGATCGCGCGATAGTTAGCACCGGCGAGGTATCCAGCCGAAGTCTCGGACGCGTGCGGTAGCTCCAGCCTCAAGTCGCATCGCCCTGTGAAGGAGTATCTGGCGACCCTCGACGATACAGCTTGGGGCGCCCCCAGCGACGTCTTCCCGAAGTTCGTCTCGCACTCCGATCCCCCGCCCATTGGACCGGCTCATAAGGGCCCGGCGTTCTTCGCTTACCATGACAACTATCTCATCGACGTGAAGTTCGGCATGACAGAAAGTGTCCAAAGAAAAGCAACGTTTGACCCGTGCCTGTAAAGGCGGATTGCGCTGACGCTGAGTTGATGATCGGTTGGACAAATAATTATCTGGAATCAGGATCTTGTTGCGATTTCGCCCACGATGCGTATGTTTCAGTGGCGCACTGGGTGACCCAGAGCTCGGTCCAGTCGGACCATGCTTTTGGTTTGACATGGCCAGGAGCTCGTGAATTGATAGGCTGAGCTTATCTCGTCGAGCATTTATCGGCATTGCGGGGTGAGAGCATGTGGTGCTTTGGGAAAACCGCGTCTGGTGGCCCATTGTTTTCGGACACCATCACCGGTGAGCTGTCGAGCACGTCTCCCCTTCTGTTATCTCTGCTTGCCCATCGCGGCAACTTCCTTCCTCGGCACGTGTCAACTCATCAAAAAAGGCGGCTCAAAAGTCTCCGGCTGACGAACGACCGGACTGCCGTGGGTTTTTAAAAAAACGGCGAGAGCAAAAATGAAATTCTCGGTCGCGATGATGTGCGTATGGTCAGCTACAAGCCGTTTCGACGGCCGTCGTCTTACGCGGGCAGGTCGGTGCTGTGAACGCAGCAACGGTAGCAGCTGCTCCGCTCAGGAACATGTTCGTATTAGCAGAGATGGTTCTTGTAGGTGAACAGGAGATCTGCATGTCGCACGCTCAGAGAGTTCTCCTGGTAGTTCCTCGCTTCAACGGCCAGTCATTTTGGAATTACCGCGATGCGTGCGAGCTTGTTGGAGCCCGGCTTCCGTCGGCGCCGCTCGGGCTTATCACCGTAGCCGCATTACTACCCGATTCCTGGGAATGCCAACTTATAAATCGGAACACCGAAGAACTCAACCAAACAGACATCGAATGGGCCGACCTTGTCATGACGGGAGGCATGCTGCCGCAACGGCCTGACACGCTTGAGGTGATAACGTTGGCCCAGCAGCGGAGCAAGCCAGTGATCGTCGGCGGCCCGGATGTCACGTCATCGCCTGCTGCCTATAAGAAAGCTGATTTTCGCGTTCTTGGAGAGGCGGAGGGTATAATAGAAGAATTCATCTCTGCTTGGGGCCGGGGCGAGCGAAGTGGTGTATTCGAAGCAGAGAAGTTCGCGATTGACGTTACGAAGACTCCGATGCCGCGCTTCGATCTCCTGAAGAGAAGCCAGTATCTATATCTTGGGATTTAGTTTTCACGTGGCTGCCCTTTTACATGCGAGTTCTGCGACATCATCGAGCTATACGGGAGGGTGCCTCGTACGAAAACCGCTGAGCAGGTGCTTGGCGAACTCGACGCCCTATACTCGACCGGCTATCGGGGCCACGTAGACTTCGTTGACGACAACTTTATCGGAAACAAGAAGGCTGTTAAAGCCTTTCTGCCTCATCTCATTCGATGGCAAAAAGAGCGGAGATATCCGTTCATGTTTTCGACCGAAGCGTCCGCGAACCTGTCGGACGATGATGTACTTCTGGGCCTCATGCGAGAGGCTAATTTTTTCGCGATTTTCGTTGGAATCGAAACCCCTGACCTCGACACCCTGGTTGCTATCCAGAAAAAGCAAAACACCCGGCGGGATCTTGTCGAAGGAATGCAGAAGATCTATCGAGCGGGGATTTTTGTAAACGCTGGCTTCATCCTGGGCTTCGATAGCGAGAAGGGCAGCGTGGCCGATGCCATGATCGCCTGCATCGAGGAAGGCGCGATCCCTGTGTGCATGGTTGGGCTGCTCTACGCCCTGCCGACGACGCAACTCACTAAGCGACTGGCACGGGAGGGCAGGCTGTTTCCTGAATTATACGTTGATGAGTTGGCTGCATCCGGAAGTGATGACCAATGCACAGCCGGACTTAACTTTTCCACCATCCGCCCTCGGCGCGACATACTGTCGGACTACAAAGCCGTCCTTCAGCATATCTATGAGCCACGTGTTTACTTTCAACGGGTATTGCGGATGGCGCTGGCGCTTGATCGACCCAGATTTAATTCAGATGGCCCAACGCCGATCTCGGTTCGAGATCTGTGGATCTTGGGGAGGCTGGTGGTGCGGATGGGGGTGAAACAACCTCGGGCGTTATGGGAATTCACAAAATGCTTCGTGCTTTGCGCTCGCGCTGAACCGGATTCACTACAGTCGGTCGCGACGATGGCGGCAATGTATCTTCACTTGGGCCCGTTCTCACGCTTTGTTATAGAAAATCTGGATCGGCAGATCAGCGAGATCGATCGTGGAGCGTACCGGTCACCCCTCGGAAAAGCATCAGAACCCCGTGCGCGTGAGCCTATTGGTCTTATAGCATAGCCGCCCGCGGTCGACGGTCGACACACGCGGTCCAGTTAAGGCCTATGACATCCGACCGGCGCCGCCCTGGTTGCTTTCGGTAGGCGGCCCGGTCGCTCCGGAGCGCGGCTCCGGCGACGGGCGAATTGATTGCCAACCGGGTGCTCGACCATCCGTACCGAAAACTTAAGCTCGGGCGTAGTGGTCGTGAAGTCCGCCAAGGATGGCGTGTGAATTGATCACACCGGTTCGCTGAACCGGGCGAGCAACCGGCGCATCCTTGTTTAGGGATCGATGCGATCGGACGCGATTGTAATAGTCCGCGTAAGATTTGAGGACCCGACGTAAATGTACCTCGCCTAAGATAATGATGTGGTCCACACATTCATGCCGGATCGATTAGATCTGTTCGTCGTCAGATAATTTGAGACCGATCAGGCTTTTCGAGAGGCAAGCCCAGTCGGGTCGCGCGACTCAAGATTGAGTAAATTCCCATCGATAGTTGGAAGGTTTTGTTGAGTAAGTCCCGTTATGCGCTTGAAAAATGATCAATATTGAACAGCGAACTCGAACTCCAAAAGTCAAATTTGTTGCTATCACCGCATTACCTCAAAGGCACACCATCGGTGACAGAGAGTGTCGTGCTCCCGCCTCCCTTGAGGGAAGCATCATGCAAAACTCCTATTTGTTGCCTGACAATGTAAGCCTTCACGTTCATCGCCCAGCTTGCCCAAAGTGCCGTACTCTCATGATGCTCGCGCGCATCATGCCTGCACGCGTAGGTTTCGACTTCCGCACGTTCGAGTGCCCTCAGTGCGAGCACGTTCACGAGGTCATGGTCGCCACTGAAGCGTTCGGGCGACCACCGGCATAGGTGCATTGGTCATGGAGAGAGAAGCTTAAAATCCACCTGACAGCCGCGTTGGGAATGACCGGGCGACGGAAGTATTGCGAAAGCCCATCGAGCGAGGCGCCAAAACCGTTGATCAGCAGGACGGCTTCGTCGGTTGCACGCGCTCGCATCAGTCGTAGAATGCCGGGAGCAGTTTTAGCGTGTCAGATTGCGCCTTGTCATGATTGATGAATAGCTTCGCCTGGTATGTTGCGATCATCCTCTTGACCCTTTCCATGGAGGCGATTGATGCGGCCTTGTCCGTATTCAGGGACGGCACTATGTCCTTCTCAAAATTCTCTTTCAGATGAACGACGTCACCGGACAGAATGATGAAGCCCGACTTTTTCAGATGGACCAGCAAGGATTGACTACCGGGAGTGTGTCCTGGTGTGGAAATCAGTGTGACGCTACCATCGCCAAATAAGTCTGTATCACCGTCGAGTAATTGAAGTTGCTTTGGAGTACCCATAAGCTTGCGCGCGAGAGCCTTCAATTGATTGACGTTGTCGTTCGGTCCATCCGGAGAACTGATCCAGGTATACTCGACCCGCTGCATCAGAATGCTCGAATTCGGGAACAAGCTGACGTTGCCTATGTGGTCTCCATGAGTGTGGGATAGCGCAACATAAGTGATGTCGCTTGTCTTAAGTCCGATCTCCGCGAGTTGACCGGTTATCGTCTTGTCCAGATGGTAGACGATCAATTTAGGCAGGGTCGACCAGCCCTTGGGGTCGTTCAACGTAACTTGAGGAACACCAGTATCCCAAAGTACCCATTCGCTGCCTCGCTTTATCAGCCAGCAAGTTGACGAGAATTCGATACTTCGTCCAACATTTTCCCCGGGGGTCCACACCGACTCGTCGTTGGCAAGGGAGTGGCCGCAGTCTAACCGATAAAGTTTTTCGGCGAAACCGGCCGTCGCCGGGTCCGGCAGCTTCGAGTCAGCGGTGGCAGACCGCGTGCCGCCTATCGAGAGCGAAGACGCGACCAGAATTGATATAATTGCCGTTCTTGTATGCTTGAGCATGGCTTATCCTCCGTTCAGAAGCTCAAACCGGTCGTTACGCAGCATTGCCCAGGATTTTTTCGGGCTACTCATTCGTCCGCCGGTTGGCTACGATTTTACTTTGAACTTCGCATGCCGATCTCCGAGCTGATAATTGTAGCAGCGCGTCTCGGGCCACGCCTCTCAACCCGTCCAAGGTTGCATTTCCTTTTTTTGCGCTTTGTGTGCACTTTATGGCGACATTGCTTTCGGTTCTCATCGTCACCGCCGTGGGGACGCCCTCGAAAACTTCCTCGAGCACGACGCCCATATTCGCGGTTGTGCGTTCGTCAACTCTCGCCGTCAGACATCATGCCTGCCTGCATCAATCGAGCAGACACGATTTGAAACTCATGGTGCGTGAGTTCTCGCGACCGCCCGCGCTGGTCATTGAGCCGTTTGCTTCCTCAGCTCAGCCACGTCCTGGGCAGTGATCTGCGACGGCTTGCTGCCGAATCGTGAAGTGACGTAATTGGCAACCGCCGCGATCTCGGCGTCGGAATAGGCGTTACCGAAGGCCGGCATCGAGACCGCGCCTTCGGTATGCCGCCTGGTTCCGGAAATCACGATCTGGGCGACGTTGGTCGCACCGGGGTCATTGACCGCCCAGGCGCCGGTCAGCGTGGCGAAGGGTGAGATCGCGCTTTCGCCGGTCCAGCCGTGGCAACTGACGCAGGCGCCTTCGAACACCATTTTGCCACGCGCATCCGCGGTGTTGCCGCCGTCGCGGTGCGACGCAGGCGCCGGCAGGGCCAGCGTCGCCGGCAGATCAGTTGAAGCGGTTGCGGGCACGCTGCGCAGATAGGCCACAACCGCGCCGATGTCTTCCGGCGCCAGCTGGCTGAAGCTCTCGTCGACCGCTTCCGCCATCGGTCCCGAAGCACTGCCGTGACCGATGGCGTGACCGGTCGACAAATAAGACATGAGATCCTCGTCACGCCACGCGCCGACGCCGGTGGTCTTGTCCGAGCTGATGTTGAAGGCGCGCCAGCCGGCCGTCACGGCACCTGCGAATTTCCTGCGGTTGTCGAGTGCGAATGCCAGGTTTCGCGGCGTGTGGCATTCGCCGCAATGCGCCAACGCTTCCGCGAGATAGGCACCCCTGTTCCATTCCGGGCTCTTCGAGGTGTCGGGCGCAAAGCGGCTATCCGGGTTAAACAGGACCGACCAGAAATTCATCGCCCAGCGCTGGTCGAATGGAAACATCAGCGTATTGGCGGGAGCGGCCGCACGCACCGGCGCGAGACTGAACAGATAGGCCTTGATCGCCAGCGCGTCCGCATCCGACATATAAGTGTAGGACGTAAACGGCATCGCCGGATAAAGCCGCGCGCCGTCGCGGCGGGTGCCGCGATGAACCGCATTCAGAAAATCCTGGTCGCTGTAATTGCCGATGCCGGTTTCTTTCTCCGGCGTGATGTTGGTCGAGTACAGCGTGCCGAACGGAAGCTTGAACGCGAGACCGCCGGCATATTCCCGACCGCCTTGCGTGCTGTGGCAGACCATGCAATCCGCCGCCCGCGCCAGATAGGCGCCGCGTTCGACAAGGCTCGCCTTGGCGAGCGAAGCCGGAACGCCGGTGGGGTCGGCGGCCTTGTAATCCGCCAGCGTCACCTTCGGGCCATCCGCGAACGCGATCGGGCCGGGGCCGCGGATAATCCAGACCCCGACCGCCAGCGCAACGACCACGATCGCGACAACGCCAAGGAGAATGCGACGGGCAGCGGGGCTCATGCTTTTTTCCCCGCTATCAGGGACCGGTCGATCGGAAGCCTGCGCAGCGCAACGCCGGTCGCAGCATAGATCGCATTGCGCAGCGCCGGTGGGCCCGCGGTCGCGCCGGTCTCGCCGATGCCGCCGGGCGCTTCGCCGCTCTTGATGACGTGCACCTCGATCTTCGGCGCTTGGTCGATGCGCAACATGCGGTAGTCATGGAAATTGGATTGCTGGACCCGCCCCTTGTCGATGGTGATTTCGCCGTAGAGTGCCGCGGTGAGGCCGAAGATCAGCCCGCCCTCGAGCTGCGCCATGATGGTATCGGGATTGACAGCGATGCCGGTATCGACCGCTGAGGTGACGCGGCGCAGATGCACCTCACCCTGCTCGTCGACTTCCGCCTCCACCACGGTTGCGATAAAGCTGGCAAACGACGGCTGCACGCAGACACCGCGTCCGACGCGCGCCGGCAGCGGTTGGCCCCAGTTGGATTTTTCCGCCGCCAGGTTAAGCGCTGCGAGAAAGCGCGGTTGATTTCCAAGCATCGACCTGCGGAAGTCGATCGGATCCTTGGCCGCTTTTCGCGCCAGTTCGTCCATGAAACACTCGATCGCAAACACATTGTTGTTGGGACCGACACCGCGCCAGAACCCGGTCGGCACCCCCGGCGGCTCGACCCGGACATATTCGACATGGAAGTTGGGAATGTCGTATGGCATGTCGATAGCGCTATCGACGGCGTCGATGTCGATGCCCTTCTGGAACCCCGGCGGAAACCACCGCGCCATGATCGACGAACCGCTGACGCGGTACTTCCAGCCAACGATCCTGCCGTCGGACAGCGACGCGGCAATGGTGTCGCGATAGATCGGACGATAGACATCGTGCTGGATGTCTTCTTCGCGGGTCCAGACCACTTTGACCGGACCATCGATGTGCTTGGCGATGCGAACGGCCGCGACCACCATGTCGGGTTCGAGCTTGCGGCCAAAGCCGCCGCCGAGCAGGTGTTGATTCACCGTGACTTTCTCGATCGGCAGGCCGGCAGCTTTCGCCGCCTCCGACTGCACCCGGGTCATGACCTGCGTACCGGTCCAGATTTCGCAGGAGTCGGGCTTGACATGAACCGTCGCGTTGACCGGCTCCATCGTGGCATGCGCGAGAAACGGCAGCTCGTATGACGCTTCAAGCTGCTCGCCGGTGGCAAGGCCCTTGGCGATGTCACCCCGAGATTTCGCGACGGCGCCATCCTTTTCGCTGGCGACGCGCAGGTCGTCCCAGATTTCTTTCGAGCTGACACGCGAGTTTGGGCCTTCGTCCCAGTCCACCACCAGCGCTTCGAGACCCTTCTTTGCCGCCCACATGTGATCTCCGACCACCGCGACCAGATCGTCCAGCACGACCACTTTCCGCACGCCGGGGATTTTCCTGGCCGCGCTGTCGTCGACCTTGACGACCTTGCCGCCGAATACGGGGCATACCGCCAAGGTTGCGAACTTCATGCCGGGAAGCATGGCATCGATGCCGTAGACGGCCTTGCCGTTGACCTTGTCCGGGGTGTCGAGCCGCTTTAACGGCTTGCCGATCAGCACGAAATCCTTCGGATCCTTGAGCGGGACATCCTTGGGCAGGGCTTGCGCGTTCGCCGCATCCACGAGCGCGCCATAGGAAAGCTGGCGCCCGCTCGTCTTGTGCATGACCACGCTACTGGCGGTCGTGCAGCTTGCGGGATCGACCTGCCATTGCTTCGCGGCGGCTTGAACCAGCATGGCGCGAGCGCTGGCGCCGGCATCGCGCAACGGCTTCCACCACGCCCGAACCGAATTGGAATTGCCGGTGGCCTGAATGCCGAAAAGGGGATTGCCGTAAAGCTTGTCGCTTGGCGGCGCATGCTCCAGCGTTAGTCGCGCAAAATCGGCGTCGAGTTCTTCGGCCAGAATCATGGCGATCGAGGTATAGACCCCCTGCCCCATCTCGACCTGCGGCATCACCAGCGTGGTGTTGCCGGTGGCATCGATGCGAATGAAGGCGTTCGGTGCGAACTTGCCGTCGGTCACGTCGGGCGGTTGCACCGGTTCGTTCCCCGCGCGCGTCGGGAGGTGGAACGCCAGCAGGAATCCGCCGGCCAAGCCACCGCTCAGCAGGCCGCGGCGCGAAACTCCGGCGGAAAGCTTTTCTGCAACTGTCATGGCCCGCTCCTACGACTGACGCTGGGAAGCAGCCTGCTTAATCGCGGCGCGAATGCGAACATAAGTGCCACAGCGGCAGATATTTCCCGCCATCGCGGCGTCGATGTCGGCGTCGTCGGGATTGGGCGTGGTCGCAAGCAGCGCCGCCGCCGACATGATCTGGCCCGACTGGCAATAGCCGCACTGGATCACTTCAAGATCGAGCCAGGCCTTCTGTACCTTTGCGCCGACCGGCGAAGCGCCGATACCTTCGATGGTGGTGACGGCGCGATCGCGCACCGCGCCCACCGGCAACATGCAGGAACGCACCGGCTTGCCGTCGATATGCACCGTGCAGGCGCCGCATTGCGCAATGCCGCAGCCGAATTTCGTTCCGGTCATGCCGAGCACGTCACGGAGAACCCAGAGCAGTGGCATGTCGGCCGGAGCGTCGAACGACGTCTGCTTGCCGTTGACCGTTAGCGTCACCATAAAGACCTCCGTCGCTGTTTTCCAATCGTACCAAACTGAATTTGAACGAATATCATGCGGCCGGTCGATCTTGTCGACATGCCGGCCACCTGACCAGGACGTCGCCCACGCCTAGGTATCCGGCATATCCTGATATTTCATCACCCACGGACCGCTGTGCGCGGTCACCACAGATGCTTTCATGTGTCGTGCCGTGAGCCGAAAGTGAAGTCCGGCTTGTTTTGTCCTACTTCTATAATATAGCCATCAGGATCGCGAATGTAGCAGCGCGTCTCGCCGTACTTGTCCTTTGGCTCTGTGATAAACTCGGCTCCTCGGCTTCGCCATAGTTTATAGCACGCTTCAATATCTGCGACGCGGATATTCAAAAAGCAGCTGACTGAATCGGGGTCGGCGGGAACGCTGAGCGTTACCGATGGTTTGTCGGGTGTCGGACCGCCCCCGACGCTGACAATGAGCCACGTGTTCGCGATCTGGATGACCCCAGGGGCTCCCCTCTTGTCGCCTCTGCTCAGAATGCGACCTCCGAAGACCGTTTCGTAAAATCGAGCCGATCGTTCGATGTCGGCGACGGTGAGAAAGTGTGCGACGGTAAACCCGTCCTGCGGCGGCATCTGATATGTCTTCTGCTCGACTTGGACCTGATTCATGGACGACTCCAATTCGGACATGGTATTTCGCCGTTCGCCAGAATACGCCGGGCCGTGTGCTTTAACAATGAGCTGAAACTTACGTTAAAAACACAAAAGGCCGCCGTCCAAGAAGGGAGATTGCCGCCACTCACCGGGCTGCGCGGCGAATTCCCACGAGCACACATCCGCTGATGGAATGGTCCGGTCGTGCCCTGTCCCGCCAGCAAACGAAGCAGCAAGGGGCGCCAAGGACAAGGAGCACGCCATGTCTCAGACACCAAATACCGCGATCGCCGTGATCGGCATCGATATTGGTAAGAACTCGTTCCAACTCGTGGGCCACTTTGCGCGCGGCGCCATCGGCTGCGGCAAAAGTGGTCGCTTGGCCAAGTGGAAGCGCTCGCCAATATATCGCCTTGCCTGATCGGCATGGAAGCCTGTGTCGGCGCGAGCGCGACCCGACCGTGGACATTGCTCAATTCAGTCGGTACTTCGCGTTTGAGCCAATGGTGTTGCAAAAGTTGTTTCGCAGAAGGTGTCAAAAATTCTGAGGGCCGCAGGCGCGGTTTTCGTGTAGAGATCTGAGGGAACTCAATGCCTCACGCTAAACTCACAGACGACTTCGGTAGCTCGACTGAAGTTATACGAATTGTCGATCGCTGAGCGTTGGTTTCACCAAAAATTCGAACCGAGGCAACTTTCGACTTTTGCAACATGGGGTAATTCCGGGATCGAGCCAGACAAAGGCAAGGGAATCAGCTCTCCAGGAACGTATGAGGCCAGCCTCATGTGGCCTTGCAACGATGGAGAGCGACAATGGAATACTATGTCGGACTAGACGTGTCGTTGAAGCAGACATCAATCTGCGTGGTGGACCAGACGGGGCTGGTCGTGCGAGAGGGCGTGGTCGATTTCAGATCCTGAGGCGATCTCGGTTTACGTGAGGTCAAAGGCGCCGGATGCAGTACGCATCGGCCTCGAGACTGGACCGACGTCCACGTGGCTGTGGACCGAGCTTAAGCGACTTGGCCTGCCGGTGATCTGTATCGACGCGCGCCATGCCAAGGCCGTGCTCAAGATGCAGATCAACAAGAGCGACCGCAACGATGCTATCGGGATCGCCCGCATCATGCAGACTGGTTGGTTCAAGGAAGTGCACGTCAAGGATATCGACAGCCACTCGGTCAGGGCGCTACTGGCCAGCCGGGCGCTGCTGGTCAAGATCAAGCGCGATCTCGAGAACCATGTTCGTGGCCTTCTCAAGAACCTCGGTCTCGTCATCGGCCGTGCCAAGTTCAATGTCTTCGCCGTGCGAGCCGAGGAGTTGATCGAGGGCCGTCCTGAGCTGATAGCTGCGATCAGACCGTTGCTCGAAGCGCGCAATGCCGTCGAGCAGCAGGTCAGTGAGCTTGACCGCAAGGTTATGAAACTGGCTCGCCATGATGCCCAGGTCCGCCGGTTTATGACCGTACCTGGGGTCGGTCCGATCACCGCGCTCGCCTTCAAGGCAACGATTGACGATCCGGCACGGTTTGCGCGGTCGAGAAGCGTAGGTGCTTACGTCGGGCTAACCAGTAGACGCCATGCGTCCGGAGAGGTCGATTGGACCGGTCGCATCTCGAAGTGCGGCGACGCGATGCTGCGAAGTTATCTGTTTGAAGCAGCCGGGGTTCTGCTGACGCGCGTCCCGAAATGGTCCGCCGTGAAGGCTTGGGGGGTAAGGCTCGCCAAGCGCAACGGGCTCCGCAAGGCCAAGGTTGCGGTCGCGCGTAAGCTCGCGGTCATTCTGCATCGCATGTGGATCGACGGAACCGAGTTCAATTGGTCGACGAAGGAGATTGCTGCCTAGCGAGGAGCATTACCGAGTTCCTGCCAAACGGCAGGAAAAGACGTCCCAGCCGGGACGATGGCGATGGTGAGTTCGACAGATTTTTTGCGCGCGTCTGAAAGGGCGACCGCGATTGCAACATTGAACCGCCAGCGTCACCTTACGCCATCATGCGGAGGGTTCACCCCTACCGCGGAGAGAACAGTGGGCCCGGCAAGGATGATCGTTGGAGAGCTTGACACCCAGACCCGGAATTAGAGAACAATATCTGCCAAAGGCGGAAGTCGCCACGTTGGCGAGACTCCGCTCGGGATAACGGCTGGCAACGTTCGCATGGCGTTTACCCCGGGCACGACCGTTGCAAGATCTTATATGACGCTAAATAACTTTGGCAGCGGGCTAGCCAATCCAGTGCTTCAGAAGCTGATCGACGGAAACCGGGCCAGCGCCGGCCGTAGTGAAATAGAGCAGCATCAATGCGTACATCATTTCCGGCTGGTAAAGCCAATCGTCGACCCGATCTGCCGAGTTAATCGGTTTATAGCTCGCAACGACCGTTGGAGAGTTCGTCAAGAGGGCTATCGAACAAATGACCAGAAGGCCAAGGCCGGCTAGCGGCGTGAGAAATCCGACCGCGACGCCTAGGCCGCCGAAGAATTCTACTCCCGGTACAAACCATTGCAATATGCCAATGCGTGGAATGCCAAGAACCCTAAGCGTCTCTACAAATGTCTTATGTCTTTCCTTATTCGTGAGCTTATGGGCTCCGGATAAGACGAAGAACGATCCAAGCGCGAAGCGCATTGCCGCGATCGCAGGCAATGTTCCTCCAATTCCGTCAAGCAAGATGTCTCGCACGGTTAAATGCCTTTGCGCCCTCGACGATGCCTGCTACCTGACCACGACTTCGCCCGCGCACGGCTGGGTAGCCGTGCATATCTGATATTTCTTCACGTCGGCACCGCCGTACGCGATCACCACAGATGCTTCTACGCGTCCGCTGCTTAGCCGTAAGCAACGCCCGGGTTGCTTTGCCCAACTTCTATAATATAGCCGTCAGGATCGCGAATGTAGCAGCGCGTCTCGCCGTACTTTGGAATCGGCTCTGTGATGAACTCGGCTCCTCGACTTCGCCAAAGTTTGTAACACGCTTGAATGTCTGCAACGCGGATGTTCATAAAGCTGCTGACTGAATTGGGATTGGCGGGGACGCTGAGCGTTACCGATGGTTTGTCGGGTGTCGGACCGCCCCCGGGGTTAACAAGGAGCCACGTGTTCGCGATCTGGATATAGCCCGGCGCGCCGCTGCTGTCGCCTCTGCTCAGAACGCGACCTCCGAAGACCGTTTCGTAAAATCGAAGCGATCGCTCAACGTCGGTGACGGTGAGAAAGTGTGCGACGGTAAACCCATCCTGCGGCGGCATCTGATAGGTTTTCTGCTCGACTTGTACTTGGTTCATAGACGGCTCCTCCAATTCAGAAACCCAACAATGCGGTCAAGCCAATGACAAGACCGGCCTCGCGAGAGATACGTGGCGGCATTACAATCCTCGAATACGGGCCGCTTCGATACGACATACTAGCACTCAATCCGATGGCGGGCGACGTCGGCTTTGGGTCCAGCTTGTGCTGGCTTGCTCGCAGGCCACAAAGCGGACGGCATTCGGCGACGACATGCTCGTTTCAGACGATCTACGATCCGCCGCGTGTTGCGAGCTAATCACTTCCGATTTACACCCAACTCCGGTCATGTCGCCGCGCCGCAACAACCGATGCTAAGTGCCGGAAGCGCACATCGTTGAGCACTTCGTCCCGGCTGATGATACGTGGATGGGTCCGCCCCCAATATGGACAAGAGGTCCCATCTGCAGGAATTTGCCCCCGTTGCGCCCTGGCGAGCGCGCCCGCGAGGAAAATGCCCGCGACTGCCGGGACTAGCTCTTCGGGGTAAACAGTTGGCACCAGCCGCTCAGGCTGATGTCGCCTTGAACGAATTTGCAGCTGATCGGCGGTTGGAAATTGACGCAGACGTCGCAGTGCTGATCGCCTTTCGGCTTACCCTGATATTTGGCGTCCGTCTGGCTGATCTTCTGCTGCGCTGCCGCTTGCGAGACTGCCGTAGCGACTGCCGCCGCGCCGAGTGCAAGCACGGCGCCGGACAGCGCGACACGGCGTGAGATGCGTTGGCAATCGTTGCCGCCCTTATTCATGATCGACTCCTATCAGGCTTTCGCTTCGCCCAGGTCAGATGCCTGTGGGGAGGCATCGGGCGGAACATGACAATCCCGTTGCTGTTCACCTGTGCCCGTACTCAGTGAAAACGTAATCTCTTTTCTGCACTATCGT
This sequence comes from uncultured Pseudomonadota bacterium, assembly GCA_963725555.1. Classification (GTDB taxonomy): domain Bacteria; phylum Pseudomonadota; class Alphaproteobacteria; order Rhizobiales; family Xanthobacteraceae; genus Bradyrhizobium. Next base: position 4,042 of record CAVRYV010000021.1, on the reverse strand, counting down.
GTGGCACGCGTACCCGCACTTGGCATCGTTCGCCTGTGGCGGTTCGTCATCCAAGGTGCCGGGCCTGAACGTATCGGATGCGACGTCGTACTCGAACTCGGCATATCCCCATCCGCCGCTGTCGGCGAACCTTTTGCTGTCCTTCACCATGAAATCAACGTCATGCTGGGTCCCTGGCACCGTTGGTTGACCGGGGTACGTTTCCTGTTTTTTTGGGATCCAATGGATTTTCGCCATTCTGGCGCCGTCCGGGAAAGGTTTGCCGTTGCCGGGCACGCCCTCCTTGAGGGCGTCGATCATTGCGGAATTCCCTATGATCACAGCGATCTTGCCTCCGTTCTCACTGATGGAAATTACTGACCAGCCTTCATATCCTCTGAACTCAGCGAACCCGAGCCCACCCGGGATTTGCAGAGTGTACTTGTCCTGCGCGGAAATGGCCCTGCCGCCCAAGACGGCGACCACCGCTACGACGATTAAAATCGCTGAGGATGAAGTTCTCTTCATGATCTCTCCCGCGCTTAGCATTTATTGGTCGGGTCCGCTGAACCGGAGCCGGTTCATTGCACGTGCGATAGAGTTTAAAGTTGGCTCGTATTCAAAGGCCCCGCCGGCCGTGACCCCAGCCCATTATTGCACGCGAAATTCTCACAATCCATGGGGCATTCGACCAAAAATTAAGCGAGATTCCGCTGACCTAAAGCTGTCGCCCGTGTTTCGCTATGGGTCGTCATTCGCGTCGGTTTGACCTCGCGCCGTTTGCTTCCGGTCTGCTAGGCGCGGGGGATCAAGCAAGCAAAACAAGAGATATCTCGTCATCGTAGACCAGCGTGAAAATTTCGCAAGATCACGCTCAACCACGAATTCGGCGAGGCCGATACCCATCCGATCGGAACGATATGAGCCATAAAAAACGAGGATTTGATTGCTCATTGAGTCCCCCGGCTGCCAAAATCACACAGTTTGCGGTTAGTCGGGCATCTTAGTTGGCTATCGACAACCCACGGCGAAATGACTGAAGATACGGTCGGGGTTTAAGATGGCAATGGCTCGCTGCACATAAGCGCATAATAGTTAGCCGGCCCACACATACATTGATATGATCTGTTTCTTCCGAAGGTCGAATCGAAAAGCTCACCTAACATCGTAGCGAGAGTTATCCAAGTCACTCAAGGCAGCGTGAAAAACGAAGAGGGCTTCATGCGAAAGTACGAGGCCATTGGCTGTGCCGGGGCTAGCGGCTTGCGGTGATCCTCGTGGGGAAACGTGATGGGACGTTTGCTTTCAGTCAATGTGGGCCTGCCGCGCGACGTGATGTGGCAAGGCAAGACAGTTCACACCGGCATCTGGAAGGCGCCCATTAAAGGCCGGCGTATGGTGCGCCGTCTCAACATAGACGGGGACGGACAGGGTGACTTGGCCGGGCACGGCGGCGAACGCCGGGCCGTATTTGTCTATCAAATGGATTCCTATCGGTATTGGCAGGACCACTTGGGACGAAGCGACTTCACCTACGGACAGTTCGGGGAGAATTTCACTGTCGATGGGCTGTCAGATACAGAGGTGTGCATCGGAGACCGTTACAGAATTGGTGGCGCTTTGTTCGAGGTAACGCAGCCGCGCGTCACCTGTTACCGATTGGGCATCCGTATGAACGAGCCGGAAATGGCTGCGCTGGTGGTCAAGCACGGGAGACCTGGCTTCTATTTTCGTGTGCTTGAGGAAGGAGAAGTGGAAGCTGGCGACAAAATCACGCAGGTGGACTCCGGGCCGGAGCACATGAGCGTCTCCGAGATTGATGCGCTGCTTTACATGCCGGGTCACTCCCGGGATCAGCTGGAGCGCGCGCTGCGAATCCCGACGCTAAGCGCCGGCTGGCGCAAGTCCCTCGAAGCGTTGCTCACCCAAGAGCGCAGGAGCGGCGTGACGACAGGAAACGCCGGACTTGGTGCAGCGCCCGGCCCACCCCCGGCGTGGCGTGGATTCCGCCCGCTTCGCGTCTCGCGCAAGGTGCGCGAGAGCGCCAATGTGACTTCGCTTATGCTCGCGCCCGAGGACGGACGTCCTATCGCTGCAGCGCTCCCCGGGCAGTTTGTCGTGCTGCGGCTCGGGCCGACGTATGCGCCCCCGTTGATGCGCAGCTATTCTTTGTCGGGAAAGCCTGGCGCGGCCTACTATCGCGTCAGCGTCAAGCGCGAAGCCCATGGCGCGGCCAGCGCCTACATCGACGACGAGCTTCAGGTTGGCGATATCGTGCAAACAGGCGCGGCACGGGGCAGTTTCACATTACGGCCGGGCGACACACCCGTGGTGTTATTAAGTGCCGGGATCGGAGTAACGCCGGTTCTCGCGATGCTTCACGCGCTGGCGGCAGAGGCATCGACGAGGGAAGTCTGGTGGCTATACGGCACACGCAGCGGCCGCGAACATCCCTTTGCCGAGGAATCGCGTGGACTTCTCAAAGCGCTACCCCACCACCACAGCTACGTTTGCTACAGTTCGCCCGACCCCGGGGATAGGCCCAATGTTGATTTCGACGCCGCCGGGCGTCTGAACATGCGCGTGCTTCAGGACCTTAACTTACCGCCCAACGGCGATTTTTATATTTGCGGACCGTCGACCTTCATGAGCGATCTGACAGCCGGCCTGCCGCGTTGGACATCGCGCGAGACCGCATCCACACCGAGATATTTGGCGCCGGTCCATCCAATACGCCAGGCATTGCTGCTTCGCCACGCCGACCGCCGCATTTGCCGACAGGTCCTGCCGGCTCAGGACCAATGGTTTCGTTCGTCCGTACCGGTCTCAATGTCCACTGGGGGACATCGTTCCAGAGTTTGCTCGAACTCGCCGAGGCTGGCGAGTGCCCGTGCGGTGGGCGTGCCGAACGGGGTCTGCCACACCTGCGAGACCGGACTTGTGGCGGGGAACATCAGTTACCGCCCGAATCCAATCGACGCGCCGGCGGAAGGCAATCTCCTGATCTGCTGCTCGCAACCCGTGGGCGACGTCGTGATCGATTTGTGATGGCATGAGGCCTGATCACTTGCGCGCTCAGAGATGTGGAGGACTTGACATGCGATCCGACATGGTACCGGGAGCTATTTTCCCCGACTACGAGCTAAGCGACCATACCGCGAAGCATCGAAAACTTTCCGAGCTGCAGGGACCGGACCCGATGGTTCTTGTCCTCAGCCGCGGCGCCTTCTGCCCAAAGGATCGCCGTCAGGCAGAAGGTCTGCTGCAACTCCATCGCGAGATGGAGGTTGGCTACTGCCGGCTGGTCACAATCAGCACCGACAATATCACCCAGACGAACGAAAATCGCAGCGGAATAGGCGACCACTGGCCATTTCTCTCAGATCCACGTCGTATCGTTCAGAATGATCTCGACATCGCCGAATACACTGATCCCGTCAACAATCCCATGATCCCGCACGTGATTGTGCTGGAGCCCGGCCTTATCGTTCACAAGATCTACGATGGCTACTGGTTCTTCGGACTACCCACCATCGAAGAACTCCGTCAGGAGCTGCGTGCTGTCAGCAGGAAATGCCGGTCGGACTGGGACATCACAACGCCCGAACTAAAAGCTGCCTGGCAAGCGGGCCGCAAGGAATCGTTTTATCCGTACGGCAAAACCTATCTTCAAACTCTCGGCGAACAAGGTTAGGAGCAGGTGCTGAAGCCGCCGCGGGTCCAGGACCGGCTCGGTAGCGGGATGCGGCCTATGTTCCGCTGGGCTTTGTGCCTGCAGAAACCAACCAGTTCGACTGGAGCCATGAGGTTGTCCTGCTGAATCGCGCGACGGTGATCGTGAAGGCCGCCATGTTCGGCTCTGCCACGGCCGGATGCTGTTTGTGCGATGTTATCCGCGCGAGACGCAGGGGTTGGTGTTTGACGCCCACGACTGGGCGTTCGCCTTTCAAGGGCACCTGCGGACGCGGCATCTACGACAACATGAAGACCGCGGTGAAGACGATGACCCAGTCGCCTGCACGCCGGCATCAGGCTGGGAGAAGGCGCAAAGGTCTTAATAACA
>CAVRYV010000020.1:0-30708 GCA_963725555.1 uncultured Pseudomonadota bacterium | reverse complement strand
GGCTGTTGAAGAACTCGGCAAGCTCTCGCGAACGTTGGGCCTGGTGCCCGTTTCGACAGTGCGCCAGCGGCCGGCAATGGGCTTGGCGAAGCCGGGCACCTTGACCATCAGCCGGCCTCCGCTATCAGCTTGGGTAGTCGCACCAGATTGTAGGCGGCGGCAGCCAGGGTAAAAGCCCATCCGACGCGATCACGGCCACGGAACCTGGACTTCTCTTGCCCGGCGATGGTCTTGATCCAGCCGAATGCCTCTTCGATGCGCTTGCGGATGCGCTGGCTGGCGGCATAGCCGCCGTGCCGGGTCGTTCGCCCATCAATCGCAGAACTGCGGCCGCTGGTGTTCTGTGCAACCGTCCGGTGTCACGTTCATCGAGCGCAGTTCGTTGACGAAGTCTTCTGCATCGTAGGCTTTGTCGGCGCCAAGCGTGATCGCTCTCGGCCGGTCGGCACGAGGCTCGATCATATGCAGCGCGGCCACCCGTTCGGCGTGCCCGTCAGCCAGGGTCAGGCAGGCGTCGACCAGCAGGCTATGACGGTTTTCCATCAGCCCATGCCCGATGAAGCAAAGCTTCGTCTCCTTGCCTTTGCCCTTGCGGTAGAGCCTGGCATCGGGATCGGTGGTCGAAGCATGGCTATCGTTCGAGCGTTTCTGGCCATGGAAGTCCGCTTCGGCATTGCGCCCGCCGCCTTGTGCCGGCAGCTCGCCAGGGCCGTCCTTCGGTTTGACGCTCTTCATCGAGGCCAGGCTTCGATCAGCGTACCATCGACCGAGAAGTGATCGCTCGACAGAAGCTTATTTACCTTGGGCTGCGCCAGCACCGCCGCGAGGAACTTGGCCGCGATGTCGCCTTCCAGCAGCCGGTCGCGGTTCTTCGAAAACACCGAATGGTCCCAGACCGCATCGTCGACGCCGATTTCGGCGAACCAGCGGAACAGCAGGTCGTATTCCAGCCGCTCCATCAGAAGGCGTTCCGAGCGGATCGAATAAAACGCCTGCAACAGCATTGCCCGCAGTAGCTTCTCAGGCGGGATCGACGGTCGCCCGATCGGCGCATAAAGCCCGGCGAACTCGCGCTCCAACCCCAAAAGCGCCTCGTTCACGATCGTCCGGATCGCTCGCAGCGGATGTCCCGCCGCACCCGCGCCTCCAAGTCAACGTAGCTGAACAACTTGCCCGTTCTATTGTCGCCGCCGCGCACGTGCCATCTCCGAATCTCGTCGGAGCTAATGAATCACGGTCTACAGCTCGCCGCCAGCCGCCCTTTTTCAACAACCTGCTAGAGAAGTTAAGTGGTTCAATGCGACTAAGGGTTGCGCTACGATGGCATGTTCTTATCGATCCGATTGCGGCGCGATCGGCAGAGGAGCGCCCCCAACAGAGACGCGGCCGACGGACTTGGAGGCCTGCGGCTTTTTTCGCTGTGCAATCGATGCCGGCGGTGTCGGAACGACGGGTTGGGCAATCGGCGGTGGGGTTGGTGCTGTCGCCGCCGTCCGTGGCGGAACGACTGTTCCGGCATTCGGTGATGGGGTAGGCGCTGTCGCCGCAGAATTCCGCAAAGCATCGACCTTCGCCGCCAAATCGGTCACCTGGTCGGACAGCGTTTTCAAATCTCCTTTCTGGGCCTCTAGGTTTTCGAACGCCGATCGAAAGGAATCTGTTGTCTGCCGTTCAAAGATATCAAAATCTGCGCGACCGACAGAGGAGGACTTTTCGCCGCTGGCAGTCGCCGGCTTGGGGGCTTGAGGGGAGGCGATCACCGCTGTTCGAATCTCGGCGCCGTAGTTAACCCACAGATAGGCACACGCGGTGGTGCAAACGGCAAACACGATGACGGCGATCGGAAAGAACCGGGATCGTCGCCGGCGCCGCAGGGCCATTCGAACCTGGTGGTCTAGTTCATCGGTCACAACGGCTCTCTATATACGATCGGCTCAGGCGTCTGAAAAAATCGGCCATGCGGGCGCGACAGTGTCACGCGTATCAATGAGAAAGAGCCGTCCGGGCGATCACCGGACGGCTCATTTCCGCAACTGCCGGTTCGAAGACCGGTTCCATCGCTATAATTTCGGCGAGGTCACGAAACGAGATCGATACCGCAGCCTCTAATTGAGCAATAACCGACCGCCCAACTATCGCCAGGTTAATCCATAAAATTGCATCAACAACCGCAAGACAATATTAGGGTTAATCGGTCAGGCGATCGTTAAACCTCTGGCGCGATTCCCTAACGCGCAACGCCCGCCGGGCGGGGCCGCCGCCCTCCTTACAAAACGGCGACCCCTAATCGTGCGGTACGCATGGCTGGCGAGTGGGCGCCGGCTAAATCCGCGCGACTGCAAGGACGATAGAATTTCGAGCAGGTTCGGCAACGCAATCCGAGGCTTAACCTAACCGGTCAAGGTTACTGACTTATACGTCGAATAGATCCTGCTTTTGCGAATAGGATAGCTTGCGAAGATCCCCTAGCGTTCCTCGTGGAGCGCCGCAATGCCGGCATTTGATCTGGGTCGAGACCGGCGCACCTTCCGGGCAGTCGAAGACAATCGCGAGCGAGTTGCAATTTACGCAGACAATTTTAAACCCCGGCGTCCGGGGATCTGGCGGGTGCATGGGATGTGACGCTTTGCTACGAGGCATCGGCTTCCCTAAACAAACCGCCGAGCGGAGTATAATCGCCCGACGGCTTGGCAACGCTGGGTCCGGATGGGGACAATATCCGGTGCCGACACGTCTACTGCTTCAGGTCTCCGTCGCAACGAAACTCGATTGTTAAGCTGAATACCGGCGTCGCAGGTTAATTCTGGAACTGTCAAACAATCGGGCTATTCATCCCGCTTCGGCTTCCGCTGTCCCATAGTGTGCTTTGGAAATCGGGCCTTATGGCGTGATGTCTTCGATGTTGATGCGATTTGTGAGTCTGATCAAACGCATTTTGATGCTGCGAGTTGTTGCCAAATCGCGGGCGGCCGGCATCATGTTTTCCAGTCGAACAGGATCGGTTGCAATTAACGGAGCATAGCTGCCTTTGGTTAGCTTTGCCTGAACGACAGTTTCCTCACCCGTCTCGTTAATGTAGGTTACGAGCCAAAGCTGATTGATGCGCTGATTGTCGCCAGCTGGCGTGCTGTAGTCAATTTGCTGTTGAGGGATTGGCGAACTAAGAGTTGTTGCCAGGCCCAGCACTGCAAGTTTCGGAATGATGCTCATCTCAGTGCTCCAGCGAGCTTCTACCCGCAGATCTAGTGAAATTCAGTCGGCATTTTGACGCCAATTAGGCTTCGTCGACATTGACCAGAAAGACCGCCGCGAGGTATTTCAAAGAGGATGGCAGCGCCGTTTGTCTGTTGTAACGCGCTCTTTCGTCTGATTTTGCCAACCGCACGCGCAAATCGAATGGTCATCACAGACCGCACAGCCGCCTGATCTGACCGCTCTGAGTTTGGTTCGTCGTCCGTTAAGCAGCGGATTTGTGATGGTCTGGAGTAAGGCGATCAGCAAGAGGCACCAAAGAGCCCTCAGCCAAGCGAGGATGCGTCGGAAGTTGTAGCCGACGGCAGAGAGGATGACGTTGGCGGCATCGCCAGCGCGACCTTTGAGATAGCAGCGGCCGAGGTGGCCTTCGGCCTTCAGGTGGCCGATCACGGGCTCGATGGCGGAGCGGCGTCGGAGTTCGCGCTTAATGACCCCGAAGACGCCGCGTTTCTGGCCAGAGATGAAGACGCGGCGCGGATTCTCGGTGCGGTGGCCGCGGTACCCCTTGTCGACATAAGCGCGCTCGATCGCGCATCCGGTGAGTGTCTCGGTTTCCTCGATAACGTCCCGCAGCGTGTGACCGTCGTAAGGATTATCCGGCAGCGCCTTGGCGTGCAGTACGAACTGGCCGCCGGGAGCGCGGCGGTTATTGGTGACGATGGAGGCCTTCATGTTTAGTCCCGGCATTTGATGGTGCAATCTTCTCCTTGGGATGGAAGGAGGCACTATGGGACAAATTCTTCACGGCAGCGCCACGACGACAGAGGCGGTCCGTCGAGCAATACAAAATAGTCAAGCGAGCCTGAGGGCGCTTGCCAGACGCTACGGCATCAACCAGAAGACCGTGGCCAAGTGGAAGAAGCGCAGTTCGGTCAGCGATCTTGCCGACCGGCCCGAAGGAAGCCAAGTCCTCGGTGCTGTCGATCGAGGAAGAGGCCATCATCGTTGCCTTTCGCCGGCACACGCTGCTGCCGCTGGACGATTGCCTCTATGCGCTCCAGCCGACGATCCCGCACCTGACGCGCTCCTCGCTGCATCGCTGCCTTCAGCGCCATGGCATTTCGAGGCTGCCGGAAGTCGAAGGCGACAAACCGGACAAGAAGAAGTTCAAGGCCTATCCGATCGGCTATTTCCACATCGACATTGCCGAAGTACGGACCGCCGAAGGCAAGCTGTACCTGTATGTTGCGATCGACCGCACCAGCAAATTTGCCTTCGTACAGCTTGTGAAGAAGACCGGCAGAACGTCCGCGTCGGCCTTCCTGATGGCACTGATCAAAGCCGTTCCTTACAAAATTCACACCGTGCTCACCGACAACGGCATTCAATTCACGTTTCCGCCGCGCTACGCCGATGGCCCAACGGCCAGGTACATGACCCATATGTTTGACATGCGCTGCCGCGAGAACGGCATCGAGCACCGGCTTACCAAGATCAAGCATCCGTGGACCAATGGCCAAGTCGAACGTATGAACCGCACGATCAAGGAAGCCACCGTCAAGCGCTATCACTACGACAGCCACCGGCAGCTCCAAAGCCACCTCACCGACTTCATCAGCGCTTACAATTACGGCAGGCGTCTCAAGACCCTGAAGGGCCTCACGCCCTACGAATTCATCGCCAAAATGTGGACAAAAGAGCCAGAACGATTCAGACTAAATCCGATCCATCAAATGCCGGGACTAAACACCTAGGTCGTCGGATCGGAAGGGACCGCGTCGCGCCGGGGCTCCAGGTGGAACCGCGTCTCGCCGCCCTCCGTGATGATTAGAGACCCGCCTCGTCAAGCGATAGCGGTTCAATGATGCGAATATTTCTCGGATAGACCGCCTTGTAGACCTCGAAGCGCGGCTTCACGAAGATCAGGTCCGGACACTGTCGCTTCGCGGTGATCGAGGGCATGGCGGACCGGACGCCGAACTTACGGGCCTCGTAGTTGGCAGCCGCCACGACGCTGCGTTCGCGGGATCAGCCGACGGCGACCGGCTTGATGCTACTTCAAAGCCTGAGCGATGTCCGCGATTAGGTCGGACGGGTGCCCGATGCCGATCAACAGCCGGATCGTGGAGTCGAGGAAACCAATTTTCTGGCGGATGTCCGCCGGGACACCGGAGTGCGTCATGCTTGCTGGCAGGCTGGCAAAGTTTGGCTTCTCGACGAAAGCCTGCCAGCGGATATGGCAGGACATGCTCGATCGCCCGAGTGGCTCAATGAGTTTCCGGTTGATTTTCCAACCCGCTATGGCGGCCATTGCTGCCCTGCACGACGGCATCAAGGACGCAAGGCTTGCGCGGTCACCTTATCTCTGGACACTGATCGTCGGCCGGACCGAGCGGGGGAACCGCCTGCGTCAAGGTCTAATCTCCACGGCGCGGATCATTTTATTCGCTATGGGTATGGATGCGATCTTTCAGCTCACCGTCTCAAGAGGTTCTATCCCGGTGAAGATTTGATCGTCGCGATCTTGCTCGCCTTTATCCCGTACCTGCTGCTGCGCGGCCCAATTGCGCGCATCGCACGCTGGTGGCGTGACGAACCAATGGTAAGCTCAGAACGCTGTCCTTTGCCGGAATGTGGGAGCTCAACGACTTACTGAAGTGAACCAGATGAGTGAGGGCGATTGTGATCAATACCGGGTCTTTCGGCTGGACGGGATGGAGCGCAACGTCGGTAGAAAACCAACGCGACCTCGCATCCGGTGATGCCTAATTATCTCAGAACCCGTCGAACGGTGCTGGCCACCAGTAAGGCTGCGTTAATTTCGGGGCGGCATCCTGTCGAATGAGATGTCGACCGACCGGAGGTGCCATTGCCAAATTTATGGATGCCGGAACTTTCAAGCATTCCTAAATACGAGCCCTCGCTCGAAACCATGTTTTTTGAGTTCTCGGACGGCGTTAAAAAGCAGGCCGCGTCCATCAGAATCCCCTCGATGACTGTCGACGAGGCGACCTATTTCTTTAACGCCAACTGGCCAGTGATCGTCGGCATGGCCTGCGAAAAGCAACTACTGACGGCGAAGTCAAACTCACTCTATTTGACTGAGCGCGCCGGAGCAGCCCGCCGCATTCCGGGATTTATTTCGGGACTTTAGGTTCCCGCCGCCGAATAGCTCCCGCCTCGGGGTCGCGCATGCTGATGGGGCCGATCAGTCGCTACCACTTACGCCAGCCCCATCCAGCAAGTCTAACGCCTTATTGATTTTCGCTAACAGTTGTTCGATTCGCTCCCGCTCTTCCAGAACGGGCCCTTCATGCAGCTGTTCGACTAGCTGCTGTTTTTGCTGCAGGAGCTTTGCAAGGGTCGTCGTCATCACATTGACTTCCCTCCGCCGTCCTGCCTCCGAGATGATACTCATAACATAACAGCTCCAGGTTGTTTCAACCGCCAACAGGCTCCCAAAGCCGCGCGGGTGGCGATGGGCACAACTGTGTTCCGAATAAGGATAGAGCTGATTTTCCGCCGGTGTGGGAATTTGATCACACCATCGCGATCGTGCAGGGGACCCGTAGCGACAGATGGGGCTATTCGGTCCTCGCGGCGCTCGTCGCAAACTTGACGCCGATCACGCGTCCCTTGCGCCACACGACTTCGCACTTTTGGCGGACGATGGCTTGAGGCACGATTGAGAGCCGTAACCTGCTTCCAATCGGGGCCTCGATGTCGGCGACAAGCTTCGCCCCATCTGCGGACACGTCCAGGACTTGGCATTCGTGACTTAGAATGTCGCCCTCAATCGTGATCCACGACAAATGGTCCCGAGACCGGCGCGCTAACCTGCGACGCTGTTCCTTGATATGGAGCATTCGATCAGCGTGCGACGCGTTCGTCAAGATTTCGATATCAAAGAAGATGCAATTTGCTGCGGGAAGGATAGGGGCGATCTGAGCGGGACCGTCATCTCCGCGCAGCCGCGATCCCTAATCACGCGATACGAATGCGCCCACTTCATAGGGGTGCCCTGTCAAGCCACAGCCGTTTCAACTACGCGATCTCGGCCGTCGCGTTTCGCCCGATAGAGCGCTTGGTCCGCGGCCCGCATCATCGCTGGCAGGCTTTTCTCGGCCGAAGCCGCAAGGCCGATGCTGATCGTTACCGAGGCCGATGCTCCGCGCTCCGTGATTATTTTGGTCGCCGCACAAATCTGACGTAGCGCATTGGCGCGTTGGATAGCTTGCTCAGTGCTAACGTCCACCATTAAGGCGACGAATTCCTCTCCGCCATGGCGCGCCACCAGCGCTCCGTGTTCGTCGCCAAACGCACGAATTGTCTCGCTGATTTCAATGAGAACCTTGTCGCCGAAGTCGTGACCGAACTGATCGTTGATCGCCTTGAAACGATCAATGTCGCACATCAGCGCTACCGCCGACGACTTCGCTTCCTTGGCCTTCGCTAGCACTCCGGTGGCTGCCTCTAGATATCCGCGTCGGTTCAATAAGCCTGTAAGCTGATCGGTGCGAGACATTTTCAAGAGATCGGCCTTAGCTCTACTCAACTCCAACATGAGAAGAGCCGACCTGTAGGTCTGAATGCCGGCAAGAAGGGCAGAAATGATCGAGCCGACCGCGACGCCGAACGCCGTGACTGTTGCCAAACGCACGGGGCGCTCAGGGTCCACACCAAAGACGACCGCAGTTATCACGATTGTCAAAATGACGGTGGCGCCGACTGCTATTGCCACGCGCCTGCAAGTATGGCGGAGGGCGTCCCAGTGACTGTTGATCTCAATTTTCATCGGTATATCGATTGGACTATGACCAACCATATACGGCGCAGAACCTGCAGCTGTACTCCCGTTAAGAGGCCAATTGTCGGATTTGACTTAACGAAATGTAAAGATTGTTCGAGAGAGCCCCAGCGAAGCATGACGTCACCGACCCGAATATGATGCGCTTTGCCAGCATGGGCAAGTCAACGCGCAACGATCTTCTCGCGGGATACGACCTGCGCGCCGCGTCGCCGCGGTGTGGATGGATGCCGACGGTCACGTCGGCGCCCGTCACTCCGCTACGCGGACTACGTGGAGGCGAGGAAGGTCGCGCGCGGCTGACGTTCCGGTCTGCGAGAACTTCAGCGACGTGCTCCGAGGCACAGAGGGTATCGTGAGGTTCAAGCGGAAAGCTCGGGATGGCACGGCCGTGGCCGTTCGATTGAGTTCTACTCCGAGCTTCCTTGCGTCCATCCCCTCGACCACCAATTCTCGCAGCCGTTCGTCGTCGGCCGAGGTCCAATTTTTCACAGACCATCCTTTAAAACTCGATCGTACCATCTTGTGCTTCTTCGCCTTGTGGCCGTGAACCAATGTGCGGATTTTCTTCAGTCTTCCAACGTCGCGTCAATCAGCGAAATGACACGCCAATGCGTCGGCCCTTGCGCCATACAACATTGCAGGAATAGATTTTTTGCATTGGAAGGACGATGAGTGCAAATTGATCCGGGATCCCGCTCTGCGGTCCCATCTCGAGCGCGGCTCCCGCGTCGGAGATATTACGAACAACGCAGCTGACAGATATGTCGCCGATCCTGATCAAACCCATGTCAAGAACCGCCTGACGCTTAGCTCGTCGCGCCTCCGCCAAATCGATGACCTTCATTTCGGTGGATCTCCGATCCAATCCGCTGAAGCGTGCGGCGCTGGAGATAACCATTCGTAAATCCCGTGCCGGACTGTCGGATTTGTCTCAAATTGTAGCTAATGGATTATGATCTACACCCGTGCTAGGGCCGCAGCCTCCCGTGTGGGTCGGCTTGGGGTGGCCCGTCATTTAAGAAACGCGATCTATTCCTTCGGTCAGGGATCAGGTTTTTCGGTAGTGCGTATTGGCATCGCGGCGCGTTAATCTGAACGCCATCGGCAGATCGGATAGCGAAGGAAGCGGCAACCATCGCAGCCTCGAAGGCGGGCTTCTTTCGCCACCAACTCGTTCGGCGTTAAGAAATAGCACCGTACTAACAGGCTCCTTCACCAAGGTTGTAGACAAGGTCCGCCATCACAAATCTTCCCGGATACCCTCGAAGAATGGATGACGCAGCCTTCCCGGCGGTCGATCTCGATCAACTTGCGGCGGCTTTCTCTGGTCGGAGTAGGGACGGTCAGGGACAAATTTCATCAGGCCATTTCCGGTGTGCAGCGGCGTCCGCCCAAGGCAATTCGATTGGATCGTAAAACTGTTGATCCCATGACACCCATTCACCCCTACGGTGTCCCAAATGGGCGATCCCGTATTCATGTTGGCTGCATGATCAGCGCGCCGATCGAGTGATCGGCGGGGCGGTTCTTGCCTTCAGGGCTCGGCGTATTGTGAGATTCATGTTCTCCGATGAACGCTTGCGCTAGTCGAGCAGCCTCTTGTTTGAAACGCCGCGTGGTCGTCGCCGCCAACTTACCCGCAACCGGGGCTATCTTTATCGTGAATCGGATAGATGATCTTCCAGCACCTTCTGCCCAAGTAAATTCCCGCTTTATAAACAGCGCCATTTCACCCCCGTACTTTGCCCTAAAGCATTAGGATCACGAGCTGGCCTGTTCGACCATCGAAATGTGAAATCAAATCGCTTGTTCCATTCAAGAACAAAAAAACTGTTGCGGATCAGCGACAATCCCGGCCTGATATGCCGCCGCTATTTTCCGAGAAAAATCCCTGAGCCGCGCCAGCTCGACGACATGTTATACAAATGGCGTTGCGCTGGGCGCAGTCCCATAAACAGCCGAATGCAATCGTCTAAGGTGCCTTCACTGATCATGTAGGGACGCGCGCCTAGCGCGGCGCTCACGCGCCGCTTGTTCATCGACGCCATTTTCGAAGCCTTGCGCGAGCGCTGAAATCAACTTTGGAATCGGGCATACTCGATGGGTTGCCTTTCCCTAAGAAAATGTCCCAGGCCACCATGTCGACGGCGGATCAAGGGCCGAAATCTTAGTTGGCCGCAGCGCCACAAGATGGCCGCGCTAGTAGGCATGGCCTCGAACCTGCGAACAATCCTTACAGCGCATGTAGCGCTCCAGCTCGTGGATGGGCGTTGCTTTCGGCCGGCGGACGATATTCAGCGCCACGGTCTGATGCGTGTCACAGCCGAGGCAGAGGACTTCAAGATAGAGATATCCGGCGTTGAGAGCGTATCCTAGTCCGGGCGATGGCTGGGCCGTCCCTTTAAAGCCAAGCATGCGCTGGTTCCAAGCGACACATGCGAGGCGGTCAGCTTCCTTTCGAGCCTCCGCGGCGCGCTCTGCCGAATGCTGAACCGAACTGCCGTAAATGCTCTCGCGAGACTTCGTGTCATCCAGCGAGAATGCGACGGCGCGGCTTCGATCGGCAAGCCGCTACGGCTTGGCCCGGAACCGTACGCAACCGCTGCCCGTCGTGGATGTGGGTAAGTCGACCGGACGAGCGCGCGCGTTCGGCAACCTTGGCGAAAAGAGCATAGCTCAGGCGCGCCACGATGCAGGCGGCCCGGTGGCGGAAGTGTCAACGCAAGAGCAGTGCATCGCTCTTCATCCTGGTTCAAATCCAGGCCGGGCCTCCACGCCTTGGGCCTCGTCCACATCAAGCAGAAAGACCGCTGCAAGGTTTTCCAAGGACGATTGCGTCGTCGTTTGTTCGTGGTAACGAGCTCTTTCGCCCGAGTTTGCCAACCACGCGCAGAATTGTATGGTCATCACAGAGCGGGACGCCAGCTGATCTGACCGATGTGAGTTTGGCTCGCACTCTCTCGTCCGCCCAAAAAGCCTCAGCCTCTTGGTATTTTTTTGCTCCGAAGGCGAGGAGTGGCTTGCGATCAGCTTCGATAGTGAATATCGAGAATGAAAGCGTGTCGCTCATTTTTCGCTTTCAGCCCGTTTCGACCAGTCTGCCGGCCACTTCCGTCGGCCGAAGCAACTACTTCGCGCTTAGGGCCGTCGTGGGGGCCGGCGCACCTGATGCCACCAGCACTTTTGCTGGAGAATGAAACGCGACAGCCAAGATGAAGCCGACGGCGAGACCGTAACCAAGCATCGCGATCCTCGAATTGCGCATCCTCAGTCCCTCCCAGAACCCGCGCCATCCAACCGCAACCGGAGGACGAGGGCAATGGCGAACACGCGACAGCGCTCCGAGAGGGGATGGATTTCTAATCAGATGGGCGCCTGCAGCGCCGCGAGCCCCGCGGGGATGAGTTCAATCTCGGACCGCGGGCCACCGCCTCTCCGTTTGATCCACCCATAACCGTTGAGCCGGTTAAGCGTGCCAACGGTGGCCGAGACCGGTAGCTTGGCCACGATATTCCAGTCGCCGGATCTTAAGACACTGCATGACTTGCCGCTCGCTGGCCAAGACCCGCCGGTCTGCTTTTTTACTGATCATTTCCCCTTCGCCTAAGGCGATGAAGGGTTCTTCAGCGGATGGTCGCGCACGCAAGGCGGCTTACTGCCCCGGACTAACCTTGGCCGATCGCGGACGTCCACACTCTTACCGTGAGAATTGCAGAAGACCCGCCGGTTCGCGCTGGCGGTTTTCATTGCAAGGGATTGCGCGCCTGGTTCGGCGCTTTTTGGTATTGAACTAATTCGGGATCACGGAGACGAATCACTAGGTTGGGGAAGGGTCAGCCGGTCGGGTTAATGGTGGCGTTATGTATTTTCACGACAAACACACGAACCGTAGGGTGATGTTGATAGGCTTGCTGTTTTGCTCTGCGTTTGTGTTTGTGAGCTTTTTTGCCAGGCCTCAGCCTGGAAATGACCGCGTGCTCGTCAAAGCCGATCGGCTAACCTTGACGGCGGGAAAACCGCCGCTGGCGAATTAGCAATCGCTGCGAAGGGGAAGCGGCTGCAATGACGGATCAATCCCACGAGATCCCGCGGGACCTCGTTATTCTCGCCCGCATCGTCTCAGCTTGCACATTAGGCCTCTGGGCGTTTGCAGGAGGTTTGCTAATTGGAGCCTTCGTGTTTTAGAGATAGAGGGCCGGTCCGAGGCCACAAAGCGCGCCTGATGGGGCCGGGCTTCCTAGAGTTATGGAGGGGCTATTCGATCGGCTCGCGTAGCCGCTTCATGACGAACTCGGTATTCATCGACTGCAGGACGAACTCCAATTGATCAATCTGTCGCACCTTAAGAAAAATGGGGAATGAGATCGGCATCACCATCGCGTTAATGTTTTTGAGGTTGGATTGATTTGCCCGCACCGCCGCGCGGGCCGAGTAGCTGGGGGCCACGCTTCATTCACCTCACCCCAGGGTGTGCGCACTCAGCTACTTCGTTTGAACCCGTTTGGAAAATGACCCGACGGATCCTCTTCCGGAGGAAGGTGCGCCGGGCCTAGCCGGCGATTACTGGGCGCCGACCGTTGCAAGGTGATGCAGCTGCCGGCCGGCATGTCAGCATAGAGAATCATAGTTCAGGACTGTTGCCGCGGCGCTATATTATGCTGCCACATTGTTGCCATGATCGGTTCAGCCGGTTGGGGGCGTACAGTGCAGCGGCGTGGCTAGGCTCGGCACACCTTCGGCGGAGGGCTAAAGTGCCGAGCCGCCCGCGTTCGTTTCAGCACCGGGGCGCCTAGCACTACTTTGGCACTTTAGGCTCGGCGATGTCTGCAAGGAACATGTCACAGTGAGGACATTGCCGGGGTGGAGGTCGTGCGAAGAGGTCGAGGATCGCTTGCCTGATGGCCGGCATGCTTGGTTGTGGTGGGGGTCCTGAGATTCTTTTTTTTCCGTCCCGCTGCTTTGAGGCGGCGGGATTGGAGGAAGGCGTAGGCAATCATCGTCATCAACGCGTGTCGATGTAATCCCGTCCAGGATCTACCTTCGAAGTGGTCGAGCCCAAGCTCCTCCTTGAGCTGCTGGTGAGCCTGTTCACAGACCCACCTAGCCTTGATCGTGGCAGCGAGCGTCTTGATGGTGGCATCGGCCGGCAGGTTCGACACATAGTATTTTTGCTCACCGGTCGACCGCCGCTCGCCGACGAGCCAGATCTCGTCACCAGGCATGCACTGCATACGGTTATTCAGCATCCTGTGCTTATGGCCATCCGCAACGCGGATACGGCGGGCCGTGAAGAGACATGTCAGCCGACCTTTGGTGCCCCGCCGCCAACTGACCCTTTGCCATTTGCCTTCGGCCAATAGCGCTTCAGCAGAGACCGGTGGCTGATCAGGGATGTGGTATTTGCGGGGCTTTCCGGTCTTCGCGATGGGGAAGATCAGGGCAATGTCGGCGGGATAGACGTTCTGGCGCCGCGACAGACCCAACGCCCACAGCAGACCGCGCTCGCTCAAAGCCTGGCGGAAAGGCCCGCTGGAGCCGTACCCTGAATCGGCAAGCACACAGCCGAATCGCACACCGGAGGCGATGACGCGGTCGATCTCCGCCAAGGCAATCTCTGGCTTGGTCCGCGCTGCGCGGTACTCGACGGGAACGCCCGCACGCTTCAAACGCACCGGATTGCTGGTCCAACTATCGGGAACAAAGAGACGTAATGCCACCATGACCGGCACTTCACCCCGCGCAAGCGTCAGCGACACCAATGTTTGGCAATTGGCCGTCTTGCCCAGAGACGAGGCATATTGTGGAGCGACACCAACCGAACGATCGCCTTTCTTCGGCATCGCCGTGTCGTCGATGACCAGCACCGCATCCTTGCCGCCGACTAGGCGATCGGCCTGAACGAGCAATTCCGCCTCCAATGGCGCCGCATCCCAGATGCCATCAGCAATGAAATGGTGCAACTGGTCATACTCGCCGGGTGCCAGCCGCGCCGCCATCGGCTGGACGCTCTTGCGATCGCCTGGTCCAATCAATCCCGAGATATAAAGCGGACACATCCGCCGCCGCGCCTTGTGACCCAAACAATCCAGGAATGGCTTGAGCCAGCGTCCAAGCTCCTCTTCCCACTTCGACTTCGTGTCCGCCATGGTCGGCCCTCCAAAAGCCGACCACCCATGAATCATTGAAAGCCTGATTTGGGAATCTGGAGGGTTCTGTGAGGTCGCGCTCACGCGAGGGCGCGGCAGGCGCTTATGACGCGACCTCATTGAAGCCGGATTGAACGAAGGCGCGGGAGGCTATGCGCGGTTTTGCAGCTATGGGGATTGTTCGAGATCGCAAGGCCCGATCTGCTAGCTCGGCGCGTGAGGCAGAGACACGAGATGTGCGCATCGGGGAAGAGTTGAGATCAGACGCGCTTCGCCGGAGATCGCGATAAGTTTTTTTCTGCATCGGAGGGTTGTTGTCGCGCAGTGTGACAGCACGGATTCGACATCGTCCGCGATGATTGAGACGATTTGTGTGGAATGGCGCATGATGATCGTCGTACACGGCATGATCTGGCTCACGATGTATCGCACCGGAACGGAGAGGCTTGAGGACCGCCGCCGCTGAAGCTGTGTCGAAAGCGCTCAATGATGCGCATGACGCCACCACAATCGGGACAGGCAGGAACCTCGGCCCAGGTTTGAGCTTCCGAATCCACAGGCGGTGGCTGGCCATCGTGTGGGGCCGCCCGCTCATGATCGAGAAGTTCGCGGCAACGGGCGAGCTTGGCAGCGCGATGACGGTTGGCCATAAAGCCGAAGTGGCGGATGCGGTGGAAACCGTCGGGCAGCGTATGAAGCAGGAAGCGGCGAATGAACTCGTCGGGCGTGAGCTTCATGATCTTTGTCGCGCTGTTTTGGCGATAGTCCTTCCATGAGAAGGCGACATGATCGTCGTCGAGTGCGACGAGCCGGCTGTTGGCGATCGCGACGCGATGGGTGTAGCGGCCGAGATAGGCCAGGACCTGTGCGGGTCCGCCGAAGGGCCGCTTGGCGTAAACAACCCAGTTGACGCGTTGCATGGCTTTGATGCGACCAGCGAAAGCGTCGAGTTCCGCAAGAGAAGCAAGATCGCCGAAGAAGCGCAAGGCGCCGGCGTTGAAGGCCGCGATCAGGCGTTTGAGAAAAAGCCAGCGAAAGAGCCGGGACAGCGGTTTGACGGCCAGGAAGAAGTTCGGTCGGCTGGCGATCCAGCGTATTCCGTCAGGTGACAGGCCACCGCCCGGCACGACACAGTGAAGGTGGGGATGATGCGTTAGCGCTTGTCCCCAGGTGTGCAGGACCGCGACGCCGCCGATCTCCGCGCCGAGCCGGCGCGGATTGGCAGCAAGCGTCGTCATCGCCTCAGCGGCGGCCTTAAACAGGATGGCATAGACGACGGCCTTGTTCTGGAAAGCGATCGCGGCAATCGGTGCAGGAAGCGTAAAGACGACGTGGAAATAGGGAACCGCCAGCAGGTCGGCTTCTCGCGCGGCGAGCCACGCGGCTCGGGCTTTCCCCTGACACTTCGGACAATGCCGATTCCGGCAGGAATTATAGGCGATCCGCGTCATGCCGCAGTTATTGCAGGCCTCGACGTGGCCGCCGAGCGCCTCGGTTCGGCACGCAACAATGGCACTCATCACCCGCCGCTGGACCCGACCGAGGTGACCGGCATGATCACGACGATAGGCGTCGCCATGCCGGCGCAAGATATCGGCAATCTCAATGGCGGGTCTGTGCGGGCGGACGTCGGGGCGGGTCATAAGCCGCATCCCGGCCCCGTTGTCATGCCGGTGGCGTCACCTCCAGCGACAGGCGGTCGAGCGGGCTCTGCGTCGCCCGGATCGTATGGGTGGCGACCTGCGTGTAGCGCGCCGTCGACGACAGATTATTGTGCCCGAGCAGAACCTGGATGATCCGGATGTCGGTTCCGTTCTCCAGAAGATGTGTCGCGAAGCTGTGGCGCAGCGTGTGCAGCGTGACGCGCTTGGTCAGGCCCGCAGCCTTCACCGCCGACCGGCAGGCGGCGTGCAACACGGCCTGATCGATCGGATGACCTTCGTCGCGACCAGGGAACAGATAAACCCGCGGTCGGGCGAGCCGCCAATAGGTGCGCAGGATGCCGAGCAGTTGGGGCGACAGCATCACGTTGCGATCCTTCGCGCCTTTGCCGTGGCGCACCTGGATGACACCGCGGGCGCTGTCAATGTCTTCGATCCGCAGTCCCGCAACCTCCGAGGCCCTGAGCCCGGCCGCATAGGCGGTGGTGAGCGCGGCGCGGCTCTTCAGGCTCGACACCGCCTCGAGGAACTGCACGACTTCATCCGCGCTCAGCACGACCGGTAGCTTGAGGGGCTGCCGCGCATAGGGAATGCGCTCCGGGATCAGGGCCTCGCCGAGCGTGACGCCGTAGAAAAACCGTAGCGCACAGACGATCTGGTTCAGCGCCGGCCATGAGATGCCGGTCGAGACCAGATGCACCTGGAAGGCGCGGACGTCTTCCAGCTCCAACCGATCCGGAGATTTGCCGAAATAGCGGCTCAACTTCGAAACCGCGCTGATGTAGGATCGCTGCGTCGCCGGCGACAGATTGCGGACTGTCATGTCCTCGATCATGCGGCGGCGAAGAGGGCTCAAATCGGCCATCTCAATACTCCTGTCTGAGGGGGTGGGCTGCAACACCCACATCCTCTCAGGCAGGAGGCGCTCTACGCCACCTCACCGTTCACGCCGCGGTAGCGGCTTCGTTCAATCCAGTTTCGCCAGTCAATCGCAAAATTCTGCCAAAGTAGTGCTAGGGTTCAGACTCAATTGATCCAATAGGCGACGATGGCGGCGAGGTGGACGGCAGCCAAGAAATTTCTGGCAAGTTTGTCGTAGCGAGTTGCGACACGCCTGAAATCCTTGAGCCGGCAGAAACATCGCTCGATGACGTTGCGCCCCTTATAGGCGCGTTTGCTGAAGCTGTGGAGGGTAATCCTGTTGGATTTGTTTGGAATGATGGGCTTGGCACCACGATCAACGATTTCGGCGCGAAAGCCGTCGCCGTCGTATCCTTTGTCGCCAATGAGGGCAGACATGGGTGGCGCAAGCTCCAAAAGGGCCGGCGCTGCGGCAATATCTGCGTCCTGGCCTGGAGTGAGATGAAATGCGCAAGGTCTGCAATCAGGGTCACTCAGCGCGTGGATTTTCGTGGTCCGCCCACCACGCGAACGGCCGATCGCCTGTTCATGCTCCCCCCTTTTCCGCCGCTCGCCGAGCGGTGAGCTTTGATCGAGGTGGAATCGATCGACAAAGTTACGCTTTCCTTGCCGCAGCGAGCGAGCGCCTCAAAGATCGCCTGCCAATGTCCGCGCTTAGCCCAGCGATTGAAACGATTATAGATCGTTGTGTAGGGACCATAGTCGGGCGGGCAATCGCGCCAGCGTGCGCCGCACTGAAGCATGTGAATGATACCGCTGATAATGCGTCGATCGTCTTCGCGCGCCGGGCCTGTCTGGTTCGTTGGCAGATGCGGCTCTATCTGAGCCCACTGCTCGCCGTTGAGCCAAAACAGTCCTTTGCGCATCGAAGCCCCCGTGCCGAATCAAATCGGCGCAAGGGAATCAGAACCCGCTAATTAGGTACAGACCCTAGTAGAATCGTCGAGCCGCGTCGGCGGAGCATTTAGTGTCAATGACAGGCCGCAGGGAATACCCAACTGCCAGGCCGCGTCACCCGGGCGACATCATCTGGGAATGGTGGGCGACATCAAATCGGAACGGCGGGCGAGATCATTGCAGAATCGTGGACGACATCGAGCGGAATCAGCACTTGAGGCCCCAATCAGCGCGCGGCACTCGTTGCTTTCGCCCAGTGCAAGGAGCCAAAGCGCCGGTAGGGGCGCCACCGTAAATATCGTACTACCAGATTAGCCGGGAACAATCCAAGATTTGACGCGCCACCATTCGCCTACCGTCGGGTTAGCGGGATATCGGCGATCGTAGTCAAAGGGCTCCAGTGGTCTACCCAAATGTATGTTCCGAATATGCTGCCCTTTACGTCTTCGCCTAGCCCTTCATCGCATCAGCGATATCATGAGCCGTTTTTACCTCGTCGCCCATTCCACTCCGAAATCCGTGTCGCCGATCCAAAGCGCGTTATTGTGGCTGAGGACGGCGTGCTTCTGTTCGTCGTCTTGTTATCTCGATTGCCTTATTATAGTCGGCCAGAGCTGACGCGTTGTCGCGCTTGTCCGCGTAAGCCAAGCTGCGGCCACGATAGGCTTCAGGGTTATTTGGCTCAATCTCAATCTGTTTTGTAAAGTCAGAGATAGCGCGATCATAATTGCCCTTGAACCAGTTCGCGCTGCCGCGGCGACCGTAAGTGAAGGCGTCATCTGGATTGACGTCTAGTATAGAGGTGAAGTCAACGATGGCACGATCAAACTCGCGTTTGCGTGCGTAAGCCTCTCCGCGGACACCATAAGCGTAAATGTATTTAGGATTAATTTCGATCGCTTTGTTCGCGTCGGCGATGGCGCGGTCATCATCGCTTTTGCGCGCATAAACCTCCCCACGGGCCGTGTAAGCAGCGGCATTCTTAGGATTTATCTCGATCCAACGGCTATATTCAGCGATAGCGTGGTCATCTTCGCCCTTGAGTGCGAACGCCATTCCCCTGAGCCGATAGTCCTCGCCGCTTTTAGGATCGATTTGTGCCACCTTGCCGAAGTCGGCAAAAGCCATACCGTGATCGCCTTTTCTCGCGTAGTTGTCGCCGCGAACTATGTAAGCGGCAATCCATCGCGGGTCGATCTCGATCGCTTTGGTCGTATCGGCGATCGCACCGGCAAAGTCACCCTTGCGTCCGCGGGCGAAGGCGCGGTTGCTGTATGCCCTGACGTTTCGCGGGTCGATCGAGATCGCCCGGCTCGTCTCGGCGATAGCCTGATCGTAATCGCCTGTGTCCACGAAGAACGCGCCACGTGTCATGTAAGCGTCGGCGAATTCCGGATTGATCTCGATTGCTTTGCTTTCGTCGGCGAGGGCTTTGTCGTACTCGCCCTTTCGCCAATATGCAGCTCCGCGATGACAGTAAGCGACCGCGCGATCGTCTGGGCCAAGCTCGTTCGTCTCAATGAGGTGGGTGCAGGCGGAAACGGTCGCATCGTCGGGGTCCTCCGCCTTGCAAGACTTCCAGTCTTGATTGATCTGAGCCAATGCTGCACAGGGCGCCGATGCAACGATCAACGTGATCAATAAAGCTTTCATCATTGTACTCGGCACCGTGCAGTCTGGTGACGACGGCGCACCTGGCGATCGTAAAAAACGCCCCCGCTTGATCCATACAGCCGTGTGAAAACATCTGTAGCCAACGAACTCAGCGATTTCCATATATTTCAGCCTTTAAATCGCGAGCGGAGGTCGACTCGAGATATTCATCGGACCCGTTTCCAAGGGTCACCGCGGCACGCGCCAAACGTCCTCAACCCGCCCGTGAAGGCCCGATTGTTCCCGCTCCGCCGCCTGCAGCGCGCTGACGATGGCTTCCATCACGGCGCCTGCACGTAAGCGGTCAGTTTCAGCGTCTCGATCCGCCGAACGTGCCTTGAAGGTTCAACGCCCCGAGCGCGTTTTCAGGTAATTGTGCGCTCTTGCCCGCAAAAAAATAGAAACCCCACGGGTGTAACCGGTTCAAGGCCACGGCGCAATATTCAAATCACTACTATCTTAGTTAATACCAAACTTTTGCATCTGTGGAGGTTTTCAAGCACAGTATGGCGCTGATTGTCGCGACCTCAAAAGGGATTTCTACTGCGGCCGTAAACATGCCTTTTCAGTCAAAAATCTAACATCCATTGTGCCAGGCGATGAAGCGCAGCCCAGAATTGAAGCCCATATCTTATCTCCTTTCGGTTCACGACTCTAAAATATAAACGACCTCAAATAGCTCATCCCATGCGCCCTTTTTTAAGATTTAACTGTCGCCCGTCGACCCAGGAATATGGTGAACTCTGTTCTATCGACGCAGCAGTGGTAGGCTGTGTTATCTAGTTTTAGCTCGGAGATCAAAATGACGATCATGATTACGGGAGGCGCGGGCTACATCGGTTCACATACCTGCGTCGAGCTTATCACTAAAGCGGATATTCAATCGTCATCTTTGACAATTTTACCAACAGCCAGCCAGAGGTATTGAACCGGCTCGAGCGAAATACCGGCGTTTGTCCTGTGGTGGTGCGCGGAGATGTTCGCGATCGCGATCTGCTAAAGGCTACGATGATCAAACACCGGTGCCGCGCGGTAATTCATTTCGCCGGGCTGAAGTCCGTCGCCAACTCAGTCGTTCACCCCCTTGAATATTACGACAACAACGTAGTGGGCACGCATAGACTTGTTGAGGCAATGCAGGACGCAAACGTTCATAGCCTGATTTTTTCCTCGTCGGCGACCGTATATGGCGAGCCCATTACCCTCCCGGTCAAGGAAAACCATCGCCTACTGCCGGTAAATCCATATGGTCGCACCAAGTTGATTGTTGAGGAAATGCTCAGCGATCTGATCCACTCGTCAACATCCTTCAAAATCGCATCTTGCGTTACTTCAATCCCGTCGGCGCACACGAGAGCGGATTAATTGGTGAAGACCCAACCGGCGAACCAACCAATTTGATGCCGTTTATTGCCCAAGTAGCCGTGGGGCGCCGCCCACACTTAAGTGTATTCGGAACAGCCTATGATACGGCCGATGGAACGGGCGTCCGCGATTACGTCCACGTTATGGATGTTGCAGCTGGTCATGCGCGAGCGCTAGAGTGTCTCGAAGAACAGCGTGTTATTAAAGTCGACTTGGGCACTGGCCGTGGTACCAGTGTTCTGGAGCTCGCCGAGGCTTTTTCAAAGGCAAGCCGAAGAGAAATTCCTGTTGTTTCTGTGCCCAGACGGAATGGAGATATCGCCTGTTGTTATGCTTGCCCAGACTTGGCCCTGCAAACCCCAGGTTGGCGAGCAGAGCGCGATCTGAAGGATATGTGTAATGACACGTGGAGATGGCAAAACGACAATCCTCAGGGATATCCAGTCATTGAATAAACGTCCTAAAAAAATTGCAAAGCAACTTACCGCTCCGTGGGGTGAGAGTGCAAAGCGGTCAGCTCCGTGCGCTTGCAAGCGTCCCTCGTCTTTGTCGAGGTCGGTGGGAGCCAGGCCCGGACAATGGCTCGCACGGAATTGCGACGTCTTAAAAGACGGGGTGCGAGTCGAATCGCCGCTGAGCCATCGTTTGCCGTTCTTGCTAGGTGCGGAAGAACACGAACCAGAGCAGGCCAAGGATCAACACCGCGCGCCCGGTTGCGACCGTCAGGAGCGCAAGTACGGAGGGGCCCGGCTCGGCCTGGCGTGCTTCGGTCGGGGTTTCGATGATTTGATGGTGCTGCCTTGTGGCCATTGTGCCCTCGCTTCCCAAATGTCGCGGCGCCGAGCGGCGCGAGGTATCCAGAGCAACGCCTGTTCGCAAATGATGTTCCGGGCCTGGGTTTTCGCGATGCCAAGGCACGAAATCGCTGTCGGAGCCCGCCAACATCCGGCTTTTCTTGCAACAAACCGGCCCCGCCACGGTTAACGCCGTTGGGAATTGCCGGCCCCGTCGGCTTGTTTATTGGGTTCCCGGGTGGTATCGTCGGCGGTCGTCTGTTGCGTTTCGGAGTATCCCATGGCCCCCCGCGCCAACTGGAAAGGCTTTTTGCGCCTTTCGCTTGTGACCTGTCCGGTCGCCCTCTTTCCGGCGACATCGGATACCGAAAAAGTCAGCTTCAACCAGATCAACCGCAAGACCGGCCACCGCATCAAATATGCCAAGGTCGATGCCGACACCGGTGAGGAAGTGGCCGCCGAAGACATCATGAAGGGCTACAAGGTCGACACCGACACCTACATCGAGGTGTCAAAGGACGAGCTCGAAGACATCGCGCTGGAATCGACCCGCACCATCGAGATCGACGAGTTCGTCCCGAAGTCCGATATCGACGAGCGCTATTTGATCCGCCCCTATTATCTCGTCCCGGACGGCAAGGTCGGCCATGATGCCTTCGCGGTCATCCGCGAAACCATCCGCAGCATGGACAAGGTCGCGATCGGCCGCGTGGTGCTGACCAACCGCGAGCACATCATCGCTCTGGAGCCGCTGGACAAGGGCCTGATGGGTACGCTGCTGCGCTACCCCTACGAGGTGCGCAACGAGAAGGAATATTTCGACGACATCCAGGACGTGAAGGTCACCAAGGACATGCTCGATCTGGCCAAGCACATCGTCGAACAGAAGTCCGGATCGTTCGAGCCCGAGAAGTTCGAGGACCGCTATGAATCCGCGCTGGTCGAACTGATCAATCAAAAGCGCAACGGCATGACCGACCGCGAAACCGCGCCGAAGTCGAGCGGCAATGTCATCAATCTGATGGATGCGTTGAAGACGCAGCCTCACGAACGAGAAGCAGGCCGCCCCCCGCCAAAGGCCAAGGGCAAGAAGCCGCGCAAGGCCGTCGCCGGCCAGCGCGAGATGCTGCTGCCGATCAGCGGCAAGCGCGCGGGAAGGCCGAAGAAGGCAGAACGACCGGCGCGCGCTGCCGCACGGTCGAAAAAGGCGGGATAGTTCGCGGGTCGTTTCATGCGTTCCGGCGTGGTAACGTGACTCGAGATCGAGCCGCGGTTCGCCCGGCCCTGGATGTGCTGGTACGATGAGCCAAGAGACGGAGAAGAACAACGGCAGCGACGCCGCTTCAACCCGCGCAAGCGAACTGCCAATAACGCTTATTTCAGCGAGGAGCTGATCGAGGCAAATCTGGTATTGAGTTGAGGGTGATGCCCGAACCGTGGCGAGGATTGCAAGATGCGAGGCCGCTGGCGATCAGGCAATATTCGATCGCGGTCGCGCCGGATTCATCGCTCAGGAACCTCGAAACCAGCTGCCGCATCCAAAACCCTTGTCAGCACGTCACGGGCTCTCGCAGCCAAATATTGGCAGGAAATCTAGGCCTGATTGGTTGCAGGCGTGTTGATGAACAGGCTCAACGATAAATTAAGGCCATGGCCGTCTCCGGCGGGACACATGCGGGCGAAGCAGGAATTCAGAAAGGCCGCGAGGGGAAACCTACGGCTTGAAAAACGCGGGGTCGTTGAGCGCCTTGATCATGGTGTCCACCATGTCGGCGGCGCCGTGGTCTTCGCGCTCCTCCAGCAGTTCCCACATCTTGCGCAGATTGGCGCGCATCGGCGCCTTCAGCGAGGGATCGCGCTCGATCAGGGTCCGCGCGATGCAGAAGGCGATGCCTTCGGTGCCCATCCGGGTCTGCTCGACGGTAGGTTTGCTCATGGCCGGCTCCTTGTCGCTTTCGATTGTCTGATTTGCTGGGGCCGCTGTTAGATCAATTCGCGGCACATGGATAGCCAAAGCCGCACCGAGCGGCACGTGGAATTTCGCGCCTACTCCGCCATCTCCATGCCGGTGTGCCGGGCCCGCCAGCGGCCTCTCTTCCATCAGGACCATGCACAGCGCCGCGCCGGCGAGCAGCGCCGCGGCGGCGCCGAACACGTAACGGAATGCCGCGACCATGTCGGCCACGGGAATCGAATTCACCGGGCCGCGATGCTCGCCGCCCAGCGAAATATCCGCGCCCAGCGCCATCAGCAGGATCGCGCTGAACGCCGCCACCGTGAACGATGCCATCAGCGCGCGGAAAAAATTCATCGCGCCGGTGACGGTGCCGACCTGCGAGCGCGCCACCGAATTCTGCAGCGAGACCACGCTGACCGGGAATGTGGTGCCAAGGCCGAGCGCAAACAGCGACAGCAGCACCAAGCAATGCCCATAGCGGCAGCGTCGTAAGCGCCAGCGCGCATCCGGCCACCGCCGAGCAAACGAGTTCCGATGATCGCGACCCGCTTGTAATGCTGCACGCGCCATGGTCCGGCCGGCGATCGCCGCACCGCCGGTTGAAACGGCGGCCAGCGGAATCAGCGCGAGCCCCGCCTCGCTGGCGCTGAGATGATAGACCACCTCGTAATACAGCGGCAGATGCACCGTCAGCCCCAGCATCGCGCCCATCGCGCAGCCGCCGGCGGCCATCGCATAGGGCACCACCGTTCCGCCCATCAGCGGCAGCGGCAGGAACGGCTCTTCGGCATTTCCGGCATGCCATACGAAGGCGAAGCGTCAGCGCGACGGACGCACCGACCATCGCCATGATGGTCGGCGACAGCCAGAGATAGCGGTTGCCGCCCCAGGTCAGCACCAGCATGAACACCACCGCGGAGGCCATCAGCAGCACGCCGCCGAGCCAGTCGACCTTGCGCCTGCGGTGAAACACCGGAATCTTGCCCATCTTCGGCAGCAGCAGCGCCAGCGATGCCAGCCCGAGCGGCACGTTGATCCAGAAGATCATCGACCAGTGCAGATGCTCGGCAAACACGCCGCCGAGGATCGGTCCGCCGATTCCGGCTGCCACCCATACGCCGCTGAAATAGGCCTGATACTGGCCGCGCTCGCGCGGCGTCACCACGTCCGAAATCACCGTCTGCACGATCGGCATGATGCCGCCGCCGCCGAGCCCCTGCAGGCCGCGCGCCAGGATCAGCACCGGCATGTTCGGCGCCAGCGCGCACAGCATCGAGCCCGCGATGAACAGGCTGAGCGCGGCGATGATCATGGCGCGGCGGCCGTAGATGTCGCTGAGCGTGCCGAACACCGGCGCCACCGCGGTCGAAGCCAGCAGATAGGCGGTAATCACCCATGACAGGTTGGAGACATCCTGGAATTGCCGGCCGATGGTCGGCAGCGCGGTGGCGACGATGGTCTGGTCGAGCGCGGCCAGAAACATCGTCAGCATCAGGCTCATCAGGATGGTGCGGACTTCGCTCGGCGTCAGCGGCGGCGCGCGGCGCGATCGGCGGCGCATCGCCGATATCGATGACTTCGCTCGGCAATTGCGACAGATCGCCCTCGATCGCTTCGGGCAATGTCTGTTGGTCAGCCGGCTGGCGGCTCTGCGGTTCGTGCTTGTTCATGGGGATAGTTAATCTGGCTCGAATACGCGTGGCAGGCCACCCGCGAGGAATCGCTTTTCGGCCGCAATCTAGGACCGAAACTCAACCGCGGCAGCGGGTTGCGTGCATGGGTGCGTCCCGCGAGGGTGCCATCGCAATCGCGTGATCGTTGAACGCGTTGACGAACTGCCGACGGTCGCTGTGCGGTCAGGATTTCGGCCGCTTTTTGAGCCGGGCGCGCTTCGGCAACAGCGCCGGCCACTGCACGATATGGTCTTCGAGATCGGCGTCCGCGATCTCGTTCTCGGTCCCCTGCACCCGCCCGCGCACCGATACGCCGGCTTCATGCACCGTATTGGGATCGCCTGAAACCAGCGGATGCCACCAATAGAGATCGCGGCCCTCGGCCACCAGCTTGTAGCCGCAACTCGGCGGCAGCCAGTTCAGGGTGCGGACATTTGCCGGCGTCAGCCTGACGCAGTCGGGAACCTGGTCGGACCGGTTCGCATAATCCTTGCAGGCGCATAGCCCCGCATCCAGCAGCTTGCAGGAAACGTGGGTGAAATAGATCTTGCCGGTGTCCTCGTCCTCGAGCTTTTCCAGGCAGCAGCGCGCGCAGCCATCGCACAGGCTTTCCCATTCGGCGCTGGACATCTCCTCCAACGTCTTGGTTTTCCAAAAAATCCCTCTTGGTCCGAGGGTGGTTTGGGACGGAGGGTCATGAGTCCTGAGTTTCCGGGGCGGCGGTCCAGCCCTTCTAGGGGCTGCGAGCGGCAATGGCGCAAGCGGCAGCGGTTTGGCAGCGCGACAAAGGCCGCGCCGGCGTTAGCCCTGCCGATCAAAATCGCAGTCCGACCATTGGTTTATGGCCCCCGCTCGGTTAAAAAACAGCGAGTTCCCAAGGGCGCAAAAGCGCCTTGGGTTTGCCGTAACATTCCCGCAAGACGTCTCAACGGTGCCCGGCCGGGTGCTTGAGCGCTTTCGAACTGACCAAGGGCCCCGGTGCGCCAGATCGTGCCACCGCAATGGAAGAAAAAATCCGGCATCTGATGCTGGATTTCGATGCGCGCATCGATTCGACGCTGTTCTCGTCCGCGGTGGGCGCGCGCGAACTCTATGAGCGCTTCTCGACCTTCATGGACCGCTTCTATGTCGGCCGCTGGAAACGCTGGGTCTTCATCGAGCCGTTGTCGGAAGCCGCCACCATCGGGCTCGCCGGCCTGATCCTGATGCTGGCGCTGGCGGTACCGGCATTTCGCGAAACCGCCGACGACGACTGGCTGAAAAAATCCGATCTCGCGGTGACGTTTCTCGACCGCTACGGCAATCCGATCGGCAGCCGCGGCATCAAGCACAATGATTCGATTCCGCTGGAGGATTTTCCGGACAATCTGATCAAGGCGACGCTCGCCACCGAGGACCGCCGCTTCTACGACCATTTCGGCATCGATGTCGCCGGCACCTTTCGCGCGCTGTTGACCAACGCGCAGGCCGGCGGCGTGCGGCAGGGCGGCTCGTCGATCACCCAGCAGCTGGCGAAGAACCTGTTCCTGAGCAACGAGCGCACCATCGAGCGCAAGGTCAACGAGGCGTTTCTGGCGATCTGGCTGGAGACCCGGCTCACCAAGAACGAAATCCTGAAGCTCTATCTCGACCGCGCCTATATGGGCGGCGGCACTTTCGGCGTCGACGGCGCGGCGCATTTCTATTTCAACAAGTCGGCGCGCGACGTCAACCTCGCGGAAGCCGCGATGCTCGCCGGGCTGTTCAAGGCGCCGACCAAATATGCGCCGCACATCAACCTGCCCGCCGCGCGCGCCCGCGCCAACGTGGTGCTGGACAATCTGGTCGACGCCGGCTTCATGACCGAAGGCCAGGTGTTCGGCGCGCGGCGCAATCCGGCCACCGCGGTCGATCGCCGCGACGAGAATTCGCCGAACTACTATCTCGACTGGGCGTTCGACGAGATGCGCAAGCTGGTCGATACGTTTCCGAAATCCTACAACGAGCGCGTCTTCGTGGTCCGCACCGCGATCGACATGAACGTGCAGCGCGCCGCGGAAGACGCCATCGAAAACCAGTTGCGCCAGTTCGGCCGCGACTATCACGCGACGCAGGCCGCCACCGTGGTCAGCGATCTCGACGGCGGCGTCCGCGCGATGGTCGGCGGCCGCGACTACGGCGCCAGCCAGTTCAACCGCGCCGTCGACGCCTACCGGCAGCCCGGTTCGTCGTTCAAGCCCTATGTCTACACCACCGCGCTGCTCAACGGCTTCAAGCCGACCTCGATCATGGTCGACGGCCCGGTCTGCATCGGCAACTGGTGCCCGCAGAATTACGGCCACTCCTATTCCGGCCCGGTGACGCTGACGCAGGCGATCACCCACTCGATCAACGTCGTGCCGGTGAAACTGTCGATCGCGCTCGGCGGCAAGGGCGGACCGAAAGCCGGCCGCGCCAAGATCGTGGAAGTGGCGCGCCGCTTCGGCATCACGGCGCCGCTGCCGGATACGCCGTCGCTGCCGATCGGCGCCGACGAAGTCACGGTGCTCGAGCATGCCGTCGCCTATGCGACGTTCCCCAACAAGGGCAAATCGGTCACGCCGCATGCGGTGCTGGAAGTTCGCACCGGCGCCGGCGATCTGGTCTGGCGTTTCGACCGCGACGGCAAGAAGCCGCTGCAGGCCATTCCGGCATCGGTCGCCGCCGACATGGCGGGCATGATGAGCCACGTCGTCAGCGAAGGCACCGCGCGGCGCGCCGCGCTCGACGGCATTCCGACCGCCGGCAAGACCGGCACCACCAACGCCTATCGCGACGCCTGGTTCGTCGGATATACCGGCAACTTCACCTGCGCGGTCTGGTACGGCAACGACGATTATTCGCCGACCAACCGCATGACCGGCGGCGCGCTGCCGGCGCAGACCTGGCACGACATCATGGTCGCGGCGCATCAGGGCGTCGAGATCAAGGAAATCGCCGGGTATCGGCGCCGGAACCAAATTGCCGCCGCCTCCCGCGGCGGTCGCCGCCAACGGCGCGCCGAAGCCGCCCGAGATCAAGCCGGGACCGCCGCCGATCCTGACCAAACGCGGCGCGGATATTCTGGTGCGGGTCGAAAAAATGCTCGACGACGCCGCCAAGACCGCTGGGCAAGACCTCCTCCGGCGATCCGATGAAGCCCGTCAAGCCGCTGTCGTCCAGCGCGCTTCGCATTCCCGGAGAGCTTTGCGGCGGCAGCGCCGGGCGGCGCGGCTGCGCCTCTCCCGCGCAAGAACTGACGTGCGGCTGATCTTCATCACCTTGCTGGCGCTGATCCTGGCCACCGTCGTCGGCCTCGGCGCGACCTGGATGACGGCGACGCGCGGCACCGATCTCGGCACGCTCACGATCGGCGCCTGGACCGCGCGGCCCAAGACCGGCACCGCCGATGTCGATCCCTATTCGCGCGCCTCGATCGCCCGCAGCGGCGAACTGCCGGTCGGCACCGGCGACGGCGTGGCATTCTCGGCAACGACGGACGACCGCAAGCGGCCGCTCGATGGGCGCTGCGACGTGGTCGTCAGCGGCGTCACGCCGGCGGCGCGGTTCTGGACGTTGACGCTGTACGACCAGAAGGGACATCTGGTTGCGAATTCGCTGCAGCGTTACGGCTTCACCAGCCAGGAAATCATCCGCGGCGCGGACGGCGCGTTCGAGGTCCGGGTGGCCTCGCAGATCGCGCGCCGGAAACTGGCTCCCCACCGGCGGGATCGAGCGCTATGCGCTGATGCTGCGGCTTTACGATACGCCGGTCGGCGTGGCGACGCGGACCCAGCGCGATGCGCCGATGCCTTCCATTGCGACGGTGGGGTGCCCATGATCCGCCTGCTGTTCACGATTATCGCGGGCGTGCTGCTGGGCGGCGTCGTGCATCTCGTCAGCGTGCTGGCGTTGCCGCGGATCGCGACCCAGGACGCCTATTCGCGCCTGACGCCGATGACCAAGCTCAACGCCGTGACCGCGCTTCCGCTGGCGGATCCGAACAACGCGCCGATGCCGTTCATGGATCCGGCGTTCGCGGTCGCGATCTGCCGCTACGATCTGTCGGGCGGCTCGATCAAGCTCGCGGTCCCCGTCAGCCAGGCCTACACCTCGGTGTCGTTCTATACCCGCAACGAAGTCGCCTATTACGCCATCAACGACCGCTCCGCCGGACGCAAGGTGATCGAACTCGATCTCATGACCGAAGCCCAGCACGCCGAATTGCCGGAAGACGAGGACGTGACCGCGGCCGACCGGCTGATCATCGATTCTCCGACCGCAACCGGATTGATCGTGTTGAAGGCGCTGGCGCCGGAGCCCGGCCTGATGCCGCAGGCCCAGGCCTCGCTCGCGGCATCGAGCTGCAAGGTGCAGACCGATGCCGCCGCCAAAGCAGGCGGACCCGCCCCGCGCCAGGCGCTGAGCGAAACGCGATCGGTTCGCTCTGAAATCCCTAGCCGCGCGCGCTCAGCGCGCGTCCGATCACGGGCTGCGCCGCGACCGGCGGATTGGCCGTCTGCGCGGCGAGTTCGCTGATCAATCGATCGGCGTCGGCCGCCATGTTGTCCGGCGCCTGGATCACCAGCCGCTCCAGCGCCCAGCGGTAGGACGAAATCCGCTGCTCCAGGCATTGCTGCACCCACTGCACGATCAGGGTGTTCTCTTCCATGCGGGCGACCGCGTCGGCGCGTTCGCGCGGCGACAGTTCCGAAATGTGCTCGAGGCTGGCGTTGCGCTTGCGGTCGAGATCGAGCACGCGCACGGCGGTGGCGAAGAACGGCTCGAACCGGGTGATGTCGTCGCGCACGTCATCGATCAGTTGCGCATAGCGCGACGTATGCGAGCGGTGCGGCTCGTCGATCAACTGGCGTCCATAGGCGGTGCGGTCGAATACCGGCTTCTGCCGCCACGGCGAGGGAAGCGGCTTGTAGTCGCCGAACACGCTCTTCCAGGCCGGGCGCGAATGCGGCGGCTCGATCAGGGGATAAGCGAGATCGCGAAGCTGCCGTTCGTTGTCGGTGAGCTGGAATTGCGAGGGACGCAGGCCGACGCTTCCTGTCGCCTCGCCGCCGATCCAGCGATGCATGTCGTCGTTGAGAAAATCCTGGCGGGTGCGGCCGAAATCGCCGCCGCTGCAGCCGCCGAGCGTCAGCGCTCGCGAGCAGCAGCGTCAGGACCGGTGACGGGCACGGATTTTGCCGTCTTGTCCGGATCGGAAAACACGTCTCCGGCATGTCAAATGTCCGATGTCAGGTGCGCCGGCGGCGACGGCGGCCCGGCGCCGTACCTTCTTCCGGTCCGCTGCCACCGCTGGTTTCATCGGGTTCGCGCTCGATCCGGACGACGGGAAGGATCAGGATGGTCCCCATGCCTTCGCGTGGAGCGCCATCCATGGTCGAGCCCAGCCGCCGCGAAGCCGCATCCGCCGGAAATTCAATGATGGTGCCCATGTCAAACTCTCTCTGGTTGCCGCTCCGGCGCGATTTGGCCGGCGACAGGCCATCATTAAGATCAGGACGTGGTTAACGGCATCTTAATTTACCGCCGCGGGACCGGTTACCGCTGGACCGCCAGGGCGATGCTTTCGCGCATTCAAAGCCTCAAATGTCGCGACCAATCTTCACCGATCGTTTTCC
>CAVRYV010000019.1:0-594747 GCA_963725555.1 uncultured Pseudomonadota bacterium | reverse complement strand
CATCCGCACATCTGCACTCTTCACGACATCGGTCATCAGGATGGAACGGATTTTCTGGTGATGGATCACGTGGAAGGCGAGACGCTTGCCGCAGATCTGCCGAAAGGTTGCTGTCGTTAGAGCAAGTGTTGCAGTACGCCATCGAGATTGCCGATGCGCTGGATAAGGCGCACCGAAAAGGAGTGACGCATCGCGATCTGAAGCCGGGCAATATCATGCTTACGAAGTCCGGTGCGAAACTGCTGGACTTTGGACTCGCCAAACTGCGAGAAGATGCACGCCATCCACGCCTCTTTCACAGCTTCCTACGGGGAAAGACCCCATAACCGCGCAAGGGACGATTCTGGGGACGCTTCAGTACATGGCTCCCGAGCAGTTGGAAGGCAAGGAGGCCGATGCACGGACCGATATTTTTGCCTTCGGCGTAGTCGTCTACGAGATGGCGACGGGCAAGAAAGCATTCGAGGGCAAGAGCCAGGCCAGTCTGATCGCCGCGATTTGGACGCGACCCTCCGCCGATGTCATCGCTTCAGCCGATGACGCCGCCGGCGCTGGATCGCGTGGTCAAGACATGTTTGGCAAAGGAGCCGGACGAACGGTGGCAGACAGCGAGTGATCTGACGGGAATTGAAATGGATTGCCGAGGGAGGCTTGCAGGCAGGGATACCAGCCCGGTCTTGGCTGACCGCAAGGTCGCGAGCGAATTGCATGGCAGCCGCGGCCGCGTTGCTCTCTGCGGCGCTCGCCTCTGGCTTCGCGTATTTCCGACGCGCTGCCGCAGGACCACAGACGATGCGCTTTTTTGTTTCCCCGCCGGAGACGTGGAGCTTGGCGCGGAATTGGCTCGCAGCGGGGCACCGCCGGCTCCCCTGGCGGTTTCGCCTGACGGCCATCAGATCGCATTCGTAGCCACGAGCGCGGACGGCAGAACTCTCCTCTGGGTCCGCTCGCTCGACACGCTCACCGCGCAGCCGCTGGCAGGAACCGAGGGCGCCTTGCGCCCCTTCTGGTCCCCCGACAGCCGCTTTCTCGGATTCTTCGCGGGCGGGAAGCTCAAGAAGATCGAGGTCTCGGGTGGTCCCCCTTTTACGTTGTGCGACTGCGCCGGACGATGTTGGTGGCACGTGGAGTCGAGATGGGGTGATCGTCTTTAGCCCGAGACCTTATTCCGGCACTTCAGAAAGTGTCCGCGTCGGGCGGCGTGCCCACCGCCAGCCACCATGCTCGGTCAAGGTGAGCTCGCCCACGTGCGGCCGTCTTCCTGCCCGATGGCCGGCACTTTCTCTACCGCGCGCTGCACGGGTCACGGGAGGGCCGATTTACCTGGCATCGCTCGATTCGGCCGACCGGAAGTTGTTGTTAAACGCCGATTCAACGAATGTCCTCTATAGCCAAGGCCATCTGCTCTTCCTGCGTGAGACGACGCTCATGGCGCAGCCGTTTGACGCGCGGCGCCTCGTACTGACGGGGGATGCGTTTCCGATTGCCGAACAGATTCAGACTCAAGGGAGCTACGCCGTACGGGCTCTTCTCAGCGTCAGAGAATGGGGTGTTGGCGTATCAAACGGGAACCGCAGCGGCCGGCTCCCAGCTCGTGTGGTTTGACCGCACCGGCAAGAAGATCGGCGTACTTGGAGATTCAGCTTTATACACCGACCTTGAGCTTTCTCCAGACGGGAAGCGGGCTTCCGTCAGCCTTCCAGGCACAGGCGGGCCGCGGGACATCTGGCTTTACGACCTGGCGCGCGGCCTGCCGACTCGTTTTACGTTCGGCCAGGACG
The DNA here is from genome assembly GCA_963725555.1 of uncultured Pseudomonadota bacterium. GTDB lineage: Bacteria > Pseudomonadota > Alphaproteobacteria > Rhizobiales > Xanthobacteraceae > Bradyrhizobium. Next base: position 592,966 of record CAVRYV010000019.1, on the reverse strand, counting down.
CATTAACGTCGATCTGGTCACCCGACGGCAGCCGCATTGTTTTCAACTCAACCGCAAGGGGCATTTGGACCTGTATCAGAAGGCCTCCAGCGGGGCTGGTACTGAGGAAGTGCTGCTCGAGGACAATCTCGACAAGTTCCCGTGAGCTGGTCTCCCGACGGCCGGTTTATTCTCTATTCCCCTCGGTGCTCCGACAGGCTACGATTTGTTTGTCTTTCCGCTTTCTGGAGATCGAAAGCCGTTTCCGTTTCTAAAACGCAGTTCAACGAGACCGATGGTCAATTCTCTCCCGACGGCCGGTGGGTCGCGTACGTCTCAGACGAGTCTGGCAGAAATGAAGTTTATGTTGCTCCCTTCCCGGGGCCTGGCGGGAAGTGGCAGATTTCAACCGCCGGCGGATCTCCCCGATGGCGTCGTGACGGTACTGAGATTTTTTATCTCGCTCCCGACAACAAGCTGATGGCGGCGGCGGTAAACGGAAAGGGCGCGAGCTTTGAGGTCGGTGCTGTGAAGCCGCTCTTTCAGACGCACTTGATCGGACGCGTATGAGTACGACGTGTCCGCCGACGGCCAGCGCTTCCTGATGAACACAGCCCCGGAGCAAACAGCTTCCGCGCCCATCACGGTTGTCCTCAACTGGACCGCAGGGTTGAAGAAATGACCCTCGCGGCTGGCACCCATCTCGGCTCCTACGAAGTCCTCGCACCAATCGGCTCGGGCGGGATGGGAGAAGTGTATCAGGCGCACGACACCAAGCTCGGGCGCGACGTGGCCATCAAAGTTCTGCCGGAAACTTTCGCGCATGATCCCGACAGGCTTTCCCGTTTTCAGCGCGAAGCGAAGATACTGGCTTCGCTGAATCATCCCAACATCGCCACGATCCATGGACTGGAGCAGTCAAGCGGCACGAGCTATCTGGTGATGGAATTGGTTCCGGGGAGACGTTGCAAGAGCGAATCAGAGCGAAGGGCCGCTGCCAGTCGAAGAAGCGCTGGCATTCGCCGCCAGATCGCCGAAGCCCTGGAAGCCGCTCACGAGAAGGGCATCATTCACCGCGACCTGAAGCCCGCCAACGTAAAGGTGACGCCAGAAGGCAAGGTTAAGGTATTGGACTTCGGCTTGGCGAAGGCGTTCGCGGGCGATACGGCGAGCAGCAATCCCGCTGAATCACCAACCCTGAGTGCCGCAGCTACGATGCAAGGAGTGATCCTGGGCACGGCGGCCTACATGAGCCCGGAGCAGGCGCGGGCAAAGCGGTGGACAAACGAACCGACATTTGGGCGTTTGGCTGCGTGCTGTATGAACTGCTGACCGGGAGGCAGGCTTTTCAAGGAGAGACCGTAACGGAAATTCTCGCTGCGGTGCTGAAGGGAGAACCGGACTGGCAGGCACTGCCAGGGACCACACCATCAAGCATTCGAGTATTGCTGCGGCGCTGCTTGCAGAAGGATGTGAACAGCGTTGCCGCGATGCGGGAGATGTGCGAATCGAGATTGAGGAAGCTCTCGCGGCTCCAAGCGTTCGATCAACCGACAGTGGCTCCAACGACGAAGCTGGCGGCAGGCGGCGGTTTTAGCTGTGGCCGTTCTGGTTGCGGCTGTCATCGCTGGCCTTGCAGTCTGGAATCTGAAACCCACGCGCCTCCCCCACAGCCCGTCAGCCCGCTGTATAAATCTGCCGCCGGGCCAACAATTGGCAGGTCTGGAGATGGCCCTGCCGTGGCTCTCTCTCCGATGGCACTCATCTCGCGTATGTCGCCCGCCAAGGCGGCACCCAGCAGCTTTATCTGCGGGCGCTGGATAGCCTGGAGGCCAAGCCCATCCCGGGAACCGAAGGAGCCGTCAACCCCTTCTTCTCACCCGACGGCCAATGGCTGGGGTTTTTCGCGGGCGGAAAGCTGAAGAAGATCTCGGTGAACGGGGGAGCTGCGCTGACCCTCGGCGATGCTGCGTTCCCTCACGGGGCCAGTTGGGGTAGCCAGGGGATGATCGTCTTCGCACCCACAAACGCCGCAGCTCTCCGGCAAGTGTCGGACGCTGGAGGCGCCCCGCAGCCGCTGACTCGTTTCGAGAAAGGGGAGGTCAGCCACCGCTGGCCGGAGTTCTTGCCCGGCGGCAAGGCAGTGCTCTTTGCTGCGGAACGATTACTCGGCCGACGCGCAGATTGCCGTCCAGTCGGTCGGGACGGGCGAACGACGGAATCTGATCCAAGGGGGGACGTACCCCCGCTATGCGCCCTCCGGGCACCTGGTTTATGCGCAAGGCGGAAACCTGATGGCCGTGCCGTTCGATCCCCAGCGGCTTGAGGTTACGGGTGCGGCGGTCCCCGTGGTGGAGGGCGTCCTGCAATCCACAGTCAGCGGAGCCGCCCAGTACAGCTTTTCCGCCACGGGATCGCTGGTCTATATTCCGGGCGGCGTTCAGTCGGCCCAACGCAGGCTGGTGTGGGTCAGTCGCAATGGGGTAGAGCAGCCCTTGGCTGCCCGGCTCACGCCTACGGGACCCCGGCTTTCCCCCGATGGCCGGCGGGTAGCCGTGGCCATCGAGGAACAGGAGACGCAAGTCTGGCTGTACGATCTCTCCCGGGACACGTTGACCCGGTTTACGTTTGAGGGGAATAGGAACCTGCCCGGTTTGGACACCGGATGGCAAGCGGATAGCCTTTCAATCAAACAAGGAAGGATCGCAGAACATTTTCTGGCAACTGGCCGACGGCAGTGGCGGGCTGGAGCGGCTGACAACCAGCGGGGTCCCGGTTTATGTCGTGCCGACGGATGAGGAGCTGATGATTGCGCGACACACCCTGTCGCTGCTGATGGCCGGCCAAAAGCAAACGAGGGTATCATGACAATTCCGGTCTATCCCGAAACCAAGGTAGCGCTGAAGGGCCGAAAGGGCCTGATCGTCGGGATCGCCAACGATCAATCCATTGCCTGGGGATGCGCAAGGGCGTTCAGGGCGCTGGGCGCGGATCTTGCCGTTACCTATCTGAACGAACGGGCCAAAAAGCACGTGCAGCCGCTTGCCGAGGAGCTGGAGGCGCCGATCTTCATGCCGCTCGACGTCAATGCCGAAGGACAGCTCGAACTGGTTTTCGAACGGATTCGGGAGGAATGGGGCGAACTCGATTTTCTGCTTCATTCCATAGCGTTCTCGCCGAAGGAAGCCCTGCACGGTCGCGTAGTCGATGTCAATCGTGACGGCTTTCTCAAGACCATGGATGTGTCCTGCTGGTCATTCATTCGCATGGCTCATCTGGCCGAGCCACTGATGAAGAACGGTGGCACGCTCTTCACGATGACCTATTACGGCAGCCAGATGGTCGTGAAGAACTACAATGTGATGGGCGTAGCGAAGGCAGCACTGGAAGCTGCCGTCCGCTACATCGCGACCGAGCTCGGTCCAAAAGGCATTCGCGTCCATGCGATCTCGCCGGGTCCGCTTTCGACACGGGCGGCATCAGGAATTCCGGAATTCGACGAACTCATGGACAAGGCGCAGTCGCAGGCACCCACGCGCAGCCTAGTCAGCATCGATGACGTTGGAAGGGCGACCGCTTTCCTGGCGCTGGACGGAGCCAAGCTGATCACTGGCGGCGTTACCTACATAGATGGGGGTTACCACATCGTCGATTGAGGGCAGTGATAGGATCAGGACCGATCAGCGACCGTGAAGCTGAACCCGGCGACGCAGGCCGGGCGCCCCGATTTCGATCACGCGCCTCGGCGCCGACTTCGTTTGATCGCGTCAGAGATTCATTGTCGGGACATGGTCGGGGATAACGAGTTCTGCGTCGGTAACGGCCAGCACTTCGGCAACGCTGATTCCCGGTGCGGTTTCGAGCAATGTGGCGTTGCCGCCGAAAAAGCCGACTACAGCCATATCGGTCACCACCAGGTCGACCGGCCGCGATGACGTCAAGGGCAGCGTGCATCGCGCAACGATCTTCGACTTGCCCTTGGCTGCGTGTTGCATGGCGACGATGACGCGCCTTGCGCCGCTCACCAGATCCATCGCGCCGCCCATTCCCGGTACCATCTTGCCCGGGATGGTCCAGTTTGCGAGATGTCCCGCGACATCGACCTGCAGGCCGCCGAGTACGGTCACATCGACATGCCCGCCGCGGATCAGGCCGAACGACATCGCGCTGTCGAAGATGGCTGCGCCGGGCAGGGCACTGATCGGTTTTCCGCCGGCGTCGGTCAGCAGAGGATGGGACAGGCCCGGTTCCGGGATTGGCCCGGTGCCGATCAATCCGTTCTCCGACTGAAAGAACACCTTGAGGCCGGCGGCGACATAATTCGATACCAAAGTGGGAATGCCTATGCCCAGATTGACGAGATTTCCGGGTTTGAGTTCCTGCGCCACGCGCCGGGCGATGATGATTTGGGGATCCATGCGTCACTCATTCGCGATCAGATAATCGACAAGCGGCGCAGGCGTGACGACATGGTCGGGCGCGATGACGCCGATTGGAACGATATTGTCCGTGGTGACGATGATGGTGTCGGCGGCCATTGCCATGATTGGATTAAAATTTCGCGCAGTGAGCGCGTAAGACAAATTGCCGGAATAGTCGGCGAGGAAGGCATGAATCAGCGCGAATTCGGCGCGCAGCGCTGTCTCCAGCAGATACTCCTTTCCATCGATCGCGATCTGACGTTTGCCCTCACTCACGGTAGTGCCGACGCCGGTCGGAGTCAGCACGCCGCCCAGACCGCAGCCCCCGGCGCGTATCCGTTCCGCCAGCGTTCCCTGCGGGACGAGGTCGACGGCGATCTTATTGGCCATGATCTGCTGTTGTGCCTTCGGATTGAGCCCAATGTGGCTCGCGGTCATGTGCGAAACCAGTGCGGCATCGATCAGTTTGCCGATTCCCTTGCCAGGTAGCGCCGCGTCGTTGCTGATGAGTACAAGGCCGGATTTCTGTTGTCGAACCAGCTCGTCAATTAGCCGCTCTGGCGTGCCCACCCCCATGAATCCGCCAACCATGATGCTTGCGCCATTGGGGATCATCGCGACGGCTTCTTCCGCGGAAACGGCCTTCATGATTGGGCTCCACCGGCAGGTGAGGAAAAAGCCGAAACGTCTCGTCGCCGATGTTGCGAGTAAACGCACGCGTCTCGCTTGATCTGCGTCAAAGGCCTCGAATGGGCGGTTTCCCCTGCCAACGGCCAGCCGTTCCCTTGAGATAGATCAATCAAGGGAGGCTGGGTTGGAGGACAGTTACGCCAGCCATGCCCAAGGGAGGCTCTCGTGAAGCGGTGCGTCACCGCGATTAACCGCGGTGATAGCGATCTCAGCATCTGCACTAAGTCCCGCACCGACCATGATTCCGTTTGGTTCGGAGGCGGGTAATGTCGCTTCAATTTTTGGTCGGGTGCTGTGTCAGCGTAATCAATATTATGGTCCACGCGCTTATTACGCTCGTCGCGATCGGGATCGCACGGCAGGCTGGCCTGAAGCATATGTCTCGGCCGCAATCGCATCTGATGATTGTAATGGTGGTCACTGCGCTGGTGCTGATGATCGCTCACACAGTCGAGATCGTTGTGTGGTCTCTAGCCTATGCCGTGGTGGGCGCGGCCCCGGCGGGCAGCAACCTCCTTGATTTTGCGTTTGTGAACTACACGACGCTCGGTTACGGCGATGTGACGCCGCTGCCCGAATGGCGGCTGATCGGGCCGATGACCGCGATGAACGGCATCTTGATGTTTGGCTGGTCGACCGCGATGCTGTTCGAGGTACTGCGAAAGACGGTCGAACATCTTTCCTCGATTGTTTCTTCCGGGGTGCCCCTCAGTTCTAAAGATCCAGATTAGCCAGTTTCTGCCGGTCCAGCAGTACGATTTGTCGCTGACTTGGGCCAAGGAAGCCGAGAATGCCGCTACCGTGCAGATGGGACAGCGAACGCGAGACGGTCTCGAGCGTTAATCCCAGATAGTCCGCTATATCGCGGCGGCACATCGGCAGCGCCACGACGTCGGCGGCCGCGAGTTGACGGTCCATTTCAAGCAGGAAGGCGGCGACGCGCTCCAGCGCGGTCTTGCGGCCCAGCAGCAGCATGTGGTCCTCCGCGTGCTGGAGGTTGCTGGTAGTTAGGTTGAGCAGGTTGTTGGCGAGCCGCGCATCGGACTCTGCCAGGCTCTCAAGATTGCGCCGCCTCGCCAGGCGTAACGCGGTATCGACGACTGCCTCTGCGGTAAAGCGATGGACGTCGTTGTTCTCAAGCCCGAAGATGTCGCCAACCAGATGAAAGGCGCCAATTTGGCGGCGACCGTCCGAAAGAAGTTTGTAGGTACGGACGGCGCCCGAAGTCACCTGGTAGACGTAATTCGCAGGTTCCTTCTCACCGTAAATTTCCACGCCTTTTTTGTATTTGAATTCGCTCGTCGCAAGCTGTGCCTGAGATGTTCCAGCCGGGTTGAACCCATTGATGTGGAGATTGTCGACCGCCGAAGCGCGAGAGGGGAGAAGCATGGGCCAACTCTTGGAGGCATTCGCGTTAGAAAGTATCAAATGCAACCTAAATGGAATGTTACATCCCATATTTGGTATCCTAGGACTGAAGATATCCGCGGTACTATTGCCTTAAGGGACATTGTCCGAAGGAACAGGTTATCGGGTGTGGCAGTATGGCGCAGCGGCACTCCCACGCGGATACCTCTATAGTACCGATCTACCGGTGAAGTGTCATGATCGGGTTCACTCGGATCAGGCAAGTGGTTATTGTCCTTGTCGGGGCGCTGGCACCGGCTTGTTTGGCCGCGCCGGAAAGACTTCCGCAATCGATTCTGGTCATTGATCAATCCGATCTGCGCGGACCGTTCTATTACCAGCTATTCTCGGAACTTCGCTCGGTCGTGACCTCGAAGGCCCGTGCGCACACGACCCTTTACGCGGAAAGCCTCGATTTGAGCCGCTTCGGCGGTTTAGCGTATGAGCAAAGCCTGGAACGGCATTTCCGGGAGAAATATCGCGACAGGTCGATCAGCGTTATCGTCGCTGTTGGCGCCCCGGCACTTGAAATGGTGTTGCGTTGGCGAGCGGAACTCTGGCCAGGCATCCCAGTGGTGTTTGCGATGGTCGACGAAATGGATTTTGCTCGACTAAAACTTCCGCCGGATGTGACCGGGGAGATCGTCAAGCTACCGCTGGCGGACTTGATCGCTGCAGCGCGTGCCGTCGTGCCGGGCGTCAAGACGGTTGTTCTTGTCGGCGATGCCTGGGATCGCCAGGTAATCTTCCGGAACTGGAAGGAAGAAATCCCAGCAGCCACCAGCGGTCTCAACGTGATCGAAATGATCGGTTTGACAATGGCGGAAATTCGCCGGCGGGTTGCCGAATTGCCGGGCGACAGCGCCATTATCTACTCGGCAGTTTATTCTGACGGCGAAGGTACGTTCTATCCACCCACAACCGCGCTTGCGCTCATTGCGGAGAAGGCAAACCGGCCCATCGTGGTCAGCGCTGAGACGTTCCTGGCGTCGGGGGGGATCGGAGGGTCGGTTCTGGTGCCCACTGTGATCGGCGCAGATGCCGCAGAGATCGCCCTCCGCATTCTCGACGGTGAGCCCGCGTCGAACATTGCACCGACAAAGGGCGGTGTAGTGCCGATCTTCAATTGGCTGCAAATGATGCGCTGGAATGTCAGCGAGTCCAGCCTGCCTGCCGGTAGTAAAATCCAATTTCGCGAACAGGGCCTGTGGGAAAAGTATCGCTGGCAGAGCATCACTACGTTAGCCATCTTGCTGCTACAGGCGGGGTTGATCGCGATTCTATTGCACGAGAGGAAGAGGCGGCAGAATGCAGAAGTCGAATCCATGCGCCGGATGTCGGAGCTCGCGCATGTAAACCGAAGCTCGGTGGCAGGAGAATTGTCCTCATCGATCGCGCACGAACTTAATCAGCCTCTAGGGTCGATCCTGACCAACTCTGAGACGGCCGAACTTATCTTGAGCACCCAGTCGCCAGATCTAAACGAGATCAGAGAAATTCTAGCCGACATCAAGCGAGACGATTTGCGCGCCAGCAAAGTCATTCGCCGCCTGCGCAATTTCGTGAAACGGACGCAATTCGAGACGAAGGAAATCGATCTCAACGCGATTTTGCGCGAGGTCTTTGATTTTCTTTCAGTGCAAGCCGCAGAGCGCGACGTCACGCTCGACCTGAAGGCGTCGCCAGAAATGCTGGTGGTCAAGGGTGATCCTGTTCAGTTGCAACAGGTCATGATTAATCTGGTCGTCAATAGCATGGATGCAATGGCGGCGACACCCGACGGAAGAACCGTGGTGGGCCGCGCGGAAATCGACAGCGGAAATTCGGGTGTCATCTCGATCTCCGATTCCGGTCCTGGAATTCCGCCGGAGAATCTTTCCCAAGTCTTCGACCCGTTTTTCACGACCAAGGAGCAGGGAATGGGGATCGGACTTTCGATCGCACGTACCATCGTCCTGGCTCACCGTGGCCGGATCTGGGCAGAAAATGACGCCGGGGGCGGTGCCGTGCTGCGGGTTTCTCTGCCTCTGTCGGCAGCCTGAGAGGAGCGAGCATTGTCTGGTTTCGTTCATGTTGTCGACGATGACGCGTCGTTTAGAACCGCGATCGAGCGCCGGCTCAAGAAAGCCGGCTACGGCGTTGCAACCTACTCGTCCGCTCAGCAACTGCTGGACCGGCTGCCGAATAAAAACGAGCTAGGCTGTATCCTTTTAGACGTCAGGATGCCGGGATTGAGTGGCCCCGCACTCCAGGTTCGTCTCGGCGAACTCGCATCAACCCTGCCAATCGTATTTCTTACCGGCTATGCCGATGTCCGGACCACTGTGAAGGCGATCAAGGGTGGCGCGGAGGACGTACTGACCAAGCCCGTGTCGTCCGAACAATTGCTTGACGCCATTGAGCGGGCATTGGTGCATCACAACAGCATGCTCGGCGAAAAGAGCAGAATGGAAGCGGTGCGTGCCCAGATCTTAACACTGACACCGCGCGAACGGCAGGTCTTTGACGGTGTGGTCAAGGGCAAGATCAACAAGCAAATTGCCGGCGAGCTTGGAACAACGGAGCGGACCATCAAGGCACACCGCCATCAGGTGATGAAGAAAGCAAACGTGCAATCGTTGGCGGAGCTGGTCTCGATTGCAGAGCGGCTGGGGCTTCTCGCCTAACCGGCGAAATAGGCGACAATGGTCGAGCGTGTATCATGTTACCGACCTTACGCCTGTCCCAAGGGACAATGTGATCGGAGCATCATGTCTGCTATGAAGACCCTTTGGTGCTGCGCGTGTACCGCCGGTCGTGACGCTGACTTGTCTCTATCTGTGGAATTTTAGATTGCCCAACCGAAAAGCGGTTTTTGTCGTAGATGATGATGCTTCCACGCGAAGAGGCGTGAAGCGGCTACTGAGGGAATATGGCTTCGAGTCACTGCTATTCGATTCCGCGCAAGCGCTGAGAGATCACGATGATTTCGATAAGGCCTTTTGCATCGTTCTCGACATTAATTTGAACGGCGAATCCGGTATTGATCTGCGCAACCAGCTATTGGCCGGCGGCATTTCATTGCCCGTAATATATATCACGGGCAATGACAATCAGACGACCCGCACGATCGCGCTTGAGTCCGGATGCATCGCCTATCTAACGAAGCCATTTACATCGAAATCGCTCATCGATTCGGTCGAATTGGCATCGGCCGATCCGGCTTGAGGCGCCATCGCGGAGCATGATCATTCGTCGATCGCTTGATCAAATGTCTGCGACGGAGCTCCTTGGTGGACGGCGGCGAATTGATTGAGTGGGAGCGACGTCGTTATCGCCAGAACATTGGTGTCGACGACTTCCAACAGCAATGTCTGGCCGGTTTCCATTTCGCGGATCATGTTGGGATCGGCAAGATCGGCCGCGACGCAGGCATTTGTCAGACACCAGACATAGGGAAATCGATAGGTAATGCCCTGATCAATCGTCAGTTTGACGCCGGCTTGCAAATATAGACCGACCGGTAGGAACATCTGGAGCCGGGCTGTGCTATCCCCGTCACGTTCGATCACGTCGATACGGAAAGCAGTCTGACCGGTCTCCCATGTCCCGCTGATTGTGGTTCGGCAGACAGTTTTGGTCCCTGCCGACTTGAAGCAAAGTTTTCGCCAATCGCCATACTTGATTTCCCTCGTTTTGCCTTGGCCGCGTGGGCTTACTTCAGGTGCACGGGGTGTTTTCGCGCCAGTCGATGATGCTTGGTCGGCATGAGTTCGATCGGTGACGCACGCGATCAAGAGCGCTGCCGTAAACGCGAGCGTCGAATACCGAGCGCCATGTTGAATTGTTTTCTTTCGCTTTCTCACATTGTCTGGCCCCAGGATCAACGCTGTTTGTCCAGGAACTGGCCGACCAATGGCGCCCAAAGCGGGATGGCCTCGGCCGAATCGATCATGAAATGTCCGTCGCTGCCAAACGCGGGAAGCATGTGATATTCAGCGTTGCCGCCGGCGACGGTGTAGGCGTCATACATCCGTCTAGATAAAGCGGGGCCGAAGAACGTGTCGTTTTCGGCGTAGATCCACAGCATGGGGACTCGGGCGGTACTACCCAATTCGCCCGTGGCCTGCACCAGTTTGTCGGGCGCGCAATTGTTGTTCGGTTTGCCATCGACGCGCCCGCCGCGGCCGGCCGCAAACGTAATGATGGCCCGTACTGGCGGGGGATTTTGACTCGAAAGTACGATCGCGCCCCAGCCGCCCGCGGATTGTCCAACTACGATGACGTCCTTTGGAAGGATTCGCCCCTCCGCCATCATATAATCAATGATCCAGGAATCGACCTGCGCGATCGCGAGGCCTGGATCACGGAAGTTCGGATTTGCGCAATTGCCTATTTTTGAAAAGAAGGGCCCATAAATTCCGCGTTCGGGCAGATCGATGGCGGCGGCGCCGTATCCCGAGCCGACCGGCGCCACCACCATATAGCCGCGGCCTGCGAACCAGAATGCGGCATCCCTGAATTCAACGAGCGGAAAGAAGCTGCGTTCTTTTGCGTCGAGCGATACGCCATGATTCATGATCACCAGCGGGAAGGGGCCGTCGCCGGCCGGATGGACCACATAGGCCATCATCGGCAATGGAAGAGTAAGCGCCCACACTTCTTCCTGGAGGCTCGAAGGTGATGTCATGCTCTCTGCGATCGCCGCTGGCGTCAGGCCTGAGGCGTAGAGCAGCAAGAAGGATGTGATTGTTCGCAAGCAGTTTCTAGGCATCTTGCAGCTCACGGACGCTGTGGTGCCATTCGGATCGCTTAACTGGCGAATGCGCGCAATAAATCAATCGAGGTTGTCCATGGCCAAGCATCCTTGGACTCACAACAATCCGATTAGCAAAAAATCCGCAGAATGGCTTGATCCATGTCAAGCGCTTCACTTACCGCGACCGCGGTTAGTCAGCTTCAAGGCGAGCCGCGCGTCGAGAGAAATAGGGAATCCGACATGCTTGATTTGGATCAAGACTCGGGCGGTCGACGCGGGACTAATTCCGTGCGGGAACCGATGACTGGCCCGAACCAGTGCACACTGCAAAGGTCCAGCACGCTGACTTGATCGGCTGTCGGCTAAGCGCTCGGATATCACGTTTTGAGGATCAGTAGGGTCGTTGTGATGGAAATATCAAGGGAGGATGTCATGTACAAATCGTGGCGGAGAACCATTCAGGCGTCGGTGTTTGGGCTCTTGATATCGGCAGGCATCGCAACGACGTCGTATGCGGAGACCGGCGCGGTGCGCGTGGTGTTCACCAGAGGCGGATTTATCGTCGGCGTCGGCGGCGGCCATGGCGTTCTAACGTTCCGCGGACATCATTACCGGTTTAGAGTTTCGGGCGTCAGCATCGGCGCCACGATTGGTGCCTCAACCAGTCATCTGTCCGGCAGGGCGCTGAATCTCCGCGGCCCCGCCGATCTCGCTGGCACTTACAGTGCGATCGGCGCCGGCGGTGCGCTTGCAGCCGGCGCTGGCGGCGTTGCGTTGCAGAATGGCAACGGCGTCATACTGGAGCTTGCTGGAGGCAGAGTAGGGGTGGAATTGTCGGCCGCCGTGGGAGGCGTTACGATCACAATGCAGTAGCAGTTGCCCCCCCCCCCGCAGCCGTCACCCCGCGGGGCGTGGGGAACCGGGTCGCTTCCAGCTTGGCTAGTATCGCTCCGCGACGAAATTCATGCCGCGCAGGCTTGCCCGATCGTCGTAGCGGCCCTTATTGGATCGTTTCGGCAGCTTGACCTTTTTGCGAGATATTCGTTTGTAGGGGATCGACTTCAACAAATGCGCGATGCAGTTGAGCCGGGCGCGACGCTTATCCTCGGAAGGTACGATGAGCCACGGTGCGTGTTTCGAGTTTGTTGACTTGAGCATCAGGTCGCGCGCGCGTGAATAATCGTACCAACGATGATAAGAGTTCGATATCCATTGGACTGAGCTTCCATTGCCGCATCGGATCCTCGATCCGCGCGTGGAATCGCTCTTCCTGTTCTTCCATGCTAGCTTCGAGCCAAAGCTTGATCAGGATTATGCCGCCGTCGACGACGTACTGTTCGACCTGGGGACAGAGCGAAAGGAACCGCTTGTGCTCAGCCAGGGTGCAAAAGCCCATCACGTATTCCACACCGGCCCGATTGTACCAACTGCGATCGAAGATGACGATCTCACCCGCGGCCGGGAAATGTGCCATATACCGCTGAAAGAACATCTGGGACTTTTCCCGATCAGAAGGCGCAGGCAGCGCTATCACCCGGAAGACGCGCGGACTGACTTTCTCGGTAAGAACCTTTATCGTGCCTCCCTTACCCGCCGCGTCTCTGCCTTCGAACAGGATGATGACCCGCAGTTTTTGCAATTTCACCCATTCCTGGAGATAGCAAAGCTCAACCTGAAGCTTGCGCAGCTCCTTCTCATAGGTCTTCCGCTTCATCTTGGACGCCGACACTTCGATTTGGGTCATAATCACCTCGCTGGATCGGACGACGTCGCAGGAAACAATCAGTCTCCCCAACTCACTGTAATGCCGATGTCCCCGGGAACTCCGCCGGGATAATCAATAACTTGATAGCGGATGCGATAGCCGCGCGGCTGCAGATAGTCGGCCCAGAGTTGGTAAATCTCCTTGGCCATTCCCGTCAGCGTCTTCTCCCAGCCCGACTCCATCTGGTTGATGGCGCGGCCCTTATCCGTGCAAAGTGAATTCGGAAATCTGTAAACCTGAACCTCTTTCAACCCGTTCCGCACGGCGCGTTGAATGACATTCGAGGCGAGTTCGACCTTTTCATCTTCGGACAGACCAGACGGCTTGCTGAGCTTATCGATCAGCTTTTGCTTTTCGGCTTCAGCGGCGACCTGATGGCGCGAGTATTCGTCGGCCTTTTCGGCTTCCTTGAGGGCTGCTTGTCGCTGGATTTCCTTTGCCGTTGGCAGCAGATCGTCGATCTTTTCTGGCATGGGAGTCATTCCTGCGTGAAATTTGCCGGCAAACGCTAAATGAGGCGCGGCCTTCGAGGTTTGATTTAGATCAATCGACGCAACGCGAACCTCGATCTCGGGCTCCAAGAGCGCGAAATCCGGTCGCTGCCGGTAACGCTTGATTCAAATCAAGACCGTCCTCGTCTGCGTGCCGACTGATAGGGCCAAATTCACGATTTGCACTTCCCACCCAAGGAGGCGCTCTTGACGACCTTACCGAACCCGGCTGCGACGGCGCACTTGCCATTCTTCATCACGGCTCCCGGAAACACCGACCTTCTCTTCAACATCACGCTGGTCATTGTCGTCGGCAGCATCGTGCTTACCGGCGTCATCTTCCTGACGATCCATTCGCTGCCTGAGCGAATGGCCCACAAATCGAAGAAGATTCAGCTGGATCTCATCGCCGTACTCTGCCTGCTCGCGCTCCTCACCCACGAGCATGCATTCTGGTTCGCGGCGCTGCTGCTTGCATTCCTCGATATCCCGGACTTCCTGACCCCCTTCAACCGTATAGCGAGTTCGTTCGAAACGCTCGTCGGGCAGGATAGCGGTGCCAGCTTGCCCGATGCCACGTCAACTGATCTCCCCCACGGGGACGGCAAGGGACCCGCTCATGCTTGAACTCATTCTGTGTTCGATGCTGACGCTGGTTCCGGATTATCTGGTTCGGCGATATGTGCAGGGCAAACGGATCGGCCACGAAATCACGCTGTTCTCGGTCTGGTATGAGCTTCGCTGGGGGATCACGCTTTGTCTGATACTGACCGTATTGCTGATCGCGGTCGTGCTGTATAATCACCCATCGTCCAGCAACGTCACGTCGCTGTTTCGGACTATCTCGATATTCCCCGAGACAGGCGGTCGGGTATCGGAGGTCTATGTCGGTTACAATGAGAAAGTGAAGAAGGGCGATCGGCTGTTCAAGATGGACAGTACGAGACAGGAAGCGGCGGTCAAGACAGCCCGCGCCCGTATCGCGGAAATAGAAGCATCAATGATCACGGCCAAGGCCGATATCTCGACAAGTGAGGGCAAGTTTCAGGAAGCCAAGGGAGCTTACGACCAGGCTGCCGATGAACTCCGAACCAAGACGTTATTACAGCAGCGCAACTCCGACATTGTAGCCGCGCGAGAGATCGAAAAGCTTCAAACCCTCGTAGCGACGCGACAGGGAGCCCTGGATTCGGCTGCGGCTGCCAGAGACTCGGCGGAAACACGGCTTCAGCTTGTCTTGCCCGCGCAAAAAACCAGCGCTGAAGCAGAACTGGCTGCGACGCAGGTAGAGCTCGAGAAGATGGTCACCTATGCCAGTGTGGACGGGCGCGTCGACCAGTTCGTCTTGCGGGTTGGCGATCTCGTTCAGCCAGCCCCGGTTACCAGGGCTGCCGGCATCCTGATCCCCGAAAACGCCGGCGAAGCCACGCTGTTCGCGGGGTTCAACCAGATCGAAGCACAGATACTCCGGGTGGGCATGGCAGCCGAAGCGACATGCATCAGCAAGCCAATGACCGTCATTCCCCTTGTGGTGACGCAGGTCCAGGATGTCATCGCCGCCGGGCAGATTCTGCAAACCAATCAGCTTACCGAGTTACAAAAGATCGGTCCGCCGGGCACCGTGCTGGCCTTCCTTGAGCCGCTCTACGCCGGAGGGCTGGATAACGTCCCACCGGGAAGCAGTTGCATTGCGAATGTGTATTCAAACAACCATGAACTGCTCGCGTCTAAGGACATCGGCTCACTAAGGAAGATCTATCTTCATATCGTCGACACGGTCGCAGTCGTGCATGCCATGATCATTCGTCTGCAGGCCATCGTCCTACCGCTGAAAGTGCTCGTGTTTGGTGGTCACTAGGCCATGCTCATGCCGTCAAATCCGCGCATACTCCGATTGCCGATTGTTCGCGCATTACTGTTCGGTCTGCAGGTCATACTGCCCGTCCATGTCCAGGCGCTCGAATTGACGGGGCATGTTCCTCGCAAGTCGATCTCTGCAATCAGGTGTTCGCTATGAAAGGCAATGAAATCGGGCTGGCGGAGCTTTCCGATGCCATTGGCTCAGTGGGTGAATAGAATCTGTGTACAAAATTACCCAATACACAATCAGACGCGAAGAATGCCGCGGAATGATAGCCCCGATTCATCTGCGGCTTGCTCGACCAGCATTTATGACCCAACGTCCCTTTCAGACTTAAGCTGATTGCCGACAACAATCGTGGTCGGCATCTCCTGAAATAGAGGAAACGATGATTAAACACGCGAGGGTGCCTGCTCTAGCCGGTCGGGCGTGGATGTTTCTCCGCATGACGTTGTTTGATCTGAGTCAAAGTAACAAGGCCTATCGCTCCCCAAGATATCAATCACACCATGGAGAACGGACATGAATCCGAAAAAGGCCATCGGAGCATTAATTCGAACTTCGGTAACCGCCGCGTTGATGACCGTTTTCGTCGTGCCGGCCAGCCAGATTGCGGGGGCGCAAGACGGACATGATGCGCACGACGCTGCTAAAATCCTGAAAGCGATGTCCGACTACACTGCGGGGCAGAAATCGATTTCGGCGACCTTTGACAGCGACATCGAAATCATCACGCCCGAGCTTCAGAAAATCCAGTTCACCAGTTCAGGCCAGATGAAGCTCAATCGGCCGAATAAGTTACGGATCAGACGTACCGGTGGTTACGCCGATGTTGAACTGGTTTACGACGGCAAGACACTTTCGCTTTACGGTAACAATGCCAAGTCCTATGTCCAGACGGATGCTGCCGGTACCGTAGACGAGGTTATCGATACGCTTCGGGCTCATACGGGCGTGACCATGCCGGGCACCGATCTGTTGCTGGCCAACTCCTACGATGAGTTGATGGCTGACGTTATCGATGCCGAACATGTAGGCTTGGGCGTCGTTGACGGTGTCGAGTGCGAGCATCTCGCATTTCGGGGTGACGATGTGGACTGGCAGATCTGGATTGAAACGGGCGCGCGGGCGGTGCCGCGCAAATACGTCATCACCAGCAAGACAGTGACTGGCGCGCCGCAATACACTCTGAGGATCAAGGACTGGAAGACGGATGTGATCGCGGATCCGGATGCCTTTGCATTCAAGCCGCCCGCGGATGCTACCAAGGTCAACCTGGACTCCGGTGACACTATCGAATTCGACGAACTTCCCCCGGGTACGCCTGCGGGAGTCAAAAAATGAATATTCGGCCTCGAAAGACAATCTTGCTCATCGCAACTGCCGTTGTTTTTGCTGGAGGTCTGTTCTGGAACGGTTCTGATAAGATCGACGACGGGCTCCTCTCAAAGGCCGAGGCACGCATCGGACGGCCTCTCACGCCGTTGAGTTACGCCGGCGTTGCGCGCAGGACGACGCGCCGTGCGGTCGCAGGCGCCGCGGTGGTCGGCGGCACAGTGGCGGCGGGTGCTTATCTTGCGCCGACCTGCGCACAGGTGGTCGATGCCTATGGTCGGGTCTACACGCGATGCTGATCTGACGGTCCCTGCCGCTTAACTACCGGCTTTGTACGGGATGGCGGTCGTTTTCGGTCGGCTAGCTGAGCCTACGCAAAAGGTGGGGAGGATGATCAAGGTTATCCAATCGGGCAATCTCGCGGCGGTTTTGCTCGGCTCCGTTCTGATCTGGTCAGGGAATGCCAGCGCCTTCGAACTGACCGGGGCTTGGACCGCAAGCGCCGATCAGTGTGGCAAGGTCTTCATCAGGAAGGGGCGAGCGAACGAGATTGCGTTCACCGGACTGTCCGACCGCCATGGTGGCGGCTTCATCATCGAGGCGGACCGGGTCAGGGGTAGGTTTACCACCTGTGTGATCAAATCCAGGAAGGACGACGGCCAGACCGTAAATCTGATTGTTGGATGCGCGGCCGATATCATCCTCTCGAATATCCAGTTCAGTCTCAGATTCCTCGACGACGATAGCATCGCTCGGCAGTTTCCGGGCATGGAAGGAATGGAAGTCAAATATCATCGATGTCCAGTCTAAAGGGTTTCGACGAACTATCTTGTAAGGATCCTGTCGGACCTGGCCTTACGTGATCTCGATCAAAACGGACTCTCCAAGTTTTTCGCACTAGGTCTTTCCCAATGGGTTCTGGTGTTAGCCAATGTAAATAGATCACAGCTTTGTACGAACTGGATAGCGCCCGGCGCTGAAGTTGCATGGGAGAATGTCGTGGAATATCTGACACGAGTTATTCAAGCAGCGTTTCTGAGTCTCTTTGTGTCAGCTGGGCTCACGACGTCGTCTCATGCGGAGACAGGGTCGGTTCGCGTCGTTTTCACCAAGGCAGGATTTGTCGCGGGCGTTGGAGCAGGGCGAGGAGTACTGACGTTTCGTGGCCACAACTATGGTTTCAAAGTTAGCGGCGCTAGTATGGGCGCGACGATCGGAGCATCGATTACTAAGTTCGTCGGTCGCGCGTTAAATATGCGTGGTTCGCACGACATCGCCGGTACCTATGCCGCTATCGGCGCCGGGGCAACGCTGGCTGGTGGCATAGGGGGCGTGCAGCTCGAAAATGGAAGCGGAGTGATTTTCCAATTGCACGGCGTCAAGGTAGGTATGGAGTTGTCGTTGAATTTGGCTGGCGTCACCATTACGATGGATCGGCGGGCCGCTCGCACCTAGACCGCGCCATAGATGAGAACCTAAGTTTAACCGGCTCTTAACCAAGTTGGATTATCTTGATGGTTGGGCACTGGGGGCGCATGTGCTGGCTTGCGAGCCAGCCGGTAGCGTCGGCATATTCCATGACCTTTGACCCGAACGAACTCGTCACCCTTACAGATCACGGCTCGATGAAACTGCGCGCGGCAGTATTCCGAGCAATGACGTTGCGACCCAAGGAACGCAAGTGGACGACATTCGTCCGCCTGGGCGAACCCGCGATCCTGAATTTCGAGCAGATTAAGAACCTAGCGGCGCAGTCGAACGAACGGCTCCTGCCAACCGACTAATTCGCTGTGCCGGTTTTGATCGGGCCGCGCGCCCCCCATGGCGGCCCGATGCACGGCCCCGTCACCCCCGCTGAACTCACACAATGGCGGGGCCGTGCTTTTGACCTTGGCCTATCGGGCCAAGCTGATTGCGCTGGCGCTACTCATTTCCGCCGCCATCACTGCCATCACCGCTGCAGCCATCTTTGCACTTAGGTGGTTCTTCGAGAGCAAGCATCAACCTCCTGGGCAGCCGCTCCAGGATCCCGCCGCCCAGTCAACTCGCCAGCAACAGCAGCGCGACCCGCTATTACGACTGCCACGGCGAAATTCGGCGGCTGAGCGTTCACCGCGCAACGCCTTTGTGTGCCGGTCTCCCGATATTTCGGCGCGAAAACCCAAATGATTGGCGCGATATAACAAGATTCGATGCGGCTGTTCAGGTAACGCATCAACGCCGCCGAGCACCGCACTTCGCGGCTAAACCCAACATCATTTGGCAAAACCGAACATGAACCGAGAGGACGCGCTAGTCTGTCTTTCGCTTGCTGGGTTTGTCGCCCTCTGCGGCGCGGCCATCTGGGTGCTATTTTGGTTTCCATAACATTTTCGGATTTTGACTGAATGGATAACAAAACGGAGCGAGTTTCGCTCTCGAGTTCTTGGGACATGGCGTGCTCCTTCTTTGGCGCCCCTTCCCAGCATCTATCGCTGGTGGGGCGGGAGCACGGCCGGACTATCCCATTAACGGACATCCATTGATCTGGATCAACCCGGAGGGGTTCCGTTTCACCTCAGATCAGAAGAGGAGGAACGCGTCATACGCAAGCGTTGGGGAAGCTGGATCACCTGGATGACGCTCGCCGCTGCGGTCGGCATGGGGGCACCATCGTATGCCATTACCGGGACCGTGCGCGTCACCTTGGCCAAGGCGGCCTTCATCGTCGGCGCCGGCGGCGGCAAGGGGGTTCTGACCTTTCGCCACCGCAACTATCCTTTCACAGTGCAGGGTTTAAGCCTCGGCCTCACGGCGGGCGCCTCGATCAACAAGCTGGTCGGACGCGCCGATTACATAAACGAGCTTTCCGACTTTGCCGGCACTTATTCGGTAGTGGGCGCGGGCGGCGCCCTGGTCGGCGGCGTTGGCGGCGTGCAACTCAGGAACGGCAAGGGCGTCACCATCACGTTGCAAGGTGCCAAGGTCGGCCTCGAAGTGTCCGCCAACATCACCAAGGTTGTGATTACCCTGGATCAATCGCGTTCGACCCCGGACTGATATACAGCGCTCGGGTGGAAGGTCCGGATTTGCCACGTCCTGAAGGCAGCCCGGATGTCCGCTTCGGGGCGCAATGCGAACATCGCAAAGCCTTGGCGCTCATCGTATCATCACCTTGAGCGCGTCACGCCGTCTGCAGGACCGCTCGACCTCTCCGAGCCGTCGCGGCTCAACAACGGTCGCGGCGCCTGCCATAGCGGCATCGGAAAACCTCAAAGAACGAAACGATCGACGATTCTCAGGACTTGACACCGCATTTCTATTTTGTCCCGGCCACTGACTGCGCGAGCGCCTCCTTACATTGGTCTTTGATGTTGCCAATATTTTTCAGGATGCAACTTCGTTCCTTGCCAGGGCAACTTTCCTTTACATCAGTCGTGCAGGCTTTGCTGATCTCGGCGACCCGCGCAAGCCTAGCCTTACAAGCGTCGGAAAATTCTGTGAGGTGTGTTTTCACACAGTCGTTAATGCGTCCCGCTCCGGGTTTAACTTCAGCACATTTTGCCTTGATATCGGCCGCACAGACGCCAACTGATCGTGCCATCGCGACTGGCGGGGCGAGAAGTAGTACGGCACCAATTACCATGATACTCTTCATCATAGGTCATTCTCCCAGAAGGAAAAAAATGCGAATGGCCTTACTTTGGCCAGTGTAAGACGTGCCGTGACCGAACGGTTCTGAGGGGTAAGTACGATAAAAACGGGACCGTCGATTGATATATGTCAAGGGAGGCGTCTCAAACCCAAAGTGCCGCTGATAGTTGCGATCGTGGCCTGAAATCAACTGATCCTGGCCTCTCCGACATCCCTCGGAAGGGCGTTTTTACACGATCAAGACCCAATGCGGACATAGGTTGCCAACAGTCTCCTGCGACTCAGGCAGATAGTAAAGTGAGACCGCGTTGACCCAGATCAATCGGAGCACATTGCGATATTCCGAACCTATGTTCGCCTGGATGGGCCGAAGCGGATTCGAAAATCATGAAGAACTGGGTGGGGCCGTTCCTAATTGTGGTACTTTCACTGCTCGCAGCGTCCGATCGTTCCAACGGTGCTGGCCCTGATCGGACCGCGGGGCAATCTTTTCAGTCCCGCGCTGAGGTTCGCCCGCAGGGCGCTGTGACCGTTCGCGCTGCGGTGCTGACCGACGACGAAAGTGAGCAATATTTCGGCGCATCACTGGCTGACCATGGCATCCAGGTCATTTGGCTGAGCGTGGATAACGCCAGCGATTTGCGGGTGCGCTTTCTGCCGATCGTTACCGACCCAAATTATTTCTCGACCCAGGAAGTCGAACGGTTACTGCGCGGCTGGTGGCGCAGTAGTAGTGCCAATGCATCGATTGCATCCGTCGTATCGCAAGCCCCGATGCCGGATGTGATTCCGCAAAAGCGAAGCGCCAGCGGGTTCGTCTTCACGCACCGTGAAGGCGGCTTGAAGATGTTTGAGGTCGGGTTCGAGACCGACAGGCAGATGCTGAGGTTCAGGTTCGTGCTCCCGGTCGGCGGCTCCTCATACGCGATCGAAAAAGTCGACTTCGGAAGCATTTATCCGCCCGGTACAGTCGAAGCCGTCGATCTTTCGGCACTACGCGAAAAGCTCGCGCAGTTGCGCTGTTGCACGACCGACAAGGACGGCAATACCTACGGTGATCCGCTCAACATCGTCGTCGTTGGGAGCGGCATTGACGCTCTATTTGCCTTCATCGAGCGAGGCTGGAGGCTTGACGAGCCGTTCGATCTCCATAGCGCTTACCGCACTATCAAGGCCTTCTTGTTTGGCAGTGAGTATGTCAACGCTCCGGTCAGCCCCCTATATGTCTTTGGCCGACAGCAGGACGTCGCGCTGCAGAAAGCACGGGACACAATCAGCCAACGGAATCATCTGCGGTTGTGGCTGGCGCCGTTCACGATTGACGGGCTTCAGGTGTGGGTTGGACAAATCAGTCGCGACATCGGCATTAAGCTGACCACACAATCCTGGTATCTGACGACCCATCGCATTAGCCCGGAAGTTGATCAGGACCGCTTCTACCTGTTGCAGGACTTGATCTTGTCTGGGGCTGTTACACGGTTTGGCTTTGTGCGTGGCGTGGGCGTGTCGTCCTTGCCGGGTCCGCGCGTAAATCTCACCGGCGAGTACTATTTGACCGATGGCCTGCGGCTCGTGTTGTTCCTCAATGAGCCGCGCCGCGCCCTCGATCAGATCGATTTTCTGGATTGGGAGCGCATTGACCCGTAGAGCGGGCCGCGCTCACCGCGCGAGGGCGGACGTGACTCGAACATCGTTAGGCCGTCGAATAGGCGATCTACCGTTGTAGGCGCAACGGTAGTCGATTTGCTGTGAACGCAATCCGGTTCAGCTCGCGATCGCCATTTTATTGGGATCCGGTGCTAAGGGTGAACCCTTCGAAGATGGTTAGGCCCCCTTGGGGGGCAGTAAATCCCCGACGCGCGGAACCTAAGCACCGGGACCCAATTGTAGCTATCCGCAAAATGAGGAAATCTCGCTGCCCGCAACGCTAGCGAGGCGTACGATGCCTGAGCAAGTCTGCAATTGAGGGAACAGCGGACGTTGACGTGGCTGGTCTCGACTTCAGTTTTTGATCCCGCAGCAGTCATCGCAACGCTAGCAAGAAACGAAAAGCCGCGAGCGATCCCGGGGCTTTTCAACTATCGATGTCCTGCCAGTTGTTCATCACCCAGACGTCGCCCGACGGTGAAATCGCGAGATCGGTCTGCATCTGCAGGCCGCCGCCGATATACCCTCCGGGCGGCGAGATCTGGTCGCTGGTCTTCATGCCAGGAGGGCAGTTCTCGGTGCGAGCCCCGCACAACTGGGTGATCGGACTGTTGGGAGCGGTGAAGTTGGAAATCCGGACGTTGTCGTTGCCATCAACCGCCAAGGCCCCGGCAGACCTCCGCCCTGGAAAGGCGAGCCTGGATACGGCGTGCCGTCCGGACCCACTTCGGACGTCGAGGCCGCGCGACCGAGCGCCGCAGGGCTGGTATGCCTACGCCTCGACGAAAATATGATATGATGCAATCTACGGCAGGATAAATACGCATCCTGGGGGCACCTTGCCGGGGATTGTGCATGTAGTCGATGACGATGCTGCGTTCCGAACGGCGATTGAACGTCGTTTGAAGCACGCCGGTTATGAGGTCGCGACCTATCCGTCTGCCGAGCATCTGCTGGACCGCTTGCCCAGCGATAGCGTGGTCGGCTGCATCCTCCTCGATGTGCGGATACCGGACCTGAGCGGACCAGAACTTCAAGATCGACTGAACGAACTGGGGTCGACGCTGCCCATCATATTCCTCACCGGTTATCCTGACATTCGGACCACAGTGAAAACCGTCAAGGCGGGTGCGGAAGATTTTTTGACGAAGCCAGTACCATCGGATAAACTTCTACATGCGATTGAACGGGCGATTGCGCATCACAATGCGAAGTATCGCCAGAAAAGCTCACTGGACATCGCCCGCTCTCGTATCGCAACCTTGACGCCACGCGAACGTGAGGTCTTCGAGCTTGTCGTTCGCGGCCAGACCAACAAGCATGCCGCCAGATCGTTGGGTTGCACGGAGCGCACGATCAAGGCCCACCGCCAACGGGTGATGGAAAAAATGCAGGTCCAGTCCCTTGCGGAGCTGGTGTCTCTGGCCGAGCGGGTTGGTGTCTTTATAAATGTGGCCTATTCGGCAACTTCGTTCAGAACGCCCGCGTGAAATTGTCATGCTGCACCTGATAAATGTGCGAGGCAATCAGTGTCCAGACCGAGCTCAAATCCGCTTCTTAACGGACGACTAGCTACGCCGAGCGGAGCGCCGGAAAAGCAACAACGAAGCTGTCCAAGATGAATTCTCCCGAACGCGCAGCGCAACGCGGCTAGGGCGCGAGATCAGGGGCCCACCTTACAAGGAGTTCGGAGCCGGCTAGCTGGATTGCGTAGATTTCGAGAGTGTGTCGGCCAATGAAGCGGAGGGCGCCGGCTACGGCTTTTGGTGGTTGGATGCGGGTTGGGCCACGTAGAAATAGACACAGGCTCGCAGACCAAGCCACGATACCGAAAATGAAAACAGCGAGCTGAATCTGAGAAAACGAGTATTCTTTTTGTTCCTGCCAGACGCAGACAATCACGGCGACAAAACATGCCAGCAGCCGCATAACGCCAGCATTTACCTTTATCACGCGAGCGTTCGGATCCAAGCTTGGAGCTGGAACCACTTCGGTCGATGATCCGCTATCGACATAAAGGCGTTGGCATAAGCCAAACAGAGCCCACAACCATCCCTCAGAGCCGTAATCGACAATCTTGGCGGCTATCGACAATACCGCCAAAAGTACGAAAACGACGAAAGCGAAGGCGACCCAGCCGTGACGTAGCAAAAGGATTTGCACGTAGGGCCGTGCACTGCGGATCAGTGCGAAGCTCAAAAGAATGTTCGGTGTTACCCAAGCCCATTCTGCATTCCAGCTTTCGAGCAAGGTCAGGATAATACCGAGCCAGATCCAGTGGAACGGGACGGTCTTGGTCTGAGCATAGCCGATAAGGAAGAAGAACGTCGGAGCCGCCCAGCGCCCGACTACGCTCCACCAGTGGTCATCTTCCATGAAGAAATGGCCGAAATGGTCAATTACGACGAAAATGATAGCTGCTGTCTTCAGCCAGTCGGTGTTGTCGACGAAGTGAGATATTGGCGAAGTGTGGGTCAAATGAGTATCGTCCTGAAATTGGCTGCTCAAACTCGTGCTCGTTGATGTTGAATTCGGCACAAAAAAGCAAGCCCGACGCCGTTACGTATCCTAAGTTCGTATCCACTTTGCTGCAACCGTGTTTGCGAGCCTCGGATATCAAATGAAGACAGAGTCACGGTTGGTGCCGCTGTTTTTCGCGCACCCGTTTCGACATTGGAGCGGCCTATCCGTAAGCGGCCACTCCTGGCCACGCCATCAGGTCGGGCTTCGGATGACAAGGGCAGCGCAGATATCAGTCCTTTCTATGATCTGCGCATGAAATCGCCCGGGCCCTCCGTAATCAGGGGGCGCACGAACGACACGGAGAGTTGGACCCAGTTCGAACTCGAACGCATCGAGGCCGAAGGGCAATCCCTCGCCGATAGATTTCAGAGCTGCTTCCTTGAGGCTCCAGAGCTGGTAGAAACTTCGCAATCGCGACGGACCGCCTGCCTCTTTAACAGCCGTTTCTTCAGCACGCGAAAAAAACTGATGAGCGAGTTCTGTGGTCTCCAAACTCCTTGTTTGATCTTCGAGGTCGACGCCGATCCGGTGTGTCGACGACCATGCGCCAAGAAAGCCGAACCGGCAGGAGGAAAAACTAAACGAGATATTTGGCAAATCGGGAAGGTAGGGGCGACCCTTTTCTGTCTGCTGGAATGCTATTTGCGATAGGGGCCTCGATGATCCGAGCACAACGGCTCCACAATAGCGCCGAAAGGCGCGCCGCTGTTTGAAATGAGCTCCATGGTCTTCGGTTACAAAGCGCGACGCTCGCCGTAACTCGACATCCGATAGGACCGACGCACAGCGCCGTGATGCCTCGGGATCAAGTGAAAATGGCGCATACATAACGTGGGCTGCATTATCGACTTGCGCCGGCGTCCAATCGCCGCCGCTTTCAGCGAACAGACTGTTGACCCAGTCGCTATCGTTTTGCGTCATATCAGGTCTTCGTAGATTGACATCCTCGTCGGTCGCCGCTTTCCCAGCAAATTCAGGATTCACCCTCCGCCGCAGAACCCGCGGGCTCCGCGGGGCTGCCTTCATAGGTGGCTGTGATCAAGTTCATTTCCTTGAGCACGAGCGACAATGGTAAGAGGGTCACGTCCCGTTCCATGACCGCGCCACCCATCACCGTGGCACCGAAGGCGACTGTGCAGCCGTCCTGCATGTGAGTTCGCTTCACTTTCAGCATCATATTCTCGAACGAGTGATACTGAAGGAACCCGTCCACAACACAGTTATCGCCGAAACTCACTGCGTTCCAGTCGGAGCACTGCATTGGCTGGTTCACAATTGTCCCCCGGCCGATCTTACATCCCATCGATCGCAAGACGGAATTCGAGAGAATGGTCCCGGCGCAGAAGGCCAGGGGGAATCTGCACCAAACGAAGAAGCAGTCCTGTGTGAAGAAGTAGGCAAAGTGGCGCCAGGACCAAAAGGTTGTAGAGTGATCGACTCCCCATTCGCTGCCGACCAGCGATTTCTTGATCGCGACGCTGAACAGGACCAGATTGATTTGTGCGAGGATCAGAGCAATCGCCGCGCTTGCCACTGGATGTCCGCTCAGTCGCTGCAAACAAGTGTACAGAATTGCGAAGATGATTACCTCGGTGAGGGGAAGGATGCCGATGCTGAAAAAGTCAAACAAAAGGATCCGAATCAAGAACAGGGGATAGTTGGGTCGTCTGCGAGTTTCGTTCTCAGTCTCAAATGACGCACTTGCAAATCTCACCGGCGGATTTCCTGCGACCGTAATTGGTTCGCCAAGTCGCGACTGCATTTGCCGTCGGAACTGTATATCGTCGCCCGGCGTGGACACGCCCAGCATGAAGTTGGACGGGAAATTCCCGGACTCCGCGATGCAATTATTGCCGCCAAAGAAGTTACGAGGCATGTCGAGACGCCGAAGCTTGAAGTGCTCGGCCCCATAATCGAGCGTGTTCGTGAAACATCCATTTGCAAAGAATACTTGGGAATCGGCTGTGGTGACCTCCGGGACGAGGTTGAACATGATATCGCATTCGGAGCCGCCAAATCGGGGGAATTGCATTCCAGCCAATGCGCGCAAGTACTGTCCTGTGATGGTCCAAGTCCACTGTCTCTGAATGCTATTCAGCATATTCATCCGGTACATGAGGAGAGCGCCCCTCAGTCCGCGCGAGGGGTATAGCCCCGGTGAAGCGGCCGTCGAGCGAATGAAGAGACAGCCCAACAAAGAGGTCGCGACGAGGGTGAGCCAGGTGGTGATGAACGTGTACAGCGTGAGTTGCCAGAGGATCTCGAACAGCGGCGTTACTTTGAAATATTCGCTTGAAAGTTCGTCCCCAGCGGGGATCCAAGCGCGAGCAAGCCACGAGATAGCGGCAGCCGGCACCACAATAAGACACAAGGATAGGAAGATCTGCATAAGGATGTTGGCGGCCTCGAGAATCCAAATCGGGCACACGTACTGGCAGGCCGTCGCCGTGCGCTTTAGCTCCGTGTAGCGACCGCTGCGACGCGCCGGGGCGCCCTCCCATATCTCCTGCGAGCCAACGTCAGTTAGAATCGGAGTAAACGGAGTGATCCAGGTGCCCCGACCCACGGTCACATTGTTAGCGATGGCGGCCCGCATCCCGATCTTGCAGCCGCTCTCGAGGTGAACGGGGCCGACATGCAGGTGCTGCCCCGACCATCTGGTCGTTTGAATGTAGGCTCCAGTCTGAACGGCGACATCATCCCCAACGGTTATTAAATCCAGGGGGCCAGAGAGGTGGGCATCGTGCGCGCACTGGAGGTTATCGCCTACGCTCGCGCCGAGCTGCCGTAACGCAAATGCCCTAAGTGGGGCGCTCCGGTACATCGAAGCTAACGGCAGGAGTACCAAGTTCTCTAGTCTTCCAATGCACCAAATTCGCAGATGCATCTTGCTCCACTTTGGATACACACCCGGCGTCACATTGTTCATGTAGATGTCACCGCCCAAGAAGAACTTTATCACCATGACCCAAAGCAGGCCAACGAAGGGAAGGACGAGTGCGACCAGGTACAGGAAGAAGCCGGCAATCATGAACGCCCAGAGACTGCCGGTCGCGAAGTACGCTTCGACGTCGATGATGCCGAAGACGGCCAAGAAGGCCAGCAGGCCCGGGGAATATAACAACGTCGCGAACAGGACCTGCAGAGTTGTAAAGTATCTGATGGAGAATACCTCTGCCGCAGCCTCGTCGCGCTCGGCGCTGTTCTCGTTGGATTTGGCCGGGGCCGTAAAGGCCGTGCAGGGCTGTTGGCACGTCCGCGGGGAGTTGGCCACCTTTCGTGCAGTATTGCAGTCACTAAGCAGAGCCCGGACAGGCACTGTCCATCCAGCAACTTGCAGCTTTTGCGCTAAACGCGCGATCAGAATCGAGTGCCCACCGGCTTCAGCGAAACCATCGTCCAATCCCAACGGCGTCTCGAAAACGGCTCTGCAGATCGACAGCACTTCCTCACACTCATACGCACTCGCTTTGGAATCAGGCGCATTGGCATCCCCGTTCTTTGTGTGGCGAGCACCCGTTGGTGTGTCCCAACGATTGTTCTCAGCTCCCGGCTCGATGTTTCTCAATAGATGAGAGAGATTTGGCAAACCCTGACGGTCGATCTTCCCCGAAACCGACTTCATGTCGAATTGTTCTACGAGGAAGATTCGTGTTGGTATCGACGGTGCTGGAAGTTGTTTAGCCAGAATCGCCATCACCCGGGCGGCCCACTCCGCCGGCGCCGGAGCGACCACTGACATCTCTCCTTCCCAGACTGAAGGCGCGGCAACAAATGCGACCAACGTCTCGTTCTGGTAATCTAGAATGGCGGCCTTGATCTCACTGAACTGCGTCTGCAGAATATCTTCCACGGCCTGCGCCTCGACGCGATGTCCGCGTACTTTGAGCTGCGTGTCGATTCGGCCGAGGAAGTGCACGCGCTGCGTTCTAATGTCGATTCTGCATCGGTCTCCGGTGCGGTAGAGTCGGCCAAACTCCGGGTGCATGATGAACTTCTGGGCGGTTTCCTCCGGTAAATTACGGTACCCGCGTGCAATGTGCACCCCGCCGATACATAGTTCTCCAGCTTCGCCGTGGGGCATTGGTCGAAGTTGGTCGACCTCGCAGATGACGTAGGTGACGTTGGCAAACGGCGAGCCAATTGTAATGGGCTCTCCGGTCCGCAAGCTCTGGCGGCTGGTGTCAGTGCTCGCCTCTGTTGGACCGTAGGTGTTGATGATCTGGCGTCTGGCCCTGGTCCAGGGCTCCACCAGCGCGCTTGGGAAGGCCTCGCCGGCCGGAACAATGTAGCGGCACAACGGATAGGGCAGATCTAATTCAGGGGTGGGGGTGAGGGTGGCGAGCAGCACCGGAGGACAAAAGAGCACCGTGACTTCGGCTGCTTGGAGAACGGGGACGAGGTCCGGGCCAGATCGAATCTGTTCCTTGGTCAGCATTACCACAGCGCAGCCCGATACCCAGGCGCTGTACATCTCCGAGATGCTGCCATCGTAACCCAACGACGATGTTAGGGAAGTTGCGTCCATGCCGGGCATGAGATCAAAGTAGTCGGCGTAGCTCAGGGCGAGGTTCACGTAGCCTGCGTGCGGACATTCGACGCCCTTGGGCATCCCAGTGGTGCCGCTCGTGTAAAAAATGGTTGCGAGCCGTTGCGTGGGGTCGTCCAGCCAACGCGGCGGTTCTCTGCGGGGCATTTTCTCCGGCAGCTTGAGGACGTCGAGCGTCGGCAGATCGCGGAATTTGTCTTGGCCCCGTGTCAGAATGACTATTGGCTCTGCGTCCTTGAGCATGTGGGAAATCAGAGCGTCGGGCAGGGTGGTATCGAGGAACATCACTGTGCCGCCGGCTTTGAGAATGCCGAGGTGAGACGCCACGATTTGCCAGTTGTCTTGCAACATGGCCACGGCCACGACCTGATCGGGTCCTGTGAGGAAGGGAGAAAGGGCCGCAGCTATGCGCTCCGCTCGCTGGTCGAGCTCAGCGAAAGTCAGCGATTCGCCGCTGTGCGGAATTTGTAAGGCCGTAAGATACGGAAACTTCTCGACGGTCCGGCTGAAGACCTCTGTGAGCCATTGGACTCCTTTCTGATGCGGTACGTTCACGAAGGAGCCGGCGCCGAAGACTTCCGTCAACGCGTATCGGCTGGCGTCGGTCGTTTCGTGCGGCGCCTTCTCCGCCGCCCAAAGGTACCGTGTCCAAGCCACGAACGTTAGTGCAAAGAAAAACGCGATGGCAATCGCTACAAAAATCGCTACCAAAAGTTCTTCCTCACATACTCGTAGGTCCAAACTCCCAAATAGAGACGCTTGGGTCTCGACTTCAGAGCTTCAAAATTTGCCTACTGGTCGAGCCTACGAAAGAATCTCGGTTAATCGAAATATCGCTCCAGCTTCCCAGTTCGGCGGACGTCTAACGTAACGCAATGGGGCCCACCGCCCAACAGTTTGGAGTGCCGCAATTTGAGTGGAATTACGTCAAGGCCCTCCTTCTCTAAGAGTCTTATGAGAGCCGGTTGATTTCGATCGACTACGACCAAGTTAGGATTGATGCTGAATGCATTCATATCGATCCAGTCACTACCAATGCTTCTGGAGCGATAGTCGGCATCATGTCTGTCTGTATTCTCCATCGGAGAACTGTAGATGACTTTCCACTGCTTCAAGATTTTGGGCAGGGTTTCATCGTTGAGACGAGCAGGATTGGCGAGGACCAGACCGGGCCGTAAGGCCACAAGCGTCGAGTCGATATGGCTGCCAAAATATACATCCTTGAGGAAATGAACCCGGTATTGGTCGCCTAAAATCGCCTGCAGCCAGTGTCCCCCAATTTCGTTGCCCGTGGCGCTCACCAAATAGATCAAGTCTCTTCCAAAACGCAGAACGTTGGCTGCATCGAAGGCGGGTTCATCGTTGCGTGGTGTGGGCTTATTTAGATCCACTCCATCGAAGAGTGAGTCCAAAAGCATAGGTTTGGGGGCGCTGTACCACTTTGCGCCGGACCTCAAATACTCCATCAGCAACGTACGATAGCTCGACGTTTCCTGGCCGCGGCTCCGAATGACATTGGGCGTCTCGATAATTTGGTCGCCGATGACCAACAACACATCGCGGGGACAATAATTGTAGTACCCTTGGGCCTCCCAATGGATGGTGGAGAATTTTACCTCGTGCTGCCATGTGTCTGGACGTTTGACGGTGATGCCCAAATCTCCAAGGATTTTGGCAAATCCATCCAAATCCTCTTCCGTTTCTTCAATCACGCGTTGAGGAAAGGGGCCGCGGGGAATTTCAGCCAATGATCGGTCGGGAAATTCTGCCAGCTGGGTGCTTCGGTCTGGCGTAGGATATCGTGCATTCAGTGGATTGCCCACAATAACTTCTTCTAACTGGTCCCACTCATTGCAACTCCATACACCCGACATGTTGATCTGCCCCCATCTTTTCTGAATGAACTAGCCTAAGCTTACTCTTTATCGCCAGGAACACTCGTTGACCTGAGTGCTTCACGCCAGACATGACGCGTTCGAATTGAATGGTTCGACGCAGCTTCACCATCGGGCAGAATTGCTGAAGAAGTCAGGTAGCGCAATTGCGGCACCAGACGACTTCGCTGCTTCGAGTACAAAATTGCCCACGGCAAGATCAAGAACGCCAAGCCCAAATGGCGAAAATATGCGAGGCCGGCCGTGGTCTAGATTAAGCCTCTTCTCCAGGATATCTACCAAACTCCCTGAAACAAACTCCCTGTTTCCCGTCGCCAGCTCTGTTAGATGGAGCGAGGTCTTTGCCTT
The DNA here is from genome assembly GCA_963725555.1 of uncultured Pseudomonadota bacterium. Taxonomy (GTDB): domain Bacteria; phylum Pseudomonadota; class Alphaproteobacteria; order Rhizobiales; family Xanthobacteraceae; genus Bradyrhizobium. Next base: position 561,684 of record CAVRYV010000019.1, on the reverse strand, counting down.
TAGGCAATGATCCACATCATCGACAATATTTTGCGAAGCGAGAATCATATTCACGCAAATATCGCGCAGAGATAAATGTAGGACAGTAGGGCAGTGTTCGAATAGTTTTTCATCGGCAAGATAGGGGTCCGGCGTGGTCGTGGCGAACAGTATCAGAGAAGAGTCCGAGATGGCGCCCTCCAATCGATCGTGGATTTTGGCCTGCAGGTTGTATTGATCGCGAAGCCACCCATCGAAATGCTCCGCCTCTTTGCGTTCCACATCGTACAAATTTATTTCGCGAAATTTCCAATTTCGAAATAATAGCCATTCGACAGTTGTGCGAGCAATAACTCCAGTCCCGATTATACCGAGGGTTCCCATAAAGGGATTAGGGGCAATCCGTTCCGCGGCCAATGCGGCAGACGCGGCAGTGCGTGTAGCGCTGATGAGAGAGGCCTCGATGCAGGCCAGCGGATAACCTGTCGTCGCATCGTTCATGATAAGGACCGCCGACGCCCGGGCCAAGTTACTGGCCCTGTTTTCGGGGAAACTCGATATCCATTTTATGCCGCTTTTTTGAAACTCACCGCCCAGATGAGCCGGCAACGCGATGATGCGAGCGCTGGGTCTATCTGGATATCGGAGGAAATAGCTGTCCGGATTTAGAGTATTTCCGGAGCCGTGAAGCCGGTACGTCGCCTCAACGGCATCAAAAACTTGGCTCCTGTTGCCGTCAATTACACTCTTAACCGTCGAGCCGGTAACAACATAGAATGTGGGAGCGGATGTCACCTTTAATTCCCCATTGTGCTTGAATCGGCAGTTAGTCGGCGATGATTGCACAGTGACCCTGCACCAGCGGTGACGAACTTCTGCAGAAGGCGACGGCTGTGAACGCGGCGACCAATACCCGCTTTTGCGCCTCACTCTATCGCAGCGAACGCGTGGGTCCGCACAGACCTATCGTCCTCAGCTGCGGAGACGTTCTCTACCCAGGCCGGGTTATAAATAGTGTCTAGATACTTTTCACCGAGGTCCGCGGATATGGCAACTATGGTGTCACCGCGAACGAACTCAGGAACGAGCTGCTGCACAGCTGCAAGAACCGTTCCGGTGCTTCCCCCAACCAGTAAGTGATAGTCGCGAACGAAAGAAAGGCAAGTTTCTATCGTTTTGTCTTCGTTCACCGTGACGATTTTATCCGGTGCGGAGAGGTCCGCAAGCTTTGGCCTCACGCTTGCGCCAATGCCAGGGATGTTCCGCTTACCGGGCTCTCCTCCGAACGTGACAGAGCCTGCGGGCTCGACAGCCACGACTTTAATGCTTGGGAATTCTGCACGCAGTCGTTCTGAGATCCCGGCCAGGGTACCGGTAGTGCCGGTCCCGACAAAAACCCAATCGACCTTATCAAACTCGCGCGCAATCTCATCGGCCGTTTGCTCGGCATGAACATTCTTGTTGGCTATGTTGGCATATTGGTTGAGCCAGACCGCGTTTGCATCTGATTGCAGTATCTGATCGATTTTCCTTAATCGACTTCCCAAATATCCCCCGGCAGTATCACGATCTTTAACCACTATAACGCTGGCCCCGTAGAGCTCCATGCCTCTTATGGTCGCGCGGTTGGCGTTTGGATCGGTCACGCAAACAAATTTGTATCCTTTGATGGCACATATCAAACTAAGTGCTAATCCGAGATTGCCCGACGACGATTTGACCAATACGGTCTCGTTACGTCTAGCAATACCCCGTCGTTCTAAATCCTCAACAAGTCCCAACGCTGTCTTGATTTTAATTGATCCAGTTATATTGAAGCCTTCCAATTTCAAAAAGACGTCGTGCATTCCGGCAAAGGTAGGAAGACGATAAAACAAATCACGGAAAATTAGCTGCAAGGGCGACTCGATGATCATTGCGTGATATCCGTTGAGAAGGGCTAACCTTGTTCTTCGGACCACCAATCAAAGTGTTCCGCCTTATCATTGTTTCTAGTCACGCCACTCGAGGCATCCGCCCAGCAAGAATTCGTTGATTTCGGATATCGCGGCGGTGCGATTAATCGTTTTAACCTTCGTGACGTTACGGGAACGATACGCTCAGTTCTGTGAACATCGGCCGATTGGTGCAGCAGTCGCCTTCCCGTTCAGGAGATGCTTTGAGCAAGATGCATAGCACTATTCAGGTTGGCAATGCTAGAATTTGCTCGCTTTCGCCGTCACGTTCAAGCTCGCATTATCGAGTAGAGCTGACGACGACGGCTCCGCTAACTGATGCAATTTGCGCCCATCCAACGGATGAGATCCGCGAACTCAATCATATTTTGGTCACCTCTTCCTGCTTTCTTCGAGCGTAACAGTTTCAATGCGCGGGTAATCAATGGGTCGATGCCTTTTTCGATGTCTGTCTTCTTGTTGAGTTGCTTGATGTCGACAGGCACCCCCTTGCCTTCGTAGCACACCATGTCAGCTGAAAAATACCTCTGGTATGACAAGCAATAGCGCCAGCCGTTCGGGAGCTTCTTCTCAAGTTGATACGAAAATATGCCGTTGGTATGATCACCCAGGATCGTAACGTTCGGCAGTTGTTTTATCGCCAGCGCAAAGACCTCTCCACCGCTGAAAACAGAATCGCAGGTCAAGAGTACGATTGGTCCCGTGAATTGTTCAGAACCTTCTGGTTCGATGTGCCAGGTCTTCAGGGCTGTAAAGGCATCTTCGCCTGGACCGATCTTTGTTTTCCTATGGAAGGCGACTTGCTTGCGGTCGGAAAATCGATTGATAATGGTGATTGCAGTGTTATCGTCGCCGCCGGGATTGTTCCGGATGTCGATTATTATGCCGTCCAAGTCGTGAAAGTCGCTGGCAATTCTATCCAGGGCGTTCGTCAAGCACCTCGCTTTAACGCCTTCCAACTCGAGAATCCGGATGTAACCAAATGCCCGCGACCTGCAATAGTGAAGCATCCAGGCCTGAGTCTCTGTAGGTCGATTGAAACCATTGCTGACAAGCGTTTTTTCGGTTGTTCTGAGGAGCTGCTTGATCTCCCGGCTAGTGAATTCTTGCCAGAATCGGGGTTTTTTCTCTGGATTGAAGTATCGCGTTTTTCGATCTCCAGTAACCTTGGCTATCAGCTCGACATGCCCGTCATGCAACGGGCTCAGCATTCGGCATAAAATGTCAAATAGCTCGTCTTCACTGGTTTTCGCTGTGACTTTTGGTCGGTAACTGTCGTACTGCTTGTTCCAGTCCACGTTCTTCAACTTGAAGAACGGGTAGCGGTTGTGGAAGGTTTTCCACAACTCGTCGAAATTTTTTTCAGGATTCCGGATGATCATGACCATGTTGGTTTAGCGCGGTCCAAGAGAGAAGGAAACGCTTCGAGCAATGATCGGTGGTCGTGGCGTCAGCCTGGCTGCTAGGTTCGCTGCGCTGCAATAAAAACACAGACGGAGTTCTTATCGCGGGGGATTATTCAGTAAGTTTTGGTAAATTACCAGTTAGTCGCGCATTCGCGCAGGTTAGCCAACCGCTGGCTCACGTTGGGAAACTGCCGGGCGTGAAGTAGTGCTGAATGCGAGTGCGAGGCCCGCTCCAATCAACAGAACGCCGAAGGCGACGAGTGGCAACGCGATCAAGATCCCGGCCAACGCACCGCCAATTGCTGCGCTCAGAGACTCGGCCCGACCTGTAGCGCTTGGTTGTTGCCCAACGGACCGCGTTTGCGCCCCGGGGTCTCTTATCATAAAATTTCGTTCCCCACTCCAGGGGAGACCAGGCCTATGATTACGAGAGGGGCCCTCGGAATGGCGGCCATTTTCGGCTACATTTCTTGCGCGAGGAGAATTTCTGTCGCGGTGAACTGAGATGCGGACGATCCAGGCACCGACTTTTCGTAGTCACGTCAACACAGTTGCTCGGTCTTGGGACGCGCAGCTGCACAAGGGAGGATCGCATGTTCTTCGTTCAAGAAGGCTTCACATATCGAAATTTCCTGATGGATATAATCGCGGTGTTCACATTTGTCGTGTGGTTCTGGCTGATCATTGTAATCTACGGGGACCTTTTCAGACGTCACGACATCTCCGGGTGGGGAAAAGCGCTATGGGTGTTGGCCTTGGTTCTATTCTCCTACCTCGGCATCTTTGCCTACTTGGTCACCCAAGGCAGAGGTATGGCCGAACGCAACGCTCAGCAGGCTCAACAGGCACGCGATGAACTGCGCAGCATCGTTGGTTTTAGTGTCGCAGACGAACTTACAAAGCTCGATCAGCTAAAAAAGTCAGGATCAATAACCGAAGTCGAGTACGGACGCCTTCGTGCCAAGCTGGTCTGATGACTGGCGCTACGGCTTACCTGCCGTGGCTCGTGGCCTTCAGTTTCAATCTACGTTTCGTCGAGAATAGGTTGAATTCCGGTGCCGTATCTGCGGAACGCGCCGATTTGTGCTCACCAGTTTTCACTTCCCGAAATGCGGATCGGGTTTCAGCGGTGCCGCCATGCAACCTTTCGACATCGATCAAAACGAGCCGAACGCCGACCCCAGCCCGATAACGGCGACGAGCGCGACGATCGGGCCGACAATCGCGGTCATGACGATATCGCGATAGCTTTCGCGGTGCTTCGATCCACAAACAGCAAGCAGCGTGACCACCGCGCCGTTGTGCGGTAAGCTGTCAAGTGTGCCCGAGCCGATCACGGCCACGCGATGCATCAGGCCGGGATCGAGGCCGGTCTGCATATAGGTCGGACCGAGTGCGTCAAGGGCAATGGTCAGGCCACCCGATGCTGAACCTGTGAGGGCGGCAAGAATATTGGTCGCCACTGCGAGCGAGACCAGCGGGCCGCCCTCGATACCGAGCACCCATGCCTTCACTGCTTCGAAGGCAGGCAACGACGCCACCACCGCGCCAAAGCCAACCAGGCTTGCTACACTGATGATTGGCAGTACCGCGGCGTTCGCTCCGGCATCCATCGTCGCCCGCAGGGTGGGCAAGCGGTTGAAATTGGTCGCGGTCAATACCACAATCGCCACGGCTAGCGCGATGATGACAGACCAGACGCCCCCGACCGCGCCGAGCGATGTCGCGCCCCAGCGCTCTTCCTTAAGGAAGGACCCGTCGATATTCGGGAGAACCCCGAAAGACATGATCAGATTGACCAATACGACGGTGACGAGGGGAAGCGCGGCCAGCATAACCGGTGGCGGCGCGGCAGCGTGAACGCCACGGGCGATCTCCTCGGGATCGAATTCGCGCGCCGTGGTGGCGCGTTCGCGAATGATCCCGTCCGCTGCCGCGGCAGCAGGACCGGTCGTTTCGGCGTAGTCATAGGCTTGACCGGCGCGCCGCGCCCCGGCTTCCGCCCGCTCCAACCACCACAGGCCGAATCCGAGCATGATCGCCGAAGCCGTTAGGCCAAGGCCGGGAGCAGCAAACGGATTGGTTCCGAAAAAAGGCATCGGTATCGCGTTCTGTATGGCGGGCGTGCCGGGCATCGCCGACATCGTGAAGGTCGAAGTGCCGAGCGCGATGGCCGCGGGCATCAACCGATGAGGTATGTTGGCAGCCTTGAACAGGGCGTGGCCCATGGGCGCCAACACGAAGAATGCGACAAACAGGCTGACGCCACCATAGGTGACGAAAGCTCCCGCCAGCACGATGGCGAGCACGGCCCGCTGGGTGCCCAGGCGCTCGGTCAGATATTGGGCGATGGCCTCGACCGAACCGCTGGCTTCCATCAGCTTGCCGAACAGCGCTCCGAGGAGAAAGATCGGGAAAAATTGTGCGATGAAGCCGGCTGCGTTGCTCATGAAAGTCTGCGTCCAGTTTGCCAGCAGCGGCTGGCGTGCCAGGAGCGAAGCAATCAGAGCGCATAGCGGCGCGAGAAGGAGAATGCTCCAGCCCCGATAGGCGAGCCAGACCATTAGACCAAGAGCGATCAGGATCCCGACGATACTCATCGTGACACTTCCTCGTGGCGACCAAACTTCACAAAAAAGCTTCGCTCAGCACTCCGCCAGCAGAACATCGAGATCGGCGCTCGATTTGGTCCCGAGATCTGCGCGGTGACTAATCAGGAAATCGCTGGCGCTCTTACGGCCTTCCGCCTTCAGCATTGAGAGGAATTCCCATTCGGCATTGAGCTTCGACGACGCGCCGAATTCGGCCAATTTGTCGGTCATGATCCGGTGGATTCGCATGCCCGCCCAGCGTGCGCCTTCACCATGGCCCGGATCTGCAGCCTGACGCAGCAGCGCGATCATGCGCAGTTCCTTCATGAGCGGCGAGTTGAAGGAAATCTCGTTGAGACGGTCGAGGATATCGCCCGCCGTCCTCGGTGTATTCAGCCGCTCGCGCGGATTGATCTGGACCAGGATGGTATCATGCGCGTCGCTCTCGCGGACAAGCGGAGTGATGGTCGGATTGCCAGCAAAACCGCCGTCCCAATAGGCCTCGCCGTCGATCTCGACAGCCTGGAACATTGTGGGAAGGCATGCCGAGGCCAGCAGCACGTCGGGCGTGATTTGGTTGTTGCGAAAGATTCGTCCGCGGCCGGTGTGGACGTTTGTTGCAGTGATGAACAGCTTGATAGGAGATGATATGAGGCGCTCGAAATCGATGCTTTCGGCCAGTATCTGCCGAAGCGGGTTGAAGCCCGTGGGGTTGAGGTCGTAAGGCGAGAATACGCGCGACATCAGATCGATGGCGAGATACGCCGGCGATGTGTCGAGCGTCCAGCGGCCCGTCAGACGCTCCAGGGGGGAGCGTTGCAGGGGGCTGAAGGCGGCGGCACGTGAGACACGCTGCCAATAGGTATCAAGCGCGGCCCGTGCGCCGTCGGCCCCGCCCCTCGACCATCCGTCCACCAGCACCGCCGCATTCATGGCACCGGCCGATGTGCCCGAAATCGCCTCGATCTTGATCCAGGGCTCCTCGAGCAAGCGGTCGAGGACTCCCCAGGTGAACGCGCCATGCGAGCCGCCGCCCTGCAAGGCGAGGTCGACAAGAACTGGCTCACGCTCCGTTGCCGCTGCGTCGTCAATCGCCGCACTCATCTCGACAACTCCTCAATGGAAATGTAGCCGACCTCAACCAGCGAGCGTGTTTTTGTAGATCTTACCGTCCTTCATGATGACCTTGAAGTTCCTGGCGGGGTCGGCGATCAAGTTGATATTCTCGAGCGGATTGCCGTCGACCAGCAAAAGATCGGCAAGCGCGCCCTGCTCCACGACACCGAGCTTGCCTGGATATGGGCTGCGCTTTCCGGACATCGCCAGCAGTTCGGCGTTGGACCCGGTTGCCATGGCGAGCGCTTCGGCGGGACTGTACCAGCGGACGAGCGAGGCCAAAATGGCCCCCTGTTTCTGCGCCAGCGCCTGGGAGAACAGGACATCGGTGCCCCACGCCGTCTTGATCTTGTACTTCTTTGCCAACTCGTATGTCCGGGCTATCCCAGGCCAGACTTCCTCGGCCTTGGCTCGTTGGACTGAGCCTACCGGAAAGCCCTCTCTCAACTCCTCGGGGAGCGGCTGCAGACTCAACCACACGCCTTTCTCCGCAATCAGCTTGGCGGTTGTCTCGTCCATCAGGAATCCATGTTCGATGCACCTGACGCCGGCGGCAATGGATCGCTGAATCGCGGCTGACGTAAAGGCGTGCACGGTGACGTAAGTGCCCCAATTGTCGGCCGCTTCAACTGCCGCCCGCAGTTCCGCCTCCGTGAAAGTCGACACGTCGATCGGGCTGAAGGGTGAGGAAACACCGCCACCGGCCGTCAGCTTGATCTGGGAGGCGCCCTGCATGAGTTGCTCGCGGACGCGCAGGCGCACCTCGTCGGGACTATCGGCGACCATACTGCCGCCAAGCTGTTCCATACGGCTGAGCATGCCGCCGAGCGTCCGCGGAAGTTCAGACAACTGGCGAAAATCTCCGTGCCCGCTGGTCACCGTGATGAGAGCCCCGGAGGGATAGATACGAGGCCCCGCGATGACCCCTGAATCGATGGCGCGCTTCAGTCCGAATACCGGGCCACCCACATCGCGGACCGTGGTGAAGCCGCGCATCAGCGTGTCCGTCGCCTCGACCCCCGCCGCGATATTATTGTATCCGACGTCGCCGGTGATCGCCTGAGCAGGATCAGGCCGTATCAACATCGCATGCCAGTGCGCGTCGATCAGGCCGGGCATCAGCGTTCGCCCGTTCCCGGCGATGACGATTACGCCTGGCTCTGCGGCGATTGGCTCCATCGAGATGCGCTCGACAATGTTGCCTTTGACTAGCACATTGGACGGTGCGGAGAGTGAAGCGCCTTTGCCATCGAAGATGCGCACATTCCGGAACAACGTCGCGCTGACATTGGCCGGCGGATTGTCTTGCGGATTGGCGGCGGATGTCAGTCCGAGAGCCACGAGCGAAAGCACGGTGACGACAAACCGTCTGGACACGGAATTCATGGAAGCACCTCATGCGCCGGGAACTTCGATACCGCTTATTATCGACGAATACAGGGTTCCGCGGCGCGATTCAATGGCGCGTCGCTTCGTTCCAGATAATAGCCAGCCATTGATCGCAATGCGTTGTCGGCGCCGCGCAAAGCGGCCCGAGTATGGAAGCGTTGTTTACACGACGCCGTCGATTGGTCGGCGAGTTTGGAAGAGTCTCAGGATTGCGAAACCGGCGGTAGCTGCAGCGAGATGCTTGAGCGTATGTCCACTCAGAATCGAGCCTTCCGAGTAGATCTTCTCGTCAAAATACTCCAGCGCCTTGGCGAGTGCATAGAGCGACGCAGCGGCGACCCAATACGATGTGCCGGTATATTTCGGCGGAAAGAAGTGCAGAATCAGGACCAATGCGAGAAAGGGGAAAAATTGCGCCCAGGCATAGAGCCGCAAATCGTCGGTCCAACGCCACAGCAGAAGACTGAAAATGCCAATTGCCAGCAGCGGCCGTAGCAACATCGCTCCCGCTCTCGCATCCACGCGCTCCTCGACGACGGCGGCAAGGATTGCGGCGAAGCACAACGTCATCGGCAGCCGATCCCAAAACAAGGTGTCGTCATTCGGATTCAGGTGGTAATACGATGATCCAAAGCCGGTTAGAAACAGCCCCGTGAACAGCACAGTGGTTGTTGCGTCGCGTCGAGCCCGCAACAGGCCCACAGCGCCGACCGCGATGAAAGGCAGATTCGAGACCACGTTCCAGAAATTAGGTATGCCGAATAATTCACGCTGGTCGGCAAACTGATGGTAGCCCTGATCCTGCAATAATGGCGGAAGCGGTAGCAATGCCGCGAGTGAGACAATCATCAAACCATACAGAACCGGTACGGGTCGATCTCGGACAGTGCTGCTGATTGTCATTGAATCATACACCGTTGATCGATTGATGCGCGCTCGACGATTATCCTGCACGACCGGCAGGGAAATACCAACATGGCAGCACGGCAGGCTGAGCCGAACACGAAAAAATTGGGCCGCCAGCATGCCTTCGCGGTAGATCTCGTCATGCTCATTCCAAGAACTTGAAATGAAGCAAGGAGACCATGCCGCGCTAAAAATCTATCAGAGCAGGCTTAACAAGTGAAGTCCGGTCGGTATACGTTACTCTGCTGTCCCTTCGGCCGCGAAATGACGCATGCGTTTTCGCCCTTGCGAACGGCCACGCCGATACGCGTTAGGGAGAATGAAACAACAGGAGAAGCCAATGAGCTCGCTTCGCAGCTTCCTGTTCAGGCTTCTCGGCTGGCTGGTCACGATCATCTTCTCTCTGTGCTGGGCGATACCGATCGCGTGGGCCACGCTGGCCATCTACTATTCGAATTTGCCCTGGGCCGGGATGCGTCTGGCGCTGGCGGCGGCCTTCGCAGTGTTCACGATCTGGGTGATCTGGTTTTCGCGTCGGCGACACATGCATGCGATCGCGATCGTGTTGTTTCTCGGCGTGGTCGCTTGGTGGATCTCCATCCGTCCCTCACACGACCGTGACTGGCGACCGGAAGTCGCCGTGATGCCGCGAGCCGTCGTCGACGGCGACCGCGTGCGCCTGACCGGTGTCCGCAACTTCGACTACCGTACCCGAAATGATTTCACGGTGCGCTATGAGGAGCGGGAGGTGTTGTTTTCGCATCTGATCGCCCTCGACTTCTATGTATCCTACTTCATCGAAGGGCCGATCGGGCATACGTTCCTTAGCTTCATTTTTGACAATGCGCCGCCGCTGAGCATCTCCATCGAGACGCGACCAGAGGTCGGCGAGGGTTTTGCCCCTGTCGCCTCCCTCTTCAAACAATTCGAGTTGATCTACGTTGTAGGTGACGAACGCGACCTCGTACGCGTACGTACCAACTACCGAGGGGAGCCAGTGTACCTCTATCGCCTCAACACCTCGGCCGACGATGCGCGTCGGCTGCTCCAAATCTACCTTGTGCGGATCAACCAACTCGCCGATCACCCCGAATTCTATAACCTGCTGACCAACAGTTGCACCATCAACATAGTGCGATACGCGAACGCCGCGGGAAGGAGCGGCCGAATTGACCTCCGTCATATCCTCAACGGCCTAGTCGACGGCTACCTCTATTACTCGGGCCGGATGGACACGACGCTACCGTTCGACGAATTGCGGCGACGCTCTCGAATCAACGATGCGGCACTGGCGGCCGATAACGCAACCGATTTCTCGGAGCGAATTAGGGCATCCCTGCCGACGATCTCCCACTGACACCAACCGTCTCAATTAATGACCTTTTGCCTTGACCATGTTGAGCGCGAACTTCAAGGCCTGAGTTGGATGTTGCTAATCGCCAGCCTCGGCGAAGTTCTTTTGCGATGCGTAATGGCCGGAAGTCGGCATCGATTGCTCAGCCGGTTGGCGTGGTGAGCGAGAGCTACAGCGCCACCAACGCCAGTTCCGGCGTACTCACGGTCACGAGCGGTGGTCATGCGATAGCAGAGATCAGTCTGGTCGGAACCGGTTATTCGACGGCGAGCTTTACCCTTGGCGCCGGCAGCGGCGGGAGTGGGACCATCATCACGGATCCGCCGGTCACGATGCGGCAATCCGGCAATGCGCCGGCAACAATCCCCGGCGGCGCCATACTCGAAATCGACACGCCGGACTCCTGCAGCGTGGCCTTTACCGGCTCGAGCGGGAAACTGTTGCTCGAAGAGTCCGCGACGTTCGCCGGCGCGGTGTCCGGCTTCGGGGCGAAGAACGGCATCGACCTCTCGCAGGTCGCGTTCGGTGCCAACACGACGCTGGGCTACGCGGAGAACGCGAGCCAGACCGGCGGCACGCTGACCGTCACCGACGGTACCCATGCAGCCAACATCGCACTGCTCGGCAACTACATGGCGTCGACCTTAGTCACCGGCGCTGACGGCCATGGCGGCACGTTGATTACCGAAGTGCAGCATGCTCAACAGGGGTTGTTGACCACGCCGCACGCATGACGGGTGGTTGGCGACTCAGCACTTTTTCGGCGGTGGCCGCGCCAGACGCGCGGTGACGACATATCTATCCTTGGAGAAAGATGCACCCGTCTCGCGCGCCGTCGTTCGCATCGGGGACATCGCCTAACCCGGGGCGAAATAGACGAATGCCTGCATCGACGGTCCATAACACTCGATCGGCGAAAGAATTAGGTTTAAAGCCGATTCACAAGTCGGCATTCGTGTGCAGTAAAGTGTGACCTTGCCACCAGCTAGGGCTTCTCGGGATTTCAGGATTGGAACGAATTGCGGTTTTCCTCCATATTTGCTCACGCTGATAGTCCTCGCAGGTATATCCATGCTCATTGTTCATCATCTCGGCAAGTCGCAGTCCGAACGCATCGTCTGGCTTTGCGAGGAATTGGCGATTCCTTACCAGCTCAAGCGCTATAGGCGAGATACCGTAACGATGCTGGCGCCAGCAGACTACAAAACGCTTCATCCTATCGGGACCGCGCCCGTCATAACCGATGGCGACGTCTTACTCGCAGAATCGGGCGCGGTTCTCGAATACATCATCGCAAAATACGGAAAAGGCCGTCTCAAGCTTCCTGCAGATCATCCCGACTTTGCGCAATTCCTGTACTGGTTTCATTTCGCGAACGGAACGCTGCAGGCCAGCATGGGCCGGCTCATGATTCTGAACCGGCTCAAGCTTGCTGATGACAATCAGATCCTGCTTAGCGCCAGAGCACGGGTCGACCGAGCTTTCGACCTGATCGATGCGCGGACGGCCGACGCCGAGCATCTCGCAGGCAATGAGTTCACCTCGGCCGACATCATGACCGGCTTCTCGCTCACCACGATGCGCTATTTCCAACCGTACGATCTCGCGCGTTGCCCGAATATCATCAAGTACCTTGCGCGAATCGCCTCCCGTCAGGCCTATCGGCGAGCAATGGAGAAAAGCGATCCAGGCATGGCGCTGCTTTTGACATGACTGCCTCACCCGAGGCTTTGAACCAAGAGGCCGGATGGTCGGATTGATCAATCTCCCGCCTGATGCCACGTCCACGAATGTTTCCATGTTCCACCATTCGGGCCGACAAGCTTGCCTTCCCCGGCCCATTGTCCGGGAGCGACTTGGCGCGAGTCACCTGAATGATGCCAGACTCCTCCATGCGGCCCAGTGAAGGTTCCAGAGCTCTGACACGCTCCGTTGGAGCACTTTCCGCTGCCTTCGTAAGCGCCGCCGTTTGGCCCCGTCCAGCGAGTCGACCAGTCGCCAGCTTGGGCGGTCGTGGAGAGCATGAGAACCGCTGAAGCGGCGAATATCGTTGCCTTCATCGTCAGTCTCCTCTTGTCTGTGACGTGCGCCGATACAATGGCGATCGCCGATGACCGCTACCCTCTCATTGCTTTTTTGGGTGATTTTTGCTGGTCCCACCGCGAATATTGCAATTTGTTGCAGACGCTATTGCTGCTTGCGCCTTCGCGAACCGTCAGGACAATGGGGTATTATGGGAACCGCGACCAAAATCCTTGTTGTTGACGACGATGACGAAATTCGCTCGCTGTTGCGGGTCATATTGACGCGCGAAGGTTTCGACGTGCAACTGGCCAAGGACGCGCCGACAGCCCGACGAATCCTCAACGCGGCGGCAAGCGTCGACCTGATTATCCTCGATATCATGATGCCTGGTGAGGATGGCCTCTCGTTTTGTGAGCGGCTGCGCGAGACACAGGACACGCCGATTCTGATGGTCTCCGCTCGCGGCTTAAGCATCGACCGTTCGATCGGCCTGGAGACTGGCGCTGACGACTACCTGCCAAAGCCCTTCGAGCGCCGAGAGCTCGTGGCGCGGGTCCGGGCGAACTTGCGGCGGAGAGGTCTTTCTGCCCGCGCCGGTCATTGCCGCGTTGGAGGCCTGTTGGTCGATCCGGAGCTTCGGGCGGTGACGGGCTATCAAGACGAGCCAATTGCGCTCACATCCGGCGAGTTTGATTTGCTGCGCTGCTTTGTTGATCGACCAGGCCGCGTGCTGTCACGCGATCAGTTGATCGAATGGACGCGGGGAAGGGATTCAGCTGGGTTCGACCGCAATATCGATGTGCAGATGAGCCGCCTTCGGAAGAAACTCATTGAGAGCGGCTTTCCCGAAGATGGCATCAAGACCATACGAAACGTAGGCTATATCCTCACCGCACCCGTGGAAATCCATTCGTGACGGCGCCTCGCAGGCGGCGGTTGTGGCGGCTCTTTTTCTGGATCGTGGCGATTGCGCTCATCATCGAGGCTCTTGGGCTTACGTCGACCTTTGTTGAACTACGCAGGCAGCGGGTCGGCGTCAGCGGCGGTTTGGTAGCCGACCAGATAGCGGCCTTGGCGCATCTGTGGCCCAGTCTCAATGAAGGCCAACGCCGCGACGTGTTGACCGCCATGTCGTCAGCAGACTTACGCTATCGGATGGTGTCAGAAGGACCCGTCGAGACGGCGCAAAACGCTCATGTCCGAGAGATAGAGGAGGCTGTACGAAAGCGGCTGGCGTCCAAAGAGGCCGGTGATGTCGTGGCATTCATCACAGCAAGGCCCTTCGGCCGCGAACATCGCGCGATCAATTGGGCGCTATCGATCGAACCCGTTCAGGTCTATGTGCGTCTCGCCGATTCGCATTGGCTTGTCGCTGAAGTACGCGGCGAGCTTCTGCCGCGCTTCTTAGGGCTACCGACCGGGTTCTGGCTGGGCATCATCGGCATATTGCTGACCAGCATCGTATTGTTGGTGATTTTACGGGAAGGGCGCGCGGTCGAACGCATTGCGCATTCGGTCGAGGCATTCGCATCTACGGGAGTGCCACAACCTCTATTGATCGGAGGCTCCCCAGCGATCGCAGGACTGGCAAAACGTACCCTTCTTATGCAGGAGCAGGTAGCCACACTCTTGCAGGAACGCAACATCATACTTGGCGCCATTGCCCACGACATCAAGACGTACGTGCAGCGGTTAAAACTCCGTTTGGAGGTGCTGGACGACCCCAATCAGCTTCGCAAAGCCTCGTTAGATCTTAATGCGATGGACAGGCTGGTGGAGGATGCGTTGTTAGTTGCGGTCCACGCTAACCCGCTCAAAGCGAAGGAGCCTGTGGAACTGCGCTTACTTGTTGCTGAGGAGGTCGAGGCTGCTCGAATGGCTGGCGGCAAGATTACATTCGACCCTAGTCAGGGGAGGCCCTTTTTCATTGGTGGTGATCGGACCGCGCTCTCTCGTGCCCTCACCAACATCATTGGTAATGCTTTGCGATACGGCCATGTCGCCCATGTCTCCACCTGCCAGACGAACGACACGGTGCAGATCATCATTGACGATGAAGGGCCTGGCATTCCCCCGTCTCAGCGAAAATCGGTCTTCAGGGCATTCCAACGGGGCGAGTCGTCCCGAAATCGCTCGACCGGGGGTACCGGCCTTGGGCTCGCCATTGCACTCGGCATTATCGAACGACAACATCACGGCTCAATCGAAATTGGCGATGCCCCCAGCGGGGGAGCTCGGGTCACAATCTGCCTTCCCCGCGAGCAAGCTTGATCGCTGCTTTGCTCCCAAGACGGGCACTCAGAAAGCTGTAAGACCTGAGGAAGTCGGGCCACTGGCCTAGTTCTTCCATAACGCCATCCGCAAATCGGACGATCTGTACGAAAATTCCGTAATCTTCGATGTCGTCTTCAGCGCTGAAACTGGCCGATCCAGGGGAGCGCGCGCGAACAAGTGCATAGCAACAATGAGAGCTCCAACGGATGTACCGCGAGTTAGCCCAAATCAGGTGCCCGGTGTCGCAATCAGATCGACATCGATTCCAACGGGAAATCCGACATATTCATTGGTAGCCCATGCATTCTGTCCGACACCGAACAGGTTGCGCATCAGGTCAACGTGCCCCTTGACGTGGGCAACGCCGTCCTTAATTTCAAGCGTGAACGGCAGGACGACGTCCCTGCTGATGTTGCGGATCGACAACTTGCCGTCGGCCTCATAGGCGTTGGCGCCCTTGGACGTGAACTTCTTCACTTCGAAATTTGCCTTCGGAAAGTGTCCGATGTCGAACCAGTCCTCTCCCGGCAAGGCTTCGTCGCGTTGACTGTCGCCCGTTTTGGCATCGGCAAGATAAATCACGATCAACGCGTGTCCCGCGTCGGGATTAGCCGGATCGAACTCGATGGTTGCCTGGTAATTCGCGAACTGCCCATTGAAAGCTTCACCCGTCTGTGTCCCGGAGAAGGAGATGCGGCTGCGCGCGGGATCTACTTTCCACGAAGAAGCGGAAGAGGGAGAGGCGCCGGTTACAACAAGCCAGGTCGCAACCGAGGCTGCGGTAAGGTATTTTATCATTTTCGATTCCCTTCGGGAAAAGACGTAGGTGCATGCGTTCGACCCGCGCCGGGCAGCATACGCCCGAGAACATCATCCCCGATAAAGAAGTGGTGCCGCAATGCGGCTGCGACATGCAGCAAGATCAGAGCAACCAATGCCCACGCACTATAGGCATGAACATGGTCGAGCGCGGCTGCGACCGGCGCCTTGTTGTGCAGGCTTGTCAGGAACCCGATATGGGGCCAGCGCACCAAACCAAACAAAATGGTCGGTATGTTGATCGGTGAAACGGACACCAGCGCCCATCCGGTCAGCGGCAGGCCAAGCAGCAACAAGTAGAACACGAAGTGGGTCGCCTCCGCCGCCTTTAGTTCGATCGGCGGCATGCTGTCTGGCAGCGCCGGGGGACGATGGCCAAATCTCCAAACGATCCTAACCAAAATCAGACCAAGCACTGTGATGCCGACCGATTTGTGAAGCTGGAACAGCTTGAACTTCGTCGCAGCGGTGATTGTCCCGTGCGCCATGGTCAGGCCGATCGCAATCAGCACCAGCACGCCTGCGGCGATCAGCCAATGCAGCACGATCGCCACAGACGTGTAACGCTCGCTGTTCGTCGCCATAACGGGGCCGATGGCTCAACCCTGCTTTTCGAACGCGGCGCTGATGGTCAGGTCGACCTCGTCACCGATCAGCGGCAGGTAGGTTTTCACGCCGAAATCACTGCGCTTGACCTTGCCCTCAAGTTCAAATCCCACCGTGAATTTCTTGTCCAGGGGATTGATACCGCCGCCATTCAGCTTGGCTTCCAGCGTCAAAGGCCTGGTAACACCGTGCAAGGTCAGATCGCCGGTTACCTCTGCCGTCTCCGGTCCGGTCACCGTGACGCTTTTGGCCTTGAAGATGATCTGCGGATTCGCCTTTGCGTCAAGCCACTGATCGCCCTTGAGTTCTTCGGTCAGCCTGTCCACTGGAGTGTTCACCGAATCCGTCGGTACGGTTACTTCGAAAGAACTGCCAGCGGGATGTTCGGCATCAAGCTGCAGCGTACCCGACGCATTGCTCAAGCGCCCACGAAATTCGGTGAAGCCCATGTGCGAAACCGCGAACGTAACTTGCGTGTGATACGGATCGACTGCGTAAGCGCCCGGTTCGATCTTCACGACGGGCTTGGCAGATGTTTGGGCTGGAGCCGAGCTTGAGAGAGCGATGGTTATGATGAGCGCAGACAGAAGCGAAGTCTTCATGATTGGATTCCCTTTTTAACATGCCCATCCAATTAGGGGATGGCATCTGCCAAAAATAGAGATAAAGTATAGGTAGTCTCTATCTAAAAAATAGAACAACATGGACGCGCTGACATTCGATCAAATCCAGCTCTTGTTAGCGGTTGTAGATGAAGGCAGCTTTTCCGGGGCGGCGCGGAAGCTACGACGGGCGCAATCCGCGGTAACCTACGGGATCCAAAAACTGGAGGAACAGGTCGGCTTGGCGCTGTTCGACCGATCAGCGTATCGCCCGGCGCTGACTGAAACCGGGAGAGCCCTGCTGCCTCGCGCGCGTCGCATCGCCGAAGAGGCCATGGCCTTTCGGGATCAGGCCAAAGGCCTGTCCGGCGGCCTGGAGGCGGAGATCAGGTTGGTGCTTGATGCGATGTTTCCAATGCCTCCCGTCGTCGCGGCGCTCCGAGCTTTCTCCGAACGTTTCCCGACGGTGCCTCCGAGGATTTACGTGCAGTCTCTTGGCGCTGCGGCTGAGTTGGTACTAAACGGCACCTGTATGGTTGGTTTGCTTCCTTTCGTCTTTAGCGGCAAGGCAGAGCTGAAGCGGTTTCACTTGCTGTCGGTGCAATTGCTACCCGTCGTATCGAAAGATCATGCGCTTGCCAAATTAAAGGGACCGATTCCTACGGATGTGATGCGCCAGCACGTGCAACTCGTCCTAACCGACCGCTCTGCGCTGACCGAAGGGCGAGACTATGGTGTGCTGTCACCGCAAACATGGCGGCTCGCGGATCTTGGAACCAAGCATGCCATGTTGTTGGCTGGTCTTGGCTGGGGAAGCATGCCGAAGCATCTCGTCGCTGACGACATCCGAAGCGGACGGTTGAAGGTGATCCGGCCTTTCGAATTTCAAAATCAAAATGCCGAGCTGGCGATGGGAGCGGTCTACCTTGCGGAGCGGCCGCTTGGCCCGGCTACCCAATGGATGCTGAAGCACCTCGTGGAGGCTTCGCAACGATTATAGTCTACGCCAATTGCCACGTCATGATCCACAAGGGAGTTTAACCCGGCCTGGCATATTGTGTTTCGGCTTCAACATTTACCGCTTTCGGCGTCCAACGTTGCTTGCGTCACAAGCGTCGTGTCAACCAAGTTCGCGTTTGCTCAAGCGGCCTTGCAGCGCACTCCCGGCCAAATACTTGGTCCGTTCTATCCAGTGAAACCATTTGATCGAAGTGCCGATCTAACGAAAGTGCCCGTTCGACCGGGTCGCGCCGAGGGTCAAATCCTGAACGTCATGGGCCGCGTGCTCAATTTGAAGGGGAACCCGTTCGCAACTCAAGATAGAGGTTTGGCAGACAAACGCTCATGGCTCACTTGCGAGCGAAAAAGTCGGGCGCGGCGTTCACCAGATTGACAAAGGTCCGCTCGATGTGTGCATCGCTGAGCTTGCAGGCGAGATCGGCGTTCCGGGACAGCGCCGCCTCCATGATCGCTTTGTGCTCCTGCTGCACACCGGGCCGGACATTTACGACCTGGAGCGATACCCGTCGATAGCGCGCCGAGCTTTGATAGAGAATACGCCGAAAGCGACGCACCCAGTGGGATTTGCAAGCGCCCACAAGAGCTTCATGGAAGGCATGATTGCGTTCGTCCCATTCCCGTGCCAAGTCTTCCGATTTGCGCATCTGACGCAAGTCGATGAGGTTGAGCTTGTGAAAGGCGGCGACCACACCCGATTCCCAGTTGTCGTCTCCACCTGCAATCAACTCGCGCAGCGCTAGTGACTCCATCATCTTGCGCAGTCTGGTGATCTCCTGAAAATCGTCATACGACGCCGGCGCGGCATGAAATCCACGCTGTCCTTCCGCCGTCACCAGCATCTCCGCGACCAGGAGTAGGAGGGCCTCGCGGATCGTGCTTGAGCTCACAGAATAGCGCGCGCGCAGCTCATCAATCGGGAGCTTCGCGCCGGGGCGCAGACGGAGATTGACAATATCGCCCTTAACCTGGCTGTAGACATGCTCGATCAGCGTCTTCGCACTGGGCGGCTCCCCGACTGACCCCGTACTTTGCGTCGGCTTCTTAACGAGGCCAAGTTGTTTGGGGCGTGGAGTTGCCATAGGTCGATGCTCGTCAAATGTGGATTATCGACATTATATGGGTTTATCGCTCAGGCAACAGTCCTTCTGATGAGACATGTCATCTTATCCCCCCTTTGGGATTTCAGGCTGACGCAACGCCTTGGCAAGCTCGTCGACGGCTCTGGTCAACAGCATGACGTCGACCCCCGCCGCCACGAAGCTGCAGCCAAGCGAGAAGTACCGGCGTGTGGCGGCCTCGCCTCGCGTCAATGTGCCGGCGGCCTTGCCCGTTGCAACAATGCGGGCGATTGCACGGTCGATTTCCGCCTGCATCTCCGGGCTACCCATTTGACGGCCGAGGGAGGCTGAAAGATCGGCAGGCCCAATGAATAACCCGTCGACGCCTTCAACGCCGGCTATCGCCTCGAGATTGTCCAGCCCTTTGCGAGACTCGATCTGGACAAGAAGACAAACCTCATCATCTGAACGTTGAAGATAATCCGTGATGCGTCCCCACCGTGAGGTGCGTCCCAGTACATGGCCGATGCCACGGGTGCCACGGGGCGGGTATCGCACGGCGCTCACCAGCGCTCGTGTCTGCTCAGCGGTCTCGACCATTGGAATGAGAAAAGTTTGAGTCCCGATATCGAGAAGCAGCTTGATGGTGTCGGGATTGCCGCTCGGAGGCCTAACGACCGGACATACCCGATAAGGAGCTATCGCTTGAAGTTGCGCCAGTATCGTTCGCAAATCGTTTGGCGCATGCTCGCCATCAATCAGGAACCAGTCGAAGTCCGCGCCGGCACAGATCTCAGCCGTATAGGCATTGGCAAGTGATAGCCAGAGACCAGCCTGCTTCGTTCCCGACCTCAGCGCTAGCTTGAAACTATTCGTCATCGCATCCATTGCGGTTTCTCGCGGGTTGAGACGAAGCGGCGCGAAGCGCAGCTGCATCGCGCTTTACTCTTTCCGATTTTCCGTTGAGGTGGCGAGGACCTAAGCGCCGCCCGATCCGGTCGGCTTCAGGCGAATGCGCCTTTCAGCATCGCGACATTCTTGACGTCACAGTAGAAATCCATGCTCCAATTACCGCCTTCGCGACCGATCCCCAAATCGCGGGCGCCGCCGAAGGGTGCCGCCAGATCGCGGATAAAAAAGCAATTCACCCAGACCGTTCCGGCCACGACGCGCTCCGAGATGCGGACGGCGCGCTCCTCGTTGCGCGTGAAGACCATCGCAGCGAGGCCATAGCTTGTGTCATTGGCGAACTCGATCATCTCGTCTTCGGTTTCGAAGGTCTGCCAAGTCAGAACCGGTCCGAACACCTCGCGTTGCACGATCTCCATTTCCTGGCGGACGCCGCGCAGCATGGTCGGCGCGAAGTAGAGATCGCCGAAGTCATGTGGTCGCGCTCCCCAAACCGGCTCTGCACCAGCAGCGAGAGCACGCTCAACGAAGCCGGCAACACGATCGAACGCCTCCTTCGTAATGAGCGGCCCGACCTGGGTGCAGGCGTCGCGCGGGTCGCCGACGCGCATGGAAGAGACTGCCCCGGCGACACGGGAAAGGAAGTCGTCGGCAATTTTCAACTCGACCAGTATGCGCGTCCCGGCGAGGCATACCTGACCGGCGTTGAAATACTGCGCGGCGACCGTTTTGGCAGCTGCGTCAAGGTCGGCGTCGGCGAAAACAATGAAGGGCGACTTGCCGCCAAGCTCGAAGCTAACCGGCGTGAGATTCTGTGCCGCGGCGTGACCTATCAGGCGAGCAGTGCCGGTCGACCCGGTAAAGCTGATGCGATCAACATCGGGATGGGCGACCAGAGGCGCACCGGCCTCTTCGCCGACGCCTTGCACGACGTTGAGGACACCTGCAGGAACGCCGGCCTCTGTCGCGATATCAGCGAGCATCGAGCAGGTCAGCGGCGCCCATTCGGGTGGTTTCACCACAATGGTGTTTCCCGCGGCGAGTGCAGGTCCGACCTTCCATGTCGTCAACATCAGCGGCGCATTCCAAGGCGTGATCAATGCGGCTACACCGGCCGGATCGTATCTCACAAAGTTTGTGACCTGCGCTAAGTCGATGCGTTCGTCGCCGAGTTTCTCGGCCCTCGTGGCGAAGAACTCGATATTGTGGGCGGCGCGCGGGATCATGCGTTGCTGGTTGCCTGCAAGCAGCGAACCGTTATCCATGGTTTCGACGGCTGCCAGATCGCTGCCGCGGTCAAGTATCCCCTGTGCGAAGCGCCGGAGTATCTTGCCACGTTTTTCTGGACCTAACGCAGCCCAATCCGGAAATGCCTTGCGCGCAGCTTCGACTGCAGCGCCGACTTCTTCAGTGCCGCCCGCGGCGATATTGGCCAAATGACTGCCGTCAATGGGTGAGTGGACCGCAAAGGTGCGGTTCGACGCGATGCGCTTGCCGTCGATGTAATGCCCGGTCCCGACCGAGACACCTGCGACCGTTGTATGCCCAGCTTCTGCGGACGCCATCATCTCTTCCCTCTGTAATCGTCGTTCGCCATGCAACGGCGAGTCGATGTGATTACTGTAAATTTCATTATCGGATGTCAACTCAAATATCGATAATCGGATTGACTATCGGTTTCACCGATGATCAGATGCGGTCAAAGCCAAGGGCGCGACGAGGGTCGCCGCGAAAACGAGTGGGGAGGCGCGTATTGAAAACGCGAATTGGTGCTGCGAAGCCGCGCTCGTCATCGACCATGACAGTCAAGCCGTTGTGCCGTCGGCATAAGAGCAAGCTGTCCGGGCCAGCCGGAGCTCCCTCGTCCAATCCGCTATTCAGCACCCAGCAATATCGGTCGGGGCGGTCCGTTCAATCCGTCGCACCGGTACATGAGGAACGTGGCTGCCGGTCATGGGAGATGAGACAGCTATGAGTGTTTTGGAGGGGCCGCGAAAGGAGCTGCGTCACATTGTGTACCGTGGCAGTTCCTATTGGGCAGACCATCGTGACGGTGAGTTGCATTTGTTCGATGGGCGTGTCGTTCCAGAGAGCGATGTGCTGCACCTGCCTCCGTGCGCTCCAACCAAAATCCTCTGCATCCACGTCAACTATCGTTCGCGCCTCTACGAGTTCACGGGTGCGAACAAGCCACCGCCGACGCCCACATATTTCCAGAAGCCGGTCACGGCGCTCAATGCTCATGGCGGAGAGCTCGTTCGTCCATCGGGCTACCAATACCTCAACTATGAGGGCGAAGTGGCGGTGGTGATTGGGAAGGTCACGCGCAACGTCACCCGCGACGAGGTATGGGACAAACTCGGCGGCTTTGCCGTTGCCAATGATGTTGGCCTGCAGGACATGCGTGATACGGACGCGGGCTCGATGTTGAGGGTCAAGGGGCCGGACGGCTTCTGTCCGATTGGACCCGGCCTGGTGTCCGGGATCGATATCCGGCGGTCGGTTCTGCGCACGTACAAGAACGGGAAGCTGGTTCAGGAAGGCGCCGTCAGCGAGATGATTTTTGAGATCGACTACATCATCGCCGATCTCGCGCGGCATATCACATTGCTTCCTGGCGACCTGATCCTCACAGGCACACCTGCCAATTCGCGCCCGATGGCGCCGGGCGATTTCATCGAGGTCGAAGTGTCGCAGCTCGGTCGCCTCGGCAATCGCGTCGTCGAAGCGCCCGCGCCGCGCGCCACGGTGGGACATCAACCGACGGACAGCGAGGCCGTACGGCGCGTTGCACTAGGTAGCGACGAGCGGCTTCCGCCGCAACTCGCGAAGTTGGCTTGAATGGCGCGGTAGCGGAAATGCGAACGCAAGCCGCCGCGTTAGGCAAATAGAAACATCAAGGGGAGGGATAGATGGTTAGCGTTAGGTATATGTCGTTTCTTGTTACGATAACACTCGCTCTGCTCGGCGGGGTCGTCACAGCCTCAGCCAAGCCGAGCTGCGGCCTCGACAACGGGAAGCCGGCGACAGGTGAGCCGATCCCGATCGGATCGATCAACGGGGTCACCGGGCCAGATGATTTCAGCTCATCGGCCAAGGCGGCGGAAGCATATTTCAAGTGCCTGAATGCCAACGGTGGCATCAATGGCCGCCCGGTCAAGTACATTACGGCTGACGATCAGTGGCGACCCGACGTTGCCTCGCAAGTGGCAACTAAGCTGGTCAAGGATGACAAGGTCGTCGCCATGATTGGCAGCAACAGCATCATTGAATGCAGTGTGAATGCTCCGCTTTATGAGCGCGAGAATGTTATGGTGATAGACATCGCCGTCGCCCATGAATGCGTGACCTCGAAGAACATTGCGCCGGTCAATCAAGGGCCCCGGCTAAGCGGTGTCGGCATGCTGCGCTACGCGGCCGAACATCTCGGTGTCAAAAAGGTTGCATGCCTCGTTTGGAATATTCCCGGCGCTCCCGACTGGCTCTGTGGCGGGTTTGCGGAATGGGGCAAGCGGCATGGCGTGACGGTGCAGAATGTCATCGTCGATCCCGGTTCTTCGGATTACACCTCCGCCATGCTCCAGGCCGCGGCATTCAATCCGGATGCGATTTTGCTCAACTTCACCAAGGGCGGAATCATTCAATCGCTGGCTGCGGCGCAGGAGCAGGACCTCGGCGGCAAGTACAAGTTCCTGTCTCTGGCTTCCGGCTATGTGGTTGGTTTACCCGACACGATCGGCGCTTATTGGAAGGACCGCTTCTGGACCGAGCTTGAATTCAAGCCGCTGGATAGCAACGGTCCGGACAACCAGAATTGGATCGCTATCATGGATGCGTATGGTTCGAAGTCGGACCCACGCGATACCTTCAGCCAGGGAGGCTATCTCGCCGCGAAGATTGCGACTGAGGCGATGCTGAAGCTCGATCCTGCCAAGATCGATCGCGCCAGCGTTTCCGAGGCGCTGCGCGCCGTCAAAGGATTCAAGACGGACATCCTGTGCAGCTCTTGGTACGTCGGCGATGGCAAGCGGCACAATGCCAATCATGCCGGTATGATCGCCGTCGCGCATGATGGGAGCTGGAAGCCTGAAGGCGCTTGCGTCGAAATCGATGATCCCGAGCTCGATGATGTATTCGCCGCAGAAGCCGCAAAAACCAAGTGACATGCCGAGTGGGGCCGGACCGGCGTCAGTGCGCCGGCCGGCTTCCGTTGGAGTAGTCGTCGATGACTTTGCTTCCATTCGTCGCGGCCGGTATCGGCACGGGGTCGGTCTACGCCCTGTCCGGCGTCGGCCTGGTGGTTCTCTATCGCTCGTCCGGGACTCTCAATTTTGCCTTCGGTGCGCTTGGGGCTATTGGCGCTTACTGCACATGGTCGGTACTACGGCTCGGCGTGCCTCCGGCGTTAGCCTGGATCGCAGGGATCGCGGTCTCGACCGCGGGTTCTTTCCTTTACGGTCTCCTGATCGCGCCGCTGCTGCGCCACCGCGAGCGCGCAGTGCGCTCTGTTGGCACGCTCGGCTTCGCGCTGTTCATCCTGGGATGCACGGGCCTCATCTGGGGTGAAGCTGTGCCGCGGCGTCTGACGTTCCCAACGGACCAATACTTTGCCTTGATCTTCGGCGTACGTGTGACCTATACGCGGCTGTTGGCTCTCTGCATCGCCGTCTCCATGGTCGGCGCGATCACGTTACTGCTTGGCCGTACGCGGCTCGGGCTCTCCATGCGATCACTCGCCGCCGATCGGCATCTAAGCAGCCTGCTCGGCATCCCGGTTGTCCGAATCGATGCGATCGCATGGCTGATTTCCGGGCTGTTTGCCGGAGTCGCTGGACTGCTGCTCGCCGATCTCGTCGCCCTCAACGCGGTATTCCTGACTTTCCTGGTGATACCCGCGATTGCCGCGGCAATCTTCGGTCGGCTGCGGTCGCTCGCCGGAACCGCGCTTGGCGGTTTTCTCGCCGGTATCGCGGAGGCCGTGCTGAGCGCGGAGCCCACGGTGAGTTCCTACCGAACCGCGGTGCCCTTCGTGTTGGCCCTGCTCTTCATCACTTTTGTCGGCGGACGCCACCTTGCGGCGCTGCACGAATGACCATCTGGGAACGCACGGTTGTGACGACTGCCAAACCGCTTGCGAGCGTAAACCTGCACGGCACCCACCGCGCCGTGCTCGCAATGGTCGCGACGCTTGCGGTTCTCGCCGCAATCATCGCCCTGATTGCGGGCGGCTATTGGCTATCGATCTTCACATCGAGCTTCGCCATCGCGCTGGCGGCGGCCGGAACTGGTCTGCTTTATGGCCGGCTCGGATTGATCTCACTTTGCCAATTCGCGCTGGTCGGCATCGGAGGGTGGGTGACCTTGCGTACCTACCACGCCTTCCATCTACCTTTTGAGATTTGCCTGGCCGCCGGCGGCCTCGGTGCCGGATTCATTGGAGTACTGTGGGGACTTCCAGCCATCCGCATGCGCGGTCTCTATCTGGCGCTGGCCACGCTGATGTTAGCCGGCACCTTTCAGGTGGTGATCAGCAATTGGAGTTTTCCCAATGGAGGCACCGGCTTTCTCGGTTTCATGGGCAACAGGCCGCGCATCGATATGGAGCGGCCGCCGATCGCGAGCAGCGACGTCGGGTATTTTATCTATGTCACAGTCGTGCTCGCCCTTGGACTTGCCGTCGTGGAATGGCACCGACGTGCAAAGCCCGGGCGCGCCTGGGCGTTGATAAGCCGTAACGAACTGATGGCGGAGGCATCGGGCGTGCGCCTGGACTTCTACAAGACGTGGGCCTTCGCGCTTGCCGGCGTTCTTGCCGGCATCGCCGGCGGCCTGCTTGCCGGTTGTTATGGCGGGTTGGACGGCGGCGCATTCACCGCCGCCGACTCGCTTCTTCTGTTCGCGGTCGCGGTCATGGGTGGCGCGGGTGATTGGCGTGGTGCCCTGCTGGCCGGCCTCTTGTTTCGGGTACCGCCAGCGTTGCTCAACTATTTCGGGGTCAACGGGTTCTTTGCCACGATGCTGTTCGGCGCTGGACTGATCCATACGCTGGTGATCGCGCCAGACGGCATTTCGGGGCAGATCAAGGGGTTGATCACAAACCTCAGGGGCGCGCGCGAGGACGGATCGCCATCATGATTGGCATCGAGGATCTGACGGTTCAGTTTGGCGGGATACGACCGCTCGACGGTCTCAATGCCGAATTGACCGCACCAATCGTTGGCCTCATTGGTCCGAACGGCGCCGGCAAGACGACGCTGCTACATGTGGTGTCGGGTTTCGTCACGCCGATAGCGGGTGCGGTCAAGCTCGACGATGTCGATCTACTCGGCCTTTCGCCGAATCGCCGAGTTGCCCTCGGCGTGCGGCGGACCTTTCAACAGGAGTACGTCGTTGACGACCTGACCTTGTGGGAGAACGTGTTATCCGTCGCCGATCACGTGTCATCAAACCGGAGTAGCGCGAGAGAAGAAACGGCTCGCGCGATTGACTTCGTCGGTCTCGATCGCCGGAGTCATATTCCGGGGCGGCGGGCAAATCTGTTCGAGAGACGAATGACGGAGATCGCCAAGACGTTGACCGGACGACCGCGAGTTGTGTTGTTGGACGAGCCAGGCGCCGGACTGAACGAGGCCGAGGCGGATCGCCTGCGCCGGCTTCTCCTTGCCATTCCGGGCGCCTTCGACTTGCAACTCGTGCTGATTGATCACGATGCGGATCTGATTGCCTCGGTTTGTACACAGACGATGGTTCTTGATTTCGGCAAGCGCCTGGCATTGGGCCCGACCCGAACGGTACTCGATGATCCCGGGGTTCGGAGGGCCTACCTTGGCAACGCCTGAGACGAACAGCGACGGTCTCCGTGTTCGCGATCTCATTGTTCGTCGCGGCGGACAACTCGTGCTTGAGAGCGTGTCGCTGGACCTTCATCCAGGCGAGGTGACCTGCCTGCTGGGCGCCAATGGTGCCGGCAAATCAACATTGATTATGGCTATCGCCGGTGTGCTCCCGGTGAGCGACGGAAGCATCATACTCGACGGCGCTTCGTTGACGGGATGCGCGCCGGAGACCATACGCTGGCGCGGTGTCGCGGTCGTTCCCGAGGGCCACCGTGTGCTCGGAGATCTCTCGGTGCTCGATAATCTGCGAGCTGCCGGCTCCGCCCTGAGCCGCGCGGCGCTGAAGGAGGAAATCGATCACGTCATCGAAGTTTTCCCCGAGCTCACGGCGCGGCTTTCACTCGATGCCCATCTCCTGTCCGGCGGGCAGAAGCAAATGGTCGCGATCGGCCAGGCCTTGATCGCGCGGCCGCGCTATCTGTTGATCGATGAACTTTCGTTCGGCTTGGCGCCGGCGGTTGTCGTCCGGCTGGGCGATACGATACGGGCGATCAGTGGTCGCGGTATCGGCGTTCTGCTCATCGAGCAGTTTACCACACTTGCTCTGGCGCTCGCGAGCCGCGCATACGTCATGGAGCGGGGGCGCATCGTGTTCTCTGGAACCTCCGATGCTTTGCGAAGTCAACCCGAGGTTCTACATGGCGCTTATCTTGCCGGCCGGCCCGACGTGCATGAGCCGTCAGTACCATGATAAATTAGCGGCAGATCCGAGACGGCCGCGGGTTTGGTCGAGAGAGCCGCGGACAAGCTCTAGCGCCGCCTAGACAGGCCGGGGAATCGGACCCAGCGTTCGGCCACCCTCGAGGCGAATGGGCGATGTGTTCTCGTCGAAGCTGACGCCGACCGGATCGCGTCCTTCGGCGATTTCTTTCAATTGCATGCGCAGCCCGCGCCGGATCATTCCGACACCCTGATCGCCCGGTACAAGGTGCTCGTCCGAGTGGTAGGTGATGGGCCCTTGGCTCACTTGAATTTCGTAGTCGCCAGGAAACCTCTGATGTTCTTCCTCGGTCATTTCCCACCAGTATTTTCCGTTGAACTTGGAACGCAGTTCGCCGAGTTGGCCCTTTCGAGCGACGCGGCCGGCGACGTAGATCCGGTAATGCGTGTCGTCGATCGGAAGAACCCATCCAATCGATTCAACCGACCTGAAGCCTTCCGGATCGGTCGCAATATTCTCTGTGCCCCGCGGCAAACCGCCGACGACGCGCAGGGTAGGAAACACCACCTCAGTGACGCTCTCGGTGGTGCGACCGTTGGGAAGCGTCGCCCGCGACGCGTTTTTCACGCCATATAGTGTCTGCGCGAAGCTGCGTGCTACCATGGTTTGGCGCTGCGCCGCATCCCGGACCACACCGAACTGCGGTCCGCTATGGGTGAAGTGCAGCACTTGAAAATGGTCGGGGTCCAGCACGTTTTCGTAATGCTGGAGCCAGTTGCACGGAACGATCCGCGGGCCGCCGCTGCCTATGCTGAAATCATCGGCCTCGACCCATTCGCCTTCCGCCAGTTCCTCGAGGCAAGCATATTTGGGCAGTACCGGCTGCCGCTCGCCCGGACCCATATACGCCCAGATCAGACCGTACTGCTGCTTCACCGGATACCAGGGCTGACGCACCCTTTCGCGCACCGATGAACCGTCCTCTTTGGACATCTGCATGTCGAGACATCGGCCCTCAACGTCGAAAAGCCAGCCGTGATAGCCACAGCGGATACCCTCGTCCTCGACCCGCCCGT
The DNA here is from genome assembly GCA_963725555.1 of uncultured Pseudomonadota bacterium. Lineage (GTDB taxonomy): Bacteria > Pseudomonadota > Alphaproteobacteria > Rhizobiales > Xanthobacteraceae > Bradyrhizobium. The sequence goes on along the minus strand of CAVRYV010000019.1, from coordinate 533,042 downwards.
AGTACAGCGACGCGCCGCGATGGCAGCATCGGGGTTCGACCACGCCCGGCCGACCCTTCTTGTCCCGAAACAGGATGAGATCCTCGCCCAGGGCTCGGATCTGTCTGGGCACTTCGGTTGCATCCTCGATAAGCCCGATGGGGTGCCAATAACGCCGCATTAGCTCGCCCATCGGCTTGCCGGGTCCGACCTCCGTCAGATCAGCATTGTATGTGGGGGCGGGGCGGCCGTATCCACGCCCGTCGTTCGATCTCGCCATAACAGGGACTCCGCTTTGCACTTGAAGGTTCGGTGAATGATTGTTCGCTTGCGGCCGGTTTTCAGCGGCCGGGACCGGCGATGGCGCGGTTGAGCTTCCCGTCAAAGCGAATGAGCTGCGGGTTGCGAAACAGATCGTAGTTGTCGGGTTCCGTGCGCACCACGACGCCTTTGCTGATCATCGGGATTACCGCATCGCTGACGTTCGACGCCTGTTTCAGAAGGTTTTCCCGGCTGAGATCGGCGCCACAGCGCCTCAAGAACTCGGACATGATTTCACCCTCGACATATGCCGCGACGTTCAGGCCCTCGTTTCGATCGCCGGAAGGATAGTATTTGTCCATGAACGCAAAATAGTCCTTCATGTCGGCATCGTTTGCCAGCTCGGGGTTGGCGGGATCCTTGAAAATGGTCATCGAGATCGCGCCCTTGGCGGTGTCATTTCCGGCGAGCGAATAGGTTCGCTCCGGAGATGCGGCGACAAAGGAGACGAAGAGCTGGGGGTGCCAATTGATTTCACCCAACTTTTTAAGTGCCTGCACCGTCTGCTTGGTCGTCGCGGCAATCAGCAAGACGTCGGCCTTGCTCGCCGCAAGGGTGAGCGTTTGCGAGTCGACCGTTGGATCGCTGAGCTGAAAGCTCTGGGTTGAAACGATCATGTCGGCGGCGCGGCCGCCCAACCCCGCTTTCAGGCCGTTAAGATAACCGAGACCGAAGTCGTCGTTCTGGTAGAGAACCGCAATGCGGGTCTGAGGCATGTGCTCAAGGATGTATTTCCCGTAAGTCGCGGCTTCGACCTCGTAATTTAGCAACCCGGACATCGACCACGGAAACTCCTTCGGGTTGTTCCAGCGCGCAAGCCCGCTCTAAATCAGCATTTGCGGGACCTTCTGCGTATTCAGATATTTCTGCGTTGCCGCGCTCGGTGCGCTGCCCACCGGCGCAAAAATAGCAAATACGCCGTCGCTTTCGACCAGCCTGCGGGTCTGCTCGACCGCCTTCGGCGGACTGAAGCCGTCGTCGACGCTGATCAGCGTTACCTTGCGGCCATTGATGCCGCCGCGATCGTTGATCATCGCGAAATAGGCAAGCGACGCCCGGCTGAAGGTTGCGTAGGCCGACACCGGCCCGCTAAGCGGTACAGTCTGGCCCAGTTTGATTTCGGTCGAGGTGACGCCCGGAGTATCCGGCGTTTGTGCCATGCTCGCGGTCGTCAGCGACAAGGTCGCGAACAGCATCGAAGCCGCATGACGACTGAATTTCATGGAGGTTTCCTCGGTCGCTTGTGAAATCTGTCATCGTTCTGACGACGCTGGGCTGGACGCACCGCGCGCCGACAGCCGGTTCAGTCGTTAACCCGGTTCCCGGCCTCGAAGACAATCGGCGTTACCGCCGGATCGAAGCTGACGCCGATCGGATCGCGCCCGGCGGCGACTTCATCCACTTGCTTCTTCAACAGCCGGCGCAGCAGCACGATGCCCCTGTCGCTCGATGCCAACCGCTCCTCGGAGTGCAGCGTGATCGGCCCTTGGCCAATTTGCGCCTCCCAGTCGCCCGGGAATTCGCGGCGCTCTTCCGGCGACATGTCCTCCCAGCGCTTGCGGTTGGTTGGTGCTCCCGCGCCCTTCGGCAGGAAGACGCCCTTTTCGGCGACCCGGGCAGCCGTGTAGATGCGATAGTGCGTGTCGTCGATCGGCAGCGTCCATCCGATCGATTCGACGCGGCCGAACTTGCCGAGAAACGGATTGGGCACGACTCGCAACGTTGGCAGCGCAACCTCCGTCACCCGGCGCATGATCTTGCCGTCGTCCATCGTGCGAATGGAAACCGTCTTGACGCCGAGCGGCGAGTATTCCCAATTCACCTTCGGCATCTTGTTCATGACTTCGGTGAACTGGGTGCCGCTGAAATTGCCGTGCAGGATCGGGACGTGGAAGGCATCGAGCACATTTTCATAGTGCTGGAGCCAGTTGCAGGGCGCGATCGCATCACCGCCGCTACCGATCGAAGTATCGTCGGCATCAACGAACTCGCCTTCGTCCATGGTTTCCAGGCAATCGTAGCGAGGCAACACCGGTTGCTTGTCCGGTGGCCCCATATAGGCGAAGATTAAGCCGTAGTGTTCTTTCACCGGGTACCACGGCTGACGAACTCGGCCGCGACGCTTGCCCATCTCTGGTTCGCACGGCTGTTCAAGGCAATGGCCCTCGACGTCGAATTTCCAGCCATGATAGCAACAGCGAATGCCGTCCTCTTCCACTTTGCCGTAGTAGAGCGTGGTGCCCCGGTGACAGCAGCGCGAACGCACCAGACCCGGGCGGCCTTTTCCATCCCGGAACAGCACCAGGTCTTCACCGAGCGCACGCACTTCGCGCGGAATATTCGTGGCGTGCGTGGATAGACCAACCGGATGCCAATAACGCCGCAAAAGCTCGCCCATCGGCTTGCCCCGCGCGACCTCGGTCAGTGAGGCATTGTAGGTCGATGGTTTCATCTCATAGGCCGTGCCCTGGTGCGGCTGACGCGTCATATTCATCTTTCCTCCCTGGACCTCTACAGGTCGAGCGTCAGGTGCTCGGCGGCTGAACTGCAGATCTTCATGATGTCGTTGGTGGCGCGTTCGGCCGAACGGAGGATCGCGTCGCGATAATCCGGGGAACCCGACGCCGAGCGGGTCAGCTGGTCCGAACGAAAGCACACCCGAGGCCTCCAAGGCGATCGACCGGATCCGGGCGGTTTCAACGCAGCGCACACGGTCTCACCTCAACCATCGATATCGGAATCGAGGGTGGATTTAACACTTGAGTTTGTCAAGTGTAGTATTTGAAATTCTCAAGTATGATGCGGCGCCGACCGGCCTGACGTCGGATCAAGGCTTTGGGGAAAGCGATGGAAAAAGCAAAACGTCAGCGCAAGGCGCGTTCCGAACCGAAACGTTGGCCTGCGTTTGTGCTTTCGCGAAAGGTTATGACGCTCGCCAATTTGCTGAAACGCGGAGCCGGAAATCGCTACCGGCGTCTTCTGGGCTTGCCGCAAGGGGAATGGGGCGTGATTGCGCAACTTGGCGCGCGAGCCCCCGTACGCTCGGCGACCTGGCGGCTGCAATGGGACTCGATATCACCCAGATCAGCCGATCCGTGTCCAGTCTGGTTGAACGTGGGTTCGTGACCCGCTCGTTAAATCCTCTCAACAATCGCGAAGTCCTGATCGCGCTCTCACGCAAGGGTGAGGCTGCGAATGCTGTCATCGTCGATGCTGGATCCCGCGTCAACGAAATCCTGCTGGAAGGATTGTCGGACCGTGAGCGAACAGCCCTTGAGGCATTGCTGGTCCGCTTTACGGAACGCGCCGAACGCTTGCTTGCTTCGGAACAGGAAACGAGTGATTCCGCGCTTAGCGGGCCCGGCGCATCCATTTTGCGTGATCATGGCCGTGCGTCCGGGAAGTTCTGATTTTCGAGATGGCCCGGCATAGCAGCGGGGGTGCGAGGACTTCGAAATTGCGCCATCGCGCATTACGGAGGAGGCTCGGCCGCCGTCCTTCGGACGGCGCCGCGCTTCTGTTCGCGCTGTTCCTGACCAGTGGCCTCTGGGGTTTCTTCGAAGAACGTTTCGGACTTCGTCTGCTGCCAGTCGCGGGTTCTTAAAGATGGAACATGATGAGCCATACTCGCAATAATGCTTCAGAGAAGGGTCTTCTTGCCGACACTTGTCCTGTTTCGTAACGTACATCAGACAGACATTCAAAATGGAGTTTCACGGTGAAAATCGCAATCGTTGGGGCGACTGGTTTCGTGGGGGAAAAGCTGGTTCAGGAGGCCATAGCTCGGGGGCATGATGTAACGGCTATCACGAGAAGTCCGACGAAGCTGCCGAAGGAACGTCGGCTTCATGCGGTCTCAGCGGATGTAAACGATGTCGCAGCGTTGACGGAAGCGTTCAGGGGGCAGGAGGCAGTAATTCACGCCTATGCACCACCTCGATCGGACAGCATCGAAGCGCGCATCGATCAGCAAACGAAAGGCACGAAGTCCATCATCGCGGCGCTGAAGGCGGCGAGGGTGAAGCGTCTCCTCGCCGTCGGCGGAGCGGGCACGTCGGAGATCGCACCCGGTGTCCCTCTCATGGACAGCTACCTCTTTCCAAAGGCCTATGAGGGAGGCGCACGGTCGACGGCGGTGATCAAGGCCCTGCTCAAGGCCGAGCCGGATCTCGATTGGACCTATCTCTGCCCACCGCACTTCCTTAAATCAGGAGAACGGACAGGAAAATATCGCCTGGGACAAGACAATCTAGTCATCGAGTTGGAAACCGGCCGGAGTCATATATCAACCGCAGATTACGCCGTCGCCATGATCGACGAGATGGAGACACCGAAACATTCTCGCGAACGCTTTACCGTCGGGACTTAGCGTGTCGGCGACAACGACTGACGATTACGAGAGTTGAGCACTAGCCCGGGCGAGTATCTCCCGGAACCAGGCGCGGCCACGCCGACCATCCATCGCGCGACTCCAGAAGGCATCGATGAAAATCTGTTTGCGAGGAAAAGATATCTCGACAATGCGCAGGTTACCTTCGCGCGCGAGCGTACGTGCCACCTTGCGCGGGACGAGAGCGATACAATCCGACTGTTGGACTATTGCTCCCAGCACTAGAAAGTTTGGAACGGTGCAGATCGGAGCGATCTCGATCGGCGACGTCGGTTGCAGAAGAGTTCGAACTTCAGGCGGGATACCCTGGTCAATTCGGAACGCGGCATAGCGCTTTGTTTGGAATTGTGCCGGCGTTAAACAATCCGGCAACGCGGAATTGCTTGCGGCAGCAATGCAGACAATGTCGTCGCGCCACAGCGGCAGATGGCCAACACGCTTACCGTATGTCTCGCCGAATGCGCGCGGGCCGATCATGAAATCGATTTCCGTAAGATCCGCTGCGTTCCGCGTTCCGGTCGCGATGAACTCCAACGCTACGCGCGGCGCCTCACGAGCACAAATATCATTTAGAATTGGCGCGAGCAGCTGTATCACGTAGTCAGCCGTGTTGATGACGAGATGCGCAAACTCGGTTGCAGGATCGAATGTCTCAGCCGGCTTTAGCAGAAAGTCCAGATCTTCCATTGCTCGAGCCAGCGGCTCAAGCAGGCTTTCGGCACGCCCAGTTAGACGTGCCTCGCGCCCCAGCGAGATCAAGAGCTCGTCATGAAAGGCGATGCGAAGTTGACGTAGCGTGCGGCTGACTGCCGGCTGCGTCATATTGAAAGACCGGGCGGTCGCCGTCACACTCTTCGTGCGCAACAATTCGTACAAGATGGGCAGTAAATCAAGATTAACGCCGCGCAGGCGCGCGAGCGCTTGGGGTGACTTCTCCAATTGGGTAGCTTCCCTCGCCGATCGCATAACCAATCGTTATGTGTTGGATGCGTCTTTTTACTATTACCGGCCGAGCCTCGCCCGATTAGCGTTGATTTGCAAGCGCATAAGACAAACACAAGCGCACAAAAACAACCAATCGGGAGGATGGCATGTCGGCGCGCACTGGCGAACAATTCTTACGTGGACTTGTCGACGATCGCTCGATCTGGGTGGGCGGCCAGAAGGTCACCGACGTAGCCAACCATCCAGCATTTTCCGGGGCAGCGCATGCCCTTGCCGAGGTCTTCGACCTGCAGCATCGCAATGCCGATGTTTGCCTGATGCCTGATCCCGAAACGGGCGAGCCGATCAATATCAGCCATATCATCCCGAGATCGCGAGAGGATCTCATCAAGCGGCACAAATGCCTTGAACGGATTTCCGAATTCTCGGTAGGGCTTATGGGCCGCACGCCCGACTATATGAATGTCACTTTTGCAGGCTTTGCCGGGCGCGATGACGAATGGGCGGTCAACGGCAACGAGGAGGGTGCGGCGAATCTGGTCAAATACCAGAAGTTTCTGGCGCGCAACGATATCAGCCTTACCCACACCATCGTGCACACGACGGTGGACAAGGCGAGGGGCGACACGCCAACCGGAATAGATGATGTCCAGCTCCACAAGGTCGAGGACACGGAGAACGGCATCATCGTGAGCGGCTCGCGCATCCTCGCGACGCTCGCGCCGTTCGCCGACGAGATCGCCGTTTATCCGGGCGCTCCCATGCCGGACGCCGGAGATGCGCATGCGCTGTCCTTTTGCATTCCGATGGACACGCCTGGCCTCAAATTTATGTGCAGGGACAGTGTCGCGGTCAACACCAACCGGTTTGATCATCCGTTGTCGAGCCGTTTCGACGAGCAGGACGCCTTCGTCATCTTCGACAGGGTCGAAGTGCCGCGTGACAGGATCTTCATCAACGCCAATCTCGCTGTCTATAACGCGGTGATGATGACCGGTTGGTGGCCCAACATCATGCAGCAGACGATGATCCGGGCGCATACCAAGTTGGAGTTCGCGTATGGACTCGCTGCCCGTATGGCAGAAGCGATCAATTCCAATACGCCGCAAACACAACAGATGCTTGGCGAGATATGGAGCTACGCCGAATTCGCGCGATCCGCCATTGCGGCCGCCGAGCAAGGTGCCATTGAATATGGCAATGGCGTCTGGTTCCCGGATATCCGTCCGCTTGCGGCGCTGCGGGGCAATGTGCCGCTCTGGTTCCCGCGGGTCAACGAGATATTCCGTCTGATCGGCTCGCACAACTTTTTCACGGCGGTGCCTGCGGCGCAATTCGCGGACGCCGAGCTGCGACCGCTTCTCGATCGTTACCTGCGGGGTGCGAATGGTGTCACCGCAGAACAGCGCGCGCGCATTTTTCGGCTCGCATGGGATTTCGCCGGTAGTGCGCTTGCTAGTCGCAACGAGCAATATGAGCGCTTCTATCTCGCTTCGTCAGCACGCAATCTGGCCAACGCGCACCTCTTCAGCGAGCGGACGCGCGCGAACCGGCTGGTGGATCGCTTTCTGAGCGAAGAGATGGAACCGGCCAGCGAGAATCGGAATGGACCGGCAATGCAGGCCGCTGAGTAGGATTGACACCGCTTCGCCACACGACCGGCAGAAAAACACGCATCTCATAGAGGAGGAAAACCGATGACCGACAAACCGATTGCGCCGCGGGAAATCAATCACCTCGTGTTGAATGTTAGAAATATCGAAGAATCTCATCAGTTCTGGACCGAGGTCGTTGGGTTTCAGCAGGTCGGAGAGCTCAAGGAAGCGCCTGGCCGCCCAGCTCCGCCCAAGATGAGGTTCTACAGCAGCGGCGAACACCATCACGAGTTTGCTCTCGTGGAGAATCCGAACCTGGCACCGCCGCCGGAACAGTGGGCCATATTCGGGATGCCGTCGGCCATCAACCACATCGCGATTACCTATCCGAGCCGGGATGCGTGGCTGAGCCAACTGAGCTATCTTCAAAAAAGAGGGGTCAAGTTCGATCTCCGCATAGAGCACGGCATGACCCATAGCCTCTATATCCACGATCCAAATGGATACGGTGTGGAGCTGGTCTACGATCTCCCGCGCGAAGTGTGGGAAGGCGACATCGACGCGGCTTTGAACTACGCCGCGCTTTTGCCGACTGAAGGAGCTGACGCGCTGGTCGACCAAACCAATGTGCCGGTGTTCCGCGCCGCATCAGCAGCCGGTTGAGTGAAATCGTGGGCAAACGCCAGAGCGTGAACGGCAGCAAACCGCGCCACGCAGAATCCGATCCCGAACGCAAGCCGGATCGGAAATCTCGTGATGTCGAGTGTGATTGTAGGCACCAATCCAGGGACGCGCGACCTGCCGGAAAGCTTTGAAGCGCAGGTCGCCAACGTCTTCACCCATATTCGACACGACGTGGAGGCGGCGGGTGGCGGCGTCGACGACCTCATCAAGATAACGTTTTGGGTCCGGGATCCGGCATCGCAGCGGGTGGCACTCAACACGGAGTGGCTCAAGCTGTTCCCAGATCCCAATTCGAGGCCTGCACGACACACCCAGACGCTCCCGCCAGGGGGCCGATCGCTGGTGCAGGCGGATTTCGTAGCGGTATTGAGTTCGGTGGAGGCGTGATGCTTAGCATGGAAGCGGTCGATGAGCTCGCCCGCGCATACTTCGAAGCCGAGAAGTCTTCGCAACGGACGCGCGCCGGCAGTGTCCTGCATGCGAATTTTTCGATCGACGATGCCTACGCGGTTCAGCGCCGATGCATCGATTTGAAGATCGCCGGAGGCAACTCGGTGAAAGGGCGGAAGATCGGTCTCACCTCACGCACGATGCAGCGCGCGACAAACATGTCGGAGCCCGATTACGGGGCGCTCCTGGCTGATATGTTCTATGAGAGTGGGACGGAGATCCCGATCGCCCAATTCTGTCAGCCGAGGATCGAGTGCGAGCTCGGCTTCGTGATCGGCAAGCGGCTGAAGGGTCCGAACTGTTCCATTTTCGATGTACTGAGTGCAACGGATTATGTCGTCCCCTGCCTCGAGATTGTCGACAGCCGGACGCACCGAATTGACCCGGAAACGAAGCGGCAAAGCTCCATTCTGGATAGCATCGCCGATAATGCGGCGGCCGGCGCGCTGGTTATTGGAGGCAGGCCGATACGGCCAATGGAGTTTGATCTGCGGTGGGTCGCGGCTCTCTGTCATCGCAATGGGGTGATCGAAGAATCCGGCGTGGCCGCCGCGGTGCTCAATCATCCAGCCAACGGAGTTGCCTGGCTCGCCAACAAGCTTTCCGCCTTCGATGTCGGGATTGAGCCTGGTGAATTTGTTTTGGCGGGTTCTTTTACAGGAATGGTCGAGATTCGTGCCGGGGATAACTTCCACGTTGACTACAATTCGCTCGGTTCAATCGCCTGCCACTTCGTTTAGCTCATTTGCGGCAGGTGCGCGGTCCACGCACTAAGCCGGAACACTCAGCAGCACGCCCGCGACAATCACAGAGAACCTCGACATGAAGTTTGGTGTCGGCCAGCCGGTGCCGTCGGTTCGAAGACGTCAGGCTTGTCACCGGACGAGGCCGTTTCCAGGACGACACCGAGGCTGCCCGCGACAGGTCTACGCCGTCTTTCTGCGTTCGCCGCATGCGCATGCGGCGTATCCTTTCGATCGATACCGAGGCGGCCGCGGCCGCGCCAGGTGTGCTCGCCGTCTATACCGGCGACGATTACAACGCCGATGGCCTCGAGCATGCCGAAGGCGGCGATGCCGCGCAAAAAGCGCCGACGGTTCGCCGATGTTTGCGCCGCAACGGCCGGCGCTGGTCATCGACCGCGTTCGTTATGTCGGCGATCCCGTCGCGATGGTGATCGCCGAGACGTTGGCGCAGGCGAAGGATGCCGCCGAACTGGTCGCGGTCGACTACGAGGCGCTGCCGTCGGTGACTCGATACGGCGGAGGCGGCCCGGCCCGACGCGCCGCGCGTGTGGGACGAAAATCCCGGACAACATCTCGCATTCCTTCAGCACGGCAACAAGGCCAGCGACCGACGCCGCCTTCGCGCATGCCGCGCATGTCGTGCGGCGCGCTACGTTATCACGCGGGTGCATGCCCAATACATGGAGCCGCGCGGCGCGATCGGCACCTACGATGCCGGCGATGACCGCTACACGCTCTATGCCGACGTGAACTATCCGCATCGCGTGCGCAACATGCTTGCGAGCTTCGGTATTCAAGGTCCCGGAGAGCAACGTGCGGGTGGTCTGCCACGATGTCGGCGGCGGCTTTGGCGCCAAGGGCTGGCAATATGTCGAGCACCGCCTGACCCTGTGGGCGGCGCGCAAGCTCGGCCGCCCGGTCAAGTGGACCTGCGAGCGCTCCGAAGTCGATCCTCGCCGACGAGCACGGCCGCGACAATATCGGCGACATCGAGCTGGCGCTCGACAAGGACGGCAAGTTCCTCGGCCGTTGCGGCTGCACATGCTCGCCAACTATCGGCGCCTATGTCGGCTCGGATCGTCAGCTGCTGACGCCGTTCGGCCTGATCGTCACCGTCGACCGGCGTCTACGACATTCCGGCCGCGCATGTGACGATCGATGCAGTGCTGTCCAACACCAGCCCGACCGCGCCCTATCGCGGCGCCGGGCGGCCGGAGGCGCTCTACCTGATCGAGCGCATTATCGAGGTCGCGGCGCGCGAACTGAGCATCGATCCGGTCGAGCTGCGCCGGCGCAAACCTGATCACGCCGGAGGCGATGCCGTACCAGCGCGCGCTCGGCCCAATCTACGATTGCGGCGATTTCGCGAAGAACATGGAGCTCGCGCTTGAGCATTCGGGATTTTGCTGGATTTGAGGCGCGGCGAGAGGCGTCGGCGGCGGCGCGGAAAACTGCGCGGCATCGCACTTGTCAACGCAATCGAGCAGGCGGGAGGACCCGGTGCCGGAATATGCCGAAGTCCGCTTCCACCCGAGCGGCAGCGCCATGATGTTGTTGGGCACCAAGACACATGGTCAGGGCCACGAGACCTCGTTCAAGCAGATCCTGCATGAGAAGCTCGGGATCGATCCGAACGAGGTCCAGTTCATCGATGGCGACACCGACCGGGTGGCCTTCGGCATGGGCTCCAACGGCTCGCGCTCGATGGTGGTCGGCGGCACGGCGCTGAGTCCTCGCCGCCGACAAGATCATCGAGAAAGGCAAGCTGATTGCCGCGCACATGATGGAGGTTGGCGCCGGCGATATCGCTTTCGCCGACGGCAAATTTAGCGTCGCCGGCACCGATCGCAGCGTGACATTGAAGCAGGTCGCGACGGCCTCGTTCCTGCCATCGCGTCTGCCGAAGGGATTGCCTCCCGGACTGATCGAAAGCGCCATCTATTCCCCAGATCATTCGACCTATCCGAACGGCTGCCATGTCTGCGAGGTGGAGGTCGATCCCGAAACCGGCGCGGTGAAACTGGATCGTACCTCGTCGTCGACGACGTCGGCACCGTCATCAATCCCTTGACACTGGCCGGGCAGATTCACGGCGGTGTCGCGCAAGGTGTCGGCCAGATTCTGATGGAACAGGTGGTCTACGAGCAGGACACCGGTCAGCTGCTGACGGCCAGCTTCATGGACTACGCCATGCCGCGTGCTGACGACATGTGCGACTATCGGGATCAAGAGCAATCCTGTGCCGACAAAGACCAATCTGTTGGGCGCCAAGGGTGGGGGCGAGGCCGGCACGGTCGGCGCGCTACCCGCCGTCATGATCGCAATCCTCCATGCGCTGGCGCCGCTTAACGTCCACCAACTCGACATGCCGGCGTCAGGCGATCGTATCTGGCGCGCCATCCAAGCTGCACGCGAGGGAACGACGGGAGAAATGAATGCCACTACTTAAATCAACCAAGGACGCACTGCTCAAAGTGGGCACATCGACGCTCACCGGCATCCTGCACCGGCGTAACCTGCGCAACATGTTCATGCAGGACGTAAATCCGCTGCGTCTAACCCAATCGCGCATGGTCGGGCTTGCCTTCACCATGCGCTTCATCCCGTCGCGAGAGGACAAGTCAGGGCCGAACGCACCCAATGGTGGCCAGACACAGGTGCAGGCAATGGAAGAGTGTCCGCCCGGACATGTGTTGGTCATCGATTCTCGCGGTGATGCGCGGGCCGCTTCGGCCGGTGATCTCTATATCGGCAGGCTGATGGCGCGCGGCTGCTCCGGCATCGTCACGGACGGCGGGTTGCGAGACTCGGAGGGCATTTTGAAAACCGGTTTGCCTGCTTATTTGCGCCGGCCGACCTCGCCGCCGAGCCCGATCGTGCATCAGCCTATCGATCTCAATTTGCCGATCGGCTGCGGTGGCGTCGCGGTCTATCCGGGCGACGTTATCGTCGGTGACTGCGATGGTGTTGTCGTTATCCCCGCGGATATTGCCGATGCCGTCGCGGAGGAGGCTGTGGCTGCGACGCTGTACGACGAATTCGCCGAAGGGGAAGTCGCACGCGGACGGCCGCTGCCGGGTCTGTTTCCGAACGTCGGGGCCGAGGCCAAGAAGGACTTCGAAGCCTGGAAGCTCAAGCGCGCGCCGGGGCGTCCATAATCCCAATTTGAAAACCAGGAGAGAAAGTACCCGACGATGGCCGAGTCTGTTCGATGAGCAAGCACGTCACTAAGATTGCAGATCTTGATACCTCAGCCGATTGCTCCATTGATGGATGTTGGCGGTCGAGTTCGTGCGCCGAGCGGTGCGCCGCTGACGTCAGCGTATCCCGTCGTATGACCGAGGCGACACGATGAGCAGGGACCCGCCCTTAATCGTCGGAATCGGCGGCACGCTGCGCGAAGGCTCGACGTCCGAGCGAGCGCTCCGGATCGCGCTGGGCGAGGCTGAACGCCTTGGGGCGCGAACCCGCCTATTTGCTGGACAATCGCTCAATCTGACGGCCTACGACCCTGCGGACAAGATCCGCAGCGCGGTCGCCGCGGAGTTCGTCGAGGCGCTGCGCCGCGCCGACGGAATTATCATCGCGACGCCGAGCTATCATGGCTCGATATCCGGGTTGATCAAGAATGTCATCGATTACAGCGAAGATCTGCGCACGGATGCACGGATCTATTTTTCCGATCGCGCGGTCGGTGCCATCGTTTGCGCCGATGGAAACCAGGCGATGGGATCCACGCTGGCTACGCTGCGCGCGATCGTGCACGCCCTGCGCGGATGGCCCACGCCATTCTCCGCAACCATCAACTCGGCGCTGCGGCCCTTCACAGCTGACGGCAAATGTACCGATCCTCAGGTGGCGCAGCAGCTTGCCTTCGTCGCGCAGCAGGTGGTTGAGTTTGCACGCATGCGACTTCTCTACGAGGCGACGCAACGGAGTCTGGATGACGACGCAACGATTGTTGCGGGCGAGCGAAATCCGCAAGGCGCACGACTGATCGAGCTAACGCTCGAATTCATGAATTAAACTTCACGGGCGTGAGCCGGCTGGCGATTTGCCGGCGAGCCACGACAAGAGTCTGAAAAAAGGAAAACGTGGCAACGAGAAAGAGTTTCGGGAGAGAAAAAATGTCCAACGCTCGCTTCAACTTCATGCACTTCATGCCGTATGTGCACTTGCCGCCAAATCACAAGGACTACAAATCGCTTTGGGTCAATTTCCCAAACAAGTATTACGACCCCGAAAAGGCGCATGCGCTCTACGAGCAGTATCTGTCCCAACTCGTGCTGGCCGACAGGCTCGGCTTCGATGCGATCGTCGTCAACGAGCATCATAACACCAGCTACAGCATGATGCCGGCGCCCAGCCTCATTGCGGCGATGCTCATTCCGCAGATCCGGAATGCCAGGATTTGCGTTTGGGGCACGCCGCCCAATCTGGAGTATCCCAACCGGCTTGCGGAAGAATACGCGATGCTTGACGTGCTGTCGAAAGGGCGGCTTGAGGTGGCGTTCCCGCTCGGGACCGGGATGGAATACTGGGCCAATCCGGTCAATCCCGTCACCGCGCGGGAAAGACATCGGGAATCGATCGACATCATATTGAAGGCATGGACCCAGGACGGTCCGACCAGTTATTACGGTGATTTCTACACCTACCGCTTCCTAAACACCTGGCCGAGGCCATACCAGAAGCCGCACCCGCCGTGTTACATCGTCGGTACCGGCAGTCCCGAAACGATCGAACTCGCAGCTGAACTCGGCTTCGGCTATTCAGCCGTTTTTGTCACGCGACAGCGCGCAGTCGAACTTAACCAAAAGTTGCGGGAGCGTTCGGCTGCGCACGGCCACCAGTTGCGGTCTGATCAGTGTCCGCTCGGGGTCTTGACCTATGTAGCTGAAAGCCAGGAGCAGGCTGAGCGTGAGTTCATCGAGCATCTTCAATTCTTTTTTGAAGACGGTCTGCGAACGACGCCACAGTTCCTGGCGCCTCCCGGCTACGTTTCGATCGATCAACTAAAGGCCCGGGCCGCGCTCGGTGACAAGCTTCACGGATCGTTCGACTACAAGACGCTGACCGATTCACTTTTCATCGCCGTCGGTACGGCGGAGAAGGTCGCCAACCAGATCGGTGAATGGGGTCGCCTCATGGGTACGACCCATTTCAACCTTCAGGCCCATTTAGGCAACATGCCGCACTGGAAGGCGGTCAGAAAATCTATCCTTGATCGCGGAGGGAGTATTTCCCCGTCTGCGATCCCAACCGGCCGCGCAGCGCGTGGCTGCCGAATGATATCGGAGGTTCATATGGTTTCGTTTCAACGGGAAGTTCACACGGTCAATGGTGTCAAGATCGTAATGTACACAGCCGGGAAAGGGCAGCCATTGCTGTTTCTGCACGGCGCAGGCACCTTTCACGGCTTCGAGTTCGCCGGCAAATGGGCCGAGAACTTTCGCGTCTTGTTGCCCTATCACCCGGGCTTCGGCGAATCAGACGACGACTCCACGATGCTGGACGTGCATGATTACGTCATGCACTACGTCGATCTTCTCGACTCGCTCGGCATCGAGGAGGTCAATCTGGTCGGCTTTTCACTTGGTGGAGGCCTAGCGGCGCGGTTTGCGACGGAGCACAGCCACCGCGTGATCAAGCTGGCGCTCGTGGCTCCCGCTGGACTGCGGGACAAGGAGCACCCGACGACCGACGTTCTGGCCCTTCCGCCCGAACAATTACCCGGACTTCTCGTTTCCAATTTCGACGTGATCAAGCGACATCTCCCGGAGAAGCCAGATCTCGATTTCATGGCTGCCCGCTATCGTGAAGCCACGACGGTTGCACGCCTGTTATGGGAGCGGCCTTGGGATCGCAAGCTGCCGCGGCAACTGCATCGGCTCAATATGCCGACGCTTATGCTATGGGGCGAGGAAGACAAGATTACTCCCGCGCGGCAAGCCAAGCTGTGGAAGACGCTCGTGCCCAACGCCGACATCCAAATATTCAAGGGCGCCGGCCATCTCGTGCTCGACGAGAAGCCGGAAGCCGTGATCGCGATCGGGCGTTTTTTACATTAGTCAGACGGAATTCATGACTCGATCAATGCTGACACGGGGAGTAGTAGAGCATTCCCGACAAAGGCAGCGACGTATTCGTCGGACGCAGTGTCGATGCTGAGCCAAGTGCAGCTGCAGCACCCAGTAGTACGGCGGCGGTCATTCGGCTGGAGCGTTCAGGCGGGGCGTTGGCACTCGTTGCCGGAACGTATTCAACCACGTGAGGCGACGACATGAAATCCGCGCGCTCTCGAACTCGGTGCCCGTCAGCCCCTTTGGCCGCGCTCAATTCCCGAATTATGGTCTCTGGGGTCAACCGCGACAGAAGACATCCAGCGCCAAGCGAGCTGCCAGTGTCAGTTTTTGGCGGATTGCATTGAGCTGCTTCGGCTGAACCACAAGCAGCTGACCCTCTGTGATTGTAAGGTCAGAGGCTCTAAGCCCGCGGATAATGAAGAACTCTGCGTGAAGCGTTCCGCCCGGAGTTTCCGGGTCGGCGCCCTGAAATCTTGTGAGAAAATCAAATCGTTCCGGTGGCACGTAAAAACCAAGCTCCTCGTGAATTTCCCGGACCGCGCAGGCCAGAAAAATCTCTTCGCCTTCCCGATGGCCGCCAAATAAGCCTATTGCGCCAGGGTACAAAATGCCGTGGATATCATCTCTCTGCTGCAGGAGAAGTCGGCCAAGATCATCGACTATGACGGTCGGTGCAATTTCACGAGGCATCTCGGTTTCTCGATGGACGAAGCGCTCGTTCGCCGACGTCGGGGAGGGACGATTGTTCGCCCGATTATAGGTGGTCTCTCTGCTCGGCTATGCAACGGCAGTGCCGCGCCCACCATTGTATGAGCGTTGGGCAGTAACCGGGGTCGCGCATTTATTCGACGCTAGAGACAATCATTTGCAATGGTGCCGCGCTTTGTCTCATACGGTCGCCTGTGCAACCGGTCAACGAGAGTAGAAGGCCAAGGATTGAGAAGAGGCGCATCTAAGCGACCGACTGAATGAGCGATGATGAGATAAGGGGTTTTTCAAAATGCCGGCATTGAAGAAATTCGAAGGTTTTAAGCTCGGCAGAAAACCCGCTCGTCACGATGCTCATATCGCGAGCCGGGCACCGCGGTCGACCAAATTTCGGAAGAGATTTGAAAGCCATTGATATCTCCAGCGCGGCGGCCAGAGCGCAACACCCTTAGTCACCGGTTACAGCCAGGCTTCGCGATGATGAAGAGACTGTAAACGAACTGCGTCCGAAAATCCATCAATTCCGCCAAACGAAATAGCCCGGGCGTTACGATTTCGCCTCCAGTTTGATCGATAGGCCCAGTGTGTAGTTGCTCGCTTGAGTACGGTCGCCAGCGGTGGAGCTTATCAGCGATCTCCTCCAGCGTGTGAGTTTTCGAAAGCTCGATGAGCTCGCGGTCCTGCTTTTATAGGCCATGGTCGAGTGTTTCGTCCGGAATCATTGGCGAGGATGCGCGACGGCGCGCGGTCCTCGTTAATTGGACCGGAATTCATTTTGCCTCGGTCTTTGCCTAATCGACAGGCCGAGCTTGGCGGCCTTCCTCAGAATCAACTCAGGAGGGTGTCGTAGCTTGTCGGCGATCGCTTGCAACGAGTGAGTTTTCGCCAGCGCGATCAGTTCGCGGTCTGACTTCATTGAATTCCATCCGCGGTGTGGGTGTTTGAGCATGGTTCATTCAAACGCGACGGCGGTGTGGGCCAATTTCTGAGCCCTCAAACTTTGCGAGGCCATATCCATCCAAACCAACTGGACCGGTTCGACATTGCGCTCTCTTCCACGATCGTCATTCCAGCCTGTTGAAGGTCGATCAGCGAACGCGTACCCGTACGCGCGCAACAAATCAATTCGTCCCCGATGCGCTTGCGCAGTTCGTTGGTGTCTTTATCGGCAGGGATCTTCTTGCAGACAAAATCAAGAGCGGCCGTCATATTGGCAATCGTGGTCTGGTCGAACTCGGTCAGCATTTTTGATGCTCATTCCTTGGCCAGCTCGCGCTGGGGCGCGGTTGTCGTCAGACGTCGTAAAGTCGTTTCAATCGCTCGCTAATTACATCAAAAAAAGCCAGCAGATCGGCTTTGTTCGGAACCGGCCCGGCGTCAACGCCGAATGTCAGCATAGCATTCCAGGGGCTGAAACCGTAGACGGTGACTTTGAGGCCGCGTTGCGGGCACCCCTCGATCTGGCTCAGATCGTGATGGATCATTGTGGCCAATTCCTCGGCCGTCTTCATCTGTTTGGCTGGACCGGCAGGGGCCGGATGTTGCGCTGTCGGTTCGGTCATCCGCTATCAG
Organism: uncultured Pseudomonadota bacterium; assembly: GCA_963725555.1. Classification (GTDB taxonomy): domain Bacteria; phylum Pseudomonadota; class Alphaproteobacteria; order Rhizobiales; family Xanthobacteraceae; genus Bradyrhizobium. The sequence continues at coordinate 515,566 of CAVRYV010000019.1, read as the reverse complement.
TTGCCTTCGGAGGCACGATGTTGCTCGAAATCATCATGCGTTAGGAATTTTCATCAGTTCAACTGTTTTTTTTGACTGTGCGAAACGGTCGATCGCTAATGGCTCGATTGCAGGGTTCATCGATGTTCGAAGCTATTGCCGCATTTTTGATCGTGCTGAGCCTCGGCATTCTCATTGCTCACGCGTTTGACGCCTTCCGACCCTGGACCTAGACCGAAGGTCAAACCCATCAGCGCTTCCCTGAGTCACCGCGGGATTGGGCGCCGTTTTGGCAACGGGATGTGCCCAATGATTGGCACCTCATCCGTGTGGGCGGATGCCTGCGCATTGGGTAACTGCTTTAGAATCTCTTTGGCGGCGCGCTCGAACTCTTCCGCGGTTCGACGCTGACCAACGATTAACGGCGTACTTGTCATGGAGCTTGTCATGTCGGGCGCGGTAGGCGCTGAGGGCTCCTGAGTTTCGAGTCGGGGCGCCGGCGGCGGGGTAACGAAATAGACAAGGCTCCCAGCTAGGGCTGCAGCGCCTAGAATCATGGGAACGAGGAGTTTCCACCTAATCATTTTCCCGTCGCCTTGAGTCCAATCTCGACCAGCCGGCGAATGGCTTCCGCTCGCGTAGGCTGGTCTTTCTGATTGGCGACCCAATTGTCCAGTGCGCCAAGTGGATATGGCTGCAATCGGACAACAACCTGCACGCCTTTGCCGGTTGGCGGCGGCCCCCGTCGCTTCTTTGCTAGCACGGATTGCTGTCCCATAAAACTATGCTAGCATAAAAACAAGCCGACGGGGAAGCTCGCAGCCTCCGGCGCAGGAGACTCGGTTCGACGACTGGGTCGCGGGTCCCAGTTCAGATCTTTCGATCTGTAGCGTAGGCCGGTGCCGCTAGCTATTCGACGACGTCAAGTTTGACCTTTGCGATACCCGATCCAACCATTCCCAGCGTTTCGGCCGCTGAATACGAGACATCGACAACTCGCCCGGGGACGAACGGACCGCGGTCATTGACCCGAACTGTCACGGACCGTCCGCTGGCGACGTTCGTCACGCGCAACTTCGTGCCGAATGGCAACGTCGGATGAGCGGCGGTTAAATCGTGCGTATCGAACTTTTCGCCGCTCGCGGTCTGTGTTCCCTCTGTATAGAAGCTGGCAACTCCCTGGGAGGCCGTCCGTATCTCGGCTGCAGGGCGGTGCGATGCGAACGGGGTATGCCTTTTCAGGGACGCGACGTGTCTATTAATGAGGGAAGATGCCGTTCGATCGTGCTGCAACGACGCCTGTCGACTCGGGCTAAGAAACTCAGAATTTCTGGTGACGACGGAGGAGGACTGGGCGCAGGCCGCAAGGAAAGTCCCAGTCAATGCGACGACAAACAGGCGGCTAAAGTTCCGAACGGCCTCGGCCGAGAACAGCATCGCGGCCGGACGAGTACAAGTTGTTCTACTGTCGACGTACGATATTCCGGCACAGCTGATGGAAGACATTTCACATCCTCAACTCGTGCCCCGAGCCAAATCCAGTCCGACCTGAAATAGGGGCGTAACCGTGGCCGGATGAGACCAGACAGGGCATCGACCACTCGATTTCATTTCGGGTGTGATTATTGTGTCACATATGTCCCAACTTAGCGGCAGACGACTGCGACTTTCGAGCCGAACTCAATTCGCGATATCGGGAAAGATTCCGACTATTCCGGATTGAGTCCGAGAGCCTCGAACTGACGCATCCATTCCGTCGGCGGATCGCGGAGCCGCTCGATACCGATGCCGCGGGGCAGGCGACCTTCTATTGCTGCTTTGACACGTTTGGGCGCGAGGAAGGCAAGCGAGATCGTCATATTGACTTGCAGAACGCTGCATTTCTCGCGCACGCAAAGTTCGGCGACGATGGTTACTCGACCGGAGACGACATCGTCGAGCCACCGGCGGCCTTTGGCGATGGCGCTGACCAGGCGTGCGCGACGATCGAACTGCTCCGGGTGGCAGTCTCTCCGAGATGCGTTATGTGGCAGTAGAATCCGTCGGGATTTTTTGGACGGTGGTTTCTACTAGGGGATTGTGAACGTCGGATTATCCGAGCTATCGGGCTCATCATCAGTGTGATCTGACTTCAATCGAACAACCAGCCTATCTCCATGCACTACAATCCCTGCGACCAGCTGAGTGAGCGCCTCGCGATTCCCTGGTTGCATCGCGCTGTATGAGCCGTGCCGCTAAAGATGCGCCTCCAGAGATTTGACGATGGTGCTTCGATATCAGCAGCGGGCACGCGGGTGACCGATCGGGCTGAAGCGGTCTTGGCCTTACCGTTCAAGACAGGGTGCGCGCTCTTCAGGTGCAACTTCGTGATCGAGATCATCCTCAGCTGGTTCAGCGCCAGCCGTGATCGCGGCGGCAGAATGTCGCGGGCCATTTTGATGAAAGGCGCGGAACGTAGTTGGCGTTTAACCGTCACGTCGACAGGGGTGTTTAATGCAGACCGGATATTGGGGTAGGCGTAGGCGAAGAGGGACGATTGGCAACCGTCTGGATTTACCTCGATACCGGCAAACAGGTTGGTGAACTCGACCATCTCAAGGTTTTCGCAGATGAGGCTACGGCCGATACCTGGCTCGCTGAAAACGATCCGGAAGGCATGGCATTCGAATATGGGGTGCTGGAATGAAAGACCGAGACCACGCCATCATTCTTGCCGTGCTCAATGAAGCTGCCTTCATCATCGCGGACCATTTCGAACCGCAGCTCCCGAGAGATCCGGTAACGACCGTCAAGCGGCTGATCGAGGTGCTGGAGCATGATGAACTGGCCGCGTCGATCAAGCGGCTGGAAAAGGGGTATGGCTTGCGCGTGGTCAAGTGAAACCGATGCATCATTTGCGTTGGGCGGTAAGGCTCTATCCCTAAGCGATTTGATGAACGGCGGACAAGACTCCGAATTATCGTTATACCAGCCGCACTCAAGACCAGTCGATTGTCGTCTGCTTTCAGGGCAAAATCTGAGGCAAGGTCAGTCCGAAAGCCTTACAAAACGCGGTCGCCATATACCGAGGATCACGTTCACGGCTGCGAGCGCAAGCATCACCCAGAGCGATTTCCATTCGGCACCCAGTGTTGCCGCGAGCGTAGCCGGATCGACCTCGTGGGCCAGGGCGCGGGCGCTCAATTCCGCTTCCTGCTGCATCGGCCCCTGGATAGCCGCAAAGCCCCACTCGAACACAAGGACGCCCGAAAGGAGCTTAGCCCACGCCCAGCCGGCGCTATGGTAGGCCCGGTTGAGGGCGATCGCCAGTAAGCCGGCAACCAATGTGAGCCCGAGTGATGGCAAAAAGATAAAAGTCGCGATACCTCCCATCGCTGCGCGCATCAGTGCATATTCTGAAAGCGATGCGGGTTCGGGGGTAAAGCTAAGCAATACGAGTAGGCACGCCATCGCTCCCGTGAGCCCGATTGCTCCCATCGTGTGCAGGAACTTTATCAATCGTCGCATGGCCTCAATGGTTCAAGTAATTGATCGTCGAGGACTCTTCAGAACCATTCGACAGCGTGGTTGCCGGAACCAGTCCATCCAGCAGACTTGCCCGTGCTTCCAGTAGCGCGCGCCTGATCCAGGTCTTGATGGTGTTGACCGGCACGCCATAGCGTTTGGAGAGATGATTTCGGCTTTCACCATGCACATAGGCTGCAATGACGAGATGGCGTCTGGCGGGATCAAGGGTCTGTAAGGCAGAAAAAACACTCATCTGTCGAATGACGGCGTCGTTTTCATCCTCCCGGATCTCGATGGCCTCAAGCGCATCAGGACAGTCGCTGGGGAGGCGCGCCAGACTCGTTTCGTCGGAGTAAATTTCTCGCACTGATTTCCTCGCGATATCGATTGCGAGATTTCGGGCAATCGACATCATCCAGATCATGGGCGAGGCCAGTGCTGGACGATACGACGCAGCGTTCAGCCAGATGCGGACATAGGCCTCCTGAACGACTTCCTCGGCAAGATGCCGACGCTTTACGATCAAAAGCGCGGTAGAAAAAAGCTTGCGTTTGGTTGCCGTGTAAAGCTTCTCGAACGCGACTTCATCTCTGCCAGACATCCGCAGCAAAAGCCGCTCGAGCTCCTTTGAATCGGACGGGGCTGAGGGAAGGCCGCTCATTTTGCGCTAGCCGTCCTTTCCGGCAGGAGGATTCGGCGGCGGCACATCTTTGGCCGGAATAATAACCGCCGGCTCTTCAGGGGCGGCAACCTTGTCGGCAAAGTCCTCGACCGCTCTTGCTGCGTCCTCGATGCCGGTTTCGACTTTCTTGAGGATTGAATTCCTTGTCGTCCATATCGTTCTCCCAAATTCGAGCGCGGCAGGTTTGAGCCGACGATCCACCTACGGTTCCTTATGACGCCCAAAGTGTCAACTATTGTTTACATAAAGCGCCTGTCAGCGTCCGTGTGCAATGTTGACGCGTCAAGCGCCATAGTCGTCAGAAAAAATCTATTTTTGTATTGAAAATCAATTGCTTAATGATGAGATACGGAGTTTGGCATCGGGCTCCCTCACAGATCGGAACCATTCTTGCGCGACCTAATTGTCATGTAACTTTTACAACTGGAGGCTTCCCATGCATGGCGACAATCCAATCAGCTGGCTGATGTTTTTCACGCTAGCGGCGACGACATTCATCATTGCCGGCGCGTTTATCTATTTTCTCCGATCGAGCACCAACCGAGAAATCGCGGCAGAAGCTCTTGAAGGCAATCGATCTAGCGTCGGAGCGACGCCGAATGGTGCGGGGCCGAATTGATCGGTTTCGCTGTTATCGCGCTTGCCGTGATGGGACTTCTGGCTACTGGCTATGCCGGCAAACCCAAGGTCGAAACCGCTGCAGTCCCGACGCCTGTCGGCCAGACAACCGGCATGTCGCAAGGCATGGCGCAGCCGGCCGATTCATCGAACCAGCCGAAGGTTTATCAACCCGCCAATCCCGCGCCGGACACCCGGGCCGCGCCGACGTCGTCCGATACTGGTGTCGGTAATCAAAATGGTTCGACCGCGCAGACGAAATAACACACGGCATGCCGCTACTGAGGAGGGTGCTTTGAACAACGAGGCTCTGGATCATTTGAAGTCGCTGCACACCAGCGCTATCGACGCGCGCAATGGATATCAGGAAGCGCTTGAAGACGCGGAAGGCAAAGGAATGACGCCGCTTTTTCGCGATATGATGGCGTTGCACGAAGCTAATGCCGGCGAACTCGCAAGTGAACTCACGAAAGCCAATGAACTTCCCGACGAAAAAGGGTCGTTTATGACCGTGGTCCACAAGACCGTCATGGACGTGCGATCGCTGTTCAACGGACTTGATGAAAGCGTGCTGCCCGGCTTGATCGACGGGGAGAAACGCAATGTTTCGAAGTATAATGAAGCGCTCGAGCCGGGCGCCGTGCCGGCGAACTTAGCCAGTCTGTTGATCCGGCAGCGTGACGGTCTCCTGAAAAAGATCGCCTTCATGGAGGCGCGGACGTCAGCAAGCGAAGGCGTGCCGTAACGTCGGCGTTCACCCGACTATGCGGGATCGCCACGGTCTACCATCCGCGCGTTCCGACGCCGCCCTTGAAAGGCCCGACGACGCGCGAGGTGATCCACCCACCGTAAAAATCGCCTTGCTGTGGCTGGACGCGTTCGTCATCGACCCAGCATTCATCGACGCGGGAAGCATAGAACGCCAGATATCCCGGCGATGTCTGGAATAGGCGGGCGAGGGCGAAGGATAACTCCAGGCCGCATTCTCGGCTCGCTTGCCGTGGACATCGAGCGACCAGTATTTTGCGTGGCCCTTGAATTCGCACCAGGAGCTACCCGGCGGCGGATCGCAGATATGGCAGCACGATATCATCAGGCGGAATATAATAGACTGGCGGGTGGCTGGTCTCAAGTACACGATAGCCCGACGTCGTCTCGGCAATAATTTGACCGTTGAAAATCACGCGAAGCCGCGCGCTGACCTTCTCCAGTCGCGGCGGGCGCGGATAATCCCAAACCGATTCCTGCCCGGGCATTGGTTCCGTGCGTTTGGGTTTCCACATCGCCGCAGCAAACCAACAAAAACTACCACGCGCAATGCTCATCGCACGATCATTGGAAAAGTGACGGCGATCGCCCATGCGAACACCACGGCGTTGGCAACCGCGCCCGGCAGCGGATGATGCGTCGCCGCATAAGTCCAACGGCTGATCAGCCCGAACGCGAGAAATAACAGCAGGATCGCCGGCACGATGATGACCAGGAAGAACAACTTCATCGGATTAAGCGCGACAGCGATCGCAAGAGAGAGCAGAAAGCAGAATTTGGTCAGGACATAGGCGCCGCGCCGGGCGTTTGGACCTCGCGTCAGCCATTCGTCGGCAATGAAATAGGGCAGCGTTCCGCACGCAATCGCCGCGATCAGCGGAATTCGTGCCGGGATCGGCAGAAATGAAAACACGTAAGCGTCGATCGGCAGCCCGAAGGCCATGACGTTGTAGGCAGCAACGGCGGCCGCGGCGATTGCGATGCGGCTCCATTTGACGAGGCTCAGGTTGAACAGACCTGCTGCGCCAGATGGAGCACCGCGGCGGCGAATGCTCCGTACAGCAAGAAGTGCAGCGTCAGGTAATCACCGAGCAGGATTGGCAAGAAATCGGTCGGCATCTTCCAAAGGACCAACGGCGTCAGGATCGCAGGGATCAGCGCGGTTAGCAGCAGCGGCTTCCATGGTAAACTGGCCCCGACGCGATTTCGCTGGCCACGGGCAACAGCGCCGACAACGGCCACGCCAGTACGACAACGCCGAGAAAGACCAATGCTAGCCAGCGGCCGCGGCTATCGATGTAGCCGACTTGATTTCGTCCGAACGCCGCATTGAACCAACGCAATGCGGCCGACCATGCTGTCATGGCTGTAGAGCACGCCGATATGCTCAACGCCCCGCGCCAGCACTAGCTTGCGCGCCGTGCCATCGGAAAAGCTGCCATAGGTCTCGCCCGGCGCGGCGTTGCCGTCGCGCAGAAAGGTTGACGATTCGCAGGCCTTCGTTCCGGAGCATCGCAGGCTCCAATGCGCCGACGATGACCAGCAGATTGCGCGGGCTCGTTGCGGTCACCACCGGGGAGAACACGGATACCGCGACCGTCGCCTCCACGATCCGGATTGGCCTTGGCAAATCGTACCACGATGTCGGACGCCATCGAATGTCCGAGTACGCGCAAGACGTCCGTCGCTCTCCGGGAGTTTTCGCGCAAAGGAAGCGACCTCAGTCAACTCCTCGAGTAGCTCCGACGTGATCGTCTCACCTTCCGGTAATATCGCCGCGCATTGGAACCGGATTGCGGCCGTGACCGAGGAAATCGAACGTCACGGCCACATAGCCGTTTCGCGCCAGAGTTTCGGCGAATGGCTGCATCAGTTGTTGCGAGCCCGCAAATCCGTGGGCGATCACGACGACCGGGGCCGAAGCGTCTGTGCGCGGCCGGAAGATCGTGACCGGGGTTTCACCCACGAAGGTTTGCGTGATGCTCAATCCCTCGCGGGCGCCGTGCAGTTCAAACAGTCCGATGGCTACCAGGATCAACGCCGCGACCGCGGCCGCGATTCGGCGAAGCACCGCGCCAGGCGGCAGCCTGGTTCCCGCGATAGTCGATCACTCTTCGCCCACAATATGCTTCTTGCGGATGCGGCGAACGGTCCACCAGATCGCAAATCCGGCCACCGGAACGAAGGCGGCGGTTAAAATGCTTGGTTCGACAGCGACGCTGCCGCTGTCATGCGCGGCCTTTGCGAGATATCCGAACAGGCTGACCACGTAATAGGTGATGGCCGCGACCGAGAGGCCTTCCACCGTGGCTTGCAAGCGTAACTGCAGCCGGGTTCGCGCATTCATCGATTTCAGGAGTTCCTGATTTTGTTGTTCCAACTCGACGTCGACGCGGGTGCGCAGCAGATTTGCCGCACGCGCGAGCTTCAGCGACAGGCTGGATTGCCGCGCCTCGGTCGTGACGCAGGTGCGCAAAGCCGGTTTCATGCGGCGCGCGAGAAACGACGACCAGGTCGGCAGACCGCCGACCTTGCGCTCGCCGATCGTTTGCAACCGCTGTTCGACGATTTCTTCATAGGCGCGGCTGGCGCCAAAGCGAAACACGCTCGCGGCGGCGCCGGCCTCGACCTCCGCGGCGAGTGCAGTCAACTCATCGAGCAGTTTGTGATTGGTGGCGAGATCGCCGGCGTGGCGCATTTGCTCGGTGACTTCGACCAGCCGGCGCTCGGAAGCAGCAATCGAAGGCGACTGCCGCTGCGCTTCCGGCAGGCCGAGCAGCGCGAGCGTGCGATAGGTCTCGAGTTCGATCACGCGCTGCACCAGCGCCCCGGCGCGTTCGGCCGACATTTGGCGATCGGCCACGAGTATCCGCACGAAGCCGGAAGGCCCAGGCTGAAAGTCGGTGGCATAGACCGCCGCGCCATCGGAATTCTCGGCGACGGCAAGGCTTGCGTTGTCGAACAGGCGCTCAGGGGCGGTGCGCGGCAGGTCCTCCGCCAGCAGATGCAGATCGACCGCCACCAGCAACGGTCCGGGCTGAGGTACCAGCCGCATCGGTAGCGCCAGCGCCGCCGCATCCGGGTGAAAAGGTGCGGCGGCCGGGTCTGCGGGCATCTCCCAGGTGTAGGTGGTAAATTCTGAATGCTGTTCCCAGCGCAAGACCGTTGTAGCCGAACGGCGCGCGGTGATGCTTTTCGGCCGGCGATGGCGGCGGCAGGCCGCGCGACTCGCAGAACTTCTACCAAATTGGCGCGGTCGGCCTGCGCGCGCGGCCCGGAGGTATCGAAAGCGAAATGCACGATACGCGACGGTACCGCGATCGGCGTAAACGGGCGGGCATGGACCTCGCCCAGGATCGCGGCACGCAGCGGATGCGGCACCAGCCGGGCCGCTTCGCTATCGCCGATCAGAACGTCCGTACTCATCGCGTTCTCAATCTTTGGAACCAATCGCTCCGGAAGCCACGCATGTCACGACTATCATTGCGCCGCGCCGGACAGAAGCTGAAACGATCGGGCTACGCGACAGCGAAATCTGACGCCAATCATGAAACGTTTGAAACCTCGCGCGTATATAGAAGCGGCTGGTGTGCCGAACGGGTCGGTTTGCACCGCACGCGCGCGTCCGTTTGCATTTCGGGCGCCGGCTTGTCTTACTTTCTGCCGCACGCAGCGATCCTTTGCGCGCTCGCGGGATGGAGCTTTGGTGGTGGCAGTTTCGATGCGGATCGGCACGCGCAAGAGCACCATGGCGCTCGCCCAGACCGAGGACATTGCGCGACGCTTGTCGATGGCCGCGCCCGAACTCAATGTCGAAATCGTCAAGTTCGAGACCACGGGCGATACCGACCAGACCAGCAAGCTATTGATCCATGGCGGCAAGGGTGGCGCTTTTGTCGCTGAAATTCGCGCCGCCGTGCTATCGGGCAAACTTCATGCTGCGATGCATTCGCTCAAGGACATGCCGGGCAACGAGGATACGCCGGGCCTCGTGATCGGCGCCACGCTGGCGCGCGATCCGCCGACGGATGCGCTGGTGTTGCGCGACGGGCGTTTCGATCGAGGACATCAAGCGTTCGCATGGCAAAGGCTACAAGATCGGCACCAATGCGGTGCGGCGCGCGGCCTATGCAAGGCGGCTATTTCCCGAGATCGAGGTCATTCATTTTCAGGGGCGCCGCCGATACGCGGATCCGCAAGCTCGACAACAAGGAGATGCAGCGGCTGCCCGATGGCGGCGAGGTCGGACCGGCCGATGCCTTGATCATGGCGCGGTCCGGGCTGGAGCGGGTCGGGCTCGCGAACCGTATCGCCCTGGACTTTTCACCGCAGGACATGCTGCCGGCGGTTGGGCAGGGCATCGTCGCGGTGGAGTGTGCTGGCGGGGATTGGCAGACGCGCCAATATCTGTCGCTGATCGATGACCGCGCCGCGCATCTCTGCTGCGACGCCGAACGCGAGGTGCTTTGGGTGCTTAACGGTCATTGCAATTCACCGATCGCCGGCTATTCGACGATCGACGGCGCGCAAATGTCGCTGACCGCATCGGTACTCGATGAGGCCGGCGACCGCTTCATCGAAGTGACGCGCTCGGGACCGGCGGATCGGCCACGTGAGCTCGGCCGCGCCGTCGGTCTCGAACTGCTCGACAAGGGTGCGGCCGAACTCATCGCGCGCACGCGACCCGAGCCATGAAGGCATAATATGGCAGCAGCCTTTCCATTCTCCGCCATCGTCGGACAGGACGAGATGAAGCTCGCGCTGCTGATCGCGGCGGTCGATCCCAAGGTCGGCGGCGTGCTCGCGTTTGGCGATCGCGGCTCGGGAAAATCCACCGCGGTGCGCGCGCTGGCGGCGTTGCTGCCGAAAATGAAGGTCGTGGCCGGCTGCCGCTACAATTGCGATCCGGACCGACCGGCGGAATTCTGTGACGAGTGCCGCGCGCGCGCCGCCAAGGGCGCGCTGAAATCAGCACAAATGCCGGTGCCGGTGGTCGATCTGCCGCTCGGCGCCACCGAGGATCGCGTGGTCGGCGCGCTCGATCTGGAACGCGCGCTGGCGCGCGGCGAAAAGGCGTTCGAGCCGGGACTGCTGGCGCGGGCGCATCGCGGCTTTCTCTATATCGACGAAGCCAATCTGCTGGAAGATCATCTGGTCGATCTGCTGCTCGATGTCGCCGCGTCGGGCGAAAACGTGGTCGAACGCGAGGGATTGAGCATTCGCCATCCCGCGCGGTTCGTGCTGGTCGGCACCGGCAATCCGGAGGAGGGCGAGTTGCGGCCGCAATTGCTGGATCGGTTCGGCCTGTCGGTCGAAGTCAAGACGCCGGACGATCTGCCGAGCCGGATCGAGGTCGTGCGCCGCCGCGACGCCTTCGAAAGCGATGCGGCGGCCTTCCTGGCGAAATGGACCAAGGAGGAGGCCAAATTGCGCAAGTCCATCACGGCGGCGCGGGAAAAGCTGCCCGCGGTCTCGGTGTCCGATACGGCGCTGGAGCGCGCGGCAAAGCTTTGCATGACGCTCGGCACCGACGGTCTGCGCGGTGAGTTGACGCTGATGCGCGCGGCGCGGGCGCTGGCGGCGCTGGAATCGGCCAAGATCCGTGACCGACGATCATCTGCGCCGAATTGCGCCGCCGGCGTTACGCCATCGCTTGCGCCGCAACCCGCTTGACGATGCCGGCTCCTCGGTGAGGGTCGACCGTGCGATATCGGAAGTTCTGGGATGACGCGGCGCTCGCGCCTGGTCCGATGCGGTCGCGGCGGCGCAATTGTTCGCCGTCGATCCGTTCGGGACCGGCGGTATTGTTGCTGAGGTCGCGTGCGGGGCCGGTCCGGGATCGCTGGCTCGCGATGCTTCGCTCTGCGCTTGCCTCCGTCGCATCCGCTGAAGCATCTGCCGCTGCATATCGCTGATAGCCGGCTGCTCGGTGGTCTCGATCTCAACGCGACATTGCTCGCCGGCCATCCGGTCGCCGAGCGCGGACTGCTTGCCGAAGCCGATGGCGGCGTGCTTGTTCTGGCGATGGCCGAACGACTGTTGTCCGCGACGACCGTACACATCACCGCCGCGATGGATGCCCGGGAAACGATCGTCGAGCGCGACGGGCTTTCGCTGCGGATGCCAGCGCGTTTTGGCGTGATCGCGCTCGATGAGGGACTTGAAGATGAAGTCGCTCCGGCCTCGCTGCGCGATCGTCTGGCGTTTCATCTCGACCTCAACGAAATCTCGGTGCGGGACGCGGATGAGATTTTTATCGATGCGCAGGGAGATTGCGTCGGCGCGAGAGCGTCTGCGATCCTTGCAAGCGGATGACGAGCAGGTCGAAGCGCTCTGTATGGCGGCTGCGGCGCTTGGCATCGTCTCCTTGCGCGCACCGCTACTGGCCATCCGGGTTGCTTGCGCCAGCGCCGCGCTCGCCGGACATGATGCGGTCGAACAGGAGGACATCGCGACTGGCCGCGCGTCTGGTGCTAGCGCCGCGCGCGCTCATATTTCCGCAAGCACAGGAACCCGAGCCGCCGGGTCAACCACCGGAATCGCCCGCCGAGAATGAGACCGACAACGATGGGCATGAAGACAGACACCCCGGACATCGATCGGGCGCTGGACGAAGTCATCCTTGCCGCCGTTCAGGCGGCAATTCCGCCGGACGTTTTGGCGGCCATGCGCGCCGGATCGATGGGAGGACTGCGCAGCCGTTCCTCCGGCAAGGCCGGTGCGCTGCAAAAATCCAATCAACGCGGCCGTCCCAACGGTGTGCTGCGCGGCGAGTTGCGCTCGGGCGCCAAGCTCAACGTGATCGAGACACTGCGCGCGGCCGCGCCTTGGCAGCCGATGCGACGGCGCGAAGCCGCGAAGGGTTCGGCTGCGCAGCCACGCATTCTCATCCGCAAGGATGATTTCCGGATTGCGCGCTTCAAGCAACGCAGCGAGACCACGACGATTTTCGTGGTGGATGCCTCCGGCTCGGCGGCGTTGCATCGGCTCGCCGAAGCCAAAGGCGCGGTCGAGTTGCTGCTGGCCGATTGTTATATCCGTCGCGATCAGGTCGCGCTGATCGCGTTTCGCGGCATTGCCGCGGAATTGCTGCTGCCGCCGACGCGCTCGCTGGCCCGTGCCAAGCGGAGCCTTGCCGGGTTGCCGGGCGGCGGCGGTACGCCGTTGGCCGCTGGTCTCGATGCGGCGTTTGCACTGGCCGATCTCATTCGCCGCAAAGGACAGACGCCGACCGTGATCCTGCTGACGGACGGCCGCGCCAATGTCGCGCGCGATGGCGGGCAAGGACGGCCGCGCGCGGAGGAGGATGCAATGAACGCCGCGAAGCAATTGCGCGCCGCCGGGATCGCGGGCGTGCTGGTCGATACCTCACCAAGGCCGGGTCCGCTTGCCGAGCAATTCGCCAAGGAAATGGGCGCGCGCTATCTGCCGCTGCCGCACGCCGACGCCGCCACGTTATCGCGAGCGGTATTGGCGAGCATGAGCTTAGGCCTATCCCTTATAAGCTCGCACCCGTTTCACCATCTGCTCGACATGCGCGATCGGGGTTTCCGGCTGAATGCCGTGGCCGAGATTGAAGATCAGCCGGCCGCCGGCGTAATTCGACAGCACATCATCGATCGATCGATCGAGCGCGGCACCACCTGCGATCAGCACCAGCGGATCGAGATTGCCTTGTACCGCGACACGGCTTTGAACTTTCTCGCGGATCAGCGAGGGCTCGGTGGCCCAATCGATGCTGACGGCATTGACGCCGGTCGCTTCGACATAGGATGGCAACAACGCGCCGGCCCCGCGCGGAAAACCGATGATCTTTGCGTCCGGTACTTGCTTGCGCACGCCTTCGACGATGCGTTTCGTCGGTTCGATCGACCAGCGCTGGAATTCGCGCGGTGGCAACACGCCGGCCCAGGTATCGAAGATCTGCAATACGTCGGCGCCGGCCTCTGAGTTGGCCAAGCAAATAAATGATCGAGTTTTCGACCACGGCGTCGATGATCTTCGCAAAGGCCTCGGGATGTCGATACGCCATCATCCGCGCCGGCGCCTGATCCGGCGTGCCTTGTCCGGCCACCATGTAAGTCGCGACCGTCCATGGCGCGCCGCAGAATCCGATCAGCGCAATCTGCGGAGCGAGCTCGCGCCGCACCCGGCGCAGCGCCTCGAACACCGGTTCAAGCTTGGAAAAATCGGCGTGGGCCGCGAGCGTCCCGACTTTGTCGGGCGTATCCAGCGGGTCGAGCCGGGGACCTTCGCCGACCTCGAACCTGACGGAACGGCCGAGCGCGTAGGGGATCACCAGAATGTCCGAGAAGATGATCGCGGCATCGAAGTTGAAGCGCCGGATCGGCTGCAGCGTTACTTCGGCGGCGAATTCCGGGGTGAAGCAGAGATCGAGGAAGCCGCCGGCTTTGGCGCGGACTTCGCGATATTCCGGCAAATAGCGGCCGGCCTGGCGCATCATCCAGAGCGGGGGCACTGCCTGGCGGTGGCCAGAGAGCACCTCGACGAAGGGTTTGACGGTCGGATTCTGTGTCAAGTGTCGTTTCCATTGCCCGTGACAAGTATCATTGTCGTTTCTGATACACTGATGATACGGTCTTGGCCAACGCAGGATTGGGGTTGGGTGTGAAAAAGGCTTCACGATGAACGCTGCAGCCCCGGCCGCGGATGACGTTGCACTGCGCTACGCCGATGAGTTTCCCGCGCCGGTGTCCGGCCAGCGGCATGAGATCGCGAGCGCGGTTGGCCGGCTGACCTACTATTCGGCCGCTCCCCAGGCGAAAGCAAATGGCCGCCGCTGCTGCTCATTCACAGCATCAACGCGGCGGGCTCCGCCTACGAAATCAAGCCGCTTTATGAACATTATCGCCAGAGCCGCACGGTGTATGCGCTGGAACTTCCCGGTTTCGGTCATTCCGAGCGCGGCAAGCGCAAATACAGCGTGCGCATGATGACTGACGCGATCCTGATCGCGGTGCGCGAAATCCAGCATGTCCATGGCCGTAGCCCGATCGATGCGCTGGCGGTGTCGCTGTCGTCTGAATTTCTTGCCCGCGCCGTGACCGAAATGCCGCTGGCGTTCCGCAGCGTTGCGCTGCTCAGCCCGACCGGCTTTCGAAGCCGGGATGCGACCACGAAATGGCGCGAAGGTACGCGCGGCATGCCGTGGTTGCATTCCCTTCTGGAATTTCCGCTATGGAGCCGAAGGCTTCTTCCGGCTGCTCACCAGCCGCGCTGGAATCCGCTATTTTCTGAACAAGACCTGGGGCTCGCGCAATATCGACGAGGGCCTGCTCGAATATGACTATCTGACCACGCACCAACCCGGCGCTCGGCACGCGCCATATTATTTCGTCTCGGGATTTCTGTTCAGTGAAGATATTTCCAGGATCTACCATTCGCTGACCTTGCCGGTCTGGATGAGCCACGGCGTGCGCGGAGATTTCGTCGATTACAGCAACAAGACGCAGGTGCAGGGCCGCGCCAACTGGACCATCCAGATTTTTCCAACCGGCGCGATGCCGCATTTCGAAGCCAAGGTCGAATTCATCGCGGCTTACGATGCCTTCCTCGCCGGCGTTTCATCGCCGTCGCCTGCGTAGACAATGTCCGATCTTGTCTGGAGCAGGGATGGTTCGGACTGGCCCAACCGGAACGCCAGCACGTTCGTCGAGGCCGCCGGGATACGATGGCATGTGCAGAGGATGGGTGAAGGAACGCCGCTGCTGCTGATTCACGGCACCGGCGCCGCCACGCACTCGTGGCGCGGGCTATTGCCGCTGCTGGCGCAGCATTTCGATGTGATCGCACCTGATTTGCCCGGGCACGGCTTCACGCAATCGCCGCCGTCGCATCGGTTGTCGCTGCCAGGCATGGCGGCTGATCTGGGCCGGCTTCTCGTCGCGATCGGCGTTAAGCCAGCGGTCACAGTGGGACATTCGGCGGGCGCGGCGATCCTGGCCCGCATGTGCCTCGACGGAAAAATCGCGCCACGGCTGCTGGTCAGCCTCAACGGCGCCTTCATGCCATTCGGCGGCGCCGCCAACCATCTGCTGTCGCCGCTGGCGAAATTGCTGGTACTTAATCCGGTGGTGCCGCGTGTGTTCGCGTGGCAGGCCTCGAACCCTAATGCGGTCGAACGGTTGATCGCGAACACCGGTTCGAGCATCGACGATCGGGGTATCGCGCTTTATCGCAAGCTGGTGCGCAGCCCCGCGCATGTCGCCGCGGCGCTGCGGATGATGGCGAACTGGAAGCTCGAGCCGCTGCTGCATGATCTGCCGCGATTGGCGACAACGCTGGTGCTGGTGGCCGCCGCCAACGACCGGTCGATATCGCCCGTCGTCGCGCAACAGGTTCGGGAGATTTTGCCGCAAGCGATCATCGAGCGCGTGCCGGCGCTCGGCCATCTCGCGCACGAGGAACAGCCGCAATTGATCGCGGATCTTATCCTGAGATACGCGCGCGCAACTGCGGCCGAGCAAGCGGCGCAAAATATGTAAATCGAAATGTACACCGATGGGCTAGGCAAGTGTCAATAAATAATTACAGTGGCGCCCATGCTCGATCCCAGCCCGATGAGATCAACGACGGGAAGGCCGAATGACCGCCAGCCGCATGCGGTGGTGATCGGCAGCGGCTTTGGCGGATTGGCCGCCGCTGTGCGGCTTGGCGCCAAAGGCTATCGCGTCACCGTTCTGGAAAAACTCGATGCGCCCGGCGGCCGCGCCTATGTCTACCGCCAGGATGGCTTCACCTTCGATGCCGGGCCAACGATCGTCACCGCGCCGTTTCTGTTCGAGGAATTGTGGAAGCTTTGCGGACGCAAGATGTCCGACGATGTGACGCTGGTGCCGGTGTCGCCGTTCTATCGCATTCGTTTTCAGGACGGTTCGCATTTCGACTACACCGGCGACGCCCGCGCGATGCGCGCGGAGATCGCGCGGTTCTCGCCTGACGACGTCGGCGGCTACGACGCCTACATGAAAGCCAGCGAGGAGATTTTCAAGGTTGGCTTCGAGCAGCTCGGCGACGTGCCTTTCAGCAAATGGACCGACATGGCGAGGATCGCGCCGGAAATGCTCCGGTTGTCGAGCTATCGCAGCGTCTACGGTCTGGTATCGAAATTCTTTCGCGACCCGCGCCTGCGCATTGTATTCAGCTTTCATCCGCTGCTGATCGGCGGCAATCCGTTTACGGCCAGTTCGATCTATTGCCTGATCGCGTTCCTGGAACGGCGCTGGGGTGTGCATTTCGCGCTGGGCGGCACCGGCCGGCTGGTCGATGGACTGGTCAAGCTGATCGAAGGGCAGGGCGGCCAAGTTCGTTGCAACGAAGAGGTCGGCGAGATCATCGTTGCCGATGGCGCCGCCTGCGGCGTTCGGCTGGCGTCCGGCAAGACCATCGCCGCTGATATCGTCGTGTCCAACGCCGATTCGGCATGGACCTACCGTCATCTGCTGCCGTCATCCGCGCGCTCGCGCTGGAGCAATAAGCGCATCGAACGCGCGCGTTATTCGATGAGCCTGTTCGTCTGGTATTTCGGCACGCGCCGCAAATACGATGATGTGCCGCACCACACCATCCTGCTGGGGCCGCGCTACAAGGAATTGCTGACGGATATCTTCGAGCGCAAGATTCTCGCTGACGATTTCAGCCTGTATCTGCATCGACCGACCGCGACCGATCCCTCGCTCGCGCCCGATGGCTGCGATGCGTTCTACGTGCTGTCGCCGGTGCCGCATCTGCAAAGCGGGACCGACTGGGGCGTGACGGCCGAAAAATATCGACGCGCGATCGCGCGCGAACTCGGCAACACCATGCTGCCCGATCTGGAAAACCAGATCGTGACCTCGCGCATGCTGACACCGCAGGACTTTCAGGACCGGCTGTTGTCGTTCCGCGGCGCGGCGTTTGGGCTGGAGCCGATACTGACGCAAAGCGCCTGGTTCCGTCCGCACAACAAGAGCGAAGACATCGCCAATCTGTATCTGGTCGGCGCCGGCACCCATCCCGGCGCAGGCCTGCCCGGCGTGCTCTCGTCCGCGCGCGTGCTGGATTCGCTGGTGCCCGACGCTCGACATCTTGCAAGCCCGGATTTGGTGACCGCATGACGATACAACTCGATCCCGCCGACATGGCCGCCTGCCGCGCGCTGCTGAAGGGCGGCTCGCGCACCTTCCATGCGGCCTGCAAAAGTGCTGCCGCGAAGGGTCGCCGATCCCGCCATCGCGCTCTATGCGTTCTGCCGGCTGGCCGACGATGCGGTCGACCTCGGCAACGATCGCATGGCCGCGGTGGCGCGGTTGCGGGATCGGCTCGATCGCGCCTATCGCGGCCAGCCGATGAATCTGGCCGCCGACCGGGCATTCGCCGATGTCGTCGCAAAATTTGGCATCCCGCGCGAGCTGCCGGAAGCGCTGCTGGAAGGCCTCGCCTGGGACGCGGAAGGCCGCCGCTACGAGACGCTGCAGGATCTGAGCGCCTATGCGGCGCGGGTCGCGGGCAGTGTGGGCGCGATGATGACGCTGGTGATGGGACAGCGGGCTCCCGAGATCGTCGCGCGGGCCTGCGATCTCGGTGTCGCGATGCAACTCACGAACATCGCCCGCGATGTCGGCGAGGACGCCCGGGCCGGGCGGCTGTATCTGCCGCTTCAGTGGCTGCGCGAAGCCGGCATCGATCCGGATGCATGGCTGGCGAAGCCGGTGTTTACCCCGGAGATCGCCGCGATCGTGCAGCGGCTGCTTGATTCGGCCGATGCCTTGTATGACCGCGCCACGCTCGGCATTGCGCATTTGCCGCTTGGCTGTCGGCCCGGGATCTACGCGGCGCGTGCGCTCTATGCCGAGATCGGCCGCGAACTGGAACGCGGTGGCCTGGATTCGATATCGAGACGCGCGGTGGTCTCGACCAATCGCAAGCTGACGGTGCTGGCGCGCATGCTCTTCCTGCTGGAAACGGAATGGACGCCGGCACGGCGACTCGGCCCGGTGGCTCAATTGGACGAAAGCCGATTTTTGGTTGAGGCCGTTGCGGCGACGCCGTTACGCGATGCGGCAAGATTGCCGAAGCGACGAATGCGCCCGATCGAGGATCGTGTGGTCTGGGTCATCGACCTGTTTGCGCGGCTGGAGCGTCGCGACCAGCTTCAGCGAACCGGATCATTCCGATAAAGCGGTTGAGATGTCCGATACCGACACCATCAGCGAAGACAGCGACCGGCCTCGCGGAAGCGCGGCGCGCTGAGGCAAAAATCTGGTTCGAATCGCTGCGCGACCGCATCTGCGCCGAAGTCGAGGCGCTGGAGCGCGAAGCGCCGTCCGATCTGTTTCCCGGCGAGCCCGCGGTGTTCACCTACAAGCCCTGGAAGCGCGCCACCGGCAGCGGCGGCGGCACGGGCGGTTTTCTCAGCGGTGGCCGGCTGTTCGAAAAAATCGGCGTGCACACGTCGTCGGCGAACGGCAGGTTGACGCCGGAGATGGCAAGGACGCTGCCGGGAGACGGCACACAGCTCGACTACGTCTCGACCAGCATCAGCCTGATCATGCATCCGCGCAGCCCGCGCGTGCCGACCGTGCATATGAACACGCGGTTTTTGTCGACCGCGCAAGGCTGGTTTGGCGGCGGCGCGGATCTGACGCCGATGTTGCCCGAGCAGCGCCATCAGGATGCGCCCGATGCCGTGACGTTTCACGCCGCGATGCGCCGCGCCTGCGATATGCACGATCCGGCCTATTACGAAAAATTCAAGGCGTGGGCCGATACCTATTTCTTTCTGCCGCATCGCGGTCAGGCGCGCGGGGTTGGCGGCATCTTCTACGATCACCTCAACACCGGTGACTTCGCGAGGGATTTTGCCTTCACGCGCGAGGTCGGGCTGGCCCTGCTGGATGTCTATCCGAGGATCGTGCGCAGGCGCATGATGGAACCGTGGACCGAAGCCGAGCGCGCGCAGCAACTCGGCTGCCGCGGGCTCTATGTCGAATTCAATCTGCTCTACGACCGCGGCACCATGTTCGGACTGCAGACCGGCGGCAACATCGAGACGATCCTGAGTTCGATGCCGCCGTTGGTGAGCTGGGCGTAACCAAGCCGAGAAGGGATGCGCTATGGAACACTATCTCGGCTTCATCGAATTCTTCGTCGTCGCGCTGTTCGCCCTGTGCTGGGGCATCCTTGAATTGGTCGGCAGGCGGCTCGACAGGAAGAAGGAAGCCGAGCGGGCGAAGCAGCAGAAACCCGACGACGACGTCTTGAGGGGCGGTCGTCTCCTCGTCATGACGAACAAGCCACTACTTCCGTGCCCTCGGCATCCGGAACGGCAGCATCGCCTGCACCAGAGGCATCTTGAAGCGATCGAGCGACAGGCTTTCGTGCATCAAGGTGACGGGCTCGCCGAGCAGTTTTGCCGAAACGACCGAGCGCGCATAGAACGGCGCATCTTCCAGCGTCCGGACAATGCTTGCCTCGCCGTCGCTGCGGACGCTGCGCCCGATCCGCCATCCCGTGCGTTTCAGCGTGACCGCGGGTGGTGGCTCGAAGACCTGCATGCGGCCTTGCGGATCGAAGGTGACGGCAAGATCGACGCGGCTGCCGTCGCGGCGCTGGGCTTCGTAAAGGATCGCCGTGCCATCTTGCGTGGCGCCGCGCGACCATTGCCAGTCGCTAAAACCCCACTCGAGCGGGGCATCGCCGCCGTTCATGTCGAAATAGCCGTCGCCCTGCCAACGCAAATGCGGTCGATCCAGCGCGACCTGAACACGCGCGCACGGCGCGATCGGCCACCACCAATGATTGCCGTGTTCGTTCAGCGAAAAAGCCTGCTGCGTGACGGCGGTCGGCACGACGCGCACCGTGCCGCTGATGCGCCCTGGAATCGGCACGGAAATCTCGTTGATGCGTATCGTCAGCGACGTGCCGTCCCAGGACAGTTGGCTTGGACCGACGGTGAAGGAGTTCGCCGTGCGGCTGACCGCGCCGCGCGGCCGCTCGGTCATGCGTCCAGCGATTTCCATGTTTGCGATAGATCGCAACATTGACCGCGCAATGATTGAGCGGATCGGCAACGCCTTTGCGTCGCGCGAAGGCATAGTAGGGCGAGAACACGCTGCCGATGAAGGCGATGATGGTGATGCCGTTTTGGCCGTCGTCGCTCAGCGCGTCGATGTACCACCACGCATAGCCGTTGGCGTGGACCACCCTTGCGAAGTCAGGTCCGCGAGCAGGCTCGAGGCCGCCGAGCGGCCCGACAGCGCCGCCATCGGCACGCCCGGGCCCGGATGCGTGCTGCCCCCCGCCAGATACAGTCCCGGTATCCTGGTTCGCGCTCCCGGACGCTGAAACGACGCGGTCCATCCGTGTGAGCTGCGGCCGTACAGGGCGCCGCCCGTCGCCGGGAACAATTTGTTGAAATCCGCCGGCGTCGTGACCTGTGTCGTTTCCGGCCGCCGTTGAATTTGAAGGCCGCACCGCTCCAACGTCCGGAATGTTCGCTGTGCGCATTGTTCCACCTCCGCTGCGATCGTAGGAATGCCGGTCGCCATTCGCGGGCGCGTTGACGAGCACCAGGAGCCGCTCCTCGCCACCGCCGCTTGGCGCCTGCGCCGCCGCGATCCTGCGCGCAGACATAGACCGTCGGCTCGTTCGGCAGCGTGTCGTGGCGGAAGATGTCGTCGAATTCGGCGTGGTAGTCGCGAGAGAAAAACACGTTGTGAAGGCTGAGCGGGAATCCATCGGTCTTGGCGACCACGCTCCATGTTACCGCTGATAGCGAGCGGGCGCGCGGTGAAATGACGGCGGCGCCACGGCGCGCATTGATGCCGAACAATCCGCCGGCGACCGCCGCCACATCGGCATTCACGATCACGGCGTCTGCCTCGATACGCTCGCCGCTCGCAAGCCGGACGCCGCAGGCCCGACCACAGGCGATCAGCACTTCGCTGACCTCCTGCCCATAGCGAATCGTGGCGCCAAAGGATTTCGCGCCCTCGGCCAGCGCCTGGGCAAGCGCATGCATGCCGCCATCGATGCTCCAGACGCCCGACCGTTCGACATGCGCCACCAGCATCAGGGTTGCCGGCGCCAGATAAGGCGATGAACCGCAATAGGTGGCGTAGCGGCCGAATAGCTGCTGCAGGCGCGGATCCCTGAAATATTGCCCGAGCGCCGACCACATCGATGAGAACGGCTTGATCTGCGGCAATCGCATCAGCCCGCGGAAGCCGCCGGCGCCGATCAGTCCGGACATGCTCGGTTGCGGCGCGCGCAAAAACGGCTTTTCGAGAATGTCGTAGATCCGCTTGGTGTCGCGGCAGAAGGCGCGATAACCCTCAGCTTCCGCCGCGCCCGCGAAGCCTCCGATCGCATCGATTGTGCGTTCTTCATCGGCAAACAAATCAAGCCGGGTGTCTTCGTCCCAGGCGTGCCGCGCCAGCGTTTCCAGCGGCTGCAGGCGGACGTGATCGGAGAAATTCCGGCCCGCGGCGGCAAACAACTCGTCGAATACCCAGCGCATGGTGAAAACGGTCGGACCGCTGTCGATCTGCGCCGGCCCGATCGCGACCTGCCGCATCTTGCCGCCGGGCGCGTCACGGCGCTCCAGCACGGTCACGTCGAGGCCGCGTGCTGCCAACGCGAAGGCCGAAACCAGCCCCGCGACCCCAGCGCCAACGATGACAACACGATCTCTGGGCATGTCAGCGCCGGCTCCGCGTTGTCGATTGACAGATGTCTATATTTATTTACACTCTGTACGACAAGTCAACTTGACATAAGTTGGCGCAGCCCGGGAGCCTGCCATGGATGTCACCAGCCGGATCGAACGCGCTCTGACCGAGGCGATAGGGCGCGCGGAGGTCCCGGGATGTCCCCCCAGGCTGGCGGCCGCGATGCGCTACGCGGTATTTCCCCGTGGCGCCAGAGTCCGGCCGCGGCTGTGTCACAGCGTGGCCGCCGCATGCGGCGAGGATCATCCGCTCGCGACCGAAGCGGCTGGAGCTGCGCTCGAACTGCTGCATTGCGCTTCGCTGGTGCATGACGACCTGCCTTGCTTCGATGCGGCCGAGACGCGGCGAGGGCGGCCCTCGGTTCACAAGGCCTTTGGCGAGCCGCTCGCGGTGCTGACCGGCGATGCGCTGATCGTGCTGGCGTTTCAGACGCTGGCCCGCATTCAATGCGCGCCGGAACGGTTGGCGACGCTCACCTTGACGGTCGCGCAATCGGTCGGCGTGCCCTCGGGCATCGTCGCGGGCCAGGCCTGGGAATGCGAACCGCAGATCGATCTCGCGCATTATCACCGCGCCAAGACCGGCGCGCTGTTTGCCGCGGCGACGGTGGCGGGCGCCGCATCGGCCGGCGCGGACGCCGAGCCGTGGCGGATGGTCGGCGAGAAGCTCGGCGAGGCCTATCAGGTCGCCGACGATATTCGCGACGCGGCGGCGGACGAAGACGAGATCGGCAAGCCGGTCGGACGCGATCTCGCGCTGGGACGTCCGAGTGCCGTGATCGAACTCGGGCTCGATGGCGCGCTCTATCGGCTGCATGAACTGGTGCGCGGTGCGATCGACGCGATGCCGCCGTGCCCGAACGGCGCCGAGCTGCGTTCGCTGATGCTCTCGGAAGCCAAGCGGCTGGTGCCGGCAAAACTCGCGCAATTCGCGGCGTAGCGATCATGGCCACGGTCGCGCATGGCGATGCGGAGGCCGGTCGATCGGGCGAGCAGATCGAAGCCCGCGTCGCCACGCATCTGTCGTTGCACGACCGGCTGTTGGGCGTGCGCGATTCGATCCTGGCCAATCCCGGTTTCCAGCGATTTGCAGGCACTTTTGCGCTGACGCGGCCGATCGCGCGGCGGCGCGCCGGCGCGCTGTTCGACCTCTGCGCCGGCTTTGTCTACTCGCAGATATTGCTGGCCTGTGTGCGCCTGAGGCTGTTCGACCATCTGGCGGACGGGCCGGTCAGCGCGGCCGACCTGTCGTCGCGGCTGTCGTTGCCGGTCGATTCGACCATGCTGCTGCTCGACGCGGCGGCGTCGCTGAAGCTGGTGCAGCGCCGCAGCGGTGATCGTTACGGGCTCGGCCCGCTCGGCGCGGCGTTGATGGGCAATCCCGGCGTCATCGCGATGATCGAACATCATGCCATGCTGTACGGCGACCTCAGGGATCCCGTGGCGCTGCTGCGCGGCGAAACCGGGGCAGGGCGAGCTTGCGTCCTACTGGCCCTATGCGAAAGCCGGCAAGCCGGCCACGCTTAGCCACGATGCGATCGCGCCATACACCGCGCTGATGTCGGCGTCGCAGCCGATGATCGCGCAGCAAGTGCTCGCATGCCTATTCATTTCGCAATCATCGCTGCCTGCTCGATGTCGGCGGCGGCGATGGCACGTTTCTCAGCGCTGTCGCGGCGCGTTCGCCCAAATTGCGTTGCGTGTTGTTCGATCTGCCGGCGGTGGCGGACGAGGCCAGCAAGCGTTTTCGCAGCGAGGGGCTGTCGTCGCGCGCGGTGGCGATCGGCGGCAGTTTTCTGACCGACCGGCTGCCTGAGGGCGCCGACATCGTCTCGCTGGTGCGCGTGATCCACGACCACGACGACGCCGACTGTAATGGCGTTGCTGCGTGCGATTCGCTGCGCGCTGCCGGAGAACGGCACGCTGCTGATCGCCGAGCCGATGTCGGGCGTCCGAGGCACCGAGCCGATCGGCGACGCCTATTTTGCCTTTTATCTTCTGGCGATGGGCAGCGGCCGGCCCAGAAGCCTTCGAGCGGCTGCGGGAGATGCTCCGGGATGCCGGCTTTTCCGATATCGCGCTGCGCCCGCACGTCGATGCCGATGCTCACAAGCGTGGTGACGGCCCGAGCAGGTTAACAAATTTGTTAATCTATCTTGACACTCCAGTTTGTAAGTTTAGCATGACACTCGGAACGTAAGGCTCCCCGTCCGGAATTGGAGTGAGCGATGGAAACCATCGCAGTGGTCTTGAAGCAGCCGGAGCAAGTCGAGCTCAATCGGCTTGCCTTGACTGCTCCGACCCCCGACGACGTCGGTGGTTGATGTCGACTGGAGCGGCGTCAGCACCGGGACCGAGCGGTTGTTGTGGTCCGGCCGGATGCCGCCATTTCCGGGAATGGGATACCCGCTGGTCCCCGGCTACGAGTTGGTCGGCCGTGTCGTCGAAGCCGGATCTTCCAGCGGACTTCAGTCCTGGCCAACGCGTATTCGTTCCTGGCGCCAAATGCTTTGGCGAGGTGCGCGGCTTGTTTGGCGCCTCGGCGTCGCGGCTGGTGGTGGCGGCGAAACGGGTAGTGCCGATCGATCAGCAACTCGGCGAACGCGGCATATTGCTGGCGCTGGCAGCGACCGCCTATCACGCCATCGCCGCGAAAGGCGCGTCGGCGCCGGACTGCATTGTCGGTCACGGCGTGCTGGGGCGGCTGCTGGCCCGCATCTCGATCGCGGTTCGCAACGATCCGCCGACGGTGTGGGAGAAAAACCCCGCGCGCGCCAGCGGCGCGGTCGGCTACGGCGTGATCGATCCCGAGCATGACACCCGCCGTGATTACAAGAACATCTACGACGTCAGTGGCGATGCAAGCCTGCTCGATTCGCTGATCGGGCGCATCGCGCCGGGCGGCGAAATCGTGCTCGCCGGATTCTACAGCGAGCGGCTGTCATTTGCGTTTCCGCCGGCTTTCATGCGTGAAGCGCGCCTGCGCGTCGCCGCCGAATGGCAGCAGTCCGATCTCGTCGCGACCAGGGCGCTGATCGAATCCGGGCGCCTGTCGCTCGATGGCCTCATCACCCATCGCCATCGACGCGAACGACCGCACCGGATGCCTATCGCATCGCCTTTGACGATCCCTCATGCCTCAAGATGGTTCTGGACTGGAGTTCGATCTCATGAATGTCGTGCCGCAAATCAGCATGAAAGACGCACTCCGGGCGGAAGCGGCGATCGAGCCGGATGCCCCGGTGACGACGCCCGTCACCAAGGAAACCCAGATCATCGCGATCTACGGCAAGGGCGGCATCGGCAAGAGTTTTACCCTCGCCAACCTGTCCTACATGATGGCGCAGCAGGGCAAGAAAGTGCTGCTGATCGGCTGCGATCCCGAAGAGCGACACCACGTCGCTGCTGTTCGGTGGTCGCGCCTGTCCAACCATCATCGAAACGTCGTCGAAGAAGAAACTCGCCGGCGAGGAAGTGAAGATCGGCGACGTCTGCTTCAAGCGCGACGGCGTGTTCGCGATGGAGCTTGGTGGTCCCGAAGTCGGCCGCGGCTGCGGCGGCCGCGGCATCATCCACGGCTTCGAACTGCTGGAAAAGCTCGGCTTCCATGAATGGGGTTTTGACTACGTGCTGCTCGATTTCCTCGGCGACGTCGTGTGCGGCGGCTTCGGCCTGCCGATCGCGCGCGACATGTGCCAGAAGGTGATCGTCGTCGGATCGAACGACCTGCAGTCGCTTTATGTCGCCAACAATGTCTGTTCGGCGGTGGAATATTTCCGCAAGCTCGGCGGCAATGTCGGCGTTGCCGGCATGGTCATCAACAAGGACGACGGCAGCGGGGAAGCCGCGGCGTTCGCACAGACCGTCGGCATTCCCGTGCTCGCGGCGATCCCGGCCGATGACGACATCCGCAAAAAGAGCGCCAATTACGAGATCATCGGCCTGCCTGGCGGGCAATGGTCGCAATTGTTCGAAACGCTCGCCGAAAATGTCGGCCTGGCGCCGCCGGTGCGGCCGACGCCGCTGACGCAGGACGGCCTGCTCGGCCTGTTCAAGGGCGAAGTCGTCGGCCGCGGCGTCGTGCTCGAACCTGCGACGATGGAAGACATGTGCGGCAAGTCCGTCATCGACAAGCCGTCGCTCGAAGTCGTCTACGACGCCGCGTGAGACCAGCCATGATGCGGAGCGCGACATGAACGTCATCCTGCCCCGATACGCCGGCGCGATAGCTGAGTCTGTCGTGAATGAGCCCGTCGAGGTGGATATTGCCGTTGACGAAGTGGTCGCCGCGACGCCGGCCATCAACGCGGCCGCAACCAAGAGCGACGGCCTGGGCTGTCACGCCGGCGCTGCCGAGCTGAAGGCCGCAGCCAGCGCGGCCGGCAAGAGCGACATTCTCGATCGCTATGCCGCCGATTATCCCAAGGGGCCGCACGACCAGCCGCAAAGCATGTGTCCGGCATTCGGCTCGCTGCGGGTGGGCCTGCGGATGCGCCGCACCGCGACGATCCTTTCGGGTTCGGCCTGCTGCGTCTACGGCCTGACCTTTACGTCGCACTTCTATGGCGCGCGGCGCACGGTGGGTTACGTTCCCTTCAATTCGGAGACGCTGGTCACCGGCAAGCTGTTCGAGGATATCCGCGAGGCGGTGTTCAAGCTCGCCGATCCCGCACTCTACGACACCATCATCATTACCAATCTCTGCGTGCCAACGGCGTCCGGCGTGCCGCTCGATCTGCTGCCGGACGAAATCAACGGCGTGCGGATCATCGGCATCGATGTGCCCGGCTTTGGCGTGCCGACCCATGCCGAGGCCAAGGACGTGCTGGCGGCGGCGATGCTCGAATATGCCCGCAAGGAAGTCGAGCAGGGGCCGGTGCAGGCGCCGCGCGGCGGCAAGAGCGAGCGGCCGACCGTGACGTTGGTCGGCGAGATGTTTCCCGCCGATCCCGTCGGTATCGGCATGATGCTGGAGCCGCTCGGGCTCGCCGCGGGCCCCGTGGTGCCGACCCGCGAGTGGCGCGAGCTCTATGCGGCGCTCGATTGTTCGGTCGTTGCGGCCATCCATCCGTTCTATACCGCAAGCTTCCGCCAGTTCGATCTCGCCGGACGAAAGATCGTTGGCTCCGCGCCGGTCGGACATGACGGCACCGAAGCCTGGCTGGAATCGATCGGCACCGCCTGCAACGTCGCGCGCGACAAGATCGACGCCGCCAAGAATCGCTTCTTGCCGATGATCAAGGCGGCGTTGGCGGCGAAGCCGATCGATGCCCGAATCACGGTCGTCCGGCTATGAAGGCTCCGAGCTGTTGGTCGCGCGGCTGCTGATCGAGAGCGGCGCGCATGTGCCCTATGTCGGCACCGCCTGTCCGCGGACGCCATGGTCCGATCCTGATCGCGAATGGCTGGAAGCCAGGGGCACGCGGGTCCAGTACCGCGCCTCGCTCGAGATGGATCTCGCGGCGGTCGATGAGTTCAAGCCGGATCTTGGCGATCGGCACCACGCCGGTGGTGCAAAAAGCCAAGGCAGAAGGCGATCCCGTCGCTCTACTTCACCAATCTGATTTCGGCGCGGCCGCTGTTCGGCGTCGCCGGCGCGGGCTCGCTGGCGCAGGTCGTCAACGCCGCGCTCGCCAATCAATCCCGCTTCGACGAGATGAAGGAATTCTTTGGCGACGTCGGCGAAGGCCATGCCGCCGGCGTCTGGGAAGACACGCCAAAGGACAACGTCGCCTTCCGGGAGAAATACAAGAAGCAGATCGAAGCCCAGGCCAAGAAGCGCAAAGCCGAGGAGATGATCTGATGCTCGTCCTCGACCATGATCGCGCGGGCGGCTATTGGGGCGCGGTTTATGCCTTCACCGCGGTGAAGGGCATGCAGGTCATCATCGATGGCCCGGTCGGATGCGAGAACCTGCCGGTCACCTCGGTGCTGCATTACACCGACGCGCTGCCGCCGCATGAGCTGCCGATCGTGGTCACCGGGCTCGGCGAAGAAGAACTCGGGCAGACCGGCACCGAAGGCGCGATGAAGCGCGCGCATCGCGTGCTCGATCCGTATTTGCCGGCGGTGGTCGTGACCGGATCGATCGCCGAGATGATCGGCGGCGGCGTGACGCCGGAGGGAACCAATATCAAGCGGTTCCTGCCGCGCACCATCGACGAGGACCAGTGGCAGAGCGCCGACCGCGCCATCGTCTGGCTCTGGAAGGAATACGGCGTCAAGAAAATACCGGAGCGCAAGCCGCGCGCGGAAGGCGTCAAGCCCCGGGTCAACATCATCGGGCCGATCTACGGCACCTTCAACATGCCGTCCGACCTCGCCGAAATTCGCCGGCTGATCGAGGGCATCGGCGCCGACGTGAACATGGTGTTTCCGCTCGGCAGCCACCTGGCCGACATCCCGAAGCTGGTGAATGCCGACGTCAATGTCTGCATGTACCGCGAATTCGGCCGGATGCTGTGCGAGGCGCTGGAGCGTCCGTATCTGCAGGCGCCGATCGGCCTGCATTCGACCACCAAATTCCTGCGCAAGCTTGGCGAATTGCTCGGCATCGATCCCGAGCCGTTCATCGAACGCGAGAAGCACACCACGATCAAGCCGCTGTGGGATCTCTGGCGCTCGGTGACGCAGGATTTCTTCGGAACCGCGAGCTTTGCCATCGTCGCCAACGAAACCTATGCCCGCGGCGTGCGAAATTTCCTCGAAACCGAAATGGGGTTGCCGTGCACGTTTTCGTTTGCGCGCAAGGCCGGCGTCAAGCCGGACAATGAGGCGGTTCGGAGCGCCGTACGCGAGAACGCCGCCGCTGATTCTGTTCGGCAGCTACAACGAGCGCATGTACCTGGCCGAAGCCGGCGGCCGCGCGATTTACGTTCCGGCGTCTTTCCCAGGCGCGGTGATCCGCCGCCATACCGGCACGCCGTTCATGGGCTATTCCGGCGCGACCTATCTGGTGCAGGAAGTCTGCAACGCGTTGTTCGACGCGCTGTTCAACATTCTCCCGCTGGCGGCCGACCTCGATCGCGTCGATCCGACGCCGGCGCGGCTGCATGAGGAAATTCTCTGGAGCGACGAGGCCAAGGCGCTGCTCGATGAAGTGCTGGAAGCCCATCCGGTGCTGGTGCGCATCTCTGCCGCCAAACGCCTGCGCGATGCCGCCGAAAGCGGCGCGCGCCGAGCCGGCGAAGGGCGCGTCACCACTGATTTCGTCACGAAGCGCGCGAGCCGCGCTGATGGATGGGCAGCCGGCATGAGAATGATCGAAGCAAATCTGTTTCCGGTGATGCCGCAATTTTATGCGCAGCACCATAATCGGGAGGTGACGTCGATGTCCGACTATGTCGATACCGGCCGTCGTTCGAAGGGGTTCGTCGCGAGCTGGAACATCGAGTCGCGGATGATGTTCGGCGCCTGCTACCTGCTGTTTCTGCTGCGCGCGATGCTGACGCGGGTCATGCCTTGGCGCAGAGCGGCAGGCTGTCGATCCGTCAGGTCGCCGTGAGTCGATTTTCAGGGAAGCCAGCAGCGCGGCGCGCGTGTTGGTGGCCTCGTCGTTCATGGGTTTGTAATCGGGGATTTTCGTTCGGCGGTGCCGGGCGGAAACTGCCGTATCTCAGGAGATCCGGCATTCGCTGTCGCCCACGCTCGGGCGGCGAACGGCCGCAAGGCCATTACTAGGAGGAATACCAAATGAAGGACGGTTCCATCTCGGGGCTATCCGAAGCCGAAGCCAAGGAATTCCACACGATATTCATGACGAGTTTCTTTCTCTTCGTGGCTGTCGCGGTGGTGGCTCACATCCTCGCCTGGATGTGGCGTCCCTGGCTGCCTGGCCCCGGCGGTTACAAAGCGGCGATGGACGGCATCCAGCACCTCGCCAGTGTTTCTCTCTCGTTACTGACATAAGGAGAGAAAAACATGTGGCGAATTTGGCTTCTGTTCGATCCGCGGCGTGCGTTGGTCATGCTCTTCACGTTCCTGTTTGGACTGGCGATCGTGATCCACTTCATCCTGCTCTCGACCGACCGGTTCAACTGGTTGGACGGCCCCCGCAAGGGTCCGGCGAAGACGGGAGAGATTACTCTGCCGTACACACCACCAGTCATGCCGTCCTGATGGCATGACTGACTGCGTACCGGAACGGACGAGGCTCGGATCGAGCGGCCGGACTCGTCCGCTTCCGGTAGCTACCTGATGAACGATGCGTTTGATTTCCAGATTCGCACGCGGAGGAACGATCGATGGCAATGCTCAGCTTTGAAAGAAAATACCGCGTTCGCGGCGGAACGCTCATCGGAGGCGACCTGTTCGACTTCTGGGTCGGTCCTTTCTATGTCGGGTTCTTCGGGATGACGACGGCGTTCTTTGCGCTGGTCGGAATCGCGATGATCCTGTGGAACACCGCGCTCGGCCCGACCTGGAATCTCTGGCAGATCAGCGTCAACCCGCCCGATGCCAAATACGGCCTGTCGTTCGCGCCGCTGCAGGAAGGCGGCATCTGGCAGATCGTGACGATCTGTGCCTTGGGCGCGTTCGTCTCGTGGGCGCTGCGCGAAGTCGAAATCTGCCGCAAGCTCGGCATCGGCTATCACGTGCCGTTCGCATTCAGCTTCGCGATCTTTGCCTACTTCACGCTGGTGGTGATCCGGCCGGTGCTGATGGGTTCATGGAGCTACGGTTTCCCTTACGGCATCATCACGTCATCTCGATTGGGTGTCGAACACCGGCTACACCTACGGCAACTTCCACTACAATCCCGCGCATATGATCGCGATCACGTTCTTCTTCACGACGTGCCTGGCGCTGGCGCTGCATGGCGGCCTGATCCTGTCGTCGACCAATCCCGACAAAGGCGAGCCAGTCAAATCGCCGGAGCATGAAAACACCATCTTCCGCGATCTGATCGGCTATTCGGTCGGCACCATCGGAATCCATCGCCTCGGATTGTTCGTGGCGCTGTCGGCGGTGGCGTTCAGCGCCATCTGCATCGTGATCAGCGGTCCGTTGTGGTCGGAAGGCAATGCCTGGTCCGAATGGTGGAACTGGTGGCGCAATCTTCCGATCTGGTCCTCCAACTAAATCCGGTCATCAGAAAAGAGACCTTGTCATGGCCCAATATCAAAACTTCTTCACCCAGGTGCAGGTGCGCAGCAGCATCTATCCGGGCATTCCCTTGCAGCCCGGAACCTGGGTTCGTACCGGGGAGGGCCGGTTCAACTACTGGCTCGGAAAACTCGGTGATGCCCAGGTCGGCCCGATCTATCTCGGCTTCCTCGGTCTTACTTCGATCATGTGCGGCATCGTTGCGATCGAGATCATCGGCCTCAACATGATGGCCTCGGTGAACTGGAGCCCGATCGAATTCGTCAGGCAGTTGCCCTGGCTTTCGCTCGATCCGCCGAAGCCCGAATACGGCATCAGCTTTCCGCCGCTGAAGGAAGGCGGATGGTGGCTGATGGCCGGCTTCTTCCTGACCACGTCGATCCTGCTGTGGTGGACCCGCACCTACCGGCGCGCGCGGGCGCTCGGCATGGGCACCCATGTATCCTGGGCGTTCGCCTCTGCGATCTGGCTCTATCTGGTGCTGGGCTTTATCCGCCCGCTGCTGATGGGCCATTTCAGCGAAGCCGTTCCGTTCGGGATCTTTCCGCATCTCGACTGGACCAACAACTTTTCCATCACCCACGGCAACCTTTTCTATAATCCGTTCCACATGCTCTCGATCGCGTTCCTGTACGGATCGGCGTTGCTGTTCGCGATGCATGGCGCCACCATCCTTGCGGTGAGCCGATACGGCGGCGAACGCGAAATCGAGCAGATCGTCGATCGCGGAACGGCGCTGGAGCGGGCGGCTTTGTTCTGGCGCTGGACCATGGGCTTCAACGCGACGGCTGAATCGATCCATCGCTGGGCCTGGTGGTTTGCGGTGCTGTGCCCGCTTTGCGGCGGCATCGGAATCCTGCTGTCCGGAACCGTCGTCGACAATTGGTTCGACTGGGGCGTCAAGCACGGACTGGCATTGCCGAGGTAAGGAGCGGGCTGAGGTCGCTCCGCCAACTCAGAACGCGCACGCTTGCGGATTGCATGAAGCGGGCGTGCGCGAATTTCCCTGGTCTTGCCGGTTCAAGTCCGTCTGATTTGAAACGGAACGATGCCGCGGCGAGCGCAGAACGTCATTTCCGCGCGGTATCCGTCCGCGGCAAACAAGAAGACTGACCGGGAAGGACGCCGCATTGGAGGACCATTGGTTGTTGGAGGATATTTGCCCTGGTGCAAGTGTTCAAATCTCCGAAGGAGTCACTGGGGGATCTCGGTGCACTAGTCCGCCGCGAAGTTGATCGCGGCCGCGACCGACGTCGCGGTTGTGGTCGATGCGCAAGGCTTCATTCGCGACGTCGCCTTCAACAAGGAGGAGCTGTCGCTCGAACTGGACGGCCATGGCCGGTGGCTCGGTTCGAAACTCCAGGAGATCGTGACCCCCGACACCAGCGCAAAAGTCAGGGGAGTTGCTTCGGGATGCCGCTGCACGCAAATCGTCCGGCTGGCGCCAGGTCAACCATGCGTCGCCCGGCGGGCAGGATATTCCGGTGCTTTACTCGGCGATCGATATCGGGCGCGAAGACCGTTTTGTGGTCGTGGGCCGCGACCTGCGACCGCTCGCGGCGATGCAGCAGCGGCTTATCAATGCGCAGCAGTCGATGGAGCGGGACTATGTCCGGCTGCGGCATGCCGAAACGCGTTATCGGCTGTTGTTCCAGGTCTCGTCGGAAGCGGTCATGATCGTTGATGGCTCCAGCAACGCGATCCTCGACGCCAATCCGGCCGCGTTGGCGCTGTTCGACGAAAATGCGCCACAGCTGCGTCAAATCGAGCTTTCGTCAGTCATTTCGATGCCGCCGGTGCCCCCGTTGTCGAACGGCTTTTGGCCGATGTCCGCGCCACCGGGCGCGACCACACCGCGCGGGTGCATCTCGCCAAAGGGCAACGCGAATGCGGCGTGGCCGCGTCGCTGTTTCGTCAGGAGAATGCGTCACTGTTCCTGGTTCGGCTGTCGTCGCAGGCGCCCGCGGAAGGGGGCGCCCTGAAGGCAACCTCGATGCTGCTGCGGTATTTCGACGTCGCGCCCGATGGCCTCGTCATTACCCAATATGACGGTCGCGTAGTCAGGGCCAATCTCGCATTTCTCGAAATGGCGCAGCTCAACAGCGCCGAGCAGTCTCGCGGCGAATTGCTGGATCGGTGGCTTGGCCGCGCCGGCGTCGATTTCAGCGTGGCGCTCGCCAACCTTCGCCAGAACGGCTCGATCAGATTGTTCTCAACGGGATTGCGCGGCGAATATGGCGCGATGGCCGAGGTCGAAGTTTCGGCGGTGTCCTTGGCCGACAATGAAGACAAGCCCGGCTTCGGCTTTGCGATCAGGAATGTCGAGAAGCGGCTTGTCGGCGACGACGGCTTCGCAACGCGAACTGCCGCGCTCGGTAGCGCAACTGACGGAGTTGATCGGCCGCGTGCCGTTGCGGGACCTGGTGCGCGAGGCCACCGACGTGATCGAAAAGCTATCGATCGAGGCGGCGCTGGAATTGACCGGCGACAACCGCGCGTCGGCGGCCGAGATGCTCGGCCTCAGCCGCCAGAGCCTCTACGTCAAGCTTCGGCGGTTTGGTCTGGCCGAGCACGCCGCGGAAGGGGAGGCCGAAGATGAATAGCGCCGTCGTGACGCATCCTGCACCGTCGGTGGTTCTGGAGTTGCTCAAGCCGATCACCTGGTTTCCGCCGATGTGGGCGCTGGGCTGCGGCATCGTTTCGTCGGGCGTTGCGCCGGGCCAGCGCTGGCCGCTGATCGTCGCCGGCGTGTTGCTTGCCGGTCCGATGGTGTGCGGCACCAGTCAGGCCGTGAACGACTGGTATGACCGGCATGTCGACGCCATCAACGAACCGGAACGTCCGATCCCGTCAGGTCGCATTCCCGGCCGCTGGGGCCTTTATATCGCGGTGGTGTGGACCGCCTTATCGTTGCTGCTGGCGACGGTGCTCGGCACCTGGGGATTTGTCGCGGCGATCGTCGGGCTTGTCCTTGCCTGGGCCTACAGCGCGCCGCCGATCCGGCTGAAGCAGAACGGCTGGTGGGGCAATGCGGCGTGCGGGCTCTGTTATGAGGGATTGCCCTGGTTCACCGGCGCTGCCGTGATGAGCGCATCGGCTCCGGACTGGCGCATCGTTGTGATTGCGCTGCTCTATAGCGTCGGCGCGCACGGCATCATGACGCTGAACGATTTCAAGTCCGTCGAGGGCGACAAGCGGATGGGAATCGATTCGCTGCCGGTACTGCTCGGCGTCGGCAATGCCGCGCGCTTCGCCTGTCTCGTGATGGCCGTTCCGCAAATCGCGGTGGTCACCCTGTTGCTGACGTGGCAGCGGCCGTTTTATGCGGCCGCGGTCGGCGCGCTGCTGGTCGCCCAGTTTTTCCTGATGGCGCATTTCCTGAAAAAGCCGCGTGAGCGCGCGCCCTGGTACAACGGCACCGGGATCAGCTGCTACGTGGTGGGCATGCTGATCAGCGCTTTCGCGCTGGCTTCGATGAGGGCAGGATGACGCATGAACAAGCCCGTCCCGTCCTCTCCTGGTTCGGCATCATCCGGCTCGGCCTGGTTCAGACCGGGCTCGGCGCGATCGTGGTGCTGACGACCTCGACGCTCAATCGCGTGATGGTGGTCGAACTGGCGATGCCCGCGATCCTGCCGGGCGCGCTGGTTGCAATTCATTATGTGCTTCAGGTGTTCCGGCCGGCGTGGGGCCACGGCTCGGATCTCGGGGCCCGACGAACGCCATGGATTGTGGGCGGCATGGCGGTTCTTGCGACCGGCGGGCTGCTCGCCGCCGTCGCCACCGCGTGGATGGAGACGCATCCGCTGTTCGGCGTTGCGCTCGCGGTCGTTGCATTCTGCCTGATCGGCGCGGGGGTCGGCGCCGCCGGCACGTCGCTGTTGGTGTTGTTGGCCAAGCGGACCGATGAAAAGCGACGCGCCGCGGCGGCGACGTTGGTCTGGGTAATGATGATCGCTGGTTTTATCATCACGACCGGTGTTGCCGGCCAGATGCTGGATCCGTTCTCGCCGCTGAGGCTCGTGGTTGTCTCCGGATGCGTCTCCGATCGCGGCAATGATCCTGACCATGATCGGGGTGTGGGGCATCGAGCCGCGTATGGCCACCGTCATCGCCGCACCATTCGCACAAAAAGTGCTACCCCAAAAATCCTCGTTCCGTCGAGGCCTTCATGGAAGTATGGGCCGAGCCGAAAGCGCGGCGATTCGCGATTTTCGTGTTCGTCTCGATGCTGGCCTATAGCGCGCAGGATCTGATCCTCGAGCCCTTCGCCGGCGGCGTGTTCGGCTTCACGCCGGGTCGAAACCACAAAGCTTTCCGGCGTCCAGCATGGCGGCACGCTGATCGGGATGGCGTTGGTTCCGTTGATCGGCGCGCTTTATCCGCGGTCGCGCGGCAATTTGCAGATGTGGACCTCGGCGGCTGCCTGGCGTCGGCGGTCGCATTGTTATGTCTGGCCGCGGCGGCGGTGGTCGGGCCGTCCTGGCCGCTGCGGGAAACCGTCTTCATGCTCGGCGTCACCAACGGCGCCTACGCGGTCGCCGCGATCGGATCAATGATGGCGCTGGTCGGCGCCGGCGGCGAAAAGCGCGAAGGCGTGCGCATGGGCCTATGGGGCGCGGCGCAGGCGTTTGCGTTCGGCATCGGCGGCTTCCTGGGAACGCTGGCCAGCGATGTCGCGCATTATCTGCTGGCATCGCCGGCTTTGTCCTACGCCGTGGTCTTTGCATCCGAGGCTGGCCTGTTTGTGGTCGCGGCTGTCATGGCGGTCTGGGTTCATCGTGCGCCGGCGCGCCATGACGCGGCATGGGACGTTGGCCGTTCTGTCGGCCAATGCGATCGCGGGAGGAGCGGGATGATGACAGCTTCCGAAACATTCGATGTGGTGGTCGTCGGTGGAGGACCGTCCGGCGCGACCGCCGCGCACGACCTCGCCAAGCTCGGGCGGAAGGTGCTGTTGCTTGATCGCGCCGGGCGCATCAAGCCTTGCGGCGGCGCTATTCCGCCGCGGCTGATCCGCGATTTCGAGATTCCCGATCATCTGCTGGTCGCCCGCGTCAACTCCGCGCGCATGGTATCGCCATCGGACAAACAGGTAGATATGCCGATCGATGGTGGCTTTGTCGGTATGGTCGATCGCGATGTGTTCGATGAATGGCTGCGGGAGCGCGCCGCGCAGGCCGGCGCTATCAGGCAGAACCGGGCTGTTCAAACGCTTCGAGCGCGACGAAGCAGGACAAACCATCGTGCATTACGAGGAGCGCGGGGCCGACGGAACCGTGACGGCAAAAGCCGTTCAAACGCGCGCGCTGATCGGCGCCGATGGCGCGCTATCCGCCGTCGCGCGCCAGTGTCTGCCCGGTGCCGATCGGCTACCTTATGTGTTTGCCTATCACGAGATCGTTCGTTCGCCGCCGGTAGAATCCAGTTTCGATGGCACACGCTGCGACGTTTATTATCGCGGCACCGTCTCGCCGGATTTTTACGGTTGGGTATTTCCCCATGGCGACACCGTCAGCGTCGGCACCGGGTCGGCCTGCAAAGGGTTTTCATTGCGCGACTCCGTCGGCGGTCTGCGCGACGCGGCCGGGTTGAGCGGTTCCGAAACCATTCGCCGCGAAGGCGCACCGATCCCGCTACATCCGCTGCCGCGTTGGGACGATGGCCACAGCGTCCTGCTCGCCGGCGATGCCGCGGGCGTGGTGGCGCCGGCGTCGGGAGAGGGGATTTATTATGCCATGATCGGGGGGCGGCTGTCCGCCGAGGCGGTTCATGAATTCCTGGAAACCGGCGACGCCAAAGCGCTGCGCACGGCGCGGAAGCGCTTCATGCGGATGCACGGCATCGTGTTCTGGATCCTGGGCGTGATGCAGTGGTACTGGTATTCCAACGATCGCCGCCGCGAACGCTTCGTCAGCATCTGCCGGGATCGCGACGTCCAGAAGCTGACCTGGGATGCCTATATGAACAAGGAACTCGTCCGCGCCAAACCGATCGCGCATATCAGGATCTTCTTCAAGAATCTTGCCCACATGGCTGGGCTGGCATCGGCGTAATGGTGGCGCGGGGCAGTTTCTGGAAGCCTGTCCTGACGGCCGCCGCCGTTGCGATCTTCATCGGCGCGCTGGGCGGCACGCTGACAGATACCGGAATTTGGTATCAAAGCCTGCTGAAGCCGTCGTGGCAGCCGCCGGACTGGCTGTTCGGTCCCGCCTGGACGGTGATCTTCGCGCTGGCGACGGTGTCCGCGGTCTATGCCTGGCGCAACGCCGACAACCGCGTGCAACGTGAATGGGTCATCGGCTTGTTTGCATTGAACGGATTTCTCAACGTGCTCTGGAGCCTGTTGTTCTTTGCGTTGAAGCGGCCGGATTGGGCGCTTGTCGAGGTCGCCTTTCTCTGGCTGTCGATCTTGCTGCCGATCATCGTGTTCTGGCGCTTTGCGAAACCCGCGAGCCTTTATCTGGTGCCTTATCTGCTGTGGGTTTCGTTCGCCGCGTTTCTCAATCTGACGGTCGTTCGCTTGAACGGGCCATTTTCGTAACGGCCCGAAGCGTTGCTCCGATATCGCCGGCATGTGATGGTTGACTGATGGCTGAGTTGTTCGCGAGCGGACGCCTTGTCGATCTGATCCTGGTCATCGTGGCGATCGAGGCGGCGTTTTTGGCTGATCTTCTGGCGATCCACGGGACGCGGCGTCTCGCCGGGCGATCTGCTACCCAATCTATGCGCCGGTGCGTTTCTGTTGCTGGCGCTGCGCCTGTCGCTCGGTGGCGCCGGCTGGGAGTTGTGCTGCGGCAGTCTCGCGGCCGCCGGTCTGGCGCATCTGGTCGATCTAAATCGACGCTGGCGCCGATAGCGCCAGCGACGATCGATGCTGCGATTGGTTGGCCGATAATCTAGTTCTTCTTTTCCGAGAATGTGTCGATATAGGCGATCACGTCCTTGCGCTGTTGCTCGTCCGCCAGATGGAACGTCATTTTGGTGACGCCGGTGGCGAGCTCGGGTTTGCCCTTGTCGGTCAGGAATTTCTTCAGGAACGCGTTGGGATCCGGCAGATACTGCATGATCAGATCGTTCGACCACACCAGTCCGTTCTCGCCGGCAGCTTTGTTGAGCGCCGAATAGGCAAAGCCGGGCGCGGTGCCGGACTGCCGGCCGATCACGCCGGTCAGCACCGGACCGATCAGATTCTTGGCATCGGGCCCGATGCGGTGACAGGTCATGCACTGTTTGAAGACTTGTTCGCCCTTGGCGGCATCCTGGGCGGAGGCACTCGACAAGGTCACGGCCGTTGCAAGACAAGCTAAAACTAAGGAATGTTTGGTCACCACATCGTTCTCCCTGACTTCTCGCCTTACTGTTTCGGATTCGATATCGTAAAGATACTTGGACACTTCGAAATATCAAACATTGTTGTCATTTTTTGACGCGTCTTTGAGCAAGACTTAAGCAGGGGTGCGCCGTCTCGACCGGGATTGCGTCGGTATCAACGGCGGCTCCGCACCGTCGTTCCCGCCATTGTAAAGTATATTTGACAATCAAATCCCTCAAAACAAAGACATTTCTTGACTTTAGCGGCCAGCTCTGCGCAATCCTGTAGGTCGGTAACCCGACAGTGTCAGGTTCCGTTGGCGCATTGCTTGCATTATCGATGACAAGCCATCAGATGCTGGATGGTCAGCTTCCTGCGAATAGACAACATAGAAGGCTGAAATGGCCGCCATACCGACAATGCAACCTGACATCACCCTGCTTCTGGACATGGAGGGGGTGATCCGCGAGGCGACCCTGTCGCCGGCCATGCAGGGCGAAAGCGTCGATGGCTGGCTCGGCCGTCCGTGGGTCGAAATCGCCGGCGACCTGGGCGGCGACAAAGTCAAGCGCATGGTTGACGATGCGCGCGCCAGCGGCATTTCCGCATTCCGCCAGATCAATCAGCGATTTCCGAGCGGTCTCGAAATCCCGATGGAATTCACGACCGTTCTGCTCGGCGGCAGGGCCGGAATGCTGGCGATCGGCAAGAACCTGCAGGCGGTGGCCGAATTGCAGTCGCGCCTGATCGCCGCCCAGCAGACCATGGAGCGTGATTACTGGAAGCTTCGCGAGATCGAGACCCGCTATCGTCTGGTTTTCGACGCCTCCGACGAAGCCGTCGTGATCGTGTCCCCGGCCAACTTGCGTATCGTCGAGGCCAATCGCTCCGCGGTGGAAGCGCTGAACTCGTCGCGGCGTCGCAATGAAGATCTGGCCGGCCGAGAGTTTCTTCATGACGTGGCGTCGGAGGACCGTGAAGCGGTTCGTGAAATGCTCAACCGGGTACGCGAACGGGGCAAGGCGCTCAGCATTCTGGTGCACCTCGGACCGGACGCAAAATCGTGGATGCTTCGCGGGTCGTTGATCGCTTCCGATCCCGGCCATGTGTTTTTGCTGCAGTTTACCGCCGCGGCGAATGCGCCCGTCGAACGCGAACAGGCCGCCGGTTCGACCATTGAGAAGTTGGTCGATCGGCTGCCGGATGGCTTTGTGGCGTTGGACGAGAAGGGCATCATCCAGCACGCCAACCAGGCCTTCCTCGATCTGGTTCAGATCGGGGCGAAGGGGTCGGCCATCGGCGAGTCGCTGGGGCGATGGCTTTGGCAGCCGGGCGCGGATTTGAACGCGCTGCTCGCCAATATCCAACGGCACGGAACGGTCAGGCTCTTCACCACGACAATTCGCGGTGAACTCGGAACCGATACCGAGATTGAAATTTCCGCAGCGCAGAATGACAGCGAAGAACAGAAACATGTCGGCGTGCTGCTTCGCAACGTGGCCCGCAGGCTGCCCGCTTATGGGGAAGGCGACATGCTGCGGAGCGCGCTCGGTTCGGTCAGCGAGCAAATCGGCAAATCGTCGCTGCGCAAACTTGTCAAGAACACGGTCAGTATCGTCGAGCAGCATTATGTGAAACAGGCGCTCGAATTGGCCGGTGGCAACCGCACTGCAACCGCGGAGCTATTGGGATTGAGCCGGCAGAGCCTTTATGCAAAGCTCAATCTATACGGTCTCGAAGACAAGGGGCCGGACTCCGAGGAACCATCTGAGGACTGAATTGGCGTCCAATTCCCTCGCGACCCCAGCGTTCGGAAAAGCCGATCTTTCGAACTGCGAACGGGAAGAGATTCATCTCGCGGGCTCCATTCAGCCGCACGGCGCGCTGTTGGTTATCAGCGAGCCCGATCACAGAGTCATCCAGGCCAGCGCCAACGCAGCCGCGTTTCTGAACCTCGGGCAAATCGTCGGAATGCAGTTGGCCGATCTCGACGGCGATCTGTTGCTGCGCATTCTGCCGCATCTGGATCCGACCTCGCAGGGCATGCCGATCGCGGTGCGGTGCCGTATCGGCAAACCGTCAGCGGAATTCGACGGATTGCTGCATCGGCCACCGGAAGGCGGCCTTGTCATTGAACTCGAGCGCGCAGGGCCATCGGTCGATCTGTCGCGGCAGATCGCAAGCGCACTGGATAAAATTCGCGGTGCTTCGACGCTTCGCACGCTGTGCGACGACACCGCGACCCTGTTTCAGGAACGCACCGGTTACGACCGCGTGATGGTGTACCGGTTCGACGATGAAGGTCACGGCGAAGTCTTTTCCGAGCGCCGCAAGCCGGAACTCGAGGCTTATCTCGGCAACTGGTATCCGGCGTCCGATATTCCGCAGATGGCGCGCCGGCTGTATGAGCGTACCCGCGTTCGCGTGCTGGTCGATGTCGGCTATGAGCCAGTGCCGCTGCAGCCGCGGCTTTCGCCGCTGACCGGGCGTGATCTCGACATGTCGCTTTGTTTCCTGCGCAGCATGTCACCCATTCACCTGCAATATCTGAAGAACATGGGTGTCGGCGCCACGCTGGTGGTCTCACTGGTAGTTGGCGGCAAGCTGTGGGGATTGGTGGCCTGCCACCATTACGAGCCGCGTTTCATTCATTTCGAGATGCGCGCGGTATGCGAGCTTCTCGCCGAAGCGATCGCGACACGAATTGCCGCTCTCGAAAGCTTTGCGCAGAGCCAGTCGGAGCTGTTCGTTCAACGCCTTGAGCAGCGCATGATCGAGGCGATCTCGCGCGAGGGCGATTGGCGCGCGGCGATTTTCGACAGCTCGCAATCGATCCTGCAACCGCTCGGCGCCAGCGGAAGCGCACTGATCTACGAAGGCCAGGTCATTACGACCGGTGAGGTTCCCGGTACCCAGGAAATCCGCGAAATCGGCGCTTGGCTCGATGCTCATCCACGCTTACCGGTTTTTTCCACGGCGTCACTGGGAAGCGACGTTCCCGAATTCGAACGTATTATCAAGGAAGCTAGCGGGATCGTCGCCACCCCGATCTCGGACAATCCCGGAGAGTTCCTGATCTGGTTTCGTCCCGAGCGCATCCGAACCGTTACCTGGGGCGGCGATCCGTTGTCGCCGGTGGTGATCGGCGATAATCCGGCTGATCTGTCGCCGCGCCGGTCCTTTGCACAGTGGCATCAGTTGGTGGAAGGCACGTCAGAGCCTTGGACGCCGGCGGATCTCGCCGCGGCTCGCCTGATCGGCCAGTCGGTCGCCGATATCGTGCTGCAGTCGCGTGCGGTCCGTACGTTGATCGCGCAAGATCAACTCGAAAAATTCAGCAGTCAGATCAGGATTTCGGAGCAGCCGGTCATTATCGCGGATATCGAGGGCAAGATTCTGCTCTTGAACGACGCCTTCAAGTCCATGCTGCCGAAGAACGATCAGGCGCTGCTGCGGCTGGAGGACCTTGCCGCAGCATTTCATCGCCCGGAGGATTTCATCTGGAATGTTGGCGAACTCCTCAACCATCGCCGCGCCTGGCGCGGTGAGTTGTTGTTGCGAAGCGAAGGCAACCGCGAAAAGCCGCTGATGATCCGCGCCGAACCTGTAGAGCCTTCGCGTGATCGTGTGCTTGGCTTCGTGCTGATATTTTCCGATATTACCGACCGCAAGGCCGCCGAGGCAGCGCGCAGCCGATTTCAGGAAGGAATCATCAAGAGCCACCGCATCAACAGCGTGCGGCTCGATTTCGAAGACCGACCTTGTCTATCAAAACCTGTTATCGTCGGTGGTCGAGAACGCTCAGCTTGCGGCGCTGGAAATTACCTACGGCGTCGAGACCGGGCGTATCGCCGAGATGCTTGAAAGCGTACGCAACTCAACGCTCCGGACGGCGGAGGTGCTGGAGCATTTGATCTGGCACTCGTCGCGCACCTCCGGCGGCGGCGATTCCAAGACAATAAATGCGAGCTGCCCCGGCGATCTATTCCGCGGCGTTGGTGGCCGGTTGCAGGGCTGCCTGCACGGCGCAGGACAGGTCGATATTGAGCGTAAAGGCGAGGGCGCCTTCCTCGACGACAGCCTCCTGCTCGCCGGCGAGTGCGCCCGCGCGATCGAGTGCATCGCGATACGCTGGCCTTGAGCGCCGCCAGATCGGGATATCTCGGAAAATCATAGAACGACAATTCGGCGGGCCGGAGCGCCAGCGATCGCGCCAGCAGCCGTTGCAGGATCAGTCCGCCGCTGAGATCGCCGAGATACCGCGTATAGGCATGCGCGATCAGCCGCGCGCCGTTGCCTTGCGCGGCCTCCGTGATGCGGCGGGCGTAACGGTCACCGGCGGGAAGCAGTGGAATGTCATGCTGCCAGGCTTCACCGCAAAGGGCGGCGAGATCCGACTCGATCGCAGGCGCGCGGTCGAGCCGGTAATTCGCGAGGGCTCCGATGCCGGGTGTTTTGCGATGGCGAGCAAGACCTTGTTCCATCGCCCGATAGGCAGGCAGCAGATTTCGCAGCAGCAGGATGTAGCCGTCGCGACTGCGCGTTGCCGCGCAGTAGGTCGCGAATGATACCGGAACGCTCGGCCTCGAGATGAAGGGTCTTGGTGCGGAGATATAGTGCGGTGACGACGCTGACCGGCAAGGAATCGTCCGCCATGGCAACCGTCATGTCTGCGCTCTCCCGAGGTTCCCGTTAACATCGCTTCGCAGTTCTTTTCGCTGCTACTTGCCGGCATCATCGCCGTACTCCTTTCGAAAACCAAGCGATAAGGAGGCGTGCCGGCTATTTTTTCATCTGTTCGATCAGGTCGCGCGCCTGTTGCGGCGCGGTGGTGGCGTCGAGCGACATCATATCGGCGCCCATCGATGCCACGAGACCGGGGTCAAGGGCCAGCATCGGGCCGCCGAGCATGATGCCGACGTTCTTGTTGCGCGAGTCGCGGCGGATATCATGAATGTCCTGCTTGAGCTCTTCGAGCCTGCGATCGCTGCTGACGGAGAATCCGACGACGTCGAACCAATGGTTATGCACAAGAGATGTCAGCTCCTGGTGCGAAGAAAACGGTCCGGTGCACAAATTCCAGCCGGCGCGCCGGAAGAATTCGGCCACCATCGATAATCCGAAACTGTGCTGCTCGCCGGGAATTGTCGTTAGCAGCGCCGATTTGCCGC
This sequence comes from uncultured Pseudomonadota bacterium, assembly GCA_963725555.1. GTDB lineage: Bacteria > Pseudomonadota > Alphaproteobacteria > Rhizobiales > Xanthobacteraceae > Bradyrhizobium. Next base: position 471,692 of record CAVRYV010000019.1, on the reverse strand, counting down.
CGTCGGAAGGGCTTGCCCGCTCAAAAAACATATCGCCAAGCTGACGCATGATGAGCTGCAAGCGACCGACGCCAAGCGTCACATTCGCAAAATCAGTGGCATCGGATTCCCAGAGTTCGCCGAGATGCTGCGCGGTCGGCGCGAGCAAATCGAGAAACACCGATTCCACCGAGGTGCCCTGAGCCATCATCTGCCTGAACAAACGCGAATGCCGCGGCGTCCTTGTCGCCCAATACCAATGCGGCGAATTGCGCGATCACATTCGAGCTTTCCTGTTTGGCGGGTTCTGGAGCTTTCGGGGTGCTGCGAAGCGCCAGCACGATCTTCGGAATGATCCGCGTTCTGATGGTGCGAACCACGCCGATGGGCTGCAGGGTCGGTCGAAATCGCCAGATTGGTGCGGGAAGCCGGCTGCGTTGCGGACGGGCGGCTTGCGCGACAGCGCTGTCCGTATTGATGCCGGCTGAGAAGGATTGCTCGTTCACATCGGTCATTTTTTCACTCCCCCGAACATTAAGTCCTCGCGCTTCAAAACCGTCAAGTTTAATTTACGTATGGTTTAGTTGACAGTTCTCAGAACGAAGTTTAGCCTTCTTGTCATCAGGCCCGCACATAGGGAGTGGCGCGGTGCATCTTCGAGTGGTCGCAAATCGAGATTTTCCCCAATACGGCGCCCAATCGCCGGCAGCCGCTCGTTTTCCCCAGCCGATATCGCATCACTGCGACGAAAGGCTGTCAAATAATCTTTACAGTCTCGGCGAGGAAATCCGTCGCTGCGCCTGCGAACAGCGATTTCGGCGGCGGAGCGCGGGAAATTCCCGGTCTCGACGACGGCGCAACCACTTAAGGCGCTGTATACGCCGGAACAGCGCCGTCGCCGCGACGCAACAAAATGGACCCTGGTGCAGGGGATCCTGGCGCCAATTCAGTTTGCGGTCTTCCTTGTCAGCCTGTTCCTGGTCGCTCGCTATCTCTCGACCGGAGACGGATTGGCGGTCGCGACGGCTTCGATCGTCGCTCAAAACGCTTTTGCTTTACGCGATCATGGTCACCGGCTCGATCTGGGAGCGGGAAGTCTTCGGCTGCTATTTGTTTGCGCCAGCGTTCTTCTGGGAAGACGTCTTCAGTTTCCTGGTGCTGGCTCTGCACACCGCCTATCTCGTCGCGCTGTTCGCTGGCTTCGGCACTCCGCGCCAGCAGATGCTGCTCGCGCTTGCGGCCTACGCGTCGTATTTCGTCAACGCAACCCAGTTCATCCTGAAGCTGCGCGCGGCACGCCGCGACGAGCGCATCGCATTGTCAGTGGTTTCCTCCAATTCGGGGAGCCGGACATGAATGCGCATGTGCAGGGGTGCACGGTCGGTGCCGATATTTCGCCGAAGCCGGTTCGGCGTGAGAGCGGCCAACGCGAGGTGTTCTGCGGCCTGACCGGGATCGTCTGGCTGCATCGTAAAATCCAGGATGCCTTCTTCCTCGTGGTAGGTTCGCGCACCTGCGCGCACCTGATCCAGTCCGCTGCCGGCGTCATGATCTTCGCCGAGCCGCGATTTGCGACCGCGATCATGGAAGAGAAGGATCTCGCCGGGCTCACCGACGCCAACGATGAACTCGACCGCATCGTGACGCAGTTGATCGCGCGGCGGCCGGATATCCGTCTTGCTGTTTCTAGTCGGCTCTTGCCCGTCCGAGGTGATCAAGCTTGATCTGTCGCGCGCAGCGTTGCGGCTGTCGCAGACCTTTTCGCCGAGGGTACGCATTCTCAACTACTCCGGCAGCGGAATCGAGACAACATTCACGCAAGGCGAGGATGCCTGTCTCGCCTCGCTCGTTCCAGCGGCTCCCCCCTCAGGAGCGGGCGAGGACCATCTTCTCGTGGTCGGCTCGCTCGCCGACGTTGTCGAGGACCAATTCGTCCGGATGTTCGATGCGCTGGGCATCGGCCCGGTCCAGTTTCCTGCCGCCGCGCAATTCGCTCGCGCTTCCAGCGGTTGGGCCGAACACCAAATTCCTGCTGGCGCAGCCATTCCTTGCCGATACCGCACGCGCTCTTGAGGATCGTGGCGCAACCCGTCTGGCGGCGCCGTTTCCGTTGGGAGTGGAAGGGACCACCGCGTGGCTGCGGGCGGCGGCGGATGCCTTTGGCGTCGAGCAAGCGAAGTTCGAGAAGGTAATCGAACCGAATCGCGTCCGCGCCGAGCGGGCGCTTGGTACGTTATCGCGATCAACTCGCCGGGCGCAGCATATTCCTGTTTCCGGATTCCCAGCTCGAAATTCCGCTGGCGCGATTCCTGTCGCGCGAATTGTCGATGCAGCTGGTCGAAGTCGGCACGCCCTATCTGCATCGCGAGCATCTCGCCGAAGAACTCAAGCTGCTGCCGGTCGATGTGGCGCTGACCGAAGGGCAGGATGTCGATCTGCAGCTCGATCGCTGCCGCGCCGCGCGGCCCGATCTCGTGGTTTGCGGGCTGGGCCTCGCCAATCCGCTGGAAGCCGAGGGCATGACCACCAAATGGTCGATCGAACTCGTGTTCACGCCGATCCAGGGCTACGAGCAGGCCGCTGACCTCGCTGAATTGTTCGCACGCCCGCTGGTGCGCCGCGCGAAACTGGTGGCATGACCATGCAGCTCACGGTGTGGACATATGAAGGCCCTCCCCATGTCGGCGCGATGCGCGTCGCGACGGGAATGCAGGGCCTGCATTATGTGCTGCATGCGCCGCAGGGCGACACCTATGCGGACCTGTTGTTCACCATGATCGAGCGTCGCGACCGTCGCCCGCCGGTGACCTACACGACATTCTCCGCGCGCGATCTCGGCGGCGATACCGCGGAACTTTTCAAGACCGCGGTGCGTAACGCCTATGATCGCTTCCAGCCGCAGGCGATGATTGTCGGCGCATCCTGCACCGGCTCGCTGATCCAGGACGATCCCGGCGGTCTCGCGCGAGCGCTCAACCTTCCGATTCCGGTGGTAACCGTCGATCTGCCGGCCTATCAGCGCAAGGAGAATTGGGGCGCTGCCGAGACGTTCTATCAGCTGGTGCGCGCGCTGGCTGGGCCGTCAGCGCCGGCACCGGGCACCCAACGAGCGCCGCGCGCCGCCGGGGCGCGGCCACGCTGCAATTTGCTGGGACCGACGGCGCTTGGCTTCCGTCATCGCGACGACATCACCGAGATCACCTCGTTGCTGACGAAGCTTGGTATCGACGTGCAACGTCACGGCTCCGATGGGCGCGACGCCGGCCGATCTTGCCCGACTCGGCGAGGCCGACTTCAATGTGGTGCTCTATCCCGAGATCGCAGGGCAGGCGGCGTCCTGGCTGCAGCGGACGTTTGGCCAGCCCTTCACCAGGACCATCCCGATCGGCGTATCGGCGACGCGCGAATTCGTCGAAGAAGTCGCAAAACTTGCCGGCGTCGACGCTACGGCGGTGCTCGCCGAATCCTCGACGCGGCTGCCCTGGTATTCGCGCTCGGTCGATTCGACCTATCTCACCGGCAAGCGCGTCTTCATCTTTGGCGATGCAACCCATGCCGTTGCCGCCGCCCGGATCGCGTCCGACGAACTCGGCTTCAAGGTCGTCGGACTCGGAACCTACAGCCGCGAATTCGGCCGTGAGATTCGCGAAGCCGCCAAGAAGTATGGCATCGAGCCGCTGATCACAGACGATTATCTCGAAGTCGAAGCCCAAGTCGCCGAGCTGCAGCCCGAACTGGTGCTGGGCACCCAGATGGAGCGCCACATCGCCAAGCGCCTCGGCGTTCCCTGCGCGGTGATCTCGGCGCCGGTGCATGTCCAGGATTTTCCGGCGCGCTACGCCCCGCAGATGGGATTTGAAGGCGCCAACGTGATCTTCGATACCTGGGTGCATCCGTTGATGATGGGCCTCGAAGAACATCTGCTGGCGATGTTCAAGGATGATTTTGAATTCAAGGACGGCGCTATTCCTTCGCATCTTGGTGCGCGGGCATGCCGCGTCACCGATCAACCGGCTCAACAACCGGAGCCCGTGCCGGCGCTGGTCGCAGCGTCCGAGATCGCGGTGACCTGGGCCGCCGACGCCGAAAAAGAACTGCACAAGATCCCATTCTTCGTTCGCGGCAAGGCGCGCCGCAACACCGAACGCTTCGCCAACGAAAACGGCGTCGCCACCATAACCATTGAGACGCTTTACGATGCCAAAGCGCACTTCGCCCGCTGACGCGACACCGGTTCGGGTCGTCGTCGTGACCATGGATAGTCATCTGTCCGGCGCGGCCGCGCGTGCGCAGAAATTGCTGAAGCGCGATTTTCCGGGACTGGAACTCTCGGTCCACGCCGCCGACGAATGGGGCACCGATGACGCGGCGCTGGCGCGGTGCCATGCGGATATCGCGCGCGGCGACATCGTCATCGCGACCATGCTGTTCCTCGACGATCACGTCCGCGCGGTGATGCCGGCGCTGGCGGCCCGCCGCGCCGATTGCGACGCGATGATTTGCTGCATGTCGGCGAGCGAAGTCGTGAAGCTGACGCGGGTCGGCAAGTTCGACATGAGCGGGGAGGCGCTCGGTGCGATCGCCTGGCTCAAGAAGTTGCGCGGCAACCGCAAGGGCTCAAGCCCCGGCGGCAAGGGCGAGATGAAGATGCTGCGGCAGTTGCCGAAACTGCTGCGTTTCATTCCCGGCACCGCGCAGGACATGCGTGCCTATTTCCTGACGCTGCAATATTGGCTGGCCGGCTCCGAGCAGAACATCGCCAATATGGTTCGCCTGCTGCTGGATCGCTACGCCGACGGACCGCGCCGTGGTCTGCGCGGCGTGGCCAAGGCAGCAGGCGCCGGTCGAATATGCCGACATCGGCGTCTATCACCCGCGCATCAAGGACCGGATCGCCGAGACCGCGGATCGGCTGCCTGCCGATCGCCAACGAGAAAGGCACCGTCGGTCTTCTGCTGCTGCGGTCCTATCTGCTGGCCGGAAACTCCGGCCACTATGACGGCGTGATATCGGCCTTCGAAGCCAGGGGATTGCGCGTCATTCCGGTGTTTGCCAGCGGCCTCGACCAGCGGCCGGCAATCGAGCGCTTCTTCATGAAGGACGGCCGCAGCGTGGTCGACGCGGTGGTATCGCTGACCGGCTTCTCGCTGGTCGGCGGCCCTGCCTATAATGACTCCAAGGCGGCCGAGGATATTCTGGCCCGGCTCGACGTACCGTATCTGTCGGCGCATCCCGTCGAATTCCAGACGCTGGAGCAGTGGGGCGCGTCGGATCGCGGGCTGATGCCGGTGGAAAGCACCATCATGGTCGCGATCCCCGAACTCGATGGCGCGGCCGGGCCGATGGTCTATGGCGGACGTTCCGATGGCGCCGGCGTTCCCTGCACCGGATGCGAGCGCGCCTGCACCTTCGCCCGCTCCGAAATCGGCGGCGAGATGCATGTCTGCAGCGAGCGCGCCGACATGCTGGCGTCGCGGACCGCGCGTCTGGTTGCGATGCGGCGCTCCGAGCGACGGGATCGCAAGGTGGCGATCGTGCTGTTCAATTTCCCGCCGAATGCGGGCAACACCGGCACGGCCGCCTTCCTGTCGGTGTTCGAGTCCCTGCATCGCACGCTCACCGCGATGAAGCGCGAGGGCTATCAGGTCGATGTGCCTGCCGACGCCGACGCGCTGCGGGAGCGGATCGTGGTCGGCAACGCCGCCCGCTTCGGCGCCGACGCCAATGTCCACGTCAGAATTCCGGCCGGCGATCATGTTCGATCGGAAAAATGGCTGCGCCAGATCGAGGCGCAGTGGGGTCCGGCGCCCGGCAAGCAACAGAGCGACGGCAGTTCGATCTTCGTGCTGGGCGAGCGCTTCGGGAACGTCTTTGTCGGCATCCAGCCCGCCTTCGGATATGAAGGCGATCCGATGCGGCTGCTGTTCGAGAAGGGCTTTGCGCCGACGCATGCCTTCTCGGCGTTCTATCGCTGGCTGCGCGAGGATTTCGGCGCCGGCGCGGTGCTGCATTTCGGCACCCATGGCGCGCTCGAATTCATGCCGGGCAAGCAGGCGGGCCTGTCCGGCGCGTGCTGGCCGGACCGGATGATCGGCGACCTGCCGAACCTTTATCTCTATGCGTCCAACAATCCGTCCGAAGGCACGATCGCCAAGCGCCGCTCGGCGGCCACCTTGATCAGCTATCTGACGCCGCCGGTCGCGCATGCCGGCCTTTACAAGGGTCTGGTCGAACTCAAGGCCTCGATCACGCGCTGGCGCGGTCTGCCGCCTGAGGATGGCGATGAACGGACCGGCCTTGCAGCCCTGATCCAGGCTCAGGCGAGCGCGCTGGAACTGGCGCAAGCGGAACCGGCGTGGATCGATCAAGCCAACGCCATCGGCAAGCTTTCGGAAGCCGTGCTCGAACTTGAATACACGCTCATTCCGCACGGCCTTCATGTCGTCGGCGAAGCGCCTTCGGCCGAGCAGCGCGTTGAAATGCTGCAGGCGGTGGCCGATGCATCGCATGGCGCGCGGCCCGACAAATCGGTGCTCGAAGCGATCGTGCGTGGCGATGCGCCGGAAGCACTGGCCGCAAAGGACGACGGATCGCTGCCGCTCTACAAGGAATTGGCCGGCATCGACCGTATGCTGCAGCAGGATCACGAGATCCCGAGCATCCTGCATGCGCTCGACGGCAAATTCGTCCGTCCCGCGCCGGGCGGCGATCTGCTGCGGACGCCGGCGATCCTGCCGACCGGGCCGCAATCTCCACGGCTTCGATCCGTTCCGGATTCCCAGCGCCTTTGCGGTGCAGGACGGCGCGCTGCAGGCGCAGCGGCTGATCGACAAGCACGTCGCCGAAGGCCACGGGTTTCCGGAGTCGGTCGCGATCGTGCTGTGGGGCACCGACAATCTCAAGAACGAGGGCGCGCCGATCGGGCAGGCGCTGGCGCTGCTCGGTGCGAAGCCGCGTTTCGATGGCTACGGCCGCCTGACCGGCGCGGAATTGATCCCGCTCGATCAACTGAAGCGGCCGCGGATCGACGTGATCATCACCATGTCCGGCATCTTCCGCGACCTGCTGCCGCTGCAGATCAAGCTGCTCGCCGAGGCCTGCTTCCTTGCTGCGTCCGCCGACGAGCCGGTCGAACAGAACCTGGTTCGCAAGCACGCGCTGGCCTATCAGGCCTTGCATCATTGCGATCTGGAAACGGCGTCCTTGCGCGTGTTCGGCAATGCCGACGGCGCCTACGGTTCGAACGTCAACCATCTGGTCGAGAACGGCCGCTGGGACGACGAAGACGAACTCGCCGAGACCTATACGCGCCGCAAGAGCTTTGCCTACGGTCTCAAGGGGCAGCCGGTGCAGCAGACGGCACTCCTGAAGAACGCGCTCGCCACCGTCGATCTCGCCTATCAGAATCTGGACTCCGTCGAACTCGGCGTCACCACCGTCGATCACTATTTCGACACGCTGGGCGGGATCAGCCGCGCGGTGCGCATCGCGAGAGGCGGTGCAGTCGGCTCCGGTCTATATCGGCGATCAAACCCGCGGTGCCGGCACGGTTCGCACGCTGTCGGAGCAGGTCGCACTGGAGACCCGTACCCGCATGCTCAATCCGAAATGGTACGAGGGCATGCTCAAGCACGGCTATGAGGGCGTTCGCCAGATCGAAGAGCACGTCACCAATACCATGGGCTGGTCGGCGACGACGGGCGAGGTGGCGCCGTGGGTCTACCGGCAGCTGACCGAGACCTTCGTGCTCGATCCCGAGATGCGCGAGCGGCTGGCGTCGCTCAATCCGGTGGCCTCCGCAAAAGTCGCGAACCGGCTGATCGAAGCGCACGAACGCAAATACTGGTCGCCCGATCCGGAAATGCTCGAAGTCCTGCGCAGGGCAGGCGAAGAGCTCGAGGACCGCCTTGAAGGCGTGGGAGTTGCCGCATGAACATCCAGACCAAGCCATCCGACGCTCAAGAGCCCGTCATGTTGCGGCGACGGCGAGGGCAGCGTGCAGGTCCAGCTCGATCCCAAGCTCAAGATCGGCACCGCCAAGGTGTTTTCCGTCTATGGCAAGGGCGGCATCGGCAAGAGCACGACGTCCTCCAATCTCTCGGTGGCATTCTCAAAACTTGGCAAGCGCGTGCTGCAGATCGGCTGCGATCCCAAGCACGATTCGACGTTCACGCTGACCAAGCGTCTGGTGCCGACCGTGATCGACGTCCTGGAATCCGTGAATTTCCACGCCGAGGAACTGCGGCCCGAAGATTTCGTGTTCGAAGGCTATAACGGGGTGATGTGCCTGGAGGCCGGCGGTCCGCCGGCCGGCACCGGCTGCGGCGGCTATGTCGTCGGCCAGACCGTGAAACTTCTGAAAGAGCATCATCTTCTCGAAGACACCGACGTCGTGATCTTCGACGTGCTGGGCGACGTCGTGTGCGGCGGCTTTGCCGCGCCGCTGCAGCATTCCGATCGGGCGCTGATTGTCGCCGCCAACGATTTCGACTTCGATCTTTGCGATGAACCGCATCGTCGCCGCGATCGAAGCCAAATCGAAGAATTACGGCGTACGGCTCGGCGGTGTGATCGCCAACCGCAGCAAGGACACCGACCAGATCGACCGTTACAACGAGACCGCCGGATTGAAGCGCGTCGCGCATTTCCCGGATCTCGACATCATCCGCAAGAGCCGGCTGAAGAAATCGACGCTGTTCGAGATGGATCCGACGCCGGAATTGGTGGCGGTTCAGGACGAATACATGCGGCTCGCGACTGAATTGTGGGAAGGCAAGATCGAGCCTTCGCCGGGCAAGTCGCTCAAGGACCGTGAAATCTTCGATCTGTTGGGGTTCGACTGATGTCTGTCGCCAGCTATCTCGAACGGCGTGGAGAGCTCGAGACCTATTTCGACCGTACCGCGGTCGATGCCTGGGCGCGATTGACCTCCGATGCCCCGGTGGGTCGTATCCGCGCCACGGTGCGCGCCGGCCGCGATGAGATGCGCAACACGCTATTGTCGTGGCTGCCGGCGAACATGAGCGGGGCGCGGCTGCTCGACGCCGGCTGCGGCACCGGCGCGCTATCGATCGAGGCGGCGCGGCGCGGCGCCCGTGTGGTCGCTATCGATCTGTCGCCCAAGCTGGTGTCGGTAGCGCGCGAGCGCATCCCGTCGGATCTCGATGCCTCGGTCATCGAATTCAAATCAGGCGACATGCTCGACCCCAAACTTGGCCGGTTCGATTTCGTCGTCGCGATGGATTCGCTGATCCACTACCGGTCCGCGGATATCTGCCGGATCATGGCGGGTTTGGCCGAGCGAACCAATGAAGCGTCTGCTGGTTACGTTCGCCCCGAAGACTCCGGCTCTGGCGGTGATGCATGCCGTCGGCCGGCTTTTTCCTCGGGGCGATCGCGCGCCGGCGATCGAGCCGGTCGCCGAACAGAAATTGCGGCGGCTCCTGATGGCCGACGAAGGGCTGGAACGCTGGCAGCTCGGCCGCAGCCATCGGGTTGCCAGCGGATTCTACAAATCGCAGGCATTGGAGATGATTCCCCGATGACCCGGATTTCGACGACATTCGCAAAAGGCTGGATGCGGCTCGGGACCCGCTTCCTTCCCTTTGCCGACGCGGCGACGAAGGAACTTCCGCTCGGACGTTTGCTGCGGCTGTCGCTGTTCCAGGTGTCGACCGGCATCTCGATCGTGCTGCTCAATGGCACGCTGAACCGGGTCATGATTGTCGAACTCGGCGTGTCGACGCTGCTGGTGTCGCTGATGGTCTCGCTGCCGCTGGTGTTCGCGCCTTTCCGGGTGCTGATCGGTTTCAAATCCGACAATCACCGTTCGGTGCTGGGATGGCGGCGCGTGCCCTACATCTGGATGGGCACGCTGGTGCAGTTCGGCGGCTTTGCTATCCTGCCGTTCGCGTTGCTGGTGCTGTCAGGGACCGGCGAATATCCGGCGGTATACGGTCAGTTCGGCGCGGCGCTGGCGTTCCTGCTGGTCGGCGCCGGCATGCATACGGCGCAGACCGCGGGTCTGGCGTTGGCGACCGATCTGGCGCCGGTCGAGGCGCGGCCGCGGGTGGTTGCGTTCCTCTATGTGATGTTGCTGTTCGGCATGGCCGGAAGCGCGCTGATCTTCAGCGAGCTGTTGCGCAACTTCAATGAAATCCGCCTGATCCAGGTGATTCAGGGCGTTGCCGTCACTCAATTGCTGCTCAACATTGCCGCGCTCTGGAAGCAGGAAGCGCGCAACCCGTCGCTGACGTCAGCCACCCGCGAGCGACCAGAGTTCCAGCACTCCTGGGCCAAGTTCCGTAACGCCGGCGGATCGGTTCGCGTCCTGGTCGCGCTGGCGCTGGGCACCTCGGCCTTTTCGATGCAGGACATCCTGCTCGAGCCGTACGGCGCCGAAATCCTGAAACTCACGGTAGGCCAGACCACGGCGCTCACCGCGTTCTTTGCGCTAGGTACGCTGGCCGGCTTTGGCCTCGCCGCCAGGACGCTCGGACGCAACGCCGATCCTTATCGCATCGCTGGCTTCGGCGCGGTCGCCGGCGTGTTCGCATTCTCGGCGGTGATTTTCTCGGCGCCGTTGAGCTCCGTGCTGCTGTTCCGGATCGGCACTGCATTGATTGGCTTTGGTGGCGGACTGTTCGCGGCGGGTACGCTCACGGCCGCGATGGCGCTGGCGCGGGACGGCGAAAGCGGACTGGCGCTCGGCACCTGGGGCGCCGTGCAGGCGACCGCGGCCGGCAGCGGCATCGCGATCGGCGGCGGCCTGCGCGACGCGGTGTCGTCGCTCGCCGAGAGCGGCGCGCTCGGCCGCGCGCTGTCCGATCCCTCGACCGGTTACAGCGTCGTCTACCACATCGAAATCGCGTTGTTGTTTGCCACTCTGGTTGCGATCGGCCCGCTCGTGCGCTCGGTACGAACCGGCTTCTCGCAGCCATCATCCAAATTCGGCCTGGCCGAATTTCCAGGTTAGTCAACGAGAGGGAGGTCTCTCATGCAAGACGGTGCATATTTGGACGTAGCCCAGGTCACGCTTTACGTGTTCTGGATCTTCTTCGGATGCCTGATCTATTACCTTCGCCGCGAAGACAAGCGCGAGGGCTATCCGCTCGACTCTACCGGCGTTGGCGGGTGGGGTGGTGCATGGCTTCCCGCGGATGCCCGATCCGAAAACCTATCTGCTGCGTGACGGACACACCGCGACGCTGCCGAACCACAAGAACGATCGCCGCGACGTCGCCCTGGCGCCGATCGCGCCGTGGCCGGGCGCGCCGATGGGGCCGACCGGCAATCCGATGCTCGATGGCGTCGGGCCCGGGTCCTATGCGGATCGCGAGGACGTTCCCGAACTCAACATCGACAACGTACCCTGCATCGTGCCGATGCGGCTGGCCGAAGGCACCTACCTCGAAGCCCGCGATCCCGATCCGCGCGGCATGAAGGTGCATGGGCGCCGACAGCGAGACCGGCGGCGTCGTTACCGATGTCTGGGTCGATCGCGCCGAGGCCCTGATCCGCTATCTCGAAGTCGAGGTCACGACATCGGCGGGTGCAAAGCGCGTGCTGCTGCCGCTGCCGTTCGCGAAGATCGACGGCCGCCGCAGCCGGGTCTGGGTCAACGCGATTCTCGGCAGCCAGTTCGCCGATGTCCCGGCGACCAAGAGCCTCGATCAGGTGACCAAGCTCGAGGAAGACCGCATCGTTGGTTACTACGGCGCCGGCACGCTCTACGCCACGCCCGCACGCCAGGAGCCGCTGCTGTGAAACAGGATTTTAGATCAATTCAAGGAGCTGCCGGCGCCGTTGCCGGTCGGTGAGCGCGTGATCTGGCAGGGCAAGCCGTCGTTCAAGGGGTCTGGCGCTGCGGTCGTTCCACATCCGCGAGGTCGCGATCTACTTTGGCCTGCTGATGGCGTGGAAGCTGTGGTCGAATTGGTCGCACGGAGCCTCGCTCGGAGAGGCCGTTACTTCCGTCTTGTGGCTGGTCGCGCCCGCCGTCAGCGCGATTGCGGTCCTGGCCGGCCTCGCGTGGCTGTTCCGCCGCGCGGCCTGCTACACCATCACCACCAAGCGGGTGCTGTTTCAGTTCGGCGTGGCGCTGCCGATGACGATGAACATCCCGCTGAGCAAGATCGCCAGCGCCGCGTTGAAGACCTATCGCGACGGCTCGGGCGATATTCCGCTGGGACTCTCCGACTCCAACCGCGTGTCGTACGTGCTGCTATGGCCGCATATCCGCCCGTGGCGGCTGCGTGCACCCGAGCCCATGCTCCGCGCGTTGCCGGATGCCGCGATTGCCGCCGCACGGCTTTCGGAAGCCTTGACCGGGCAACCCGGTCCTGCGGCGATCGCGCTGTCGCAATCGACCGGTCGCAGCCTTGTTTCGGACGCGGCCGCGAATACCCCGTCGACGGTAGCAGCCTGATCGGAGAAGCGCCATGAGCCAAGCCATTCAAGAACCTGTTGTGCCCAAAGGCGGCGTGCTCGCAGCCGCGGCGCTGGTGTTGTTCGCCCTTGCGACCGTCACCACGGTGCGGTTGACCGGGATGGGCGAGGTGCACATGACGCTTCCGGCCGCCGTGCAAAGCCGCGATCTTCAATTCGCGGATGGCAACAACGGAACGGTGCTGGTGTATGACGCCCGCGACCATCAACTGGTGGATACGTTGGCGCCGGGGACCAACGGCTTCATTCGTGTCGTGATGCGCGGGCTCGCGCGCGAACGAAGGCTCGGCGACATCGGCGCGCAGCCGCCGTTCAGGCTGACCCGCTATGCCGGCGGCCAGATCACGCTGACGGATACCTCGACCGGCAAGCAGATCGATCTCGGCGCGTTCGGATCGACCAATACCGAGGCCTTTGCGCGGCTGATGAACCTGCATGGCGGTGCCACATGACGATGGCCTGGATGGGTTCGCCCAAATCATTCGATGTGCCCTGCACGGTGGAGATCGAGCAGACCTCCGAGACGCTGCACGCCCATGTCGTGCTTGACGGCGATATCCAGATCCAGCCGGGCGACGAAGTCCGGGTTCACAACGCTCCGACACATGTCGCATTCGGCGAGCGTCTGGTGGTGCGGCGGACCGCGACGGTGGTTCGCGCCGGGCCGCTCGATCGGTTGCGCGCGCGGATCGAGGGTTACCTCGAATTGACCGAGCTCTATGAAGTCAGTTTCTCGGATGGGAGGGCATCATGATCCCGATGGAAGGTGGCACCCAGGGCAGTCTGCAGCCGAGCACGCGCGCCGGCATCAAAGGCAACGCCGAAAGCACGGAACTGGCGCGCGAGGACACCATCCTCAGCCCGCGTTTCTACACCACCGATTTCGAGGCGATGGATCGGCTCGATGTCGGCCTGGTGCGCTCGGAATGGAATGCCGTGATCAGGGAACTGCGCGCCGATCACAACAAGTCGCATTTCGTCAAGACCGATGAATTCAAGAATGATCTGGAAATCCTGCCGCCGGAACTGCGCAAGGAGTTCAAGGATTTCCTGGTGAGTTCGCTGACCGCCGAATTTTCCGGCTGCGTGCTCTATGCGGAGATCAAGAAGCGGATCAAGAACAAGGATATTCAGGAACTGTTTAGCTACATGAGCCGCGACGAGGCGCGCCATGCCGGCTTCATCAATGAAATCCTGAAGGACCACGGCATCGGCGTCGATCTCTCATTCCTCACCAAGGTGAAGAAATACACCTACTTCCGGCCGAAATTCATCTTCTACGCGACGTATCTGTCGGAGAAGATCGGCTATGCGCGCTACATCACGATCTTCCGGCAGATGGAGCGCCATCCCGAACGCCAGTTCCATCCGATCTTCCGCTGGTTCGAGCTGTGGTGCAACGACGAGTTCCGCCATGGCGAAGCCTTTGCGCTTTTGATGCGCGCCGACCCGTCGCTGCTGCGCGGGGTGAACAAGCTCTGGATCCGGTTTTTCCTGCTCGCGGTGTTCGCCACCATGTATGTGCGCGATCACATGCGGCCGGCGTTCCACGAAGCGCTCGGGATGGACCCGACCGACTACGACATGCAGGTGTTCCGCATCACCTCGGAAATCTCAAAGCAGGTATTTCCGGTCGTGCTGAATCTGGACGACCCGCGCTTCCTTGCCGGCCTTGAACGCCTTCGGCGCATTTCCGAGGGGATCGCCGATGCCCGTGCGAAAGGCGGCCTGATCTCGAAACTAAAGCGCGCCGGGCTCGCGGCCGGGGCGGCGCTGACGTTTGCGCGACTGTTTCTATTGCCGGCGCGGCCGAACGCGTTGCCGCGCGACATCTGTCTGCAGCCGGCGTGGTGAGGAGCGCACGCCATGGCCTCGTACACGGTCCCTCCGGTCTACGCAGCCTTCATATGGTGGTTTAGCACCGGGGCCGTGCTGTTGCTGGTCGGATGTGCCAGGCGCTTCGTGCCGTTGCAGGTTACGATCGCCGCATTCCTGGTGGCGGGATCGTTGTGCGGTTTGGCATTCAGCGCAGGCGATGCCAGCATCGGCGGCGCCTATATCGCCTTCACCAGCACCATTCTGTTGTGGGGCGCGCAGGAGATCGCGTTTCTGTCAGGCTGGGTGACGGGTCCACGGCCGGAGCCGTGCCCGGTCGGTGTCACCGGGTGGAAACGCCTCGGCCCGGCGCTTGCGGCGATCCTTTATCACGAGCTGACGCTACTTGCATGTGGTGCGGCGATCGTCGCGTTGACCTGGAATGACGCAAACCAGGTTGCTCTCTGGACCTTCGCCGCACTCTGGGCGCTGAGGCAAAGCGCCAAGATCAACTTGTTTCTCGGCGTGCCCGTCACCAACGACGAGTTGATGCCGCAACCCGTGCAATTCCTGAAGACTTTCTTTGCCCGCAAGCCGGTCGGCGCATTCTTTCCGATATCGGTCACGCTGGCGACCGCCGTTCTCGTTATCCTGATCCAGCGCATTGTCGAAGTCGCCGCGACTCCGTTCGATGTGGTCGGCCTGACGCTGGTTTCGACACTGTTTGCGCTCGGCGTTGTCGAGCATTGGTTCATGCTGCTGCCGCTGCCGGCGATCACGCTGTGGGGCTGGGGCATGCGCTCGGGTTTCCCGCCGGAGGACGCCACCATGAAACAAGAACCAGACGCCAAGGCCACCAATGCGCCGCCCAATCTCGTCGTGCTTGCGAGTGTGCGCCCCGACGCGGCGCCGTCGAGGCCGGCGCAGGCGGCTTGCGCTCGCCAACGGCTTGAAGACCAGTTTCGCCAGAGTTTTTGCGAGCAACACGCACGGGACAGACTGACGACAGGGCTGAGTATCGGCGAAGCGCCGGCTGCAACGGTTAACGGGAGGACGTCATGAATTACGAAGCCTATTTCCGCCGGCAACTTGAAGGTCTTCATCGCGAAGGGCGATATCGCATCTTTGCCGATCTGGAACGCAAGGCCGGCGCCTTCCCCCGTGCGAAGCATCACCATCCGAGCGGCGCCGGTGAGGTGACGGTGTGGTGCTCCAACGACTATCTCGGCATGGGCCAGCATCCCGCCGTGCTCGCTGCGATGCACGAGGCGCTCGACAGCTGCGGCGCAGGCGCGGGCGGCACGCGCAATATCGCGGGCACCAACCACTATCATGTGCTGCTGGAGCGCGAACTGGCCGACTTGCACGGCAAGGAAGCGGCGCTTCTGTTCACGTCGGGCTACGTGTCCAACATGGCGTCGCTCAGCACGTTGGCGTCGCGCATGCCGGGTTGCACGATCCTGTCGGACGAGCTCAATCACGCCTCGATGATCGAGGGTATCCGGCACAGCCGCAGCGAAACGCGGATATTCGCCCATAACGACCCGCGCGATCTCGAACGCAAGTTGTCCGATCTCGACCCGCATGCGCCGAAGCTCGTGGCGTTCGAGTCGGTTTATTCGATGGATGGCGATATCGCCCCGATCGCGGAACTCTGCGACGTCGCGGACGCCCATAACGCCATGACCTATCTTGATGAAGTTCATGGTGTCGGCCTCTATGGTCCGAACGGCGGCGGCATCGCCGATCGGGAAGGGGTCAGCCATCGGCTGACGGTGATCGAGGGAACGCTGGCAAAGGCGTTCGGCGTGATCGGCGGTTACGTCGCGGCTTCCGCCACGATCTGCGATTTCATCCGCAGTTTTGCATCCGGTTTCATCTTCACGACCTCGCTGCCACCCGCGGTAGCGGCCGGCGCGCTGACCAGCATCCGCCATCTGAGGTCGAGCGCGGTGGAACGTGAGCGGCACCAGGATCGCGTGGCCCGGCTGCGGCGCCGGCTCGATGAGGCCGGCGTCGCGCATCTCGACAATCCCAGCCACATCGTGCCGGTGATGGTCTGCGACCCCGTGCTGTGCAAGCAGATCAGCGACGTGCTCATTGATCGATACGGCATCTATGTGCAGCCGATCAACTACCCGACGGTGCCGCGCGGCACCGAGCGCCTGCGCATCACGCCGTCGCCGCATCACACCGATGCGGATATCGAGCATCTGGTGCAGGCGCTCGCGGAGATCTGGGCGGAGATGGGGCTCGCCAAGGCGGCGTAACGCGCGCTGCACAACCGTTCCCCCAACTACTCTAGCTCGCAAGCGACACGACGGATACCAGTCCCCGTGGGGCGATCCGGATAGCGACCGGCGTGTCAATTCAGGTGTCGTGCGGATTGCCGGCGGGTATAACGATCGAATTCTTTGCCGCGCTGTTTGACCACGTCCGTGCTCGACTTGCGGGCGGCCAAGCGTCATAAAATGACCGATGCAATGTCTGAGCAAGCGCACCCGCGATTACGACGAATAGAGTTGCGCGTATTGCGACAAGTCCGAAGCGGCTACGTCAGGAACTTTACGTTGCCGGACGTGCGGGAAAAGCTGAAATCGATGGGTTTGATCAAGAGATCAACGCCGGTCTGGTCATCACGGGGGGTCTTGGACTTCGAGTCGCACGACAACAAGCTAGTTTTGAAGGTTGAAATATCTCGACCGGTGCGTTCGTTTGTTCTCTGTCGGCGCGCCTGTGCCGCCGCACCGCGCCGGCCGGCGGTCCCGCTTCTATGGCTTCCCAGCGGCGGAGCCGTTCGGCTTGGCTTCAGAGGCAGATTGTTGTGCACTGTTGCCGACGCGCTATATCTGTCTAGCCACATTGTTGCCATGATCGGTTCAGCCGGCTGGGGGCTCGACCAGCGCACCACTCGGCTAGGCTCGGCACACCCTCGGCGGCGGCTGTGTGCCGAGCCGCCGACTGCCCGTGAAATAGGTGCACGGGATGGCCGAGGACAGTTCGATCGCCAGCGGCAACCATCCCGGAATTCCTTACCAGGGCGCAGCACTTGCGCTTGAGCGCGGATCTCCTGAATTCATGACCTTCGATGTGCGTAGCTCAGTTTTCGGGACAGCGTGGCTTTGCGACTCGCATAAACACCGCATGGTTCTTGCACGCACCGACATTCCTCGACCTTAGGTAATGTAGCCAAAGGCGGCCCGGCCTTCCGCATCGTCGCGCGCCCTCATTACGCGTCAATTCCGTGCAAATACTCATGGCCACAAGTCCAATTTGTCATGCTTTTCGTGAACGGCGAGACCATGGCGACCACGACGTCGTCGATCGGCGTGAAGGGCTGAGTAGTTTCCGAATCTACCTTTGCAGTGTCCTTGGGGCGTATTGTCAGTTCGTCGGTCGCTAACGCCCCGAACAGATGACTTGTGAATGCTGCTAGCGCAGGATTCGACAGGTTGTCTCACGGGCTTGCGCCTGAGTATTTCCGTCAAGCTACAAGCGGCTGTCGCGCGCACGACCGATCTGGTCAATCAAGCGAGAACCAACGTCCAAGGACGCCCTATGCCTGAAACACTCGCTCCGGTCTCGAAGCAAATGCTTCCCGGAAATCTGGATTCTTTGCAGGTGTTGGACCCTCCCATTAGCGTGCCGGAAAATCTCGATCGGATGCTGCATGTCTGGCAGAGCCGTTACACCGGCGGCCGATCACCCAGCACGGTGGGCCTTGCGTTACTTGATTGGGCTGCCCACGCCACCAATTCGCCGTTTCAGACGGCGGCGCTGGCGAGCACGGCGCTCACACAATGGTCGCGCTTGGTCAGTACGACGATGGGAGGCGAAATGGCGATCAGGCCAGCGCCCGACGACCATCGCTTCGCCAGTCCGGCGTGGCAGCAATACCCCTACAATTTGCTCACTCAGGCGGTGCTGCTCGGCGAAGAATGGTTGGCGAACGTTGCGAAAGGCCCGGAAGGTGTGGGCAAGCCGAATGCACGGATCGTCGCTTTCACCGTGCGGCAATGGCTCGATCTGGTGTCGCCGTCCAATGTTCCCTGGCTCAATCCGGAAGTGATCGAGACCACGCGTGCCAGCGGGGGCGCCAATCTGACGGCTGGAATGCAGAATTTGCTGCAGGATCAGGCCGCGACAAACGGCGGCGCGTCCGCCAGCCGTTTCATCGTCGGGAAGGATCTCGCCGCCACCCCGGGCAAAGTCGTCTTCCGCAACGCATTGATCGAGTTGATCCAGTATGCGCCAGCGACACCCACGGTAGTGGCCGAGCCGGTATTGATCGTGCCCGCCTGGATCATGAAATATTATATCCTGGATCTTTCGCCGGGCAACTCGCTGATCCGCTGGCTCGTGGAGCAGGGGCGAACAGTGTTCGCGATTTCATGGCGCAATCCCGGCGCGGATATGCGCGATACTTCGCTGGACGATTACCGCAAACAAGGCGTCATGGCCGCGATCGATGCCGTGCAGGCGGTCTGCGGCCATGCAAAGATTCATGCCACCGGTTATTGCCTCGGTGGAACGTTACTGAGTATCGCCGCCGCCGCGATGGTGCGCGACAATGACGATAGGCTTGCCAGCCTGTCGCTGTTTGCCGCCCAGACTGATTTCACCGAGGCCGGCGACCTGCAATTGTTCATTACCGAGGATCAGCTCGATTTTCTCAACGACATCATGCAGACCCAGGGATATCTGGACAGCGCTCAAATGGGCGGCGCGTTCCAGATGCTGCGATCGAACGACCTCGTCTGGTCTCACGCGATCCGCGACTATCTGCTCGGCGAGCACGACACGCCAAATGACCTGATGGCCTGGAACGCCGATGGCACCCGTCTGCCGGCGCGCATGCACATCGAATATCTGAAAGGCCTGTTCCTCGACAACGATCTTGCGGAGGGGCGCTTTCAGGTTGCAGGTCGTCCGCTGGCACTGGGCGACATGAAGCTGCCGATGTTCGTCGTGGGGACGGAGCGCGACCATATCGCGCCCTGGCATTCGGTGTTCAAGCTGCACTTGCTGAACGACGGCGAACTGACCTTCGTCCTGACCTCCGGCGGTCACAACGCGGGCATTGTCAGCGAACCCGGTCATGCGCACCGTCACTTTCGTATCCGCGTCCGAGATGCGGGTGCCCGTACATTGGGCCCTGACGAATGGCAACGCGTTACGGCTCCGCAAGATGGGTCCTGGTGGCCGGAATGGAATGCCTGGCTGGGGAGGCATTCGGGACAACGCGTCGAGCCGCCGCCGATGGGCGCACCCGGCTCTGTGCTGCTATGCGACGCTCCCGGAACTTACGTGCTGGAAAGATAGGCTCGATGCGGGACGCAACCGTGGACCTTTTCATCGAGAATCGCACCTTCGACGAAATCATCGTCGGCGAGACGGCCAGTCTGTCGCATACCGTAACGCAGCGCGACATTGACCTGTTCGCGGTGGCGACCGGAGATGTGAACCCCGCACATGTCGATCCCGTCTATGCCGAGACGGATATGTTTCACCACATCATCATCCACGGCATGTGGGGTGCAGGCCTGATTTCGGCGGTGCTCGGCACCGAGCTTCCCGGTCCTGGGACGATCTATCTCGGGCAGGAATTGCGTTTCCTCCACCCCGTGAGTATCGGCGATACCATGACGGCGAAAGTGACGGTGCGCGAGAAGAAGCCGGCGAAAAGCGATGTCACGCTTGATTGCGTTTGCACCAACCAACGCGGCGAGACGGTCATCACAGGCACCGCCTACACGCGTGCACCGACTGTAAAGGTTCGACGGCCGCGGGTCGCGTTGCCGTATGTGAGTGTCGGCCGTCACGATGGCATGCGTTCCGTTCTCGACCGCGCCGCCAACGGCGCGGCGGTAACGGCTGCAGTCGTGCATCCGGTCGATGCGGCATCGCTGCTGGCCGCTGTGGACGCGGCGTCGGCGGGGCTGATTGCGCCGGTCCTGATCGGGCCGGCGGCGCGTATCCGGGCGGTTGCCAAGGCCGAAGGTGCGGATATTTCCGGCCTCCGCCTGATCGACGCACCTGATAGCCGGGCTGCTGCGGCGCAGGCCGTCGCACTTGCACGAAAAGGCGAAGTGACGCTGCTGATGAAGGGCGATCTGCATACCGAAGAGCTCATGCACGCGGTCGTGGATTCCGAGACCGGGCTGCGCACCGCGCGCCGGATAAGTCACGTCTATCTGATGGATGTGCCGGATTATTCCCGCCTGCTGCTGATTACGGATGCCGCCATCAACATCGTACCGACGCTGCAGGAGAAGGTCAGCATCGTCCAAAATGCGATTGACCTCGCTCACCTGCTGGGCATCGCGCAACCGCGCGTCGCGATCCTTGCTGCGGTCGAGACCGTCAGCGGCAAGATGCGCTCCACCATCGACGCCGCAGCGCTGTGCAAAATGGCCGATCGCGGTCAGATCACGGGTGGGCTCCTGGATGGCCCGCTTGCATTCGATAACGCGATCAACGAAGCCGCCGCCGCAGAGAAGGGCCTTATCTCTCCGGTCGCCGGCCGGGCGGACATTCTGGTAGTTCCCGATCTCGAAGCCGGCAACATGCTGGCAAAGCAACTTTCCTTTCTTGCCGGTGCGGAGGCTGCCGGCGTGGTACTGGGCGCCCGGGTACCGATTATCCTGACCAGTCGGGCTGACAGCTCAAGCACGCGTTTGGCGTCCTGCGCGCTGGCCGTGCTGATGGCCAGGTATGTCACAGCGATTTCAGCATGACCGGATCGATTCTCACCATTAATGGCGGCTCATCCAGCCTCAAGTTCGCTTTGTTCGACAACACGGCTGAGCTGACGGCCACGGTGCGTGGTGAGATTGAGGATCTGGATGCGGCGCCGCACTTGCTTGCCCGCGATGCTTCCGGTGCCGTCCTGGCCGAACGACGCTGGCCAGCCGGCAGCGCCGCCCATCCGTTCGCCACCGCCCTCGATACTTTGCTGAATTTCACGGATGCCCATCTGGGCCGTGATGGCCTGGCGGCTGTCGGCCATCGCGTCGTGCACGGCGGGGCCAACCATATTGCGCCCGAAATGATCACTCCGGCACTTGTGGCGCTGCTGGAGACGCTAACGCCGCTCGATCCGCTGCATATGCCGGACAATCTGGCGCCGATGCGTGCGGTCACCGCCGCCCGACCTCAGCTCGCACAAGTCGCATGCTTCGATACCGCGTTCCACCATACTATGCCGCCAGTGGCCGCCCGCTTCGGGTTGCCGCGGGCGCTGGAGGCGAAAGGGGTGCGCCGTTATGGTTTCCACGGCCTGTCCTACGAGTACATTTCATCTTGCCTGAAGAAACAGTCACCCGCTCTGGCACGGGGCCGTGTGATCGCCGCACATCTCGGTTCTGGCGCCAGCCTTTGCGCGCTGAACGACGGCAACAGCATCGCCACCACCACCGGCTTCAGCGCGCTCGACGGATTGGTCATGGCCACGCGCTGCGGTAGCCTCGATCCGGGCGTGATCCTCTATCTCGGTCGTCTGGGACACAGCTTCGCCGACGTGGAGGACTTGCTGTATCGACGCTCCGGTCTTTTGGGCGTGTCCGGCATCAGTGGGGACGTCCGCGTTCTGCTCGCGAGCCGCGATCCGAACGCACGCGACGCCATCGAGCTGTTCACCTATCGCATCGCGCTCGAGGCAGGTGCGATGATCAGTGCGCTGGGCGGCCTCGACGGATTGGTTTTCACGGCCGGCATCGGCGAGCACGCTCCCGCGATTCGAGCTGCGGTATGCGGTCGCCTAAGCTGGCTGGATCTGCGCATCGACGATGCCGCCAACGCGGCGAGCGCCGTCCGCATCAGCACTCCGGATAGCAAGGTCGAAGTCTGTGTCATTGCCACGGACGAGGAACTCATGATCGCGCGCCACACGCAAGCGACGATCAATCGAGCCGTTGCTCGACAGGAGGTGGCATCATGAAGCCCTCCGGCACGGCCAGTCTGCAAGGTAAACGAGGCCTCGTCGTCGGCATCGCGAATGAAGCCAGCATCGCCGCCGGCTGCGCGCGTGCCTTCGTTGCCGAAGGAGCTGACCTCGCCGCAACCTATTTGAACGATAAAGCGCGGCCGCATGTCAGCGCTGTCACGGATCTCCTCGGCTGCAAGCTGCTGCTGCGGTGCGATGTGCGCATCCCCGGTCAATTGGAGGCCGCCTTCGAGCGGATCCGGACTGAATGGGGTCAGCTGGATTTTCTGTTGCACGCGATCGCTTTCGCGCCCGCGGACGATCTGCACGGCCGCGTCGTGGACTGCAGCGCCGCGGGGTTTGCCATGGCGATGGATGTGTCCTGCCACTCGTTTCTGAGCATGGCACGACTGGCTGAACCCTTGATGAAATCCGGCGGATGTCTGCTGACCGTCACTTTCTACGGCTCGGAGCGGGTAGTTGCGCACTACAACCTGATGGGCCCGGTGAAGGCCGCGTTGGAAAGCGCGGTGCGCTATACCGCGGCCGAACTGGGGCCGAAGGGTATCCGCGCGCACGCGATCTCGCCTGGGCCGATCCGTACCCGAGCTGCCAGCGGAATTGATCGCTTTGATGAACTGCTCGATGCCGCGGCCGCCACCGCGCCGGAGCACCATTTGGTTGATATCGACGACGTCGGCGCGCTCGCCGCGTTCCTCGTCAGCGATGGCGCACGCCACATCACCGGCACGATCATCCCCGTCGACGGCGGGCAACACCTGATCGCATGAAATCGAACCTCAAAGTATCCGTAGGCGGTTCAGGGGCGCAAGCATCGGGCGGCGTCCATGACGTTGTGAACCCAGATACGCCGAACGCGGGAGCCGTCGATCCCGCTGTGCCTGTCGGCACCGTCGTGTCGGTTCGTGGCGCCGTCGTTGACGTCAGCTTCGCGACTAAATTGCTTCCGCCGATCAACTCCGCTTTGGTCGTCGAGTGGGATCGGCCCGAGCCGCTGGTCCTCGAAGTGCATAGCCATGTCGACCCCGCGATCGTCCGCGGTATTGCGCTTCAGGCAACCGCAGGTCTTGCCCGCGGCACGTCAGTGCGGGCGACGATGGCGCCCATTTCCATTCCGGTCGGGGAGGCGGTTCTCGGTCGTCTCCTCGATGTGGTCGGCACGCTTCGGGACACCGGTCCCGCGTTGCCCTCCGACACCCCGCGGCGCGGCATCCACAACCCGCCACCCGCGCTCGAAGACGAGACCTCGGCTACCGAAGTGTTCGAAACCGGAATCAAGGTGATCGACCTGCTCGCGCCGCTCGCGCAAGGCGGCAAGGCGGCGATGTTTGGTGGCGCCGGCGTCGGCAAGACCGTGCTGGTGATGGAGTTGATCCATGCCATGGTTGAAAAATACAAGGGCATCTCGGTCTTTGCCGGAGTAGGGGAACGCTCCCGCGAAGGTCATGAGCTTCTGACGGATATGCAGGGCTCGGGCGTTCTTGCGCGCACGGTCCTCGTTTATGGCCAAATGAATGAGCCGCCAGGCGCCCGCTGGCGGGTACCGCTTACCGCACTGACGATCGCCGAGTACTTCCGGGACCAGAAGCATCAGAACGTGCTGCTGCTGATGGACAATGTCTTCCGCTTCGTGCAGGCCGGGAGTGAGCTGTCGAGCCTGCTAGGCCGCTTGCCATCGCGCGTCGGCTACCAGCCGACGCTTGCGACCGAAGTCGCCTCGCTGCAGGAGCGTATTGCCTCGGTGGCTGGCGCGGCGGTCACCGCCATCCAGGCCGTTTACGTTCCCGCCGATGACTTCACCGACCCTGCGGTGACGGCGATATCGAGCCATATGGACAGCATCATCATGTTGTCGCGGACGCTGGCGGCCAGCGGCTTTTATCCGGCGATCGATCCGCTTGCCTCATCGTCGGTGCTGCTCGACCCGTTGGTGGTTGGCGAGGAGCATTACCGGATCGCCGAGCGCGCCCGCGAGGCTTTGGCGCGTTTCAAGGACCTTCAGGACATCATCGCACTCCTTGGTGTGGAAGAGCTTGGCGCGAGCGACCGGCTGATCGTCAAACGAGCCCGCCGGCTGCAGCGGTTCCTGAGCCAACCTTTCGTGGTGACGGAGGCCTTCACCGGCACGCCCGGGCGCAGCGTCACGTCGCGCCGACACGCTCGCTGGCTGCAAAGCCATTCTCGACGGTGCGGCAGACGACTGGGCGGAAAGCTCGCTCTACATGATTGGAAGCCTGGACGAGGCGCGCCGGAAGGAGGCCGCGGCGGTCAAGAAGGAACCCGCCTCATGAGATTGCGGATTACCACGCCACTTGCGGTGGTCGTCGACGAAGACGGAATCCTTTCGCTGCGCGCTGAAGACGCCACCGGCAGCTTCGGGATACTGCCTCGACACGCGGATTTTCTCACAAGTCTGGCGATCTCCATCGTAAGCTGGCAAAGCGGAAATGAAACGCGGCATTACTGCGCGGTGCGGCGCGGCGTACTATCCGTGAATGGCGGCCATGACATCGCCGTTGCCACGCGCGAGGCCGTTACGGGCGACGACCTCGCCACCCTCGACCAGACCGTTCTCACTCGTTTTCGCGCCGATATCGAGGCGGAGCGGACCGAACGTGTCGAGAGCACGCGCCTGCAGTTGAACGCCATTCGTCAAATCGTGAGTCATCTCGGGTCGGGCGCGCGCGCCGCCGGAGGGAGCTTCGCATGACCGCGCCGGACGAACAGGATCCGTTGGTCAAAGCAGTCCAGCAGCGCGGTGAACGCCATACACGCTGGCTGCGTGAGGGCGACCCTTCGGTGACGCAACGTCTCGCCCAGATCGGCGTTCTCGGCTGGATGATTGTCGTGCCGATGCTGATCGGCGTGTTCGCCGGCCGTTGGCTCGACCAGAAGTTCAACTCGGGACTGTTCTGTACGGCGCCGCTGCTGATGCTCGGATTGGCGCTCGGATGCTGGTCGGCTTGGAAATGGATGGAAAGCGCATGACATCTCTTTATTTCAATAGCCTGCCGACCTGGGCGATGTTGCTCAGTCTCACAGCGCATCTCGCCGCCGGAATTATGCTCGGAGTGGTCTATTTCCGAAGCCTATGGTGGAACGCCCGTCGGTTTACCGCGGGCGGCCAGCGTGGCGACGACGATCGCCGTGATGATCGGCCGTTTCGTTCTTCTCGGTATGCTCCTGACATTGGCGAGCCTGGAAGGTGCGCTGCCGCTGCTCGTGATGGCGCTGGGCGTCCTCATCGCTCGTTCCGTCGTCGTGCGCAAGATCCGGGAGATCACATCATGACGTCGCCGCTTACCAGCGTGGCCCTTTTCTATCTGGGTCCAGTGCCGATCACCGAAGGTGTGGTGGCGACCTGGGCGATCATGGCCGTGCTGGTGATCGGCAGCATCATCATTACCCGTCGCCTGTCGCTGGTGCCATCGAGGACCCAAGCGGTCTTCGAACTGATCGTCGATACCGTGGACGGGCAGATCCGCGATACCATGCGGCTGGAGCCGACGCCCTATCGCGCCTTCATCGGCACATTGTTCATCTTCATCTTTGTCTCCAACTGGTCTTCGCTAATTCCAGGTGTTGAGCCGCCGACGGCCCATATCGAGACCGACGCTGCGCTGGCTCTTCTGGTCTTTATTGCGGTAATCTGGTTCGGCATTCGCGCGGGCGGCATTGGTGGCTATCTTTCCACGTTTGCCTCGCCAAATCCGATCATGATTCCACTTAATTTCATCGAAAGCCTGACGCGCACGTTCTCGCTGCTGGTGCGCCTGTTCGGCAACGTCATGAGTGGCGTCTTTGTGATCGGGATCGTTCTATCGCTCGCGGGCCTGCTGGTTCCGATCCCGTTGATGGCGCTCGATCTGCTCACCGGGGCGGTGCAAGCCTACATCTTCGCGATCCTCGCGATGGTGTTCATTGCCGGCGCAGTCGGTGAGATGAAACCAGCCCCAAACACCAACAGCCAAAGGATGCCGCCATGAACTGGTTAGCTTTCGCCAGCATTATATCGGCCGCTATAGCGGTTTCGTTCGGGGCAATCGGGCCGGCGCTCGGCGAAGGGCGCGCGGTCGCGGCGGCGATGGACGCCATCGCCCGCCAGCCGGAGTCCGCGAACGTCATCTCGCGCACGCTCTTCGTTGGTCTCGCCATGATCGAGACCATGGCAATCTATTGCCTGGTGATCGCGTTGCTGCTGCTTTTCGCTAACCCGCTGTTGAAATAGCGCCATGACCATCAGCTGGTGGACGCTCGGCATTCAGACCGTCAACGTCGTCATTCTGATCTGGCTGCTCGGGCGGTTCTTCTGGCGCCCGGTCGCGGCCATGATCGAGCAGCGCCGCACCACGGCGCAGCGGATTGTGGCCGAGGCCGAGGCAAAACGTAGCGAGGCGACCGCCGCCCTCGCAGACATCCAGCGAACGCGTGCCGGTTTCGCCGGGGAACGCGAAGCGATCCTGACTGAGGCCCACGAAGCCGCGGAACGGGAACGCACGACGCGGCTGGCGGAAGCGGAGAAAGAGGCTCGATCCCTGGAAGCCGCCGCGAAAGCGACGATTGAAAAGGAAAAGCAAGCGGTCGACAAAGCATGGGCAGAGCGCGCCAGCCGACTTGCGGTCGATATCGCCGGGCGGCTTGCCGCGCGTCTGGACAGTCCTGCGGTGCGTTCCGCATTCCTGGACTGGCTTCTGAAGGAGATTCAGGCTTTGCCGGTTCCGGCACGGCAGGCCGCGGCGACGGAGGGAACCACGCTGGAAGCGACCAGTGCGACGGCGCTGCTGCCAGCCGACCAGGATCGCTACCGGGAATTAATTAGCCGGGCCTTCGGAGCCCACCCGCAAATCGTATTCAAGGCGGATCGCGCCCTTATCGCCGGCCTGGAGCTGCAAGGGCCACACTTCATCGTGAGCAACAGTTGGCGTGCTGATCTCACACAAATCCTCACGGACCTTACGCATGATAACCGGCTCTGAAGCCCAAGCGGATGCTGTGGCTTGCACAGGCCCGCACAAAACTGGACGGCGCGGTGCTTGGCCCGCAGGCTGAGCAGGTCGGTCGGGTCGAGGAGGTAGGTGACGGCATTGCGCTCGTCTCCGGGCTGCCCAACGTCCGGCTCGACGAGCTGCTGCACTTCGACAAAGGACAGTTCGGCTTTGCCCAGGTGCTCGAACGCGACCGCGTCGGCTGCGTTCTGCTGGACGATGTCGATGCGATCGAGGCCGGCGATATGGTGCGCGGCACGGGGGACGTGGTGCGCGTTCCGGTGGGACCGGCGATGCTCGGTCGCGTCGTCGATCCGCTCGGCCGGCCGCTCGACGGTAAAGGGCCGATAGCGACCGACACGTCGGAACCTATCGAGCGCCCGGCGCCAGCGATCATCGATCGGGATCTCGTGATCCAACCCGTTCAAACCGGGCTCGTCGTCGTCGATACCTTGTTCGCGCTCGGCCGCGGCCAGCGCGAACTCATCATTGGCGATCGTGCCATCGGCAAGACGACGATCGCGATTGACACGATTATCAATCAGAAGACCAGCGATATCATCTGCGTCTATGTCGCGGTTGGCCAGAAGAGCTCGAGCGTACGCCGCGCCGTCGATGCGATCCAGAAAAGCGGAGCACCGGAGCGCTGCATCATCGTTGTTGCCGGTTCGGCAAGTTCTCCTGGACTGCAATGGATCGCGCCTTTTGCCGGGTTCACCATGGCGGAATATTTCCGCGATCGCGGCCAGCACGCGTTGGTCGTGATCGACGATCTGACCAAGCACGCCGCCACCCATCGCGAGATCGCGCTGCTGACGCGTCAGTCGCCCGGGCGCGAAGCCTATCCCGGTGATGTATTCTACGTGCATGCGCGGCTGCTGGAACGTGCCGCGAAGCTCTCAAAGGAGAAAGGCGGAGGCTCGCTGACGGCGCTGCCGATCGCCGAAACCGATGCGGGCAATCTCAGCGCCTATATCCCGACCAACCTGATCTCGATCACCGACGGCCAGATCGTGCTCGATGCCAAGCTGTTCTATGAAGGACGAAAGCCCGCCGTCGACGTCGGCACCAGCGTCAGCCGGGTCGGGGGCAAGACCCAGGCTCACGCCTTGCGAGAAACGGCAAAGACCCTACGCCTCGATTATGCCCAGTTCCTCGAGCTGGAAATGTTCACTCGTTTTGGCGGCATGCCGGATGCGCGGGTTCGCGATCAGTTGACGCGCGGCGCCCGGATTCGCGCCATCCTCGACCAGCCGCAGCATGCGCCGGTGCGCCTCGCCGACGAGGTCGCCCTGGTTCTGGCGGTTCAGTCCGGTCTATTGGACCCGCTTTCGCTGCCAGCCGTGATCGCATTCCGACAAGGCTTGGGTGAAGCCATCGATCGTGGTGCCGCCGACGCGGTTCGCATGATCCAGAACTCTGGCACGCTCGACGACGCGCGGAAACAGCCGCTGCTCGAAACCCTCCGGCAATATGCGCACAACTTCATATTGCCTCCGCCGCCCGAGGCGGTCAGTCAACCATGACCGAACGGCTCGCCGACATCAACGCGCGTATTGACGGCATCGGCCAGCTCAAGGCGGTGGTGAACGCGATGCGCGGCATCGCCGCGGCGCGCGCCCAGCAGGCGCGAGGCCAGCTCGCCGCCGTCGACAGTTATGCTGCAACGATCGCGGTCGCGATCGGGCGCACCCTTGCATTGGACCCCGACCGATCGCCCCAGTGCGGCGCCTCAATCGACCCGGTCCGCGCTCGTGCTGTTCTGCGCGGAGCAGGGATTTGCCGGCGCATTCAGCGAGCGCGTGCTTGATGCGGCAGGCGTCCGATCTCGCCACGTCCGAACTATTTCTGATTGGCACCCGAGGAAGCGTCGCGGCTGCCGAAAGGAACATTGCCGCCAGCCGGAAAATCCCGATGCCGTCGCATTCGCTGGGTATTCCGAAGCTCGCCGACACCATTGCGGAAGCGCTCTACGCCCGCATCGCCACGGGGGAAATTGGCCGGCTCGATGCCGTCTTCAGCGAACGGCAGCCAGGCCACGGTATCGAGGTGCAGACACCGGCGGCTGTTTCCCTTCGACATGACCCAGTTCCCCCGTCCGTCGGATACCAATGCACCTCTCTTGAACCTGGCGCCGGAAGCGCTTCTGAGCGAACTCACCGCGGATTATCTGCACGCGCAGCTCTGCAGCGCCGCGCTGCACGCCTTTGCGGCGGAGAACGAGGCGCGGATGGAAGCCATGGCTGCTGCCCACAATCAGATTGAGCGCCAGCTTTCTGAACTGCAGGCGACGCAGCGGCACGTGCGGCAGGAAGAAATCACGGCGGAAATCATCGAACTCGCCGCCGGCGAGACGGCCAGCCGGTCGGGCCTCCATTAATATCGCGCGCGGCGATCTGCAACGCCAGTTATCGGCGTAGATGAGGACCTCGGTAGCTCAACAAGCTCTGGACATAATTGTCGCGCCCTCGGGCCTCTGCCTTCGCGCCAACAGGAGGACGCATTAGCCCCTTGATCGCGTTACAGAATTGAAATCGCGAGCTTTCAGCCAAGTCTCCAGACCGGAAAGCAGAGATCGGAGATGGCCAGGCCCGTCACGGAGCAGGGCCGAAGTGGTCATGACGGCGTCGGCCCCAGCGAGCAGGTATTTGATGACTTCATCCGCGGTCTGCACGCCCGTACTCGCCGCCAGCGAAGCGCGCGGCAATCTCTCCGAGAGCAGAGAAATCCACAGCAGGCCGAGCCGGATTTCGCCGGCGTCGCTCAGCGCGATTTCGTTACTCCATCGCAGTTGAGCGAGATTGATATCAGGCTGATAGAGACGATTGAACAAAACCAGCCCGTCGGCGCCCGCTTGATCGAGCTGGAGCGACAATGCGCCGAAGGCAGAAAAGTAAGGATGTAACTTAATCGCCAGGGGAATGCCCACGCGGCTGCGAACGGCTTTGACGAGCGCCACACAATCCGCCTCTGCTTGCGCGCTCGTGACGAACGGATCGGACGCGATCCGGTAGATATTGAGTTCGAGCGCTGCCGCTCCGGCCTGTTCAATGAGCCTGGCATAGTCGACCCAGCCCGCCTCTGTGGTTCCGTTGAGGCTGGCGATGATAGGGATGTCGACTGCGTCGCGCGCCCTGGCGACGAGATCGAGATAACCCTGCGGTCCCGCGTTGTAAGCGACACCTGCGGGAAAATACGAGCTTGCTTCAGGCGAGCTGTTAGCGCCGATGCTCGTTAGCATCTCCGCCTGCAACTCTTCTTGCCGAATTTGCTCTTCAAACAGGGATGGGAGCACGATGGCTCCAGCGCCTGAATCTTCCAGCAATCGAATTGTGCCTATGTCGCCCGTGAGCGGGGAAGCCGACGCGATGATCGGGTTGCGTAGCCCAAGGCCGAGATAATCTGTGCCAAGATCCATGCTCTTTCCTCAGCCTTTCAGGTCGCCGTTGGGTCTTGTGTCGGGATGAAACCGGCTGCCATCGCGACTGGCGAGCGCTTCATACTGCGCATATTTCTCGCTGGCGGCGGTCTGCGCGTGGGCCAGTAACTCAGCGGCCTCCTGCGGCCGACTGCTGGCCAGGCTGCGATAGCGGAGTTCGTTGTAGGCGTAGTCCTTCAGCGGAATCGTGGGTCTGGGGGAATCAAGACGGAATGGCGCCTCGCCGGCATTTCGCATCGCCGGGTTGAAGCGAAACAACGGCCAGTAACCGGAGGCAGTGGCCAGATCTTGTTGGCGCATCCCGAAGCGAAGATCGAAACCGTGCGCGATACAATGGCTGTACGCCAGGATCAAGGATGGTCCGGGCCAAGCCTCGGCCTCACGGAAAGCCAGCAGTGTTTGCTGCGGATTAGCCCCCATTGCCACTTGGGCAACATAGACATTTCCATAAGCGATCGCCTGCAGGCCGAGGTCCTTGCGCGCCGTGCGCTTGCCGGCTGCGGCGAACTTGGCGACCGCGCCGAGCGGCGTTGCCTTGGACGCCTGGCCGCCGGTGTTGGAATAGACTTCCGTGTCGAGCACCAGCACGTTGACGTCACGCCCGCTTGCGAGGACGTGGTCGAGACCGCCGTAGCCGATATCGTAAGCCCAGCCATCACCACCGACCAGCCAGATGCTGCGGCGGATCAGATGGTCGAGCACCGACAAGAGATCCAGCGCGCGGGGATCGTCGCCCAACTCGGCCAATCGCCGCTTCAGCTCGGTAACACGCCCGCGCTGAATGAGGATCTCGGACTCACGAATCTGCGGCGCAACAAGGATCGCTTCGGCCAGCGGCTCGCCGAGCCGCGGCGCCAAATCGCGCAGAAGGCGCGCCGCCAAAGCGCCATGCATATCGGCGGCAAGCCGGAAGCCGAGGCCGAATTCAGCATTGTCCTCGAACAGCGAGTTCGACCAGGCTGGACCGCGACCCTCGCGGTTGGCCGTCCAGGGTGTGACCGGCAGATTACCGCCGTAAATCGACGAACAGCCGGTCGCGTTGGCGATTTGCAGCCGGTCGCCGAATAGCTGGGACAGCAACCTCAGATATGGTGTTTCGCCGCAGCCGGCGCAGGCGCCGGAGAATTCAAACAGCGGTTCAAGGAACTGGATGCCGCGGACGTTGGCAAAATCCACCTGGGCGCGGTCGTTGATCGGCAGCTTCTCGAAAAACGCGATGTTCTCCCGCTCAGCCTCCAGCACCGGCGCCTTCGGCGCCATGTTGATGGCTTTGGTCGCGGGCAGGGTGGGGCTGTGCGCCGGGCAAACCTCAACGCAAATGCCGCATCCGGTGCAATCCTCGACGTAAAATTGCAAGGTGAAGCGACTGTCCGGATAACCGCGGGCGTTGACCGGAGCGGACTTGAAAGTGGATGGCACAGGTTCATCGGGATCCATGAGCCGCGCGCCATCGTAGAATTTGGCGCGGATGACCGAATGGGGACAGGCAAGTGCGCACTGGCCGCACTGGATGCAACTATCGGTTTCCCAGATCGGTACCTCGTCGGAGATATTGCGTTTTTCCCATGCCGCGGTACCTAACGGGAATGTGCCATCGACCGGCATCGCACTGACGGGCAATTCGTCGCCTCGCCCGGCCATAATCGCGGCGGTTACCCGTTGCACGAATTCCGGAGCCGACGGAGACACAATCGGCGGTCGCTCGAAATCACTCGTCGCAGCTTGTGGTATCGTAACCTCGCGCAGATGCGCCAGAGTATGATCGACGGCTGTGAAGTTTTGCGCGACGACGCTGTCGCCCTTCTTGCCGTAGGTTTTCTCAATCATGTGCTTGATGCGTTGCACGGCTTCCTCGCGCGGCAGCACACCGGAAATGGCAAAAAAGCACGTCTGCAAGACGGTATTGATCTTGGTGCCGAGCCCGGTCTCGCGGGCTACACGAGAGGCGTCGATGACAAATAAATGGAGCCGCTTGTCGATGATCTCCTGTTGCACCGAGCGTGGAAGATGGTCCCAGGTTTTGTCGGGCTCGTAGGGGCAGTTGAGCAGGAAGGTGGCGCCGGGAGCTGCGAGCCGAAGCACATCGACTCGATCAAGGAAGCCGAATTGGTGGCAGGCGACGAAGCTTGCGGATGAGATCTGATAAGGCGCACGGATCGGGTTCGGCCCAAAGCGAAGATGAGAGACGGTCTGGGCGCCGGATTTATGAGAGTCGTAAACGAAATAGCCCTGGGCGTAGCGATCCGCATCCTCGGCCAGGATCTTGACGCTGTTCTTGTTGGCGCCGACTGTTCCGTCCGATCCAAGTCCGTAGAAAACCGCGCGAACCACTTCGTCCGGCTCGATCATGAATGATGGGTCGACATCGAGACTGGTAAAGGACACGTCGTCGGTGATGCCGACAGTGAAACTGTTTCGCGGCTCGGGTTTGATCAATTCGTCGAATACGGCCTTGGTCATGGCGGGCGTGAAGTCCTTCGACGACAGCCCGTAGCGGCCGCCGATCACGCGGGGCATCATCTTGCGCCGGCCAGAGGCTACTGCCTGGGCCAGTGTGGTGACCACGTCGAGATATAACGGTTCTCCGGTAGATCCCGGCTCCTTGGTGCGCTCCAGGACGGCGACGGCGCGGGTTGTGGCGGGCAATGCCGCGAGAAAGTGGTCAATAGAAAACGGCCGATACAGCCGTACCTGCAGAACGCCGACCTTCTGCTGTTCGCCCTTGGCCTGGTTAAGGATCGCGGCGGTATCGCGCGCCGTTTCCGCGGCGGACCCCATCAGTATGATCACCCGTTCGGCGTCTGCCGGGCCATCATATTCAAATAAACGGTAGGGTCGCCCGGTGATTTCTGCGAAGCGATCGATCGTCTGTTCGACAATTTTGGGGGTGCGGGCATAAAATGGATTGGCGGTTTCGCGTGCCTGGAAGAACGTGTCGGGATTTTGTGCCGTACCGCGCATGACGGGCCGTTCGGGTGTCAGCCCGCGGCCACGATGCGCGCGAACGAGATCGTCGCGGATCATCTTGCGGATATCGTCGTCGGGGATCAGCGTGAGCTTGTTCAGCTCATGTGAAGTGCGGAAGCCGTCAAAGAAATGAAGGAATGGAATCCGACTCTCAAGAGTTGCCGCCTGGGCGATCAAAGCCAGATCGTGCGCTTCCTGTACCGAGCCGGAGGCAAGCAGCGCGAAGCCGGTAGAGCGGATCGCCATCACATCGGAATGATCGCCGAAGATCGATAACGCCTGGGTAGCGACCGACCGCGCCGCTACGTTGAAGACCGTCGCGGTCAGCTCTCCGGCGATCTTGAACATGTTGGGGAGCATCAGCAGCAGGCCCTGCGACGACGTGAAGGTGGTCGTTAGCGCTCCGGATTGCAGTGCGCCGTGGACCGCACCAGCGGCTCCTCCTTCGCTCTGCATTTCCTGAACGACGGGAATACTGCCCCAGATGTTGCGGATACCGTTCGACGCCCACTCGTCGGCCAATTCGGCCATCGTGGATGATGGTGTGATCGGATAGATGGCGCAGACCTCGTTGACGCGATAGGCGACATGGGCGACCGCAGTGTTGCCATCCATGGTCGCGGTTGTCTGCGCCGCGATTTTCCGGGTCATTGTCTTCTCGGTCACGACGACGTTCATGCTATTTGCTCCGGCTCGGCGACGGCGCGTTCCGGCGTCATCTCGATCGCGTGACAGGGACATTGCTCGAAGCAAACGCCGCAACCCGTGCAGATATCGTAGTTGTAATTGTAGCCACGACCTGGTCCGAGCTTGAGGATGGCCTGCTCCGGGCAGGCGGCAAAGCATTGGTCGCACTCGAAGCAGTTACCGCAGGACAAGCATCGCTTCGCTTCGTGGCGGGCATCGATCTCGCTCAATCCGGCCGTGATTTCCTCGAATCCATGGGCCAGCCGCTCTGCCACGGGCAGCTCGCGTTGCACCGACGCCAGCGCGTCGGCGAAAATCGGGAGATTGAGCTGATCGAACCCGATCACGGGATGTTTCACAGGAGACTTAAATGCTTCGCCGCGCAGCCACGCATCGATGTGACGGGCCGCCTTCTTGCCTTGGCCCACAGCGGACGTCACGGTGCGGTCGCCCCGTACGGTGTCGCCGCCGGCAAAGATGCCGGGTTGGCCCGTCATCAT
The DNA here is from genome assembly GCA_963725555.1 of uncultured Pseudomonadota bacterium. Classification (GTDB taxonomy): domain Bacteria; phylum Pseudomonadota; class Alphaproteobacteria; order Rhizobiales; family Xanthobacteraceae; genus Bradyrhizobium. The sequence continues at coordinate 436,928 of CAVRYV010000019.1, read as the reverse complement.
GCCCGCATCAACGACGATATTGCCGTCCGTCGTGAGGGCAACGCCGGGCAGTCTTCGCAGAAAGCCGCTGTCACTCTGCTGACCGAGAGCAAGCACGACGGAGGTAGCTGTAAGGGTCTCGAATTTGCCGGTGGGTTGCGGCTTGCCTTGTTGATCCATCTCCATACGCTCGATGAGGATATCGTCGTCACTGATGTCGCGGATGCTGGTCAACCACTTGATCTTGATTCCCTCCGACAGTGCCTCCTTGGCCTCGAATTCGTGCGCCTCCATATGCGGGCGGTCCATGATGAAGACGATCATGGCCTCGTCGGCGCCGAGACGCTTCGCCGTTCTGGCGGCGTCCATCGCGGTGTTGCCGGCGCCGTAAACGATAACGCGACGGCCAAGCTTGGGCGCCTCGCCGATCTCGGCTTCATGCAGCAGGGTGATGGCGGTGAGCACGCGGGACGCGTCGCGAGCCGGCATATCGATGCGCTTGCCGATCTGGGCGCCGATCGCGACGAACACAGCATCGAATTTGCCGTCGGTTTGCTCGACGAGTACATCTTCGACCTTGTGATTGAGAGTGATCTTCACTCCCATCGATTCGATGCGTCGAATCTCATTCATCAGGTCGGCGCGTGGCAGACGATAGGCCGGGATGCCGAAATGCATCATGCCGCCTGGCATTTCGCCGGCGTCGCGGATTTCAACCGCGTGGCCGGCGCGGGCGAGATGGTAGGCTGCCGACAAGCCGCTCGGGCCGGCTCCGACAACCAGGATCCGCTTTCCGCTGGCGGGTGCTGCGACGGGGAGGGTCCATCCCTGCTTGGCAGCCATATCGCCCAGAAACCGCTCTACGGCGTGGATACTTACCGCGCTGTCGAGCTGACCTCGATTGCAGCTGGTCTCGCACGGATGATAGCAGACGCGTCCGTGCACCGCCGGAAAGGGATTGTCGCGCAGAATCGTCTCCCAGGCCTCGCGGTATTTTCCGGCCTGCGCCAGATCGAGCCAGGCTTGAATATTTTCTCCGGCCGGGCAGGCGTGGTTGCAAGGCGGCATCAGGTCGACATAAATCGGTCGCTGTTCGCGAACGGGACCGGTTCCCTTTTTCAGCAACAGGTCGATGACGGGAGTGAAGTCTTTTTGCAGGGATGTCATGGGGCGATCTCGGTCCGGGCTACGACGCGTGAACAGGCGCAGGCTTGGCACCGGTCCCCGTTTCCCGCAGGAAAAATGTCAGGACGAGCGACAGCACGATCGCGGCGGCCCAAATGGTGTCGGCTTGCTGGAAGTTCTCCAGCGTCAGCGTCTTGCCGCCGGAAAGATGCATCAGGGCGAAGCCGAAGACCGGGGCGAGGAGCGCGCTGAGGCTGAAGACCAGAAAGTTCATCGCACCCGTGGCGCTGCCTTTGACGTTGTCCGGATTGGCTTCCTTGATCATCGTGTAGGGATCATCGCAGCCCCTGAGCCGATCCCGAAAATCAGGCCGCCGATGTAAGGCGGTATGAACGCGCTCAGATAGGTGATGCCCACCCCCGATATCAGCATGAGGCCGATGCCAACGAGCAGGACGGGCTTGCGCCGCCCAACTCGGTCAGCGAGATAGCCGAGCAATGGGGCCCCGATGACCCAACCGAGTGGTACCATCGACGATCGTGCAACGGCCTCTGCCGCTGGAACGCCGAGTCCCTGACCCAGGAATGGAACTCCCCAGATCATGTCGCCGATCGTCGTCGGCATGAACAACAGTCCGCCGATGAAGCCACACAGATAAGATTGCGGGTTGGTCAGCACGATCTTGTAGGGCGCAAACATGTCCCAGATCGATCCGCTCTCTCGCTCCGGGCGGCTCGGAGTTGCGACCAGAAGTAACAGCGCGATCAGCGCCAGTGCGACGCCGGCATAAATCCACAACGATTGCCATCCAAGCTGTCCATGTACCAAAGGACCGACCGCAAACTGTCCGGCAAACCCTCCGAGCATCCCGGCGAGCTGCGATAAAACCAATGGCCGTCGCGAGCCAGCGCGCAGAAAATCCGTGAACCGCAAGATAGACGGCTCCCGTGAACGCAAAGGCCGAGCCGGCCCCTTGCAGCAGCCGTCCGCTCTCGGCCGCTCCGATCGAGCCCAGGCCGAACAGCACGCTGCCGAGCGCGGTCGTCAGCACGCCGACGAATATGGGGAGCTTGGCGCCGTAGCGATCCAGAGTCGCTCCGGCCACGATCGCGAAACTGGCGTAAGTGTAGTAATAAAGCCCCACCAGCGAGCCGATGCCAAGGGTCGTGAGTCCGAACGCTGCGGTCAATTCAGGCATCATGACGCCTGGCGCGGAACGCAGTGCGTATTGCAGAAAATAGAAGACGAGACAGAGAACCCACGCAGCAATGAATGCGGTCTTCGGTTCCTCGCGGGGCGCGGCTCGTTGCACGATTGCGGTTATCGGGGCTATCGGCGAGAGCTGAAAGCGAGGCCGCTGCCTGGGAAGCCATCTGCGGTTGACGCATGTCAAAGTTCCCGATGATTGTGACAGATGGAAACAGGCGCTCCAGATCGCAGCCCTGAATCGCACCACGGAATTAGGGTCTTGAGGCAAGTAGCAGTCGAATGGTCAGCCGACGGCGGCGACAGCGGGTTTCGCCGTGTCCGCTCCGGTATGCACGTCGATATGGGTCGGGTTGACGGTGCCGAGGATTGTCTTGGCGCGGGCGATTTCCGCCGCCGGGCCGTGCGCCATCACCAGAAAACTGTCGGTTTTCAAGCGCGGTTTCGTATTGGATCACGCTATCCTTCGGTACACCGATGCTATAGAGCGCCGCCGCAAGTGCACTTATTCCGCCGACGATGACGGCATTCTCGATGCCCGCGATCACAATCGCGGCGATATATCCAAGCACGACTACTTGTCCGACAACGGGAACGGTCATGAACATGCCGCCCAGGAACAAGCCCCAGAAGCCGCCCCAGAATGCACCGCGCGTGCCCCAGAACTTGATCCGATCTCCGGTGTTGTAGAACCCGACAACTTTTTCGTCAGTGTGGTAACCTTTGCCGACAACGCTGAGGTTCTTCATTTCGAAGCCGGCAGCGGTCAGCTTTTTGATTGCTGTTTCAGCCGCAGGGTGGTCAGTAAAGACCGCAATGACGAGTTCGGTATTTTCCATCGGATGTCCCTTAACGGTAAGTTGGATCATGTTTTGGGATCGTTGATCCCTGCACCGATGTTAGGTTGGAATGATCTTGCCGAGATAGATTCGGAAACTACTCAGTCTGATACGACGCAACTCCGCTTCTCGTGCTTCGGTCACCTGGATCTCGCCAAGGGATGTCCACTTGTCCGTTCGACTGAGTAATTTCCGAACCTATCTCTGTCGCAAACACGTCGTCATAGTTCCCGTCGTTGATTGCGCCTGGCAAAGCCCGGGATGGCAATCTCCATTCGACAATTGGGACGGAACAATCACATGCCCAACGATAATCGACTGCAACAGGCTGTGCTCGAAGAGCTGAATTGGGAACCCAGCGTGACCGCCGCCCATATTGGCGTTACGGCGAACGCTGGCGTAGTGACGCTCAGCGGACATGTCGAAAGCTTCGCACAGAAGCACGCAGCTGAAGCGGCGGTTCGTCGCGTAAAAGGAGTCAAAGCGATCGCAGAGGAGATTGAAGTCCGGCTACCCTATGAAACAAAACGGAGCGACGAAGAAATAGCAAGAGCGGCAATAGGGCGATTCGAATGGGATGTCTCGATACCCCGCGACGCCATCAAGGTGTCAGTCGATCAAGGCTGGATTACCCTAACAGGGGAAGTCGACTGGCATTACCAAAAGGACGCCGCCAGCATGGATGTTCGAGCTCTATTCGGCGTCACCGGCGTCTCCAATCAGATCACGATCAAGCCAACCGTCAATGCCTCGAATATCAGCGACGACATCATGCACGCGCTCGGCCGCTCATGGTTCTTTGATCCCAAAACAATTTCGGTTAGCGCACAAGGCGGGAAGGTTCGGCTTACCGGCACCGTAAGCTCCTGGCATGACCGTCAGATAGCGGCCACCACCGCGTGGGCAGCGCCCGGTGCGACCGCCGTCGAGAACGACATCGCCGTCGTTTATTGATCTTGAGCAAACAGGCAACTGGCAATCCTGGAGCCTGAAACTACGGCGCCTTCGCGGTTCTCTGCTCACAATCTACTTCTGCCATCTTTCTGATCAAGCCCCGGCAAAGTCTCGCATCAGCCTTGATGCAAGCGTCTGCAGCCTTGATGCAAGTGTCCGCATTCATCGACGAACGCCAGGTCGACGGTGACAAAGCTATTATGCCGTCGTCCCGCCATTCATTGTTGGTCAATATTGCTCAGTCTCCAACGTTATTTTGGTTCGGACGTTTAATTAGTTGTAGTCAACGGAACGATTTGCCGCCTGGCGCCTTAGCGCATTGCAACGGTTGGATAGACCGTAACCGTCTTCCCGGACCATCCTACTTCCCGCGCGTTGGACCGTTGTCCCGCAACATTCGAACGTTCGCGCCGGTGCACACACAGGTGTTACATGATGAACGCCCAATTGTTGGCCGAACTCGCCCAGAGTTGTCGTCTGCTGGCGAGCCATCAGCAAAATCAAAATGTTCTGGATATGCTGCATGACCTCGAAGAAGATTTCGCGCAAAAAGCCAGGGATATCGAGCGCAGAAATTGACAGGTCGACGGCGGGTTAGAGCAGTCGCCGGACGGTCATCGGTTTCCTCGCTCGCCAGGATACCGGTACTCATGACAATTTTACGAGCACCCCGGCAGATATCCCGCGCGTTCGGCAGACGGGCGGTAACCGCCCAACCAATCGACAGGGAATATCGGTCAACAAACGAGGACCTCACCGCCATCAACAGTCAGCTCCAGGACACGCTTGAGCGGCAGCGCACGACATCGGACGATCTTCAGAACATCCTGTATAGTATCGATGTCGCGACGCTGTTTCTCGACACGGATCTGAACATCCGGTTCTTTACGCCAGCCACTCGGTCGCTGTTTAATTTCAATGCGGGCGACGTAGGCCAGCCGATCGCGAGCTTCCAATTGCTCGACCCCGACGACACTCTATTGCTGGATGCCCGAACGGTATTGAAAGCGATCACGCCTATTGAGCGAGAGATCGAAAGGGGAAACGGAAGTTGGTACATTCGTCGGGTGCTGCCTTACCGCACCCAAAATCGGGGAATCGAAGGTGTCGTCATTACGTTTGCAGACATCACCGAACGAAAGCGCGTCAAGCGCGCTCTAATTCAGGCCAAGCAGCAGGCGGAGCGAGCCACCGCAGCGAAGTCGCGCTTCCTGGCCGCTGCGAGCCATGACTTGCGTCAGCCGCTTCAGACGTTGCATCTGCTTCAAGGCTTGCTGGCTAAAGTCGTGGAGGGAGAGGCGGCGCAAAAATTGATTGCGAGGTTCGATCAGACCCTGGCTGGCATGTCAGGCATGCTGAATACCTTGCTTGATATCAATCAGATCGATTCCGGAGCGGTTCGCGTTGAAAAGGTTACCTTTCCGATCAGCGATCTGTTCGACGTGTTGAAAGATGATTTCGCCTGTCACGCTGAAGATCAGAAAGTCGCCTTGCACGTTGTGCCGTGCAGCCTTTCCATATACAGCGATCCTCGTCTGCTTGAGCAGATGATCCGCAACTTGCTTTCAAATGCCCTAAAATACACCAAACGAGGAAAGGTGTTGCTCGGGTGCCGTCGCCGCGACGGGATGGTGCGCATCGAGGTGTGCGATACCGGCCCCGGAATTCCCGAAGAGGAACTCCACGCCATCTTCGAGGAATATCGTCAGCTCGACAACGCCGCGCGCGAACGAAGTCAAGGTCTTGGTCTGGGTCTGTCGATCGTGCAAGGCCTGGGTAATTTGCTCGAGCATCGGGTGTACGTGCGTTCGCATCCGGGCAGCGGTTCGGTGTTTGGCATCGAGCTTGTGTTGCCCGAAATTCGAACCGCAAAACACGCATCAAAACGATCGCCGTATAGATCAACCAAAGGCTGAAGTCTCTCGTCGAAGCGGTTCGATATTAATCATCGAGGACGATCCCGAACTGCGAGATCTGCTCGAACATCTTCTCAAAGACGAGGGCTATCGTACGGCTGTAGCGCGCGATGGCGCCGCGGCGCTTGATTTGGTGGCGCAAGGCATGATGCGGCCGGACCTTATCCTTACGGACTTCAATCTTCCAAACGGCATGGACGGCCTTCAGACAATTGCAAAATTGAAGGACAAATTTCATCGTAGGACACCGGTCATCATTCTGACGGGAGATATTTCAACAAGTACGTCGCGTGAAATCGCTCTTCAGGACTGCGTCAAGCTCAACAAGCCGGTAAAATTGAATGAGCTTACGCAAGTGATCCAGAAGCTCATTGCGAGGTCGCCTTCGGTTGAGCGTATCGTGCCCGCTGCCACAACAGCCATTGCTTCCGTGCACCCGGTCGTCTTCGTGGTAGATGACGATGGAATGGTACGAGACGCGATCCGCGATGTCCTTGAGTACGAAGGCCGAACTGTTCAGGCGTATTCCACCTGCGAGGCGTTCATTGAAGCCTATCGTCCTGGTCGCGAAGCATGCCTGCTGATCGATGCCTACTTGCCGGGCATGAATGGGCTCGAACTGCTGCGCTGGCTGAATCATTCGGGCCACCGGCTACCTGCTATCATGATTACGGGTGACAGCGATGTGCCGATGGCGGTTCAGGCCATGAAGGCCGGCGCCTGGGATTTTATTGAAAAGCCGATCGGGAATCGCGAATTGTTCGAAAGCGTTGAGAACGCGCTCGAACAGTCACGGAATTCCAGCAAGCTGCTCGCTTCCCAGGAAAGCGCGGCCGGTGCTATCGCCGGCCTCACGCCGCGACAGCGGCAAATCATGGAGCTGGTTCTGGCGGGACATCCCAGCAAAAATATCTCCGCGGATCTCGGTATCAGCCAGCGCACGGTGGAGAATCATCGCGCCTCGATCATGGAGAAAACGGGCTCCAAGTCGCTCCCCGCGCTTGCACGTTTGGCGTTTGCGGCTGCCGGAAAAACCGCAGAGCGGCTGCAAAGCCCATGTTTCGGCGCAGCGCTAGTCAGTCCGCAATTTTCCTATCTCCCAACTCGCCGTCAATTACGTCCAGCCGCCATTCCGTAAATCAGGAGGAATCGAAAATGTACCTAACAAGCGAAAGTCTGCTCGTCATACTCCTGGTCGGCATCGCTGCGGGATGGCTGGCAGGCCAGATCGTGCAAGGAACCGGATTCGGGCTTATCGGCGATTTAGTGATTGGTGTGGTGGGCGCTTTCATTGGCGACTGGCTGTTGCCGCAGCTCGGCTTCCATCTCGGTTCGGGCATCGTTTCGGCGGTCATCTGCGCGACCATCGGTGCTGTGCTGCTATTACTGATCATGAGACTGGTTCGTGGCGGAAACGGATGGCGAGCGAGATTAGGGAGAGGCTGGAGGAGGGGCTGGTAGCCCCAAAAATCATGGGTGTCAGTTCTGTTCGATAGTTGGCTCGACCGAGCTGGAGTTTGGTTATGAATGTACGCTACGCCGTCGTCGGTTGCTGCTTGGTCGCCGCGGTCATATTGGTGATCGTTTCTGCAAATTCGAACGGCGACAAGCAAGAGTGCCGCAACTGGTCCGCCCGATCGGTAACAAGCCTTTTCACACCTTGTATTGCGAAGGTCGAAGTGAATGACCCACTCAACATTGGCACCGCTTTAGCCAAACAAGGCAGCGAAACCAAGCGCTGAGGTCGTCGGCCCGGCAGCCGCGCCGGCGCATAAATGGATGCGCTCGGGACCAGCTATTTCCCCCACGCCCCGGCTTTGGTACGGGCCAGTCGATAGGTACTTTCCGAACCTTCCGGCGCCACTTGATTCGTAGTTGAGTAAAGCCGACCCCCACCAGAGCCAACACCGTCAAATCCCAATTGAAGCAACGCTTCGACCGCATCGGTGACTTCGTTCTCATTCCTATCGTAATGAAAAGGCGTGCGGCCACCTTGTTTTTGGCCTGCAACGACTATGTTCCGACCGGCCCCATTCGTTTATTTGTAAACAATGTCATCTCAATATTCCGGTGGCGGGGGAACTGGGTAGTTTCCGAGTTTAACGCTCGCACTATTCTTTTCGCTAGTGTTCAAACCATCAACGAATTTGTGCGTGCCCATGCCGCAAGCACCGCGCGCAACGATGCCGCAGCCGGCAATATGCCCCAACAACAGGAATACTTGTCATGAAGGCTCTCGTCTATCTGGGCCCGGCGAAGAAAGCCGTGGAAGAGCGTCCGAAGCCGGAAATCACGGCCGCGACTGACGCCATCGTCAGGATCACCAAAACAACGATCTGCGGCACCGATCTGCATATTCTCAAGGGCGACGTCCCGAGTTGTCAACCGGGGCGAATCCTTGGTCACGAGGGCGTCGGCGTCATCGAGAAAGCCGGATCCGGCGTTACCGCGTTCAAGCCGGGCGATCGGGTTCTGATTTCCTGCATCAGTTCCTGCGGCAAATGTTTGTATTGCCGGAAGCTGATGTATTCACACTGCACCACTGGCGGATGGATCCTCGGCAATACCATCGATGGGACACAGGCGGAATTTGTTCGCATCCCCTATGCAGATACGAGCCTCTATCACATTCCAGATGGCGCCGATGAAGAAGCGCTGGTGATGCTGAGCGATATTCTGCCGACTGGATTTGAATGCGGCGTGCTCAACGGTAAAGTCCAGCCGGGAACCACCGTGGCAATCGTCGGTGCGGGGCCGATCGGGCTCGCCGCGCTGCTCACAGCTCAATTTTATTCGCCGGCCGACATCATCATGGTCGATCTCGACGACAATCGACTTGAAATTGCGAAGCAGTTCGGGGCAACCGCGGTCGTCAACAGTGCAGATGGCAACGCGCTGGAGAAGATATTGAAAATGACCGGCAGTCGCGGTGTCGATACCGCGATCGAGGCCGTGGGCATTCCGGCGACCTTTGAATTGTGCGAAGGTATCGTAGCCCCCGGCGGCACCATCGCCAACATTGGAGTGCACGGAACAAAGGTTGATCTCCATCTGGAACATCTATGGGATCGAAACATCACCATCACCACGCGGTTGGTCGACACCGTCAGCACGCCAATGCTGCTCAATAGCGTTCGATCGCACAAGATCGATCCGAAGCAGCTGATCACCCATCGCTTTAAATTCGAGCGGATCCTCGATGCTTACGAGACCTTCGCCAACGCAGCCAAAACACACGCGCTCAAGGTGATCATCGAGGCCTAGCGGCGGGCGTCATTCCGGCATCCACCGGGATTAGGCGATCTTAAAGCGATGGAATAACGCCACTTTTACCAAGTCCAGCAGCAGCGAAAATATGGCCGCTGCCACGAGCAGACCGCCACGATAGCGATCGCGAGGGGACGCATAAGTACACCATTAACGGCTAGAAGGCTGATGAGCGTCAGATCCACGGCCGAGGAGATGATGAGCCATTTGCCGGGCCGCGAGCTTCACGGCCGGCTAGTCACGGACATGGTTTGAATTTAATCCGATGTTCCAGACAAGGCCACAACCGGGCTTTAACGGCCGCTTATCGGGCCTGAATGATGATCTTCTGCCAAACGGCAGCAAGTTTCCGGGATGCCTTTTTGAAGGAGCTTTTGGAGCTTTCCCAATCTGCCGCGCTCGCGGTCTCGAGCCTTTGTGACGCGGTTTCGGCCTCGGCCCACGCCGCGTTGAAATCCTTCTGGGCCGCGACGTTTGCGTCTGTCGCTTTGATCCGCACCTTTTCGCTAAAGTCCTGCAGCTTCAGTTGCCACTGCTGCATTTCCTCACGGGCTTGTTGAACGTAGCTGTCTCTGTCGGTTGTCGAGATCGCAGCCACTTGGACGGAAGACGCGGATGGGACCGATTGAACCGGTCGACCAGCGGCGGGCAGCGTACCGACCAGCGTGACGAGTAAAAGAGAACCGGCGACGGTCGCGGCGGGAAGAATTCGCATGGCAACTCCTGCTGTCTGGCATTTAACGAAAACGCACGGTCAGCTATTGGGCGCATGAGAAGGCACCAATGCCAAGATCCGCGCGCATAGCGCGTTTTTAAGCGTGTTTGACGCGGTGGCATGACAATACCGGACGGCGGCGACGCCAAGGAGACTCTGGAAACTACCTAGCACATCAACAAACCTGAACATCTGCCAGGGCTTCGTCATCTCGCCCCTTGGCGATCTGGCTATTTCAGCTGTGGGTTAGGCTGCCAGGTCGTCAACCTGACGCCGGGCAGCCGCGAAAGCGTCCTTGATCGCCACTTGAGCATGTTCATGTCGTGCTTCATCGGTGGCCGTATGATTGACAACGATGTTCTCGTGCGGCGGAATCGTCAGCCAAATGTGGACTTGAAATCCGGTGCCATGGCGATGCTTGTGGCTTGGTGCTATAACGGTTACACGGCATCCCGTTATGCGTTGATTGTGTGTTTCCAGTCGTTCGATCTCTTTCAATATCACCTCGCGCGCAGCCGGAGATGGCTCAGAACCCTCGAAGGTAATTTCTGGGTCGATTTGCATTTCGGTCCTTCCGACGTCAGTATGATCCCATGCCAATCCGCCTGCAGCCGAATAGTTGCACCCGGGAATGTTCGCTCCTGACCTCAAAGCGAACATATGAGTTGGTTAAGCTGCATTGCTGAATTAACACAGCTACAACCCAGATCGGCCTGCCATCAATGCCTGACGGCTCTGCCTCCGCACATTGGTATCGTCCAAAGCTCGCAACCGTATTGACCGAGGGCTACGGCTTTGATTCCTTCCGCCGGGATGTGGTCGCGGCGCTTACGGTCGCGATCGTTGCTCTCCCGCTCTCGATGGCCATCGCGGTGGCCTCCGGCGTTTCGCCGGAACGCGGGCTCTATACCGCTATCGTTGGTGGATTTCTGGTCTCCGCGTTGGGTGGTAGCCGGTTTCAGGTGGGCGGCCCCGCCGGAGCTTTCATCGTCCTGGTTGCAGCCACAGTTGCCAAATTTGGCGTTGAAGGCCTTCTGCTCACGGTATTGATCTCGGGTTTGTTGCTGACGCTGATTGGCCTGCTGAGGTTAGGCTCGCTTATTCGCTACATTCCGCATGCTGTGGCAGTGGGCTTCACCTGCGGCATCGCTGTCACCATACTGGCGAGCCAGCTAAAGGATCTTGGTGGCTTGACGCTGCCTGGCATCGAACCCGGTCCGTTTTTTCCAAAGCTTGCAATGATCGGCCAGGCGTTGCCGACCCTCAGCCCCGCCGCCTTTTGCGTCGGGGTCGGGTTCAGCCGCGATGATCTTTGCTCTACGGAGTTGGCGGCCGACCTGGCCCGGAATGCTGATCGCCGTCGTATCGGCCTCGCTTGCCGCGCTACTGTTCCATTTGCCGATTGAAACCATTGGCAGCCATTTCGGCGGGGTCCCTCATGGCCTGCCAATGCCCAAATTGCCGTCGGTCACGGCGTCACGCCTGCTGGAGATATTGCCGACCGCCTTGTCGTTCACGCTGCTTGGAGGAGTTGAAAGTCTGCTCTCGGCAAAGGTTGCTGACGGAATGACCGGACGCAGGCATCGCTACAATATGGAACTCGTGGCGCAGGGTATCGCGAACATGGCCTCCGCGCTGTTTGGCGGGATCAGCGTCACGGGAACGATCGCGCGCACGGCCACCAACGTGCGGGCCGGCGCGCGGAGCCCCGTCGCAGGAATGTTGCATGCCGTTTTCCTTCTGATTTTCATGCTGGTGGCGGCGCCGTTGGCCAGTTTCATTCCGCTCTCTGCGCTCGCTGGTCTTCTGGTGGTGGTTTGCTGGAACATGGCAGAAAAAAAGGAGTTTTGGGATCTGCTTCGCAACTGGCGCACGGCCCTGGTCTTGATCGCCACGTTCGGGCTCACGCTTGTCGAGAATCTGACCGCAGGCATCATCGCGGGTTGTCTGCTCGCGGCTGTTTTCGCGATTTTTGATCGCGTCATGTCGACGAGGCATCACCGATCCATCCACCGCCTTCAAGGATTGGACGAAACCCGAAATTAGCTTGCCTCATTCGCGAAGCTGAGCGACGACTCGATAGCTTCTTCCCAGAGATCGTCGGTGGCAGCACCGGTGGCCTCCAGTCTTTGCACAAGCGCGCTTACCGCGGCGGCCGAAGCATCTGCAAATCTGTCGATTCCGGAGCCTCGGTTATGCATCGTATTCATAAAGGGCCGCAGTGCCTCGATCGCGTCGGCTGGCGGAAGACTTCGCGCCCCGTGAAGGATATGAAGGACATCGCTGACCAGTCGTGGCAACGGCGCTTCATGGCCCCGACCTGCGTTGATGTGCAAGCCTTCCCTGATGGGTTCATGGGCCTGAGTATTCCCAGCGGTTCGACTTTCCGCGCCGCCGCGGCGAGGCGAAGCTGGACTAGTTTTGCCGCCAAATGTTGCGTGCGTGATCGAAACGGTCGTTCCTTGACTGTCACTCTCCGTCTCAACCTGGGCATCGAGTTGTTTCGCCAGAGCTTTGACGATGCCGGTTCCAAGTCCGCTTTTCGGTTGGGCGAATACGCCATTGGCCTTCCCGACACCATTGTCAGCGACGGAAAGCTTCCAGTCTGTGCCGGCAACCTCATATGAGACGACGATTTCTCCGTCTCTACCGCTGCCTTTGAATGCATATTTCAGGGAGTTTATGACGAGTTCCGTGACGATCAAGCCCAGGCTCTCGGCGTTGCGGCAGGTCGCTGTGCCGCCTTCACCGGCGACTTTCAGGATCACAGGCTGATCTTCGCCGATCATGGAGTTTGAGAGAGCCTCGCAGAGCCTGGTCAGATAAGGCTGCATTTCCATGGAGCCGATGACTGCCGATGCGTGGAGATGTTGTTGCACGGCCGCGACCGAAATGACCCGGCTATGTGCGTCGTGCAAGTGACGGCGCGTTTCCTCCGAATCGACGGACTTTGCCTTCAACAGAATGATGCTGGCGATGATCTGCAGGCTATTGGCGACACGATGCTGAATTTCGTCCAGCAAGACATCCTTCTGCCGCAGCAGCTCATCTTTTTCGCGTTCCAGGGTGCGCTTTCCGGTAACATCCTCAATGCCAAGCAGAATGATATTCGCATGCGAGCCGATTTCGTAGAACACCTTGCGCGCATTCAGAAGCATCGTGCGCCGTCCGATGTCCTGAAAGTCATGATCGACTTCATAATCTTCCATTTCTCCGCGCTCGGGGATGATTTTCCCGAGCAGCAAACGAAGCTTTGGGATGTCCCAGGCCCCGTCACCCAATTCGAACAGAAGCTTCCCTTGGGTTTCGTTGCGATCGACCCGGAACGTCAAATAGAAGGAGCGGCTCGCGGCGACGACCCGAAGCTCGTCGTCGAGCACAACGAGGGGCTCTCGAACGGTGTCTACGATCGCATGCGCAAGCGCAAAAGCATCCTGGACGTCAGTGAACTGTTTTCTGAACATGTTGCGCCCTTACGCTTCCGCGTCCGAATCGCCCCCTGGAACGCGCTTTCCCGATTGCAGTCCTTGCAAGACTCTGGGGTCTTTTTGCAGTGCTTGAGAAAGTAAGGTTATGGCCGCCGGGGGTGCACGTCTGTATAGAATTGACCACTTTCGTCAGTCCTCGCTCGTTCGCAGCATCGGTCGCCACCGTTGCGATGTAAGCATGGTCGCAGTTAGCACAGTCAAAGGTGCGAATATCGAAGCCCGGCGGTCCCCGAGCAATCAGGACCAAAGTCATGCTGGCGTCGCACTTTGAGCAACGAGGCGGCTCGGTGGTATTGAGCCGGACGCGAGAGGAAGAGTAGGTTTCCGGCATCAGCCGTCCGACTTTTTCTAGGGTAAGCCAATTGGTTCTGATAGACGGCATGGCGGCCAGCTAATTAATTGTCCAGGTCACGTGATGACGTTGACGGCACCAGTCTGCCATTCCAACGAAGGGATCTTTGGTCAATATTGACCACGTTAAAAGTATATATTTAAGCGACCTCAGGAGTGCGCTTGGCGCCTACCCGGCTTCCTTGATTTGCGGCTTGTCACGCAGGACTGCATTCAGCAGCGAGCGATGTACCTCTATCTTTCCGTTGTAGCTGATGAAACCTTCCTTACGAAACTTGTTCATGAAGAAGCTGACGCGGGACCGGGTGGTACCGATCATGTCAGCCAGTGTTTCCTGACTAAGAACGACCGGTACAGGCTGAGTGACTCCCTCCTTGCCGAAGTCCGCGAGAAGCAGGAGCAGCCGGGCGAGACGTCTTTCGCTGGAATTGAAAAGCTGGTCGATCAGATCGTCTTCGATCCGGGTATTGCGCGACAGCAGGTACGACAAAAAGAACGCGGAAAATGCCGGCTCTGCCGCCAGCATCTCAATCATCGCAGCCTTCGTTATAGATGTGAGAAGACACTCCTCCATGGCATGAACGGTCGAGGTGCGTAGTTTGGCCCCATCAAGGCATCCTTCGCCGAAGAACTGTCCCTGCGCTATAATCGCAATAACGGCTTCTTTGCCTAGCTCGGATAATACCGTGGCTTTAACTTTTCCCTTTTGGATATAGAAGATGGTTCCGGCAGCGTCTCCTTGCGTAAAGATCTCGTCATTTTTGCTGTACTTTTTGACAGCTTTTCCCAAGCCCGGGCGCCCTAGAAACGCCTTGGGATTAAACGATGCACTCAATAGTTGATTGCGCGGTGAAATAGCCACGGTGGTGGTCCCGGATCATGCGGGAGCACTACACTCTCAGTCACCGGTAAAAGCTGAGGACGGCGCGGTGATAGCCGTCAACGGGCTGGCAGCCCAAAAGTTCCAATAGCTATGCTTAGCCATCTGCTCAGCGCGGCGGATCAAATTTTCACGGCTGCGCCGCATAATAACGGGCTGCTTCGTCCATTTCCTCTGAGGTCATTTGGCGGGCGATGTTTCGCATCTGCTCGCTGATGTCGTTCCGGCGCGTACCAGATGCAAAGGCCTGGAGTTGAGCCTTGATGTAGACGGCAGACTGTCCGTCGAGCCAAGGGGTTCCGAGCTTGGCGTTCGTTGTGCCATGACAGGAAGAGCAGGTCGGGACGTTGCGCATCGGCGCGCCGCGGGCGACGACGTGCGGAGCATCGACGGCGGAGTCGGGATGTGATCCGGGCTGACGCGGCAGATATGAATAATAGGCGGCGAGATCGAGCATGTCCTGCTCGCTGAGTTTGACCGCGAAGGGACTCATTATGGCGTTTGTTCTCGCCCCCGCCTTGAAATCCCGAAGCTCCTTATAGATCGCGGCAGCCGGTTGGCCTTCCAGATTTGGCGTATCGACCTGGCCCTGCCGGTTTGAGCCATGGCAAATCGCGCATTGCATCGCGAGCGTCGCGCCCCTGCCGACGGAGCGTGTGTCCGGCGCGCCGAACATCTGCGAATTCATGACGACGTTCGATGTCGTGAAGGTCGGCTTTGCCGTCTCCGAGGTCCCGGTCGAGCGGGGAACGCCGGCCGCGCTGCAGATCGCATCCCAGAGGCTCGTCAACTGCGAATTCGTTGCAGCGTAAGGCAACAGCACGAAACCGACGATGAATGAAAGCACCACCATCGCGCCGACGATGCCGACGCCGGCCGCGAACCATGGATTCCTGAAAGTGAACAGGCGTTCTGCGCTCATCGCGCCGCTCCGACATAGACGGCAGGAACGGCGTTGCCCTTGATCGCCAGAAGCTGGGCGATCGGATAGCCGTAATTGATGACGGTCAGTGCTGATCATCAATGTCAGCCAAAGCGCGAAGCCGTTGAGCGCGACGGGCACCCGTACCGGCTCATGGACCGCGACGCTGAAGCGGTATTCGCCGGGATCCGTTTGCGGCGCCCGATGGCCACGAATCAGCACGGCAAAGAACAAGCCGGCCGAAATCAGCAACAGCAGGCCGCCGAACACCGAGATCGAAACCGAAAGCGCCTCCGGAGCGATCGCCGGATTGGTATAGTCGTAGGATGCCATGCGGCGCGGCATGCCGAGAATGCCGACATAGTGCCACGGGAACGTGGTCACGATCATGCCGACGAACCACAGCCATAACTGCGCCTTCATCAGGCGGACGCTGTTCAGCGCGCGTCCGGTCAAATGGGGCCAGAGGTCGTAGGCGATCGCGAAATACATGATGACGATCGCGCCGGCGAAGATCAGATGGAAGTGGCCGGTGATCCATTGGGTGTTGTGGATGCTGGCGTCGAGCTGGTAGCTCATATTGATGAGGCCGCCGGCGCCGCCGAATCCCAGCATCACGAACGAGAACGTCACCGCCAGCATCATCGGGTTGTCCCAGGGCAGGGCGGCGACCCAGCCGAAAGGGCCCTTGCCGCCGCGCAGTCGGCCGGCGAGTTCGGCGGACGCGCAGATCGTGAAGACCGTCACCAGCGTCGGCAGCGCCACCAGCGCGGTGAAGACGGATTGGATGAACTTGAAGCCGGCGCCGACTTGCGGATCGGCGAACAGATGATGCACGCCGATCGGCATCGCCACCACGACGAACAGGATGAAGGCGATGCGGGCCATGGCGTCGCTGTAGAGGCGGCCGCCGATCGCCCGCGGAAAGATCGTGTAATAGGCGATATAGGTCGGCATCAGCCAGAAATAGACGATGGCGTGGAGCGTCCATGAGAAGAACACGCGCGACAGGCCCGCATCGATCGTGGTCTTGAGGCCGAGCGCGACCGGCAGGATCAGGACGATCACTTCGATCGCCGCGCCGACCGCGGTCCAGCCCCACAGATAGGCGCCGGCGACGTTGGCGAACATCGCGAGCGGAACGGGCTTTCCCGGATTCTCGCGCTTCCACGCCGCCATGTTGATGGACATCAGCGCGACCCAGATCCAGGAGCCGACAACGACGAGCACGACGCCGATGTAATAAAACGGATTGCCGATCATCGGCGGATAGAAGGTGTAGAGGATCGAGGCGAGACCCATCGACACCGGAATCATTGCGGTGACGGCGCCGACCGCGACCAGCGCGAGGCCGGCCCAGGCCCATCGCCTGCCGATCAGCGGCTTCTTCAGGGCGAATTCGGTGATGGCGTAACCGAATCCCATCGCGATCAGCGTGGGAAACACATATCCCATCGCCGATCCGTGCGCCGTGACGGAGCGGTAGTAGAGTTCGGAATTGCTGATCCAGGGGTTCAGCGGACTGCGGACGAACATCTGCCATTCGCCGAGCAGCAGCGCGAGGCCGAACACCACAAAGGCCAACCAGAAATGCGCGAGCACGAGCCGCTTGCTATTCAACACAGGTCAGCCTCCGCTTGTCGGCGGCCATCTTGAAGAACGTGGCCTTGTCGATCACCTTGACCTTGGCCCACATGCCCTCATGGCCGATGCCGCAGAACTCCTGACAGGGCATCGGATGTTCGCCGGGCGTGTCGAATTTCGCCGGCAGCACCGAGATGTAGCCCGGCACCAGCATCGAATTGATGTTGGTGTGGTCGATCAGGAAGCCGTGGACGACGTCGGCGCTGGTGGCCCTGAAGCTGATCGGCGTACCGGCCGGCACGAGAATGCATTGCGGCGTGAACGAGAACTGCTGTCCGATCGCGCGGACCGTCACCGAACCGTCGGCCTCGACGGCGCTGCCGAGATTGCTTTCGACGAACTCTCCGGAAATGTGCAGGGTCTGCGGGTTTGCCGTCTCCACCCGGGCCTGCGGCATGGTCGCCTTGATGGATGCCGGCGAAGATCGCCATGCCGACCAGCAGGCCGACGATGCCGGCCGACATGATGGTCCATCGCCGTTCGATGCGGGCTGCGACCGCCGCGCCTTCGTCGTGATCGGATGCGGAAGTCATTGCACCGAACCCCGCGGCAGGAACACCATGAAATAAAAGGCAAACCACAATGCGATCGACGATCGCCGTTGCGATACCTGCGACGACGACCGCGCCCCGCGGACCGGACCGCACGATCTCGTCGATCCTGGCGTCCTCGGTTTCGGGCGACGATGGGGTATCCTGGGAAATGATCATGACGTCCTCACTGCAGTGGCGCGGAGCGCAGCGCGTTGGCTTCGCTGGCGGAAACCGCGGCTCCGTGGTTGCCCCAGGAAACGCGGATGTAGGTCACGACCGCCGCGACTTCGTCGTCCGAGAGCGATTGGGCGAAAGGCGGCATTCCGTGAGGCATCGGATTGCCCGCCGTGCCCGGCGGATAGCCGCCGTTAAGGACCATGCGGATCGGATTGACGGCCGAAGACATCTCAATCGATTGATTGCCGGCGAGCGGCGGATAGTCGGAAGTCTTTCCCTGTCCCTTGTCGCCGTGACAGCTCGCGCATTTGTCGGCGTAGATCGTCTGGCCGAGCCGCAGCAGCAGGCTGCTTTCCTGCGCCGATGTCGTGGGGCGCGGGGCGTCGGGCACCGAATGCTCGGCGAGGCTCTTGAGGTAGACGGCCATGGCGCGGGTGTCCGCTTCCGTCATGTATTGCAGGCTGTTGTAGGTGACGTCGGCCATCGGACCGTAGACGGCGCCGCGCTTCGAAATGCCTGTCCGCAGCAGGTCGGAAATGTCCTCGATGCTCCAGTCGCCGAGGCCGCCTTCCTTGCTGGAAGTCAGCGACGGCGCGTACCAGTTCTGCATCGGAATCAGACCGCCTTCGAAGGCCGCCGATTCCGAACTGCCGCCGAGCGCGTTGATCGCGGAGTGACACATCGCGCAGTGGCCGAGGCCCTGCACCAGATAGGCGCCGCGATTCCAGTCGTCCGACTTCGTCGCGTCCGGTTTGTATTCGCCTTCGGTGAAGAACAGCGTCCGCCAGCCGATGATGAGGGAGCGGTTGTTGTAGGGAAACTTCAGGTCATGAGGCTTGTTCTGCAGCTTCACCGGCGGGACGGATTGCATGAACGCGAAGATCGCGTCGCTGTCGGCGCGGGTGATCTTGGTGTAGGAGCCGAACGGCATCGCCGGATACAGCAGGCCGCCGTCCGGGAAGCGCCCCGTGTGTATCATCGAATAGAACTGGTCCGCGGTCCATTTGCCGATGCCGGTGTCGCGGTCGGGCGTGACGTTCGAGGTATAGAGCGTGCCGAACGGCGTCGGCATGGCGCGGCCGCCCGCGAACAGCTTGCCGCCCGGCGCGGTGTGGCAGGCGACGCAGTCGCCGGCCTGGGCGAGATATTCTCCGCGCGCGACGATCGACGCCTTGTCGCCGGTCGCCGTCGGGCTCTGGGCCGATGCATGAGGCAGCGACAGCATGAATAGCGCCAGCGATCCGACCGCTGTCGAACAAATGCGTTTCAGGAAGTGCGGGCTTGCCATTGCTTGCCCCCTCAGTTCGGTTCGCTGCCGCACGACAGCGGCATCGGCAGCGATCCGTGCGGCACCGGCGCGGGGTTGGCGGGCGCTCGGGCGCGACGAAAGCCATGCGGCCAGGGCCTTGACGTCGTCCTCGGTCAGATGTCCTGCGACGATCTGCATGCAGTCCGGAGCGGTAGCGGTGCGCGTGCCGTAGCGCCACGCGCCAAGCTGCGCGCTGATGTAGTTGGTGCGAAGCCCGAGCAGGCCGGGGATCGCCGGCTCCATGCCGGTGAAGGACGGCCCGTGGCAATTCGCGCAGGCTGGAATTTCATGGGCGAGATCGCCCTTCGTCGCCAGCATTTCTCCGCGCGCCAGGATCGCGCTGCTGACGACGGGCGTTGCCGGCGGCGGGAAGGGCGGCTGCTCGGAAGCGAAATAGTCCGCCATCGCCTTGAGGTATGGGTCGGGCAGGAATTCGAGCAGGTAGTTCATCGGCGGATATTTGCGCCGCCCGTCCCGAAACGCGACCAACTGGTTGTAGAGGTAGCCGGCCGGCTTGCCCGCAAGCCTCGGGAAATAGTCGTCGTTGGTACCCTGGCCCTTGTCGCCGTGGCAGGAGGCGCAGGCCAGCACGCGAGCGGCCATGGTGTCGGGCGCGCGTTCGGCATCCTGCGCTCGAGCGATGCTTCCATGCGCGAAGATCGATGCGATTGAAACGAGAAGCAGGTAGCGGCGGATTATCAACGTCAGCCTCCCGTGGCGAACGAGTCGCATGCGTCCGTTGGCCGCCATTTTGGCCGCTATGAAGATTTATACTTGCGCTCTATTCCGCGTCGATCGCTGGGTCGAACACAGCCGCAGCACGAAGCGACATTATGCGAGCGGCGGAAATAAAGATGGTCAATATTGCTCAGTGGTCAAAATTGCTCAGACGGTGATCTCGTCATATGCCAGCGTGCAATCATCGAAATTCCGGGAGAGCCGTTGCCGCCGTGGCTCGTCTGGTTTGCGAGGAGCTCCGCTTCCCCTCAAGCGGGGCTCCCTTGTTCCCGAAGTCCCGCAAATCTCCCTTTTGTGGGCCCTTTATTTCTGACGTTCCCGGCCTGATCGGCTAATATGAACGTCGCGCGGCGGACCAAATCGCACATGGCAAATAAGACAAAACAGGCTTCATTTGATCCCAAGGTATTTCTCGCCAAGGTAGGCGAGGGAAAGACGATACTTGAGTACCGCAGAGACCAGATCGTCTTCGCCCAAGGCGACATGGCGGATACGGTCTTTTATATTCAAAAAGGGCGGGTCAAGGTTGTTGTCATATCCGAGCAGGGCAAAGAAGCCGTCGTTGGGATTTTAGAACCCGGCCAGTTCTTTGGCGAAGGCTGCATGAACGGCCATTCGTTGCGCATCGCGACGACGACGGCGATGGAGGAATGCCTGGTCACCGCCATCACGAAAACGGCGATGCTTGCGACCCTTCATAGCGAACCAAAGTTCTCCGAAATGTTCATGGCGTATCTGTTGACCCGGAATAGCCGGATCGAAGAAGATTTGATCGACCAGCTCTTTAATTCCAGTGAGAAGCGACTGGCTCGGCTGCTGCTTCTGCTGGCGAATTTTGGAAAGGATGGCAGCCCACAGTCTATCAGTCCAAACATCAGCCAGGAAACGCTGGCTGAAATGATCGGCACGACCCGATCGCGCGTGAGTTTTTTCATGAATAAATTTCGAAAACTTGGCTTCATCAGTTACAATGGAAAAATTGAAGTTCACAACTCACTGTTAAATGCCGTTTTGTACGACAAGCCTGAAATCAGCCGGGATTCGAAGGACGCTCCAGAAGATCACAAAACGGAGTAAAACTGATAGCGCGCCGGTCAGAGATGGCCATGGCGCCTATCGCGCAGTCATTCACCGGTGTCCGCCGGCCAAGGACAGGTCCGGAAATCAGCGCGAGGTCGGGTAAGTGCCGTCAGTCAATTCACGGAGTGCGCCAATGATCTGCGCGGGGCTGTAAGGTTTCGCAAGAAAACGCCCGCCGTCCGGCAAATCACCTGTTCTCACATCAACGAGACCGGAAGTCGCAACGATATGGATCGGTGGCCACCGGTCTCTCACCGCTCTGGCGAGCTTCAGTCCGTCCATGGAGCCCGGCATTTGGACATCGGTGAACACGACAGCAATGTCCAATCTGGCTTCGAGTACCGCTACCGCCTCGTCGGCGTTCGATGCTTCCACGACATCGAAACCGGCTTCTGCGATCATTTCGGCCGCATGCATTCGGATCAGGAACTCATCCTCGACAACCAGCACGACGGGTCTTTTGATTGCCGTGTGCCTCATTCGTCAGTCCTTTCCGGAACCTATCGCAACGCCAAGCGCGCATTATCGTTCCCCGACAAAGCCAGAAATGACCCGAACCGGAAGCCGGAGACATGTGCGGGTTCCGTGGTGAGCAATTTTGCTCAGACTCCGCCAAACGGACGACATACCTTGTCTAAGGCCTATGGCGAGGACGATGGGACACCCATGTCGATAACCCCGTGAAAAATTTGAATTGTTGGTGGGGTTCCCGACATTCGTACGTTCAGCGCATTATTGGACGTTAATGCACCCTGAACTCGGGTTGGAAGACGATTTGACAGAGCTGTTGCGTCAAAATGAAGAACTCGCGTCTCTCCGTTCTGAGGATGAAGAGGCGGTCCACCTTGAAATGGGAACGCGTCGGCGGCGTTCCCGGAAAATGGCCCAGTGCCCCGTTCATCGCTGCGGACATTCGCCGTTGTTACCGCCATCTCGACTTGCGTGTCTGTCGGAATTTGTATTGAGCGGGAGTTGCAAAACCAGGGATCTCGTGAATGCGAACACATCAAATTATGACGAGAAAAGTGATTACGGTGGGTATCGCGACCCCCGTCGTCGACGCCGCAAACATCATGCTGGAAAAACACGTCAGCGGACTTCCGGTGGTTGACGAGGTCGGAAAGCTCGTCGGCATCGTCTCGCAAGGTGATTTTATTCGCCGTGCGGAGATCGGGACCCAACGAAAGCGTGGTCGCTGGCTCAAGTTCCTTCTCGGCCCGGGCAGGGCTGCGTCTGACTTCGTGCACGAACGGGGTCGCAAGGTTGGGGAAATCATGACCCCTAACCCCTGGACTGTGACGGAGGACGCGACGCTTGAAGACGTCGTGGAGCTGATGGAGCACAATAATATCAAGCGTCTGCCGGTCGTGCGCGCGGATCATCTCGTCGGCATCGTAACGCGCAGCAATCTGCTGCAAGCTGTCGCGGAACTCGCGCGCGACGTCCCTGATCCGACTGCTGATGACGATCAGATTCGTAACCGTATCATCGCATCGATTGAGCAGGCTGATTGGACACCGTTTGGGCTCGGCGTCATTGTACGTAACGGCAACGTCCATCTCAGCGGCGTGATCACTAATGAACAATCCAGGCAAGCGGCGATTGTCGCGGCGGAGAATATTTCGGGTGTCAAGAAGGTGCACGATCACCTTTGTTGGGTCGAACCGACGTCAGGAATGTATCTGAATTCTCAAGAAGATGAAGCGCTGCTAAGAGCGAATTGAATTCGTTCAACCATCGTTCCGTAGAGGGCGAGTTCGATGTCATAATGTCAACGGACCAAGCCAACAATGCGAAATCGCATCGGCATCTCGTTCTCCATGGCGGGTGGCGAATATTTGTCAGGTCGATCAGGCCGGATGACGAGCCACTGGTTCGCGATCTTCTGGCACATGTGAGCAAAGAAGACTTGCGGCTTCGTTTCTTCGATTCAATCAAGGAGTTCTCGCATCAATTCATCGCAAAATTGTCGGATCTCGATGGCGTGCGAGCGATTGCCTTTGTCGCCTTCGATGAGGCCAGTAGCGAGACTCTCGGCGTCGTTTGGCTCTATTGCAATTCTCTCCACGAGACCGGCGAGTACGCGATCCTGCTAAGATCTGATCTCAAGGGTAGGGGCTTGGGCTGGGCTTTGATGGAACTGATGATAGAGCACGCCAAATCCGAGGGCTTGAGCCACGTTTACGGCCAGATTTTGCAGGAAAACGCGGTCATGCTAAAGATGTGCCGGGAATTGGGATTTAAGGTCGTGACCGATGCGCAGGATTTCGGCGTGTGCGACGTCACGCTCACGCTCTAAAGCCCTTGATCTGCGACGCGAGGGTCAAGCGCTCCAACGCCAGTCGCGGACCTCCGGCATATCGTCGCCATGTTCGCTGATGTAGAGCTTGTGACGCTCCATACACGTCCAGTAACGCGCCGTCGCGTTCTCTACCTGATCAGTCAGTCTCGGAATGCGCCGGATGGCGTCCAGCGCGAGCTGATAACGGTCGAGATTATTCAGCACCACCATGTCGAATGGCGTCGTAGTGGTGCCTTCATCCCGGAAACCGCGAACATGAATATTATCGTGGTTGTGCCGCCGGTAGGTTAGCTTGTGGATCATCTGCGGGATAGCCGTGGAAGGCAAAGATCACCGGTCTGTCGGTTGTGAACAGCTCATCAAAATCCTGATCTTCAAGGCCGTGCGGGTGCTCGGATTGCGGTTGCAACACCATCAAATCCACCACGTTGACGACGCGAATCCGGATGTCCGGAACATATTCGCGCAATAGGGTCACTGCCGCCATTGTCTCCAAGGTCGGTACGTCGCCGGCACATGCCATCACCACGTCGGGGTCGCCGGCATCATTGCTGGCCCATTGCCAGGTTCCAGCACCAGCCGTGCAATGTCGCGTTGCTGAATCGATGTCGAGCCACTGCCACTCCGGCTGCTTTCCGGCGACAATCAAATTGATGTAATCGCGGCTGCGCAGACAGTGATTCGCCACCGACAGCAGGCAGTTTGCGTCGGGCGGCAAATAGATCCGCACCACGTCGGCTTTCTTGTTCGCTACATGGTCGATGAAGCCGGGATCCTGATGGGAGAAGCCATTGTGGTCCTGCCGCCAGACGTGTGACGTCAGCAGGTAATTCAGCGAAGCGATCGGCTTGCGCCAGGGAATGCTCCTGCTGACCTTGAGCCATTTCGCATGTTGATTGAACATCGAGTCGATGATGTGGATGAAAGCCTCGTAGCAAGAGAACAAGCCATGGCGCCCGGTGAGCAGGTATCCCTCAAGCCATCCCTCGCACATGTGCTCGCTGAGCATCTCCATGACGCGGCCATCCGTGCTGAGATCGATATCAACTGGCTCGACATCGGCCATCCACTCTTTTCCCGAGACTTCGTATACGGCTTCCAGCCTGTTCGAGGCGGTTTCGTCCGGACCAAACAGCCGGAAATTCTGTCTGGCCATGTTCAGTTTCATCACGTCGCGCAGGAATGTTCCGAGTACCCGTGTTGCTTCCGCCCGAACGCCGCCGGGTTTAGGAACCGACACGGCGTAGTCATGGAAGTGGGGCATTGAGAGTGGCTGCAGCAATTCGCCGCCATTGGCATGCGGATTCGATACCCATGCGACGATGGCCTGTCGGGGCCAGCGCGGCGAATTCCTCGCGGAATTTTCCCTGCTCGTCGAACAGTTCCCGCGGCTTGTAGCTCATCAACCAGTTTTCGAGTTGTTTCAGATGCTCTGGGTTTTTGAAGTCCGCAATCGGAACCTGATGCGCGCGCCAAGTGCCCTCGACCGGCAGGCCATCGACGAATTTCGGACCGGTCCAGCCCTTCGGCGTGCGAAATACGATCATCGGCCAGCGTGGGCGCCCCACGCCGCCCTTTCCTGCACCGGAGCGGGCGATACTCTGGATGTGACGAATTTGTACCAAAATTCTGTCGAGTGTCCCTGCAAGACTTTGGTGCACCAGCGCAGGATCGTTACCCTCGACGAAATACGGATCGTAGCCGTAGCCGCGTAACAGCTCGGTCAGTTCTTGTCGGCTGATGCGGGCCAACACCGTCGGGTTGGCGATCTTGAACCCGTTCAGATGAAGGATGGGAAGCACTGCGCCATCGCGTGCGGGATTGAGGAATTTGTTGGAGTGCCAGCTAGTGGCAAGGGCGCCGGTTTCCGCCTCGCCGTCACCGACGATGCAACTGACGATCAGATCGGGATTGTCGAAGGCCGCTCCATAGGCATGTGCCAACGAATAGCCAAGCTCGCCGCCCTCGTGAATGGAGCCGGGAGTCTCCGGCGATACATGACTGGGAATGCCGTAGGGCCAGGAAAATTGACGAAACAGCCGGTGCAGGCCGTTCCGGCTGCGCTCGATGGCCGGGTAGCGTTCGGTGTATGAGCCTTCGAGATAACTGTGCGCCACGATACCCGGGCCGCCGTGCCCGGGACCGATGACATAGATCATATTTAGATCGTTGGCCTTGATCAGACGATTGAGGTGCACATAAAGGAAATTCAAGCCGGTCGTGGTTCCCCAGTGACCAAGCAACCGCGGTTTGACGTGTTCGAGCTTGAGCGGGATTTCCAGTAGCGGATTGTCCTGCAGATAAATCTGGCCGACGGAAAGGTAATTCGCAGCACGCCAGTAGGCGTGCATTTTGTGAAGCATATCGGGTGACAAGGGAATCAGGCATGAGAGCCTCCAGTTTGATCGCGGCAACGGGGAGCTAGAGCACAGTGGCCGTCCACGTGATCAGTTCGGTTGCGACGGTTCCGAAGGCGTCGTCAAAGGCGATCACCGCGGAGACCGGATCGGTCTTTTCAAGCTTCCTGCTTGCTGAAAACAGACGCGATGCAACAACGTGTCCGTCCTTGTGCGAGTATTCTTGCGGAAAACGCGATCTCGGCCGACGCGCCCGGATCACTTTTGATCTCAAAACTCCTGACATCGACGAGAAGCTGGTAGTCCGCCTCCAGGCCGTCCATGGAACGCAGCGGCGCGTGCGCGACGTCGTAATTTTCGAAACTCTGGATCAGCTTGGCCTGCAACATTGTGGAATGCTGTCAGCCCATTGAGCGTTCTGGAAGTCCCGGGATCATCACGGCTCGGCGAAAACAGCATCCGTTGCGTCGCAAGTATGACTTCTGCCGTTGGCACCGGAATTGCGATCTGTCCCTTGATCTCTTTTTTGGGATCCTGAAAAGTCTGGGGAGCGCGCAAGTCGTAGGTCATTTTTGGCGCATCTGCGGTGACCACCTCCGGTCATCTTCTCGAGGCCCACGACGATGTTATCGAGCCCTCCGGTATTCTTGGCTAGTCCTTCGGTAAAGATTTTGAGGTTGGCGATCGTACTCTTCAGGGGCTCGGCATTATCAGCCAGCACGGAATCGACTTGAGCAAGAGCATTGCGCGCAGCCTGCGTCATGCTTTGGCCTGCCGCAGCATCGGCGATGAGCGTCTGCGTATCGGTCGACGCGCCGATCTCCTTGCCGCCTTCCAACGCGATCACGGGAACACCGGTCAGGCCCTGGAAATCCAGACCGACCTTGGTGTCGGCGTGAACTGGCGTGCCTGGTGTCACCGCGATGGTCGCATCGACCTGACGCGGATTGCCGGCCGCCAAACCTAGATCAGTGACCTCTCCGACGCGGATTCCGTTGAAGAGCACGGCGGCACCGACCAGCAGTCCCGATACGGACCCGTCGAACTGGACGTGGTGAACTGTCCGCGCTCCGGTTCCGGCGGTGTTATGGAGCCAGTAAACGAAGCCGAAGACCGCACCGATTGCCGCCAGCACAAAGGCGCCGACGATGATAAAGGGAGCGCGCGTTTCCATGGTCTTAGCTCGATTCCGGTTGCAGCATCAGGGAGCGCTTGCCGTGGAAGTAGGCCCTCACCCACGGGTGATCGGAACGAAGCAGTTCAGCCATTGAACCGATCGCAACGATTTTGCCATCGGCGAGCGCGGCGACGCGGTCGCAAACTGTATTCAGGCTGGCAAGATCGTGCGTGACCATGAAGACCGTCAACCCCAGCGTCTCCTGCAGCGTCCTGATCAGATCGTCGAAGTCGCCCGCCGCAATGGGATCGAGGCCTGAAGTTGGCTCGTCGAGGAACACGATTTCCGGATCGAGGGCGAGGGCGCGCGCCAGCGCAACACGTTTCGTCATTCCGCCTGAAAGTTCGGACGGAAATTTGTCGCCGTCCTCCGGCGTCAGGCCGACCATTTCCAGCTTGGCGGTCGCAACCTCATTCATCAGCGTTTCCGAGAGCGCGAGATTTTCCCGCAGCGGAAACAGAACGTTTTGCAGCGCAGTCAGTGATGAAAACAGCGCGCCCTGCTGGAACAGAATGCCCCACATCGCGGCAGAGTGAATGTCGCGGTCATGGGCGCTATCGATATCAATGCCCATGACTTCGATATGGCCGCTGCGCTTTGGTATGAGACCGATGATTGTTCGCATCAGCACGGATTTGCCGCCGCCGGATGCGCCGACCAGGCCGAGGATTTCGCCTTTACGGACCTGCAGCGACAGATGGTCGATCACGGTTTGCTGGCCGAAGCCCACGACAAGATCGCTGACGCGAATGGCGAATGGTTCTGGTGTTTGGTCCATCGTTACATCCCGATCGAGGCAAAGAACACGGCGAAAGCACCGTCGAGCACGATGACGAGAAATATCGACTTCACGACCGAGATGGTCGTCTGCCTTCCCAGAGATTCCGCGCTTCCCTTGACCCTCAGGCCTTCGCTGCTGGCGACGATCCCAATCACCAGCGCCATAAAGGGCGCCTTGATCATTCCGACTTCGAAATGCGTCACCGACACCGCTTCGTGAAGCCGTGCGATAAAGGTCGCTGGGCTCATTCCGCCATAGAACCATGCGACCAGGCCGCCGCCGTAGAGAGCCGCCATGGAGCCGATGAAGGCGAGGATCGGAAGTGCCAAGACCAGGGCGACAACGCGCGGAAGTATCAGGACTTCAACGGGATCTAGACCCATGGTCGACAACGCGTCGATTTCCTCGCGCATTTTCATCGAGCCAAGTTCGGCCGTGTAGGCGCTGCCGGATCGCCCCGCGACCATGATGGCTACGATGAGAACGCCAATTTCGCGGAGCACGAGAATGCCGACCAGGTCGACGACGTAGGATTCCGCGCCGAACTTGCGGAAATGGAAGATGCCCTGCTGGGCAATGATGGCGCCGATCAGAAACGTGACCATGGCGATGATCGGGATAGCCTGCCATCCACCTGATGAAGGTGGTACACCAGGGACTTCAACCGAAGCGAACGCGGCCGTCGCAGGACGCCGAAACCGGCCGATCCCAGGGCGCCCAGCATCTGCAGAAAAACCGACACGTCTTCCGCCGCACTGAAGGTGGAGCGGCCGACGGCTTCCAGCCGCGCCAGGACGGGATTTTGAACCGCTCGGCTTACAGGTTTGCGGCGATTGACCAGCCGAACGTCATCGATCAGACCTGCATAGCGGTTGTCCGCACCGGCAACCGTCGCGGGGTGGCCGGCTTGCAGTACACGCCGGGACATCTTTTCAAGCAGCCACGCGCCGAGCGTGTCGAGCTCGCGCACGTCCGTCATGTCAATTCTTAAAACTGTTGTTTGCTTGAGGCTTGGGGATACCGCATCAAAGAGGCTTTCCAAAGCAGCGGCATATGCAGCCGTCCACGACCCGCTCGGACTGAGCTCCAGCGTATCGCCTCGGGTTGCCTCACCGAGCAGGGGTACCGAACTCAATACCCTTGCCGGGTAAAGACGCGCGTGCCTCGCTCGCCTCCGCGAGAAGTGAGGCCCGGGGCAGTCGGGCCGGCGTGTCCGTCAGCATGGAAGGTACGATTTGGGTTGGTAAACACTCGCTCTCCTGTTTCGATACGTCCTTGACTGATAGTAGCCGCGCGCCGATCGCTACGCTCGTTGGCGCTCGTGGGGGAGGCGCTGGAGGAATGACTGAAGAGCCGAAGCCCAAACAGCAGGGTGCGCGAGGGTCATGTGACCGTAGCTGGCCGCGTCGGCTGGAAATATCACTTCGGTGTAGTTCGATGCGGTAGGTAAGTGGAGGTGTTCAGGAGGATTGGTCAAGTCGTCTGCAAAATTGATGGTGAGAATCGGCTTGATAATCGCGTTCAGGTTTGGCGCTAGATCATAGTCAGCCGAGCTTTCGAAGGCATACAGAAGGTCGTTGGCGTCGTAGGCTTCGCCGTCAGCCTCCAGCTTGTCGACGAGGTCTATCTGCGCTCGAACCTGATCCTTGTAGCCGTAATGAGAGAAATGGGCGTGCAATCCGTCCGATGGTTTGCTTGAGTTCCCAGCACCGATAGCGTCGGGAATCACAAGAAAATAGCGGCTGAGGTCGAGCGGCTGCCCGGCACTGTAAAGTGCATCGAAGAAGGCGGCTTGCACCAGGTCGGCAGCCGATCCCGCGGTGCCGTGAAGCAGAAGAACTCCATTGGTGATGGCGCTACTCGCGTCGCGACGCGGCGTACCCAGCGTCAAATAGTGCAGCTTCAGAAACGCCAGAGTCTCGCCATCGTCAAAGACAAAGTCGTGGAGTTCGACAAAGGCGTCGTCGGGTTCGGGCTGCGAGTTTGCCGACCGGGCGGATGCGCTGATGACTTCCCGTTCTCGCCATGAACTTTCCTTACATAAGTAGTCGGCGCGCACCCGGCGCATAAAGATGCGCGCCAAAACAAAGGCTGGAGCGTAATTCGGCCGGCAGATCCAACTCAATCCGATCGGATCACGCTCTAGGCTGACATCCGAGATTGGTGAACAGCCGGAGTGACGAGATTGGTGTCGACCAGGCCCAGGCGGAATACTTTGTTGCTTGTCTTCCAGAACACTTGTTCGCGTTGGGTTGGGATCGGAAGCACTTCCTCGACGATCTTCACATGCTCTTTGATCCCGTACGGCACCGGGCCGAAGTCGGTTCCGAACACCACTCGGTCCACACCGCACAGCTCAATCGCGGCGCGGACCCCAATTGCGTCGAACCCCATAGTGTCGACCAGGATGTTAGTCTTGAAATAGTCGAACGGCGACCGCTTGTTGGTGTAAGGTTTGTCCGCCGGCGGGTTCTTGATCCCCTTGTAGTTGAGGTGCCAACAAAATTCGAGGCGTCCAACAATCGACGCAAGTCCGCCACCCATGTGGACGATCAGCACTTGCAGCTTCGGGTGGCGATCGAACACGCCGGAAGCGATCATCCGGGCGCCGTTAACGGTCGAGTCGAAGGGGCGGCCAACCGCCTCGTTGAGGCGGTATTGCATGAGCGACTCATGCCCGATCGACTGCATCGGTGGATGGATGTGCACCACGATGTCATTCGCTGCCGCAAACTCCCACAGCCATTCCGCCTTGGGGCTGTCGAGGAAGACGCGATCCGCGCCGTCGCCATAGCTGGACGCCACTGCAATTGCCTTGGCGCCGCCCTGGCGGATCATCTCCTCGACGATCGGCCGACAGGCCTCTTCGAGGGCGTGTGCGTTGGCCGCAGGTACGAACTCGCCGGGATAGCGATTTACGATTTCCACGTATTCGTCGTTGAAAAACTTGAGACCCTCGACTGTGTCGGCTTGGAGCAGATCCCGCGCAAGCCACTCCACCTCGCCGCCATTGGTCATGAGGCTGAGGGTAATGCCCCCCTCGCGCTGGATAGGCATGGCGTAATCCAGATCGAAAACCTCGCGATAGGCCATCAAGTCCAGGGCGTTAGTCTGCGGGAATCCTTGTTTCGGGTCGAGCAGGCCTCGCTCCTCTATTTTGGCTTGCATCTTTTTTCCCCACGGATGCCGGTGGGTATCGACGATTGCTTGGCGTTTTAAGCTAACCATGTCATGCGCCTTTGCTGAGTGCCGTCTCAAGAGGGGCCATCTGTCCTCGAAACGAGACGGTGTCACTATCGTTCGGATCCGGAACGCGGCAAGCTTCGGAAAATACCTAGGACGACGGCCCTCGCGCTAAGTTGACGAGCACTCGCCGCGCTGTTTGGGACGCGTCCTTGCTAACAGCGAGAACTCCAGCCGTCTCGATTGAAGCGGCATAATTTTTCAGTCCGCTCCGACGGTGCACGGGTGACCATCTTTGGCCCCGAGATACTGGCGTGGCATTTGCCGTCTCTTGGATTCGACCGAGGCGGCACAATTCGTGAAATTTTCATGAATGAGCAATATTGACCAGCGAAGGAGGGTTGCAATGCGTCATGCTGGTTCCATCACCGCCCCGCCAGAGGCAACCATCAGTGGCAGTTCGGTAACGCTCCCGCCTGAAAGGGAAGTGTCATGACCTCTATCGATGAATTCTTGACCACGATTGAGCGCCCTCTTTGTTCCCACTGCCAGACGCGGATGATGCTGGAGCGTATTGCATCGGGGCCGATCGGTTTCGAACACCGGTTGTTTGAATGTCCCAAGTGCGATCACGTCCAGATCAGCGTCATTGCATCTGATCCCTTCAAATCAAAGGCGGCCGGTTGGCTTACCGGAGAAATCAGAAGGCCGAGCTGAGGCAGCAGAACAAAGCTCGACAGACAAAACCAGGGTCCGCAATGCACCGCTTGCGGTTCCCCGATGAAGCTGACGGCCATCGAGCCTGGCGGGCTCGGCCAGGACCTGCGAACCTTTGCTTGCCCTCATTGTAAAAGGGTCCAGCGTCACCTCATCGACAGCGCCGTGACCGAGGCTTGGCTGGAGCCGAGGTGTTCGAAGACGTAATGTCGCGAAGAGTGCATAACCCGAGCTTCAACTTGTCGCGAGAAGGCCCAAGCCGATCCGGCACGTTATGGGATAGATCAGGCCATCGTCATCTTTAGCCCAGCTCGCGCACATTGAACCTGATCGCGATATATATCCCGGCCGCGACCAGGAATGTTACGCCGATCGCGATGGCCGTGTGCCGAATGTATTGGCTCCAGTTCATAAGTCCTCGCGGATGCCCTTGAACGGCACCGGGGAATTTAAGCGTCAGACCGCGAATTGTTCCGGCCTAATATACATCAGCGCGCGTACACGTCCCCCGCAGAGTGGGCGACGATGAATTGCTCGAAAATTTCATGATTGCCTAATCGGGTCAGAAATGAGCTGCATTGAGCAGTCGGATGCACGGCGGCTCGCCTATGGTCCGTGGTGTGCACCATTCAAAGCGTGCAGTGCAAAATGGCTCCGAGGTTCAGCGTTGCGCCAGGGACGCTTCTCCCGTCTGACGGTTCAGTTCCTTAATCTGGATTTTGAGTCGGATACGGGCAGACGAACCGACTTTACAGATCGTAATCTCTGTTCATCGCCGCTCCAGTCTCGGCAGTCATCCAGTCTCGGCAGTCATCGGTGACAGTGAGTAGACAGCGCTCGCGCCTGATCCAGCGTGAGCCGTCATGCCGAAAGTGCCCCGCAGAGTAGGATCAGTTGGTGTGAGCACCTATTCTATAGGACGCGAGACTCTGACCAAGCTGACAAAAGAGCTTGCTACTCAAAGACTGGCAAATTCGTCTTTCTCGGTTTTGTTGGCGGCCTTATTGCAAATCTCGGGAGCTTCAGATCGGTAAGGCTGCCGGCTGGGGCGCCCTCTCACAGGCAGCGGTCAGCTCCCGCGAGAACCGTGGGACATCCAGTCTCGTCGCATGCCGGACTTGCTTTGCCTGGGCGGATTCGCAGGTGGCTTTTGGTCATCAGTACTCGTCGGCGACTTGCCCAAATCGGCGAAGGACGTGTCTATTGTTAAATTTACCGATTTCAAAATCGGTAGTGCGGCTGAACGCTACTGACCCAGCGTGGCCAAATACCTTCCAAAGCCCTTGTGCACGCTCTATCGCGGCGGAAGGACTCGGGCAGTCAATGGGTTCACCAGCTGTAACGCCGCCGTCGATGAAATCGAAGGGCAACGCCACGAAAGAAGTGATCTCTGTCATGGGTTAAGATTGCTTGTCCACGCCGTGAACCTTGCATTCCGGAATCCGCAAAAAGGCACGGATTTCCGAAACAGTCTCCCTCAGTTTGACAGCTGCGGCTATCATTACAATACGGAACTTGATGGCGGAGCGGCCGGATGTGCACCGCGCGCCGCATGAGATTGGGGCTCGGGAAACCGGGGCCTGATTTTTTTAACGGTTAGGCGTGGACCAAGGTGATGTTGCTCAGTCCCCAGTCGGCAGATGTCGCATTGTGAATTCAATCTGACCGTCAGGAAGCTGCCGCCAGTTTTCAACGACAGCCGCGTAACCAGCCTGTGGAAATTGATCGAGAATTTCGCGGGCTTTTACGCGAGCGGCTTCAATTGGTAGCCTGAATTTCGTCGACTGCTGTTTGCTCGACATCCGGTCCGCCAAATCGCGTGGGCGAACGAGCATGTATCGGACCTCCTGTGAATAGTCAGTTAATCGCGCCGATTTTGAGCGCTCGACCGCAAAACTAAAGAGCTGCCAATGCTCAAGTTCTAATTATCCCCGATAATCACCGGCCTTATCGGGTTTATTCTGGTCTGAATATTCATGATCTCGCACACAATGTCCGCCGTGCTGCGATGCTATTTTCCAAGAAAATCCCTCAGGCGGGCCAGTTCAACGATGTGGTCCTTCGACAAAATCGCGCTAACCAGATCACCTTGCGGCGTTGTGTGAATTTCATACAAATGACGTTGCGCTTCGGACTGCAGCATAAATTGCCGGATACACTCGTCCAGGGTGCCTTCAATAATCATGTAGGGACGGGCGCCGAGCGAAGCGCTAACGCGCTCCTTGTTGACTGACGGCCATTTTCTAAGCGTTGCGTGAGCGCTGAAATCAACTCGGGCATCGGACATACGCAGCGGTTCGCCTTTTCTTGCATGCCGTATTGAAAGCGCGGACTGAGGAGCCAGGCAAGCACAGCCTGCCAATTGAGCTCGATCGCCTGACCCGCGGGCGCATATTCGCAGGATGGAAGAAACCATGATCGACCAAGTTTTAGCCTATCTGATGGCTGCGATCACAGCGACCGCCGTCGCGCTCGCGCTGGGATACGTCGCCCGTTACGATCTCGGCCTGTGCCGCCAAGAGATTCGTACATCCGCAAGCAATCGCGTAAGTCTCAATAATTGAGTTGGAAATCGGTACAAGGCAAGCCGATGATGGTCACCGCATCCTCGTTGTGAAGCGGGCAGCCCGATTCCTGTGCCATGTTTACGATCGGATGCGCGATCCGAGCCCGAATTCCTATGCCCCGATGTGCACCTTCCCGGGAACGGGGGCGATGACACAGCAGCGTGCGACGCAAGCGTTGTTAGCCGATGGCCGAGGCCCAGGTGCCGGCGCCAGCCAAGCCCAGTACCAGGCCAATGAATATCGCCGTCTCGATCGTCGATAGCGTCCAGGGACTTCGCATGTGGATAACTCCGGGGACAGACCAGAATTGTCCATAATGTTGAAGGATTTATAAAAGGCGATTTTTGGGCCGCTCGTGTGGACAAAATGCCCGGTACCAATGGGGCCCACCGGCGAAGAGGCACAGTTAGCTCAGGACTGTTGCAGCCGCGCTATTTCCATCGAGCCACATTGTTGCCATGATTGCATCTCGCCGGTTAGATCGATCAGCGCACCGGCGTGGCTGGGCTCGGCACACCTTCGGCGGGGGCTGTGTGCCGAGCCGCCCGCGTCGTTTTCGGGCCGCGCCGCTTAGCTATAGGCGGACTATTCCGCGAGATCGCAACGCTGGATCTGTTGCTGGGGTAGCGTTGTGGGAGTGAGCCTTCAGGTGCTTATCCCGCCTGCCGAGAACAGTCTTGGACGTCGTAATAAACGCCAGCTTTACCATCCGTTCTCCTCAGGCGCAGCGCTCGCGGAGCCGCTTCATAACCGACTCGATCGTCGTCGATTGCATAAGGCGCCAGCAAAGCATCGCCCACACGCTAATGTGTTCGCTGGGCCTGCAACTGTTCGTGGCAACAGGGCTTTCATCTTGATCGGAACGTTGTTGTTCAAATCGATCATAGCAGGAGAGTTATATGGTTCGTCGTACACTGATCGCATTCGCTGCCGTAGCGGCCCTTGGTTGTGTGCCGGTAACCGGTGCCCTGGCGGCCGGACATGGGGGTGGGCACGGCGGAGGAGGGCATGCCGCGGGTGGTCACTCTATGGGTGGACATGCGATGGGTGGTCACGCGATGGGTGGTCACGCGGGTGGACGCCATTTTTCAGGCGGACGCGGTTATGGCGGTGGTGGCTATGCTTACGGTGGTGATTGCAACGGCTACTATGGAAACTATGGCTATGATGGATGTGGTTACAATCCCGCAGCCGCGGTCGCCGGCGGTTTGATCGGTGGCGCCCTGAACGCCTTTGGTGCTTATTAAAAGCTAAGCAAGGGAGCCTTGCTCCGACGATAGAGGTCTTTGAACAAAATGGGTGCGATCCCTTCTCGCGGTCCCGTTTTCAAACGCAGAGCCGCCCAAAAAGAAAAGTCGCACCCGGAACACCCAGACCATCACCTCACGACGGCCAGGCGAACCTCCTGCGGCAATATAACCGGCGGGGGTCCGGCGGCCAAGCTTGGTCCCGGAGCCGTCGCGAAGCAGCCGAAGACGGGCATCACCATCTCGAGTTGTTGGCGGTAGGCTTCGTAGTCGGGCGCACCGGGTCGGATGAAACCGAGTTGAGGCGTTTGATTGACCACACGTCTGAGGACGATCGGAGCGCTCGCCGGCGTAAAATGTGCGCCGCCGGGGTTTGACAGTGTTGTCATCAGACCGCGTGCCGGCTCGTCGCTCTTCTCGGGGCGTGAAACCATGATCAGGCGTATGGCCCCCTTTTCGAGTGTAACAAAGCTCATGAACGGCCGTCCGTCCGGGATGTAAACTCGGCCGGTTTGCGTGTGGCCGGCATCAACACGCTCTCGTTCCTCGAACGTGAGGCAGGATTCAGTTTCGTCCCAACGAATGGTCATGAGGTAAGCATTGATGACGTCGGCGGCCGAGAAAGCCGGCCGTAAGCAAACATAACGTCCCTCGAGCGCCTCGACGCTTGCATGCGTGTAGCAGCCGAGATCTTGAGCTGCATTGGATTCGGATGGCATTGAAGGTTCGAGGTCTTCAACCAGCGACGGCGAGTCGTGCAAGGGGATATCCCGCTGGTCCTTGGCTGCACACTCCGCGGCGGCCTTACGCATCCGCTCGGACTTGTTGAACACCGCGAGAACCATGGCACCAACCATGAAGCCGATTAACCCGGTGCTCAGCGCGACGATATGAACCGCGTCTTCGGGATGCTCATAGAACTGCGCCAGTGTTGTCCTGCCGAGGATAATTCCGACGAGCCACCCCGCACAGGTCAGTGCGAGTCCGTTACCGAGGGCCCCAACAGCCGCCGCGCGGTACCAGCTCCAGTGCAGGGGTCCGATGTAGGAACAGAGAAGCCCAACGGAAACCGTGCAAATGAAGGGCGTGACAGTTCCGGGTAATCGTCCCATAAACTCTTTAAGAACGTCCTGGAATCCCTGGCCTTGCATTAAGGCGGGCACGAGCGGAATTCCAATTCGCAGGGCGATCGACAGTCCAACAACGATCAGGCCTGCGACCACTAGCTCGGCGATCGGTGGATATGTCGGCCAGTCGCCCTCTTGGCGTTCAATGAAGCGTTGCGCTACCACAATGGCGCCCAAGACCGCGAACCCGATTGAGACGCCGAACGTGATGGCAATAACCAGGACTTTTCCCGCTCCGAGCGGAAGCGTCCCTGGCATGAACACCATCATGCTAATGCTCAAGAGGATGACCACGAGGATCGTTGTCGCCCATTGGTCTGGTCCGAAGGTTGGCCCTGGGCGGGCGTCGAAGCCCATCCTCGCAAGTCGCTGCAGCCGCCCGCTGTGGGTCTTCTCGCAAAACAGGACATAACGTGCAACGAGGCTGCAAGTAAGGTTCGTGACCTCCGCAATGTTGCAATCCAACGCTTCTTTTAATTCGCGGGTGGGCTGCGATGACGTGAAATAGGCAAGACTGGTGTGCATCAATTCCTCGTAGCGCCCATCTGCACGAACTGCCCCGGCGTCACCCATTTGCATGATCCTCGCGTAGGCGGATCGACCATATCCGTTTCCGGCGAACTCAAGGGCTGTACCGTTGTTCCTGGGTCCAACGAAAAGATTGTATAACGCGACAGCCCTTGTGAAGCGGGCGGGAAGCGTACCGTCCCTGCTAAAGTTCAGCGCTTGCGGACTGATATTTTCGCGAATTATTTTGGTGACTTGACTTCGAAGGCTCTCCCCCGGTTTAAAATCGGCGCTTTGGGCGAGTTCGATCGCAAGCCGGTCAGCCTCACGCGGAATAGCCGCCAATTTGAAACAAAATGTGCGCGCTGCCTTATCGATCCGTGACAGCTGACGAAATTGCGACGCAACCACGATAATGAGCACAGCTACAATCGGAGCATATTGAGCGAGTTCGGCTTGGGCGTCGGGATTCACCTGGGTCAACTTGTAGCTAATCCAGTCGAAGCCGATGCTGCCTTGGGCAACGCCGATCATGACGACGAGCCAAAGCGGTATAATCAGGGCGTAGTAAAATATCATGCCCCAGAAGAACAGCGCGAACGTCGTACCGGACCGATTAGTAGGTGGAGAGTTGAAACGGTTCCAGGCGACCACGTAGAGTGCCACCACCGCAATCGTCCATTCGCTCTTCGTCACGATTTCTTGCATAATGGTCATGTCACACACTCCTACATTGCGGGCGACACCTGAACGATTCGTTCTGCGCTCACCAAGGCTGCTGCAATCTAAAAGAAGGGTGTGTGATCGAGACGGGTGTCGCGCGTCGTTCGTACACCCCCAAGCAATAAACAAAATATATACGGCGCGACTGAAACGCGGTGTGAAGTAGTACACAGTCCTGGCGATAGGCTCGCCTTTTTGTGAAACATGCGACGGTCCGCCACCCCCCGCAGGGCAGCAAGGGCCGGGCCAATCGGGAGTCGGCCCGCTCGCATATCAGGTAGGTGCAATTGCCTCATTGAGACATCGCCTAAGTTGGATTCCGCTGAGACCGGGAATTTAAATGTCGGTGATGATGCATTTCTCAAGTCGACGCGCATCGCCGCGCGCCAGGCTCATAGCCTTCACGGCATTTACGGCAAGGTTGAGATCACCTTGATCCTGACCGCGGTGCCGATAGGCAAGATCCCGCGTGCGCGCTCATCGCTCGAAAGGTTACGCGGGCACGGGACTTTCCGACCCCACGATTTCACCATCACTGTGCCCGCGCTTCGCGAAGCGTTCGATCGGGGACGGCGTCGTTTTCGTCCGTGAGCCTTATCAGCAGCCTCTGCAAATTGACTTGATCATCTTGTCAACTTTTGCCTCTTCACGGTCGACGACCGGGTTGGTGCCAAGGAGCGGCCCCTTCTGAGGTCCATTGCCGCCGCCGCCGGATGAGAGTGCCGTGCCAGCCGAGTTGGTGCCTGGCGTGGCTGGGCTGGTGCCAGCGGCACCGCCAGTCGTGGACGAATGATGGGATCCCCCGCCGCCACGCCCGGACGCGGCGGTGGCCGAAAGGCAGACGCAAAGGGCGACGCAAAGAACCGCAAGCTTTTTCATGCCGAGACTCTCCACGAAACGTACCACGGCCCGAGGCAAATGTCGGCCGACGGCGCCTTGCTCGCGCCATCGGACTCCCCATCTCTCTGGCACGGCAACCCACTCTAGTGAGGAAACCTTTGATGGCCAAGCTCGACGGCAAGATCGCTCTCATTAGCGGAGGCACCAGCGGTATCGGCGCGGAGACCGCTAAACTCTTTCAATCCGAAGGCGCGACGGTGATTGTTACCGGTTCCAGCGAACGATCGGTGGAAGCCGCGAAGACAACGTTGCCCGGGATCGAGGTATTGGTCTCGGACGCCGGCAACGTGGCCGCCACGAAGGCGCTGGTCGACCAGGTCAAGGCCAAACATGGTCGCATCGATGTCCTGTTCGTCAATGCTGGCATAGCCAAGTTCGCGCCGATCGCGCAAGTCGATGAAGCCTTTTACGACAGTCACTTCAACATCAACGTCAAGGGCGCATTCTTCCTGGTCAAACATGCCATCCCGGTGATTCCGGACGGTGGCGCGATCATCCTGACCGCATCAGTAGCCGGCGCGAACGGCGGCCTGGGAGGCAGCGCGGTCTATGGTTCGACCAAGGCGGCACTGCGTTCGTTCGGCCGCACGATCGCCAAGGAGCTGACGCCACGCGGCATCCGGGTCAACACCATCAGCCCCGGTCCGATCATTACCCCAATCCTCGACAAGGGCGGCCTCACACCGGCTCAGAAGGAAAATTTTATAGAGGGAGCCAAGACCCGCATCCCGCTCGGCCGCACCGGCACCGCCGCCGAAGTCGCCGCCGCAGCCCTCTACCTCGCCGCCGATGCTACCTACACCACCGGCGC
The DNA here is from genome assembly GCA_963725555.1 of uncultured Pseudomonadota bacterium. GTDB lineage: Bacteria > Pseudomonadota > Alphaproteobacteria > Rhizobiales > Xanthobacteraceae > Bradyrhizobium. Next base: position 397,406 of record CAVRYV010000019.1, on the reverse strand, counting down.
CGAACTGTTCGTAGACGGCGGCTTGATCGACCTCTAGGCGAACAGGTGGTCCAATTTAAAAAGATTCTCGAAATCGCGCCCGTGCTGATCCAGTTGCAGTACCAGTCTTTGATCATGACGTTTTCGAGCTTTCGAGCAGATATTCCTTACTCCGCAGAACCTCGTCAGGTTTCGTAACCCTCATTTTGTCGTGAGCGGCGGTGAACACGAAATGGATGGATATTTCGCCGATCGCCGAAAGCTGGCTGTCATCTTTCGAGGCCAAACGTTTGCCGTCGCCGCGGTCGCGCGCGTTGGCGCTTTTGCACGATTTTGATGCTGTGATCAGCGATTGTGCACAATAAGGCCAAGATTGTGCAATTACGCGCCACATGAAAGCCGTCAGCGTGCCTCGCGAGGCGTGAATGTCGAACGGAGCTCTGCACTGCGATGCTCGGAGCGCAACCGCTCTGGATCCAAACCGATTCGGTAGGCCGTTCGAAATCGCCATTCTGGTCAGAGCCCAGATGGCGGGGCGCGCCGCACAGTATGAGCGCGGCTATCAGATCAACCTCTCGGGAGGTGCAGTTCGTCCTAGATAGATTAAGCGATGTCTGCATGGCCTTCAAAGACGCCCGCACTGCAGATCCCTTGGCGCCGCCGCGAACTGTGTGATGAAGAGCGTTAGCATCCTCAGCGCGGGTTCTCCCCAATTGATATTGAGAAAAGCATTGTGCTTCCCCCGAGATCGGCGTCATCCATTGATAGCGCCGGGCGTCAGCATCATTGCGAAACACCAGTTTCAAGCTGTTTCCGCTTCGAAGTCAGCGTCGTTTCGTGTTGTGCGGAGAGACGAACAAATAATCCGATGCGGAACTGGTCCGAGATCAGCAGATCAGTGCGCGCTGCCGCAAGAAGGCAATCGCGATCTCGATCCAGTTGAGCGGCACGCAAGTTTCCCGCAATCGTCCCTATCTCTCTGGCTCGTTCGGGCGACCAAGGGGCCCGATCCCCCCATTCGGCAGCTTTCGCTGGCGCGCTTTCGAGCCGGCCGCCGTAAATCAATCGCGCGGTCGAATTGCTGTTCGGAAGATGCGTTTTTAGCTCGGTCTGGCGGCATCCTTTGGGTCTGGTTTCGGCTCTGATAAGCACCGTCCGCCAAGTTTAATCTTGGAAACGGGCGGACTTTGCGGATTTGGCGCGCAGATTGCTTGTGTCTTTTGAACACGGCTTAAATTGCCGCGATATCTGTGGCCGAGGCTCATCGAAATATGGACGAGTTTGCAAATCTAAAGCCGCGACTGGTGCTTGGTGGCATCACGAAGCGCTATCCGAGCGTTGTGGCCAACGAGGATGTCTCCTTAAGCGTCCGTCCGGGTGAAATTCATGCGGTGTTGGGTGAGAACGGCGCCGGCAAAAGTACGCTGATGAAGATCATTTACGGCGTCACCAAGCCGGATGCGGGTACGATCATGTGGAATGGTCAGTACGAAACCATCGTCGCTCCGTCGCAGGCGCGGCGCATGGGCATTGGCATGGTCTTTCAGCATTTTTCCTTGTTCGAGACTTTGACCGTGTGGGAAAACATCGCGCTCGCGCTGGATGAGCCGGTCCCGACCGCGCGACTGGCGGCCCAAATTACCGAGGTTTCGGAGAAATACGGACTTCCGATCGATCCCTATCGACTCGTTCACAGCATGTCGGTGGGCGAGAGGCAGCGCGTTGAGATTGTGCGTTGTCTGCTTCAAGAGCCCAAGCTTCTGATCATGGACGAGCCCACTTCCGTGCTGACGCCGCAGGCCGTCTTGATCTTGTTCAAGACGCTACGACGCTTGGCGTCCGAAGGCTGCAGCATCCTGTATATCAGCCACAAGCTCGACGAGATCCGGGCGCTCTGCGATACCGCGACGGTGCTTCGCGGCGGAAAAGTCAGCGGCGGTGCCATTCCACGGAATGAAACCAACGAGAGTCTCGCAAGATTGATGATCGGCGGAGATCTGGCGGAGTGCCATCTCACCCCCCGCGAAGCCGCGGAAGTACGGCTTGATGTCGAGCATTTGTCCCTCGAATTGCCGGATCCATTCGGCACGTCGCTCAAGGACATCAGCCTGACGGTACGAAGCGGGGAAATTCTGGGTATTGCCGGTGTGTCTGGAAATGGCCAGAAGGAATTGATGACAGCGTTGTCGGGCGAGCGACTAAGCACTAGCGGCTCGATGATCAAGCTGTTCGGACAGCCGGTCGGGGCGCTCAACCCTGCAAAGCGCCGCGCGCTCGGACTGACTTTCGTTCCCGAAGAACGGCTCGGGCGAGGGGCGGTTCCGCCGATGAGCCTGGCCTATAACGCGCTGCTCACTGGCGCGCGCAAAGGCATGGTGCAGAACGGGATGATCCACCCAAGCGTGATGCGGACTTTTTCCAAGCATGTCATTGAACGCTTCAAGGTCAAATGCGGGGACGAGCAATCCGTCGCCTCCAGCCTCTCGGGTGGCAATCTGCAAAAATTCATCGTCGGACGAGAAACGATGCTGCAGCCCAAGATGATGATCGTCGCCCAACCGACATGGGGAGTGGATGTCGGCGCGGCCCAGCTTATCCGGCAGGCGCTGATCGATCTACGCGACACGGGCGTCGCGCTCCTGGTGATATCCGAGGAACTCGACGAGCTGTTCATGATCAGCGATCGGCTTGCAGTCCTGGCGGCGGGGCGCCTTTCGCCCTCGGTCAAGCCCGCGGAAACGTCGATCGAACAAATAGGGACATGGATGAGCGGAAATTTCGGCGATAAGGCCGGCGGGCAGGCCAACACCGCAAATTCGCGATCGGAGACCGCACATGCTCAGGCTTGAGCGGCGCGCCACGCCTTCTTCCACCATGAGCGTCGTATCACCCATGCTGGCGGCGATCGGCATGCTTGTGACCGGATTTTTGCTGTTCAGTGCGTTGGGCAAGGATCCGCTGGAAGCTTTCTATCTTTTCTTTGTCAAACCGCTGTCGACGACCTACGGCATTGGTGAACTGCTGCTCAAGGCGACACCGCTGCTGCTCTGTGGACTGGGCCTTGCCCTGGGCTTTCGCGCCAACGTCTGGAACATCGGCGCCGAAGGACAGCTCACCATGGGTGCGATCGCTGGAGGTGGCGTCGCGCTCTGGTTCGGCGAAAGCCAGTCCGTTTTGGCGATGCCGCTGATGCTCTTGGCCGGCGTGCTCGGCGGGATGGCTTGGGCCGCCATTCCAGCCTTCCTGCGAACCCGATTCAATACCAACGAAATTCTCGTGACGCTCATGCTTGTTTATATCGCCCAGCTGGCGCTCTCTTGGCTGGTGCATGGGCCGTGGCGCGATCCTCAGGGACAAAACTACCCTCAGTCCCAAGGTTTCGGCGATGCCGAAACGATGTCGGTTCTGATCGAGGGAACGCGCGTGACTTGGGGAATCGTCTACGCCTTGATACTTGCGCTGATCGCCTGGGTATTCTCGCAGAAGACTTTTGCCGGGTTCCGAATGCAGGTGGCTGGGCTGGCGCCGGCCGCGGCCGCCTATGCGGGATTTTCGGAGAAACGCAATATCTGGATCGCGTTGATGCTGTGCGGCGCTACCGCGGGCCTCGCCGGGATTTGCGAAGTCGCCGGACCTATCGGACGGCTGCAGCAGGAAATTTCGCCAGGTTATGGTTTTGCCGCGATCATCGTCGCCTGGATCGGACGGCTGCATCCGATCGGAGTCGTGTTCGGAGCGTTACTGATGTCGCTGCTCTATCTCGGCGGCGAGTCGGCCCAGATGGGAATGGGCTTACCATCGGCGATCACAGGATTATTCCAAGGGTTATTGCTTTTCTACCTGCTGGCCGCCGACTTGTTTATCACGTTCCGACTGAAGCGCGTGGCAACCGTGGTCGAACCCGCGCTACCCAAGCCAGCATCCAGGATTGAGAGCGCAGCATGAATCCTCTAGTTCCGATGATTGCCAGCACGGTCGTAGCAGCCACGCCGTTGATCTATGCAGCGCTGGGTGAAACTGTTGTCGAAAGATCCGGCGTCCTTAATCTCGGTATCGAGGGCATGATGCTGATCGGTGCGGTAGCCGGCTTTGCTGCTACTCGCGGATCCGGGAGCGACACAGTCGGGTTCATAGCGGCGGCTGCCGCTGGCGTAGCGTTGTCTCTGGTCTTCGGTTTTCTTACGCTCAATCTGCAGACCAATCAGGTGGCGACCGGTCTCGCGCTGACCTTGTTTGGGATCGGTTTGTCGGCGTTCGTCGGCCATGATCTGGCGGGGTTACCAGTTGATCGGTTGGCGCCGATCAAGATTCCAGGGCTTTCCAGCATTCCCATCCTGGGTGACCTTTTGTTCCACTATGACATCATGGTCTATCTTTCGATTGCGCTGTTTCTCGGCGTGCAATGGTTCCTGACGAAATCCCGTCCCGGCTTGACACTGCGTGCGATCGGGGAATCCCCGGCCGTTGCGCACGCTATCGGAAAGTCGGTGTTAAAGACCCGTTACCTGGCGGTGGCGTTTGGTGGCGCGACCGCCGAAATCGCTGGCGCCTATCTGTCGCTGGTGCAGACGCCGATGTGGGTCGAAGGCATGTCGGCCGGCAAAGGCTGGATTGCGCTGGCGCTCGTCGTCTTCGGAACGTGGAAACCAGCGCGTGTTGTCATCGGCGCTTATCTGTTTGGCGGCGTAACCCAGTTCCAGCTTTTCGCTCAAGGGTTCGGCCTGCCAATCCCGACCGAGTTCCTGTCGATGCTGCCTTATGCGGCAACGATTATTGTTCTGGTCATCATCTGCCGCGATCCCAAGACGATTTTGCTCAATCAACCTGCGTCTCTCGGCCACAGCTTTCATTCGGCCGCATGACGGGCTCGCGATCGAAATATCTTGAAATCTCTCTCAAGTCCTTTCACGACAAGTCTTTCGACGATCCGTTTTCAGCCCTAACCAAGAAGGTAAGCGTCATGAAGCTAAGCAAAACTTTGAAATCATTATCGCTGTGCATTGCAGCGGGTCTGACGGTGATGGCGCCCGCTGGCGCGTTCGCCGCCGAGCCTCTCAAGGTCGCCTTCGTGTATTTGGGTCCGCGCGGCGACGGAGGGTGGACGCAACAGCATGATATGGGGCGTCTTGGCCTGGAAAAGGCGATGGGCGACAAGATCAAGACCACTTTCGTCGAAAACGTTCCCGAGACCGCCGATTCCGAGCGCGTATTTCGTCAGCTGGCCTCGGACGGCTACACGCTGATCTTTGCGACCTCGTTCGGCTATATGGAGCCGTTGCAGAAAGTCGCCAAGCTATTTCCGAACGTCAAGTTCGAGCACGTCAACGGTTTCAAAACGGCGGCGAACATTGTTGTCTACGAGCCCCGCTTCGAGGAAGGCTTTTATCTGATTGGTGTACTTGCGGGGCAGATGACGAAATCGAATACCCTTGGCTTCATCGGGTCATTTCCGATTCCCAGCGTTATTCGCAACGTCAACTCCATGACGCTCGGCGCACAGGCCGTAAATCCTAAAGTCAAGACCAAGGCGATCTGGGTAAACACATGGTACGACCCCGGCAAGGAACGCCAGGCAGCTGACACCCTTATTGCGCAAGGCGCCGACAACGTTGCGCAAAATACCGATTCTCCAGCGTCGATTCAGGCAGCGCAGGAAAAGGGTACCTACGCGTTCAGCATCGATGCAGATATGTCCAGCTTCGGCAAGAAGGCACAACTCTCCGGTACGACCGAAGACTGGAGCGGCTATTATATTGCCGAAACCAAGAAAGTGATGGATGGCTCGTGGACTGGAAATCGCCACACGCGCTGGGGTATCAAGGAAGGAATGGTGGTGATGGCGCCCCTCAATCCGGAGATTCCACCCGCCGCCGTCAAGGTCTTCGAAGACAAGAAGGCCGCGATCGTCTCCGGAGCGCTGAACCCCTTCGGGGACCGATCAAGGACAATACTGGAAAGGAAATGGTTGCTGCTGGCGCGACAATGCCAGAAGCTATGTTCGGCTCGCTTAACTGGTACGTCGAAGGCATCGACGGTAGCGTTCCCAAATGATCCGCATCTGACGCAAATATTTGTTTCGGTGCCGGCATCTCCGCGAACAGATGCCGGCACCTCGAGCTACTTCTACTGTCGTGATTATCGTCATTTTCAGCGCTCGCAAACGAGGCGGCCATGACATCCACGCCCGAGGCCATTGATGTTTCGAATGCCGCTTTGCCGCGGCAACACTCCGGGACAGCCAAGCATTAAGGCCGCGGTCCAGCGTCGAAGTCTTCTGAAGATCACCGCGCTTGTGCAGCGCGCAATACAAGCCATGCGCCCGGCGCCGTGGTCGTCCGCTGGCTTTGACGAAGCGATGACATTGTTTGTTGCCCCAAACGCGTCAGCGAGGATCGACGATGTTTTTGAATTGGAAATCATTAATTTGAATGTCGGTTGAATGATAAATCTGGATCGCACGTTTTCCGCTCTTTCGCACGCCAAACGCCGGGCCATTGTGGCACGCCTTGTGCGAGGGGATGCGACGGTCGTAGAACTTGCCAAGCCGTTGGGAATTTCGTTGCCAGCGATCTTCAGGCATCTAAAGGTGTTGGAGGATGCGCTGATCGTCAGCAATGAGCGGCGAAGCAAACACGGCACGTGCCGCCTCAGGCGCGAAGCGCTCGCAAGCGCGGCCGAGTGGATCGATTTCCACCGAACGTTCTGGAGCGTCAATTTCGCGATGAACACTGAAGCCAGGCAGCAGACAAGGGTTCCGAGCAAGCGGCGACTAGGAAGTGCCTGAGCACCGGCTTGGAAAGGTCTAGCTCGGCGTGAAATAACCCGACATGCGCCGGTCAAACATAGCGAATTGGCGGTCGGATATCTGATTGATGAGCTTCCTTCTTCACACCGTTGAGATCATCCGGGCTGTCCTGGTGCAGGATTGCCTGCGTGAAATACGACTTTGGCCCGGGTGTGAAATGGTAGAAGAAGTCGGGATACTGGCCGATGTACGGGGCGGTTTTTCCGTCCACGTGATCAATTATGGCACGGCGAAGAAAAAATTGGCGGATCAGGCTGCCAGATGCGTTCAGCGTGAAAAGCTTCGGCAATACCACTTGATAGCGGAATAATGTGAGGCAGCAGAGCCGTTGCTATCTTCTGCTTGGCAAGTGATATCCAGCTAAGTTTTCCAGTGTTCACCGCGCTGAAGTTGGTCTTGGTGCGAGGACGCCGGGCGTAAATCGGCGTCTACTTTGCGGAGTTGCCGGTTTTGGTCGGATGTGTCTTTGGGAACGCCTTTGGCGTATCCACGTTGCGCGCGTTGCCCCACGGATCGGCGGGCGGCTTGTCGGGAATACTTTTTAGCGAATGTTGATAAGCCTTTTCGGCCGCGCGTTCCGCATCGTTTCCTGCTGGCTCTTCGGAGGCGAAGGCCGTCACCCGGGGTTTTATTGCCTTGTTGTCCGTAGGCTGGCGCGGCTAAGATCGCGAGCGTCGCTGCGGCGCAGAAAATTCTCATGTGAATGCTGCCTCAATGTGATTGGATAAACGAACGGCACTTGTTCATCAAATTTTGCCGAACATCGATGCCGCGCAGCTCAGCATCGCTGTTTTGGATTTCTTCATGCTGTCCTGAGGACAGAAGCTTATGTCGCATGCGCCGGATGAAACGCGTGCGCGCAAGGCCAAACAAAACACGCCCGTAAGCGTGGCGACATAACTTATGGCCCAAGACGCTCATTCTTTTCGATCGTGGTGCGCTGTCAGTGTGCTTAGCAAAATTGACCGCCGCAGCCGGGCAGGCGCGGCGGCCAAGTCTTGAGAGATAACCAGCCTGGCGAGGAGGAAATTTCGCGAAGGCCCATTTTTTTATTGCATATTCTTTTTATGCTTATTCCGGGCCGGGCGCTTAGGCCGACGCTAATGCAAACCAACGTTTAACAACTCTTGGTTTGGGCGGAACGGTGGTTTGAGAGCCTTCACTTGTGCGGCGCACAATTTTGTTGTGCTGTGCACAAAATTAGCTTAAGGTGCGTGTTGATCAGGGATTGCCTGGAGTTTTTGGAGGAATTTTCAATGATCGACATGACCGTTGTGCAAGACAAAATGAAGGCTATCGCAGCCGCTCACGCAGATTATGCAAAGACGTCGTTTGAGGCGAACAAGACCTACATGGAAAAGCTCGCCACAACTAAAGCGCCAGATCAAGCGATGCAGATCACGAACGACCATATAAAGTCTGCTTATGAGACCTTCGTTGCCGAGGCGACCAAGATCGGCGAAATGTACAAGGACTTTTTCAAATCAGCTTTTGAACCGGTCACCGCTGGAATGCCGAAACTCACGGTTGTTAGTTAGCGGAGTTTCTGATCCCACACCGCCGTGAGCCGGCTACTCATTTAGCCGTTCGAGGCGGCTCGTTTGAAGGTTGATTGCGTAGGCGATCGCCTTGATCCTTTCGGGACGACATCAATAAGCTCCGGCACATGATCCGCTTGATTGGCAACGATCCGCGCAGGGTCAGGTCACTTCCGTTTTTGACCCGAGCGGACGTGCTCGGCCGCCGGCGTCGCCGTGAAGATCGATTTTGGCGAAAGCGAAGATTGATTGCTGGAGCCGCCAGGAGAGAGCGTCTTCACGCGAACCGGTATCCACCCGCATCAAGTGCGGGCGGGCTTTCGCCGGAAAACGCTCTAACGCGGCCGCTGCGCCAGATAGAAGCCCGATAGGACTGTGACCGGTCCCGCAGCCTGCAGCGCGGTCGGCGGCTCGCCAATCAGCAGCCAGCCGAGCAGCGAGTCAGCGCTGGCACGATCGACGGGAAAACCGCCGCGCCAGCCTTTGATTATTGCGTTTTTAGTACAGTGATCGACCCAAGTCGGAAGAGCTCGCCGTAGCTAGTACCGGAAGAGAAGGCGAACGCTGGCGCAAATCCAGGTCTTAAATTAACATCGGATCGGCCAGCCGATTAAGGTGGACAAAAACAAGAGGACGCGAACTTTGTCATTGCCCGAACAGATCAGCGCCATGCATCCGGACATGACGGTCTGGCGACGAGACTTTCACGCTCACCCTGAGATCGGCTTCCAGGAACATCGGACCAGCAGCATCGTGGCGGACAAGCTTGCCGCGTGGGGGCTCGAAGTTCACACCGGCATCGGTCGAACAGGGGTAGTGGGCGTTTTGCGGGGCAAACGCGAGGCGCGCGGTGGCAACCGCAGCATCGGTCTTCGGGCCGATATGGACGCTTTGCCGATGCCGGAAGCTAATGACTTCGCCCACCGCAGCACCAATCCCGGAATGATGCATGCCTGCGGGCATGATGGTCACACCACGATGTTACTGGGTGCCGCGAAATATCTGGCGGAGACCCGGGAATTTGCCGGCACCGTGAACTTCATTTTCCAGCCAGCCGAGGAGGGGCTTACCGGCGCTCTCGCAATGGTCGAAGACGGTTTGTTCCGCCGCTTTCCTTGCGATGCGGTGTATGGCCTCCACAATTTGCCTGAGTTGCCGCTCGGCACCGTGGCGATCCGGCCGGGCACCGTGCTGGCGGCGGTCGACTACTTCAGTATCGTGCTGCGCGGCAAGAGCAGTCACGCGGCCCAGCCCCACAAAGGCATTGATCCATTGCCCGGCGCAACCCAACTCTATGCGGCGCTTCAATCGCTCGTCAGCCGGCGGGTAGACCCGCATGGGACGGCGGTGCTCAGCGTTGCGCAATTCCATGCCGGCACGTCGGACATTGTCATCCCGGAGACGGTGGAATTGCGTGGCACCATCAGGACGCTGCTCCCGGCTGTGCGGACCGAGATGGAGGCGTTTTTCCGTCAGGCGGTCGACGGCACGGCGGCCGCGCATGGCCTGAAGGTGGAGCTGAATTATCGACGGTCCTATCCGCCGACCATCAACACGCCGGAGCAGGCTGCGCTGGCGAGCGATGCATCGGCGTCGGTTGTAGGCGAGGGCGGCGTCAAGCGTGATTTTCCGTCGCTTACGGCGGGCGAGGACTTCGCCTATATGCTGGAGCAGGCGCCTGGGGCGTTTCTGCTGCTCGGCCAGGCCGGCGACGCGGAAGGCAGTAGCGTCCCTCTACACAACGGTCACTACGACTTCAACGACGCTTTGCTCCCGATCGGAGTGAACTGTTTCGCGGAGATCGTCAAACGGGAGCTTGCGTGACCTAGCCGCGCTGATGCAACTCAGCCAGCATCAGCGCCGGCATTTATTCCTTCAAGGCAGCGCCAGCAGTCCACCAGCGATCGCCAATGTGATGAGAGCCGACAGCGCGAGCGACCAGTGCACGCCGATCAGGCTGCCGATCAGCCCCACGGAAATGCCACTAAACGCGCGAAGGCCGAGACTCGCCATGTTGAACAAGACCAATGACACGCCCGCGCTTGTCGGGCGGAGCGTCGAGCTGGACCAGGCTTTGCGCCATGGCGTTGAAGGACAGCTCCAGAAATCCAGCGGCAAACAGGAAGCTGAGAGCAAGCGCATAGTTGTTCGACAGCGAGAAAATGACTAGCGCGGCGCACCATAGGATCGCCAGCACGATCGCGGTCCGCTGCCGTGGTGGCAGCAATCCTCCGCCTTCGAGCACGATGCCAGCCAATAACCCGCCGGCGGCGTCAGCAGCCAGCAGCATGCTATAGGACAGGCCGGGATCGCCATGTCCGAGATCGTTGGCAAAACCGGGCATTTGCGAGCTATATGCATTGCCGACAAAGAACGATGCCGCGCCGGCCAGCAGTGTCATCGAGACGATGACGGAATGACCCTTGATGTCGCGTATCGTCTGCACGATGTCGCCGAGTCCGCGGACAGCCCGGCGCGGCGTCGCTGCACCGGAGCGGAAGCGGGGGCCATAGGGCGCGTTGATGAGCCATAGTACCAGCGGCAAGTAGAAAATCGTGTTCAGCATGATGCCGTGCGCCGGCCCAAGCGCCAGCAAGATGGCGGCACCTACTCCCGGGCCGACCAAAACTCCGAGATAGCGCGCCATTGCGTTGAGCCGCACCGCGCTCTCCAGATCCGACGGGCCAACGATATCGAAGAGCAGCATCTGGTTCGGTGTCTGCCACAGTACCCCGGCACAGCCATGAATGATCAGGATCACCATGGCCTGCCACATCTGCAGAGTGTCCGTGACGAAGAAATAGCTCCAGCTCAATGATGCGATGATGAAGAGGGCCATTCCGATCTGGATGATGCAACGCGGGTCGAAGCGGTCCGCGAGCGCTCCGGAAGCGACTGAAAAAAGCAGGAACGGCAACCAGTGCGATACGATGGCGAAGCCGCCCAACGCCGGCGAGTGAAACTTCTGAAACACCATCCAGTAGCTTATGACGTGCTCGATATTGTCGGCCATCATGGCGAGCACATAAGTGATGAACTGGGCTCGGAAGCCTGGGTGACGCATCGCCGCGAAAGAACGTTTAGTGGATAGCGGCGCATTCACAGGGACAGTTTTCGTATCAGTCATTAGGCAACCATCTATTTCTTACGCAGTTTGCGGGCCCGTATCCGGTCGCGTGATGCGTGAGATGTGCTGGAATGGATTCCAGATCCTTGTCTGCGGAGAACCATGACCAAGCGGTCTCTAGGCATCTGTATCCAGTGAGACCGCGCAAATGCCGCCACTGTGCTCATAACTATCGAGATTGAACAACTATCGCCGAAACAAATGTCAAGTCGACCAGCTTGAAATGGAACAGGAGCATTCGCCAAACTCTGCAAGTCCGGTGCCAGCCCGCCCGTAGCGCCGGCTATTCCAAGGCCGTGAATTCATTAAGTGCGCCACGGTCAACACGGTCGGACGTACACCGCTCGTACCGTATGAGATCGGGCCTCGGGAAAACGGGGCGCTCATTTTTTGAGGGCTCGGATCACAAATTCACAAAGTCGCGAACTAGCAAAGCCATCACGCCACTTCTATTTCGTTGCCTTCGGTCTCGAAAGATGGCGGATGGTTTATTGTCGGCTTGCCTTTTCCCATGCGTCACCGGATGGCGCTCGTTCGCAGAGCAGCACCTTGCCCGCATACAGCCGAATAGACGTTGCTCCCGACGAATTTAAGCTTTCGGACTTGGACCAAGCATCAGCAGCTGCCATGGCACCGACAGTATCGGGCGCTTCGAATTCGTGAGATGCGAAAAACTCGGTTTTGCCGTCGGCACCGACCTTGCTGGAGGTCGCTTGGTAGCTAGGCATGCTGATCCCCTATAGCTGCGGCGAAAAGCGCGCGCGCAAAAATAAAAGCAAGCCGAGGCGAAGGTAGCAAATTCTCCCGCCTCCGCTCAAGCCCGAGCCGGTGGAGGCCGTCCAATGGCTCAGGCTGACAGCGTGCATAGTATCCCACCCACAAACACGTCTGCAGTATCACCCTAGGACCACCCACGGCGGTCGAGGATGAGCCCTTCTGGGTCATTCGACCAGAGGCAGGTGTTGCGGCAGATCAGCTTCCGGGTTTTTCGACTGCGCGTTCCGCAGCAACGCTTGCTGACAATTTACGCACGGCAACTCTCGTTATTTTCCTTGGAATTGCGAAATTTGCGACGAGGGTCAAGGCGATGTCAAGCATTGAGCGATCTAACATGCTGTACATATTCGACTTTTTTGCAATCGGCGCATCCCCAATCGTCCATGTGGCGCTCCGTGTTCCAACTGGCCCAAAATTCGCATTGCTGCATCAATCGTGAGGCCCGCAAGGATCGACGAGCGATACCGAGCGCCGTGCTAAGCAAAGCAACAAATTGAACATGCCTCAGATCTCGTTGAAATACTCAGATTGGAGGGTGTCATGAATGTGCATGCCGCGGTCGATCTCAAATGGCCTGGCCTTACTCGCCCGAACGGCGATCCCATCCGTCTGAATAACAAGAGTTTCGTGGCTATCGATCGCGACCGGGATGCTTCACACGAGGCGACCTATCGCCCGCAGGCCCTCTACAATCGCGCGAACGAAGGCTTTCATGCGAACAACGAAAGCTTCCTCCTCCACGAGGTTTCGACAAATTTGCCGATTTACCGCCCCGATACGGGCCCCACCGATTTCCATCTTCACCTTCCACCGGGCGGTTACCAGCTCGTGCTGGTCACGTCAGGTGTGTTCACCTTCGATTACGATGGCCGATTTTACTACGTTGGCCCTGGTGCGGTGATTCTGCAGAGCGCGATTGTGCATCGCCAGCTGTTTTACACCTGGTCGGGGTTGTCCACTGAAGAGAATCTAAAAACGCCGCAGACAGTGGTGCCAGATCCGATATCCATGGGCTATTCAGGCAAGTTTCTTGAAGGCTTCATTACTGATCCTACGACCTTCCCTAACCCAACGGTGGTGGGTCCGGATCGCATCAACGAAGAGGAAACGCCACGTACGGCCTGGAGCCATCCGCTGCATGATCGCCCATCCGATGCCTGCTTTTGGCTTCAGGATCCGCTGGAGCTCGAAGCGCTGTACAAGCCGCTGGCGGCTGGTGCGTCCATCAAATCCAACGCGCCTGTTTATGTGCGCGATATCGGAATCGAGGTTCCGAGCGGTCGTCTTACGACTGGACACATCATAGCGACCGACCCGCGTGGCCAGTCGCTCTTGCCGAAGAGCGCCTCGGCAACGGCGGACACCTCCTTTCTGGAGAAAGGCGAGGTTGTTATCTATCGCGTCATTCGCGGCACAGCCGAATTTAAGAATAGCGTGGGGGAAGATTTTGAACTCGCGACGGGCGATACGGTTACGGCGGGCAAGAACGCGATAAGTCTGGTAGGAATAGGCGAAAATACTCAAATCCTCCGATTAGGCTTGCTGAAAGGCATGGACAATCTTCGCAGTTGGACGCCGACGCAGCGCGACGAAATTGATGGCTTGGCTGGTCAAATCATTACGCAGAAGGACATTCGTCCGCTGCGCACGGAAGGCAAGCCGGTCGGCTATTTGTACGAGTAACAGCCGCAACGTCGCAGTCTTCGACTTGGATTTGGGCTTGGTATGGGACGCTCTGAGCTGATGCGACGCCGTCCGCCGCGCCACTTCGGCCCCGCCCGGAAAAACGCCCGTCAGGACAGGACGGGCGCCTCAACCGCCCCAGGCGTAGTTGGCCCTCGGCCGACGAGTGGAGGTCGGAACGGCGCTGTATTCTCTCCCAGCCGTCAGGGGCGTCGTTCTTTGCTGCTCGCGGATGCCTCATTGGGCCGCCGCTTTATGGTTGCCATAATCCGCGGCAGCAGCGTGGCAGCAATCATGGCATGGCCTTCGCCCGTAAGGTGGATCAAGTCGAAGGCGTAATATTGAAGGGGGATCTGCTCGTCGTAAACGATCACGTTGATCGATCGACTTCGCAGCCGGCTCTCCATCGCTGCGATATTGGCGGCCCGCTCTTCCATGGTGCCGAGGAAGCGCCGATCGTTGCCTCCTGGCTGCAAAATTACGATGTCGGTGCCGTTCGGAACGTCGCTATCAATACGTCTCAGCATGGCTGCGGTGGTGTCGAAAGGCACGCCGGCATTGATGACCTGAGCATCAACGCCTTTGGCTCTTAGCAAGGCCTCTAACTTAGCTGGATATGCGCCCTCCTTGCCCACATACCAACCTTGCGTATTGCTGGCGCCAATCGCGACAATGCGAAGTGGCGACTTTGCAGCAGACGCCGTTATTACAGACAAAAATATCACGGCGCTCAGAAGTAATCGATTCATCATAACCGCTCGATCTTGCCATAGACAGTAGTGGCTTAAAACTGACATCGCTTTACAGAGTCATTCGCTCCAAATCTAGATCCCTTGGCGCTTATGTGGCGTATCTCGTCTGAGGCTTCCCGGGAACTCCGCCTATTGCTATCGTCCCGCGTCGTTGCGTTGTTCAACAGGCAAGATTAATCGACAGAGGAGGACGCCATGGAAATGCAGCCCTTACGGCCGCATGAAAGCCGCAACCCGCGCACGGTTGAGGAGGGACGGTCGCTTGTAAAATACGTCGAATCTCTTTTCACGCCGTGGAATATTGAGGCCTTAGTGGGGGGCTTCACCGAGGATTGCACGGTGCGGTTCGGCACGGTGCCGGAATTCCGCGGGCGAACGGCGCTACGCGAGTTCTTCACTGCCAGGAGCGCCAAGCAGAAAGACTATCGCTTGCGCAAGCATCTTCGTGCCCTGGAGGGCAATACCATGACGAATGTATGGGATGGAGAATGGCAAGACGCTGCAACCGGCGTGTCAATGAAGGGATTTGGCGTGGAGCTTTGGATATTGCGGGATGGGAAGATTGCGGTCTGGGAGGCTGCTTTTAATGTTGCGCGAGCTGATCAAGCAGGCGGCGTGGCCGAGATGCTTTGATAACGGCGCGGCGCACCGGCTGTCTCGTTCGTCGGTAGCAAGTCATCAGCCTGTGCCAGCCAACGCCTTGAAACTTCGACGACTGCTGAGGCGAACGGGAATGGCGAGGTCTGAGTTCCGTTGGGTCGAAATTGAACGCCCGCAACGACACCAAAGCCGACGCCGACACAGTAAGAGGATGCTGCCTCAAGAAGCGGCGCAGCATGCTCGCGACGGCCGCGGGGACCGGCAACTTCCCGAAGCTGCCGGTCGTTTTCTTCAGGCCGCGTCCCTGAGCTGCATAGTCTGCTCGTCCTGTTTCAGCTCTTCGGTGATAACATTGAAACGCGCCAATTGGGCAGGACCGAAGGCGGTTGAAATCGCGACATCCGCAGCATCGCGCCCCTTGGCAATTACGATGCGGCCGATCCGGGGATGATTGTGCCTCGCATCAAGGGTGAACCAGCGACCATCAAGAAACACTTCATACCATGCGCTGAAATCCATCGGCGCTGGGTCAATCGGCACGCCGATGTCGCCAAGATAACCCGTGCAATATCGCGCCGGGATATTCATGCATCGGGTAAGGGTAACGGCAAGGTGGGCGAAGTCCCGGCAAACACCGCGGCGTTCCTCGTGTCCCTCCGAGGCGGTGCGATCACCTCGCGCGTGATGGTAGCCGAATTCAATGCGGTCGTGGGCGTAGTCGCAAATCGCTTGCGCGCGCTGCCATCCACCCTGGATTCCTCCAAAGAGCGACCACGCCATATTCGAGAGCTTTTCGGTGTCGCAATAGCGACTAGCTAGCAGGAAGGGAAGAACTTCCCCCGGCAGTGAACCCACATCCGACTGTTGCGCGGTCGGACACACCTCGTCCGGCCGCCCGCTGTCCTCGACGATAAATTCGCTGCGGACTTCGAGCAGGCCCGGTGGGGCAACGAGCCGGGTGCAGATATTGCCGTATGGGTCAAAGAAATCCCGCGCGTCTACGCCCGGGGAAAAACGCATCGACTGATCGCTGAGTATGTCCCCATCGCGAGAGGGGTGAGTGGTGAGCATGAGCACCATTGGAACTGCGTGGGGACATTGAAAAGCAATGTCGTAGCCTGCCCGGATCTTCACAAAAACCTCCATAAAATCAGTTGCGCTGAGAAAGCGGGAAAAGGCCTCATTGTTCCGAATCGAACTGAACAAAGATTGGGCTGGTTCGGCCCGGGCCTCGAACGGGATAACGGCACGGGCGCATTTCACCCAGGCGTCCATGACTGGATCGCGCGGCTGAAGCCGCTGATCGGTAACAGCCACCGATAGCTGAGAAGATCGCGCGCAGCAGCCGTGGGTCGAGCCGGATTGGCCGAGAATTCCGGCCAAAATTCGCTCAGGGTAAGGGTCGTCAGCCGGTGTTTAAGGGGCTTTGTGGGCCTTCCCCAACAAATCTGTCATGATCCCGTAACAATTGCGCTTGCGGGGCGTTGTAAATCGCATTTCAGAGCGAGCAGATAATGACTTCAAAAAAATCAATTCGGCCGAACGACCGTATTTCAGCCTTGCGTCTTCGACAGACGCTCAAGATGGCCCGCTCCGCACATGCCTATGTGCGCGGCAGTACCGTTAAATTCTACGAATGGCTCGAGCAGCAGAAACGTGGCGCGTTGCCGGAAGGACCGGCCGTCTGGATCTGCGGAGATTGTCACGTCGGCAACCTTGGTCCGGTTGCCGCCGTCGACGGACGCATCGAGATTCAGATCCGGGATCTGGACCAAACCGTCATCGGCAATCCGGCGCATGATGTTATCCGCCTCGCGCTATCGCTGGCGACCGCTTCGCGCGGCTCGGATCTTCCGGGCGTGACGACCGCCCGAATCCTGGAACAGGTGATCGAAGGCTATCAGGCCGCGCTGCGTCGGGATGCCGACGCTATCGACGAGGCTCCGAAGTCAATCCAGCTCGTGATGAAGCAATCGATGGCGCGGTCCTGGAAGCATCTCGCCAACGAACGCCTTGAAAACACGAAGCCAACGATTCCACTTGGATCCCGATTTTGGGCGCTTTCGAAATCCGAACGGGCGACTATCGAAGATTTATTCCAGACGCCTGCGCTGCATCATTTGGCGACCTCCTTGAGGTCGCGTGACGACGATGCGCTGGTCGAGGTTGCCGACGCCGCTTACTGGATGAAGGGTTGCAGCTCGCTTGGATTGCTGCGTTTTGCGGTGCTGCTTACGATCGGATCCGGCAAGAAGCGTGACATGGCGCTGATGGACGTCAAAGAGGCCGTCACTGCAGCCGCGCCGCGTTATATCAAGGAAAAGATGCCGAAGGACCAGGCCGAGCGCGTCGTCGAAGGCGCGATGCATCTGTCGCCGCATCTCGGCAAGCGAATGGTCGCCGGCAAGATCGAAGGGAAATCGGTATTTATCCGCGAATTATTGCCGCAGGACCTCAAGATTGAACTCGAACACCTGACGGTGCCCGATGCGATGAAGGCGGCGAGCTTCCTTGCTGGTGTCATTGGGAAGGCGCATGCGCGCCAGATGGACGCGGCGACGCGCAGGAGCTGGGTCAACGAGCTCAATCGACAACGATCGAAGTCGCTTGAGGCGCCCTCCTGGCTTTGGTCGAGCGTGGTTGCGCTGGTTGGGGCGCACGAGATTGCGTATCTGGAGCATTGCAGAAAATACGCGACGGACGCGGCCTAGTTGGCAATGCAGCAAGTGGCTTCTTTAACCTCATGAACGGCTAGAAAAATGGATACCGACGACGAAAAGCACTTCGAATACGCGCTCGGTTTTGCCATCGTGCGACGTTGGGCTGACCTTTCACGCGAGACGCAGCAGCTTCTATTCGATGAGGCGACTGCCGGCGACGACAGCCTTCGAGAGGGGCTCGCGACCTTTCTGCACGAAAGGCATGCCAAGACCACGCATCCGGTCAGGTAGTTTAGACGACCGCTTCTCGCTGTCCGAACAATGCCCAGGTTCCCGCAGGGGCGGATGCCGGCGCAGGATCGCCGCCCAAATAACCCCGTCACAGTCAAAGCATACCAATCCTTAACTCTTATTAACTACGTTACGATAACATTTCGCGCCAATGGGGACCAAAATGTTCCGCAAAGCGTCACTGTCCGTTTTCGCGATCGCCATGACCGGACTGGCCGCAAACGCCGCCGATCTTCCGGTGCGGAGCCAGCTGGGAGCAATTTTCGCAGAGCCCGATCAGGCTCCTCCCGTGGCTTATCGTTCAGTCCAATATCCGGCCACCGATCATTGCCTTTACCGAATTGCCAAATCCTCCGTGGAATCGAGGCAACTATTACTATGGCTCTTCGTGGTCCTACTATTACCCCGGTCCCTATTATGGCGGACCCTACTATGGTGACGGCGCTCGCCTGCCGTATGTGTGCGGTCTCTACGGTTATTGCTTTTAATTCGGCGGATCCGGCTTCAGAACCCGAGATCCGAACGGCGTGTATCTAGCGAAACAGAGATGCACTTATTCGCTTTCGAAGCACAATTGGCCCGGAGGGTTTCCTCCGAGCCAATTGAAAGCCTATCTACATCCTACTGGATCAGTGGTGCATGAACAAAGCCAAAAGAATGATGATCGGAAGCGGGATACCGATCAACCAAAGCAAAGCGCCTTTACCAAAGCCCATGTTGGCCTCCATAATTTGTTCTGCGTAATCAACTCCGAGGTGTTCTGTAAGTTCCACACTTTGTCTAGCCGGATTTCGCGGCGTGGATTGAAACCCTTCGAATTCGCGCCCCGGCAAACGACTGCACGGCATGATCGAACGGTCGACGTCATTTGTGATGACGTAGTCGTTTCGCATTTTCGGCAACATGCTGCCGATATCGATCAATTATTTGATCGCCCGAGGCGCCCGCCATAAGACTTGCCGTGGCTTCGAAAGCTGCATCCACTTTTTCACTCACCATCAGGCGGGCTTCGTGCGTCGCAGCGACACCCCCGCTCATTAACCTCACCGTTCGCATGGCTATTACGCTGCTCGATTCGAGCGCAAGCAACGTCAAGGGAATGAACATTTTTGAATATCTCCAGTACGCGCCAACAATCAGATTGCGTAACGGTTCCGCGACTTAATTTAATAAATTGACACGGTTAACCCTGGAGTTTGAAGCCGTCGCCGTCAGCTCGTCCGGCATCTCCCTGACATCTCGACCTGCCTTTTCCGCATTGGGGCCGACCGGTGGATGCGGGTTGGATTCGGGGCAAATACGCACTCCCGGGTCAGACCTGAGCGCAAAACTCGGCCGCCACGTCACCAACCGCGGAAGCGAGTCCAAAGGACCCGTCTTCACCACTGCAACAATGTGGCTTCTGGCGCATTGCCCTGCGTATTCGGAGGAAGCATGTCCCAGTTCACAACTTTGGTGGTCGAGGACGACACGCTTCAGCGCGAGGCCATTGCTGATCTTCTCAAGGATCGCGGCCTGGAGGTTATCGAGTGTACGACCGCCGAGGCCGCCGAACTCTTGGAAGCCGTGCTGGACTAGCCATCAGTCCTCGAACAACCTGGTCGGGGTCGTTTTCACCATCCTTCGCGTTGTTTGCACGGGCCTAACTCGATTTATCGGCTAGTATGATCTCTCGTGAGCTTTTCGGCAGGTAGTCCATGAGCGTCAAATTGAGAAATGTTCAGTCGCTGGAGGACGTCGCCGGCCTGGTTGGAGCCTGCGCGGTCACCGTTCTCGCTGTCATTATCGTCACAGCACTTTATGTGGGACGAGAGATCTTCGTGCCGGTGGCGCTCGCTATCCTCTTGAGTTTCGTGCTCGCGGCGCCTGTCAATCTTCTGCAGAGACTTCGTGTCCCCCGGGTGTTGGCGGCGGTCGTGACGGTCCTGTTGGCTTTCGTCGTTATCTTTGCGTTAGGTAGCCTGATTGCGACGCAACTTACGAGGCTTGCCGGCGATCTACCGCAATACCAATCGACGATTCAGTCGAAGATCACATCGTTACGCGGCGTCACCGGCGGATCCTCGACGCTTGAACGCGCGGAAGGAATGCTTCAGGACCTTGGCAAGGAACTGAACAAGCCCAAGGGTAGCGCATCGCCGTCCCTCCTGAATGCGCCGTCCTCCGGTGCTTCCCGACCCGTAACACCGGTTCCTGTCGAAGTCCTTCAGCCCGATCCCGGCACATTGGCAAATCTGCGCTCTCTCATTGCGCCGCTCGTCTCGCCCCTGGCGACAACAGGGATAATCGTTATCTTTGTCATCTTCATTCTCCTTCAACGGGAAGATCTCCGCAACCGATTGATCCGGCTCGCGGGTACTCACGACCTGCAGCGAACAACTGCCGCGCTTGACGACGCTGCCGCTCGTCTAAGCCGGCTTTTCCTGAACCAGCTTCTGATAAACTCAGGCTTCGGCGTTCTGATCGGAATTGGACTCTGGATCATCGGTGTTCCAAGTCCCGCCTTGTGGGGAATTCTTGCCGCGGTTCTGCGCTTCGTTCCCTATATCGGTTCGTTTATTGCCGCAGCATTTCCTCTGACGCTTGCCGTGGCGGTCGATCCGGGATGGTCGATGCTTGCCTGGACTGCGATCCTGTTTTTCGTGATCGAACCAATCGTCGGGCAGGTGGTCGAGCCGATGGTTTATGGGCGCAGTACCGGACTTTCGCCCGTCGCCGTGGTGGTCTCCGCGACATTCTGGACGGCGCTTTGGGGGCCGATTGGTCTGGTGTTGGCTACACCGCTTACAGTTTGCCTCGTCGTCCTCGGACGGCACGTTGAACGCTTGGCATTCCTCGACGTCATGTTCGGCGACCGGCCGGCTCTGTCGCCGCCCGAAATCTTCTATCAAAGAATGTTGGCCGGTGATCCGACGGAAGCCGCCGAGAAGGCGGAACAGTTCCTGAAGGAGCGATCGCTGTCTTCCTACTACGACGATGTCGCGCTGAGGGGATTGCAGCTTGCGCAGATCGACCTCGATCGCGAGGTGCTGGATACGTCCCGTCTTCTCAGGATTAGGGATACGGTCGTCGAGTTTACAGACGATCTATCAAACCAGACCGATCTTGAGCCGATTGGCGGCCAGATCACCAATGACGTCGAAGCCGCCGCGGCCGTGGAGGAAGTTGCTGCCGGAGCCTGTTTTTTCCGACCTGCCTGTCCTTCAAGCCGCAGACCTCAAGCCCGAATGGACCAGCGACAAACCCGATTTTATGCATCGCCGGCCGCACTCCGCTGGATGAAGCGGCCGCGCTGATGATGGCTCATCTATGCCAGATCCACGGGTTATCGGCCCAGGTCAAGGGATCGGACGCTCTTTCAACGGCCAACATTTTTGGTTTGGATGTGAATGGCGTGGCTCTTGTATGCCTGTCGTATCTGAGTTCAGCGAATCCAGCACACATGCGATACGCCGTTCGGCGCCTCCGTCGAAAAGTTCCGCGCGCGAAAATCCTCCTTGCGGTTTGGATGAGCGACGAGCCGGCCGACGCCGTCCTCCATTCGGTGAAGGCAGACGCTATGGCCGTATCACTACGGCAAGCGGTCGGTGTTTGCATCGCCGAGGCTAGCGCCAACAATGCGATCCTGAGCGAAGAGTTGGCCGCCTCCCTGGAGGTTAATTCGGCCTGAAGCCGCTTCGCAATTCGTCAGGCCGATGCCCCACACGTGCGAGCCGAGCCGGACTCAACGAATCAGCCCTGCATCGTTGTAGGTGACGGGAAGTCCCTAGTCGTCCCTCGACACTTCGCCTGGTTTCACGGACAAATCGACGGTGTCACTATCCGACTGATAGCGTCTTGCGTGTCATCCAGACTGTCCCGTTTGTTTTCGCTATCCCGATAGCATAACAGTGTGTCACAACAGCAAAATTGGATAGCCATTTCGTTGACCAATGCCTCGATTTGCCGGATATTCGCGCCGACGGACTGCGCTGCTGGGGTGGGCCGCATGAGACCAGATGAAAAGCAGGTAGTGGGCGATATGCGCAACCGCATGACGCGCCGCTGCGTTTCCGCGGCCACCGGATAATCGATCGGATCGCTCCATGCTCAAGATCCGGCCTACGATGATGCCGTGAGAGTATCGCTCGATGATTTCCTCGACCTGGCATTCGAGCGACGCCACGGAGCTTCCGAGCAGCGGGACCCCGGATGAACCGGGAAACCACGGGGTGCCTTCGAAACGTTGCTTGCCCTTAAGATTGCCATTGCTGAACCGGACCGCGACCTGTTGTTGGTCGGCCCGCAGGATATTGATCCCGAACAACCGATAGCGTTCGATCAACGCGAAAGACGATGCTTGCCGGTTGATGCTCATCAATAGTCGCGGCGGACTAGCGCTCAACGATGTCAGGGAGGTCACTGTCATGCCCGTTATATCGTCGTCCCGTCCGGCGGTAACGATGCTCACGCCGCCGGCAAGGCGGCGCATCGCGGAGCGGAATTGGTTTTCGATCGCGTCGGTCTCGTCGACGAGGTGAATATTAGCCTTGCCCATCCGGCTCTCCCTTCGTCGCACGCGCTCCGGCCGCAACAGTCGAACTCGAGAGACAAATCATTCGATGGGCGACACGCCGCTGCGGGCAAAACTTTCCCATGAATTCAGGCGAACAGAAATAGAGCGGTTTTCCAATTGTTATTCGTTTCGAAGGTTTTGGTTTCTTTGCAGGTCGAACGGCGGCAAGGAACATCTTTTTGATATTAGCTGCGGCACTTTCGCAGCCATGTCAGGCATGCGCGCTGATACCCCTGTTGATGCGGGGAACGGGTCGCTGCGGTCCGGTGATCCGGAAGCAGGGTGTCGACTGTTAGGAGCGATATCTCCCGCAGCTTGCATTGTCGAAATAACCTGCTGCGAAATTGTCGTTTGAAATGGTGCTCGTCGTTTTCTCTTTGGGCCGATTGATAAAGACTCCCTACTTCGACAACATGGCCGTTCGGCAAATATTAACACTATCGCCGGAGAAAACGATGACCTTCAAATTCAAGGACGTATTTACAGGGACGCAGGCAGCGCTGGGCGCCGATCCCGCTCAGGGGCAAGCGGTGTTTCATGCGCAGTCGCGGCTTGGTGATGGCCTCAATAGCAACGTCGCGATCCGCCAGTTTGGCGTCGGGGTCGATGAGCCGCCGGCCCTGGGCGGCCAGGACATCGCGCCTAATCCGGTGGAGTATATTCTGGCGGCATTGGGCTCATGCCAGGAAATCACCTATCGGCTTTACGCCGATGCGCTTGGTATTCCGTTGAATGGCGTTTCGGTGCAGCTCACCGGCGCAATCGATTTGCGGGGCTTTTTCAATGTCGAGCAGGATGTACGACCGGGCTATCAAACGATTGAAGCCGAAGTAACGTTGGATAGTCCGGCTTCGGACAAAGATCTGGCGCGCTTGAAGGATATCGTCGATCGCCACTGTCCCGTGCTGGATATTCTCCGCAATCCCACGCCGGTTCAGCTTTCGCTCCGCACGGGGACGCTGAGCGCCGCCGCCGAATAGGGTAGCGCTCGAGCCGGTTGGGGCGGGGCCGCCGCCTTCAATCAAAGGGCGGCGGCCCCTGATCGCGCATGGTACACATGGTCGGGGGGACGTGCCGACCGATCCAGCACGACTGTCTTGACGATAGAATTTCGCCTGCGCGCCGCAATGAAACTCACATATTAAGCTTGACGTCCGCTCTGCGGATTAATTCTGGAACTGCCAGGATAATGCCGCATGCTTGTACTGCGACTGTTAAGTCGAGGCTCATGGAACTGGACTCCGGTTCCGATATTGTCTCCTCAACCAACAGGAGTGGAACATGACCTCACGAATAACTTCATTGCTGGCTGCGGCACTCGTTGCGCTCTCAACACAAGTCATTGCCCAAGGTGCCGGGGGTGCCGGCGGAAGCGGCGCTGGTGGCAGCGCGTCTACTTCCAGCGCCGGAACCAGCGCAACGACCGGGACCGCGGCCACGACGGGCGGGACGCAACAGCCGGCTAATCAGGAGACGTCGGTTGCGAATAGCCCGAATCCCAGTTCCGCCCCTGCGGGCTCCCCCACCGCTCTGCAAGCGCAACGCAACGCTGGCGCCGGAACCGCTCCGAACGGCGTGCCCATTGGTAACACGGGCTCTGGCATTGGCTCGCCGGAACAACCAGTTGATTCAGGAACCCGTTAAACGTTGATCGGCTATAGGCCAGCCGTCGCCCAGGCCGACCGCCCAGCGCGATTGAGGATCGGAAGGAGCTTCCGTGGAAGGAAAAGCAATCGTATTCGCGGCGGTTGCCGCGTTCGCCGCGCCCGCGGAGACGGGATTGTATCGCGGTTCGAGTTCGGCATTGGAAAGCCTCTCGGAACACGATCCATACGCGCTGTACGGGCCGCGCTATTACTTGCCGCCATCTTATTATCCTCGATACTTCGGTGCTCGTCCTTGCGGCGGTCTCTACTATGCTCGGCCACGGCACTGCTATGGCCGATAGTCGGAGTCCGCTCGCTCGGATCTAATGATCCGCGACGACGACGTGGGAACCGCTTCGGTTAGATGGCTCAATCAAGAGCGAGTTGGGTTTATACTGTCCCGCGCCATCGGCCTAAAATCATGAGGCGTTAACGGTGTGTGCATAGATCTGTGAACATTTTATCGATCCCGCCGTCTAACTCGGGCAGGAGCATGGAAATGGATCGCAGACACCGCGAAGAACTCAACCGAAGGCTGGAGCAGGCCCGTAGATTGGCGTTAGAGCCGACCGACCCGCTCACGCGCGAACGTCTCGCCCAACTGATCGAAGATCTGGAGTTTCAGCTTCAGGATCCGCGCAAGGTTGCCTAAGGCATCCGTTCACGCGAAGGGGTCCCAGTCGAATGAAGCCTTGAAAAAGCACAACGCCGCCCGGCGGAATATGTTCGCTAGGCAGCGTTGGTTTGGTCACCGAGGCCCCTCAAATCCCCCCGGCTCGTATATGTATACAATAAGCATGCCAAGGGTCAATAATTAGGCAAATTCCCTCAATCTGAGCCTTCGTCGAGGGGTAGCAACGATCTAGGGAAAGGCCACGAGGTCTGTTACGTCCTAACTTTTTCTCTCTCGGGAACTCGCAACACAGTCGGTTCATTCGTACGCGCGCTCGGCGTATCGACGACAAGGCTGTCAAACTCTCGGTCGGGAGCGTCAATGATGGGTTCTTTCGGCAGGCTGTTTGACGGCTCATACCAGGGCGATTTCTCGATAGCCCCACCTTCGAGCGATTGCGCCATCAGTTGCCCGATCTCCTGGCCACTCAGGGGGACGAGGTCACCATCTTCTTTTCTGTAAAGCTGAGGGCAAAAATATAGCGCATGGATTTGTGGATCATATCCATCCACAACCAGAAAGTATTTTGGCTTTTGGAACAGCTTGCGCTTCTTCACGAGCTTTCGCTCTTGCGTTGTCAGCGCAACTCTAAGTTTGTCCCGTGATTGTCCAACTATAGTGGCCGCCTCCAGCAAGATAAGCCAATCCCTTGTCTTGGCGTTGTCCTCGTGAACTGGAACAAGTATTCCCTGCGGTTTTCTCTTGAAGATGTTCATGAAAAGGCCTGCGAATTCTAAATGTTGGGTCAACGGTTATGATAGCACGAAAGGAATGCATGCGTGGCATTGATCGGCCCAGTGAGTTCAGTATTTGCAACCGGGACTACGCATCCGTTGCGCGGGCGGCACCGCGGTCCAGCCCTCCTCAGCGCACCCGGGGCCCCACCGGTGCGGTGCGGCTGACTTTCGCGGGCAGCGGCGTCCCTTTGAGCTCCCGCAAATACCTTCCCCGGACGGAGGAAGGTACGCCGGCGGTACCGACGCCGTTTTGCGGGCCACGCTAAGGAGAAACGCGGGGCGTCGTGTTTGGCTCTGGCGCTCCCTCGGGTGCGCTTTCAATTGGTAGCTTATCGTCGTGAATCGGAAGCCGCGCGCCGATCCAAAACGGATCGACGACGTGATCCCTTTGCGGATTTACGGTATTGGGATGAACGAGGATGCTCAGGCCGCCATGGTTGAGCATCAGCCAGGGCACCAGCGTGGCGAAGACTTCGTTGGCAAAAGCAACCTGAAACATCGCCGTATCGTGCGGGCCGACCTGTGCATCGTGCCAGCGGCCGAGTTGCACCGGAAACCGCTCGCCGATCCAGAGGCGCAGCTGCTCTGCAACGGATCTCGTGCTCAACGGATCATAATAGATATGGGCATGATAGCTCGCAATCTCGGCGATCGGCCTCGGTGCGGTGGCAGGCGCTTTCTCATTCATTGACGCGAGGTCCCTTTTTGGTGGTTTCAATCCGTTTAGATGAAATGGTATCTGCGCTCGTTGCCTCAGAGGAAGCCTTCCGCGAAGCGAAAGTCTTTGTGAAAATAACATTACATTGGAGGTCCCAGGCGTCGTTATAAGAATTTTTCATATTAGCGGTGAATTTTGGGACAGCCATCTTATTTTCGTCGACCCATTGGTGAGGACGCATAATCGATCCAGATTAGAAGTCGTGACTATAAACGAATTCAGGCAAGCAGGGCATCTGCAATGACCGTGCTTCAAGGTACCGCCATCGTTGTGGGAGTTGGCTCCGAACAGGGCCTTGGCGCCGCGCTCTCGCGCCGTTTTGCGCGTGAAGGATACCACGTTGTTGTTTCGGGACGCACCGAAGCGAAGATCAATCGTGTTGTTAACGCTATCATCGAGGACGGCGGCAGAGCGGAAGCGGTAATTGCTGACGCGACAGTCGAGGCAGATATTGTCGCGTTATTCGATCGGGCTGAAAAGCGTGGCGCCGATAGTCTCGATCTCGTGGTGTTTAATGCGGGCAACAATGCCCGGCACGATTTCCGCACTATGCCGGCGGACTTCTTCGAACAGACATGGCGTGTCGCTACCCTCGGCGGGTTTCTGGTTGGGCGGGAAGCGGCTCGTCGCCTGGCGCCGCGCGGCCGGGGCACCATGATTTTCACGGGCGCTACGGCGAGTTTACGCGGGCGTCCGCCGTTTACCGCATTCGCGTCGGCCAAAGCGGGATTACGGTCACTCGCGCAATCGATGGCGCGGGAATTCGGACCGCTAGGCGTTCACGTCGGCCATGTCGTCATCGATGGCGGTATTGACGGCGAAAAGCTGAACGCGGCTGCGCCGCAGTACAAGATCGAACGCGGTGCCGATGGGTTATTGAACATCGATGCCATCGCTGAGGCGTATTGGCATCTCCATCGCCAGCATCCGTCTGCCTGGACGCACGAGCTCGACCTCCGGCCTTTCAAGGAGCCGTTCTAGATTCGGCACACAAACTAACAAGAAACGGGAGAAGATCATGGGACTGCAGAACGCAATCATTCTTGGGCTCGGCGGCAGCGACCGGGAACTGAAATCCGACGCTAAGATCCCAATTGATCGGCGTCCCAAGTCAAAACCGATAATGCGGCACAAAGCTTGAGCCTGTACGAAGTTACTCCAACCGACCGCAGGCAGAGCAGGTTTTTCTCTAATATCGCAGTTTTACGCATCAAAACTGACATTAATAGAATAGTAATTCAGTATACTTTGCTGAAGGCCATATTTTTGGAAGAAAGTTCTAAAATGACTGACATTGTTATTCCGCGTGTTGATGCTTCGCGTCGCATCGACGCCATTGATCGCAAGATCCTCAGGGTACTTCAGGAGGATGCGTCGCTTTCGGTGGCCGATATCGGCGAGCGCGTTGGCCTGTCATCGACCCCGTGCTGGAAGCGCATCCAGAGAATGGAAGCAGAGGGCATCATCACCGGGAAGGTGGTGCTGGTCGATCAGAACAGGATTGGCCTTGGACTATCAGTCTTTGTATCCATTGAAAGCGGCGACCATTCCGACGGATGGCTGAAGAGATTCGCCACCGCCGTAAGCGCCATGCCTGAAGTCATGGAGTTCTACCGCATGGCCGGCGATGTCGATTACATGCTGCGCGTCGTCGTGGCGGACATGCAGAGTTATGATATCTTTTACAAAAAGCTGATCGGCGCGATCGCTTTGAAAAATGTGACGTCGAGATTCGCCATGGAAAAAATCAAGTCGGTTACCGCGTTGCCCGTTCCGGCCCTGGAGGCCGCCTAATGCTCCTCGTTCGGAGTTGCGCTGTGAGTGTCGGCCCGTTGAGTCTCCGCTGAGGCTGTCAGAACTTCCTTGCGATCTCCCGACAATTCGCCCACTCATAAGCGGGATCGTTTTGGGCTACTTTGCTGTTTTTGTGAGACTCCTGAAATCCACGTCCGATGCGGCGGCAAGATAGCTGAAGGCCGACCACACTGCGACCGCCTGGTCGAGTTGCTTCGGATCAATCTTGTCGAGCGTGTCGTCGGCGGTGTGATGGGTGTCGAAATAGTCGAGTCCGTCCTGGCGCAGCGATACTACGGGCACACCGGCTTTCTGCAGTTCACGGATATCGTCCCCGCCAAAAAGGGCTGGCCGGCGATCGAGGTTGGCGCCGAGCGGCGCAATCGTCCGATCCAGCGTTCGACCGAAAACACTTGCGGCGGCGCCGTCTGGCAGTTGGACGGAATAAACATTGCGTGCCCCGAAATCGGCCTCACCGGCCACCACGATCTTGCCGATTTCCCCTTCATGGGCTTTGGCATAGGCGGCGCCACTGAAATTCATCTCCTCGGCGCCGAACAGGACGACACGAATCGTGCGGACAGGGCGCTGCGGCAGACCGGCGATCAACCGGGCGGCGCCAAAGACGATGGCCGTGCCGGCGCCATCGTCGGTGGCCCCAGTGCCGAGATCCCAGGAATCGAGATGTCCACCGATGAAAACGATCTCATCCGGCCGCTCTCTACCTTTGATCTCGCCGACGACGTTCCAGGACGCCGCGTTCTCTTGCACCGTCGGAGTCAGCAAAAGCCGGATCCTGACCGGGCCCCGTGCCACCAACCGTTCGAGCTGCTCGGCGTCGGGAACGGCCAGCGCGGCCGCCGGAATTCGCGGCGCGTCGTCTTCGTAATTGAGGGCCCCGGTGTGAGGCAGACGACGGCTGTCGGTACCAAGCGAGCGCAGCAGATAGGCGACGGCACCCCGCCTTGCGGCCTCAGAGGGGCCACGGCGCCGGATCGGATTGGCCGCGCCATAGCCGCTGCCGTCCTGCGTCCGCACCATGCGCTGTGTCACCACGGCGATCTTGCCGTTGAGCGATCCTGGAGCCGCCGCAAGTAGATCGTCGTACGACTGGAACAGCGATATCTCGGCCTCAAGGCCGTTCGCGTCCGTTGCGACCGAGCCGCCCAATGCGGTCACGGCAAGATGCTGCGGCACTGAACCGACGATCTCCGCGCTTTCGGCGCCGCGGATCCAGGCCGGGAAAGTAAATGGCTCGGAATGCACGTTCTCGAAGCCCGCGGCTTTCAATCGAGCTTCGGCCCATGCGACCGCTCGCTTGTGGGCCTCGGTGCCGGCCAGACGCTGTCCGATCTCGGTCGTCAGCGATTCAACGAAATTGAAGGCGGCGGGATCGTTGAGCGCTTTCTGCCCGAGGCTCGACGCGGTGACGGCCAGGGAATCCGAAGGCAGTGCGTCGGTGGCACTCGTTGCACCGGCGCTTGCCGCGAGGGCAATGGCAGCGAAAAGAATGCACAATATCTTGCCCATGGAGTTGTTCCTTCGCGAATGATGTCTAAGTCGTCCGGTGTCGTCTTCAACCCTGGAAATGCGACGGTCAAGTTCCGGATTAGATCATTCGCACGCGATCGCAAGAAAGGCTCAAGAAGGCACGAACTTGACATGCAAATATAATTACGCCTCCGTTCTCCCGCGCTCTCCCGCGTTCTCTGTAGACCAAAATTCGGCGCCGAAAGAATTGAACGATGAGCAAGATGCCAGGCGAGCTTGCAACCGTTAGTCGGCGCGATCTGCTGTCCCTGATTGGAGCCGTTTCTGGCAGCGCAGCTATGTATCATGCGATGACCAGTCTGGGGTTTGCCTCTGATTCCGGATACAAAGGTCCGATCAAGCTGGATGGCGATCCTAAGGGCGCTTCCGTCTTGATCCTCGGCGCGGGGCTCGCCGGTATGACGGCCGCCCTGGAATTACGCAAGGCTGGCTACAAGGTCCAGCTCCTGGAATTTAACAGCCGGGCAGGGGGGCGCAATTGGACCTTGCGGGGCGGCGATTCGTTCACCGAACTCGGTGGGTTCAGGCAAACCTGCGAATTCGAGCAAGGCCTCTATATCAATCCAGGCCCATGGCGAATTCCCTATCACCATCGTGCGGTTCTCGATTACTGCAAGCGCCTGGGGGTTACGCTTGAGCCGTTCGTTCAGCTCAATCATAACGCGTTTCTGCACGCGACCGGCGCGTTTGGAGGCATTCCGCAGCGCATTCGTGACATAAAGACTGACTTCCAAGGACAAATCTCGGAATTGCTCGCAAAGGTCACGCAACAGGGCAAGCTTGATGAAGCTGTATCGAGAGAGGATCGCGAGATCTTGTTGCAAGCGCTGAAGTCATGGGGCGCGCTGGATGGCAACTATGCTTACAAGGCGAATCTCATTTCTGCTGATTTTCGTGGTTACGCCAAGGACCCAGGCGGTGGCCTCGGCGCAGCGCCAATTCCGGGCGAAGTCATCGATCTGTCGGATATCCTCAAATCGCGGCTCTGGCGCTATCTGCAGAGTTTTGCGCTCCATACCTTCCAGACCACGATGTTCCAGCCGGTAGGCGGCATGGACGCCATCGGCAAAGCGTTTGCCAGAGAAGTCGGCGACATCATTCAGTACGACGCGAAGGTGACGCGGATACAACAGGACGACCGCAGCGTGACGGTCACGTACACAAACCCAGGGGATCCGGCAACGCTGCGACAGGCCAAAGCCGATTGGTGTGTTTGCACTATTCCGCTCTCGATTCTGAGCCAACTTCCGGTTGACGTGAGCGGTTCCATGAAAGCAGCGATCGACGCCGTGCCTTATGCCGCGTCGGTCAAGATCGGCATGCAATTCAAGCGCCGTTTCTGGGAAGAGGACGAGGCGATCTACGGCGGCATCAGCTTCACCGATCTGCCGATACAGCAAATCGCCTATCCAAACACGGGGTTCAATCGCACCGGAAGGGGCGTGCTGTTGGGCGCATATCTTTTCGGCGGTCCGAATGCATATGAATTTACGTCGATGTCACCGGCCGAACGCATTGCTCGAGCGGTGGAATTGGGAGCCCACATTCACCCGCAATATCCCGACGAATTCGAGAACGGCGTTGCCGTGGCGTGGCATCGGATGCCCTATACATTGGGATGTGCCGGCAACTGGACCGACAGAGCGAGGGCGGAGCACTATGACAATCTCTGCCAGATCGACGGCCGGATCGTGTTGGCTGGCGAGCACGCATCTTGCATTCCGGCCTGGCAAGAGGGAGCTATTCTATCGTCCCTCGACGCGATCACCCGGCTGCACGATCGCGTAGTCAAGACGTAAGTCATCAAGAAGGATTTGGTGGCGTTACCCAGATGAAGCGAAATTCGAACCTTCGAAAAATCATCTTCATCCTGGCGATGTCGGCGCCGTCTTTGCTGCTATCGTGCCTGGCTCAAGCCCAAAGCCCTGGGCCCTCGGCGTCCGAACCCGCACCGGGCGCAAGTTTCGGATTCAGGGAGAACAGCGGCGAGCAATTGTTTGCCGGTGTTTGCCGGGGCTGCCATATGTCCGATGGTAAAGGTGCCGTAGGCGCCGGAACATATCCGTCACTTGCGGCCGATAAAAATCTCGAAGCACGCGGATATGCCATCGATGTCGTCGTCAATGGACAGCGCGGAATGCCGCCATTCGGATCGATGATGAGCAACGATCAGGTCGCTGCCGTCGTGAATTATTTGCGGACTCATTTTGACAACGACTACCCCGACGGGGTCACAGCCGACGACGTAAAAGCCGTTCGCCGATGAAGATTTGGAGTTGCGGATCGGGATTTTCCTTGCTGTTTCCGAAACCTGAGTCAATTCCATTTATTCGATCGGTTGCCGATCCCGGCCTGCGCTACCGCCACCAGATCTCCCAGGTGAAGGCCAGTTAACAGGGAATTTCGATGAAGAAATGGAATACTCCCGGATTGTCGCGCCAGCGGTTCTAGCTCGTCACGCGTTCGCCGCGTCCATAAACGAGCAGCATCAGGATGATGACGAGGCCGTAGATCACCTGCCGCCCGGCCTCGGGCATGGCCATGATCGACAGCACGCTGTTGAGAAGCACGATCAGCACCACGCCGACCAGCGTGCCGAGGTAACGGCCGCGACCTCCCAGGATGTTTGTGCCTCCGATCACGACCGCTGCGATCGAAGGCAGCAGATAGAAGTCGCCCATCGCCTGATAGGCTTTGGTCGAATAGCCGGCAAGCAGGATGCCCGCGAGAGCCGCCGCAAGCCCGCAAAGCATGAAGCAGATGACGGTGACGCGGCGGGTATTGACGCCGGCCAGATAGGCCGCCGCCTCCTTGTTGCCGATGGCATAGATGTAGCGGCCGAGCGGTGTCCGCTGCAGGATGACGACCACCAGCACCGACACCGCGGCCCAGACGAACAGCGCGTCGGGGATGCCTAGCATGCGTCCCGATGCCAGCGACTGCATCAGATCGGTGGCGCCGGTCTGGGGTGCATAGCCGCCGGTATGCGCGACCATCAGACCGCGCATCACGGCGTTGACGCCCAGCGTGAAGATCATCGAGGGCACGCGTAGATAGGCCACCCCTATGCCGTTGACGAGGCCGACCAGGAGGCCGATGCCGAGCCCGACCGGGATGGCGAGCGGACCGCCGATCGACGTCGCCATCATGGCGGCGGCGGCCAGCGTCCAGGGAACCGACAGATCGATCTGGCCGATCAGAATGACGATCATCATCCCGGCGGCCACGATGCCGAGAAAGGAGCCGATCTGCAGTTGCTGCAAGAGATACGTCGGCGACAGCAGCGGAGCGCTGCCGAAATAGGCGATCGTGTACGCGGTGCCCGCTACCAGGATGACGAGGATGAACAGGGCGGCAAACAGGATCGGGCGGTCGTCGCGCGAGAGGCCGAGGCTCATCGCCGTCATCGGAAGAGCTCCAGGGTGTTCTTGACGCGCAGCACGCGCACCGCCCCGACACTGACGGCGGCCAGCAGGATCAGGCCCTCGAACAACGGCTGCAGCAAGGGGGCGATGTCGAAGATACGGAAGAAGAAGGAGATGACGCGCAAGATCATGGCACCGAAGATCGAGCCGATGGCGCCGCCGCTGCCGCCGAGCAGCGAGGTGCCGCCGATGACGACCGAGGCGACGGAGTTGAGCGTGTAGGCGCCGGCCTGCGGAATATCCGCATTGCCCGACGAGGTCTGAATGGCGAGGAACAGGCCGCCGCAACCGGCGAAGAAACCGGCGAGTGTAAAGGCCGCGATTTTGGCGCGCGCAATCGGAAGCCCCGACATATAGGCTGCGCCTTCGGCCGAGCCGACCGCATAGACAGCCCGGCCGACGACGGAGCGCCGGAACGGCACCCAGACCAGGAGCGCGATCAGGACCAGGAGCACGAAAGGCACCGGGATCCAGGCGAACGGGGCAAACCAGCCTGCCGCTCCATCGTCGAAGATGTGTACCGTTGAGGCGAAATCGCCGAGCGAATTGGTCAGCGCCCAGTTGAGGTCCTCGTCGATCTTGCCGCCGGGCGTCGGGCGCAGGAAGAGAGCAATGCCGATATAGATCGCGCCAGTCGCGAGCGTCGCGATGATCGGCTGGATCCGTCCATAGACGACGACGCAGCCATTGATGAAACCGGCGAGCGCGCCGATCGCGATGCACGCGGCCATACCGAGCAGTAGGCCGGTGATGCCGCCGGGGAAGGTGCCGAGGCCGAGATGCAGTCCGAAAATCTCGAGATGCAGCGGCGTGCCGCCCGCCGTGCCCGCCAGCAGATAGCTCGCGACGCAGCCCACCATGGTCATCACGGCGCCGACCGAGAGGTCGAGCCCCGACATCAGCACCGGCACGGTCTGGGCCATGGCCAGCATGGCGAGCGCGAAGATCTCGTCGCCATTCTGCACCAGCACGGCCGAAGAGAAGCCCTTCGGATGTGCCAGGTTGTAGAGGAAATAGAACACGCAGAACAGCGAACTGGCGGTGACGAAGCCGATATTCTGGCGCAGCCGGATGGCGAGATCGTCAAGCATGGGCGGTCCCCGCTGCGGCATCAATGTTGAGGGCACTGGCGATGATGTTGGTCTCGGTGAGGTCGGCGCCTTCGAGCTCGCGCACGATGCGCCCGTCATACATGATGGCTACCCGGTCGCAGCAGCCGATCAGCTCGTCATAGTCAGTCGAATAGAACAGGATGGCGGCGCCCTGATCCGCGAGTTCGCGCATCAGCCGGTAGAGCTCCTGCTTGGTGCCGACATCGATGCCGCGCGTCGGATCGTTGAGCAGAATGATGCGCGGCTCGGTCATCAGCCATTTGGCGATCACCACCTTCTGCTGGTTGCCGCCCGACAGGGTCGAGACGGCGTCGCCCGGTGCGCCAATCTTGATCTGCAGCCGCGCGATGCCGCGTTCGACCGCGGCGCGCTCCTTGGCGCGATCGACGAAAGGTCCGGTGGATACCGCATCGAGCGAAGCGATCGCCAGGTTGTCGGCGATCGACATCGGCAGCATCAACCCTTCGGTCTTGCGGTCCTCGGGCACCAGCGCGATGCCGACCGCGGCGGACTTCGCGGCCGCCGGAGAGCCCGGGCGCACCTCGCGGCCGTCAACCGTCATGCGCCCGGTGACGCCTCGCAGCACGCCGAACAAGGCAAGCAGCAGCGATTTCTGGCCCTGCCCATCGAGGCCGCCAAGGCCGACGATCTCGCCGGCGCCGACGCCGAGCGAAATGCGGTCGAGTTGCTTCTCCCAGCACAGGTTCTCCAGTGCCAGCACCGGCTTCACCTGGCGACGCGCCGGCTTTGCGGGATATTGGGTAGCAATGTCACGCCCGACCATCAGCTGAACGATGTCGGCGGTCGAGCGCACGCCGTTGTCGAAAGTCTCGATATGGCGTCCGTTGCGGAATACGGAGGCCCGGTCGGCGAGCGCCTCGACCTCGTGCATGCGGTGCGAAATGTAGAGGATGGCGATGTCTTCGGATTTGAGTTTCGCGAGGATCGCATAGACCTTCTCGACGTCGGCGCTGGTGAGAGCCGAGGTTGCCTCGTCGAGGATCAGGAGCTGCGGCCTCTGGCCGAGCGCCTTGGCAATCTCGACCATCTGTCGCCGCGACAGCGGCAGGTCGCGCACCCGCATCAGCGGGTTGACGTCCTCGCAGCCGATCTCGGCCAGCAGGGCCTCGGCGCGGCGGCGCTGCGCTCTGGCATCGATGAGCCCGAAGCGACGCGGCGGCGACGCGATCGAGATATTGTCTGCCACGGAAAGGTCGGGCATCAGCGACAGTTCCTGGAAGATGCATACGACGCCGGCCGCGTTGGCGGCGGAGGGCGTGGCGAAGCTGACATCGTTTCCGGCCAGGCGCATGCTTCCGGAATCGGGCTGGACCACGCCGGCGATGATCTTGATCAGTGTCGACTTGCCGGCCCCGTTTTCGCCAAGCACCGCGTGGATCTTGCCGCGTTCGCAGGCGAAGTCGACGTCCTCCAGGGCGCGCACACCGCCATAGCGCTTGGAGATGCCGGACAATGTGAGGAACGCACCTTGCGCCTGGACCGCATCCTGCATGGCACGGACTCAGGCGCCGATGGCCTGGCGAATGCCAGGCCGCAACTGAAACGCAGCTGCAGCGCTCACTGCGTGTTCTTCTCGCTCTGCGTCATGATCTCAGGCGCCGTGAAGTTCACCCCGCAGGGGAGGAACTGGTTCGGAGCGAAGAAGTTGGCCTTGAGGTCCGGCCAGTAATTCGTGCCGGGCTTGAGGTCCTTGTAGGTCGCAACCGGAATCGGGATCGAGATCAGCTGCGGCATGATATTCCCCTGCAGCGCCGAGATCGCCGCCTTGGTGGCGATGGCGACAAGCGCCGGCGACTGGCCGTAGGACATGCCCTTGAGGCCTTCCTTGGCGTGATCGGCGATCTGCTTGCGGTACTCGTTCTCGCCCTCGCCCGACATCGGCACGAAAGGCTGTTTGGCGGCCATGATCGCCTGCACGGTGCCGTCGGACCCGCCTTGCGTGAATACGCCGTCGAAATGGCCGTGCACAGCCAGCGCATCGGCGGTCACCTTTTGCGAGGTACCGGTGTCCCAATTCCCCACCACCTCGGTGATGTTGAACTTGTTGCCGGGGGCTTCCATGATTTCGCGGAAGCCGAGATGGCGGTCACGGTCCACCGAGTTGCCCGGCAAGCCGCGCACCTCGAGAATATCGCCGGCCTTCTTGCCCGATTCATCTATCAGCCATTTGGCTGACATGCGGCCCATTTCCTTCTGGTCCTCGTTGACCATCATCACCTTGTCGGTGTCGAGAACGTTGTCGAAAGGCACCACCACCACATTGTTCTTGTCGGCGAGGCGGATGATGCGGTCGAAGCCGTCGGGCGCCACCGCGATGGTGACGATGGCGTCGAAGCCCTGATTGATAAAATCCTCCATGGCGCCAAGTTGCGCCGCAACATCGGTGCCGGTCGAGACGACCTTGAACTCCTTGATGTTCTCCTTGACGCCCGGTTGATCGGCAAAGGCTTTGGCGGTTTTCACCATCTGGATGCGCCAGGTGTTGCCCACGAAACCATTGACGAGTGCGATCTTGTAGGGACCGGGCTTCTTTTCCCACTGGAAGAACTTGGTCTGATCCGACCAGGGCTTGAAGCAGCCAGGGTTGGCGCCCGGCCCGGCGACGATCTTGGGGCCTGCCCAGGCGCTGACCGAGGATACCAGCAGGATGGCGCAAGCAGCCTCCGTTAGACCAAGCGTCCACTTCATGTCTCTTCTCCCTGAGCGTTTTTTGCCCCCGAGCAGCACTATTGCTGTGCCGGAAATTGACTTCCCGTGCACCGGCCAGCATGGCACGCTAGGTGCGTTACGCACAAGCCGAATGGAAAAGCAGCGATTGAAAACAAGTCGCGATGCGACGCGGAACGCGTCGAGGGAGGCAGGCTGTGTTTCGCCGTGCAACAAGGATCCCGCTTTCGTGGTGATCGGTATCCGATTGGGGGCCTGAACAAGAGTCTGGCAGGCGATGCAGAAAGGCGGCAGTTCTGATGTGGTATGGTCAAATTGAGGGAACCGAGATCGTCGTTCTCGATCCGCGCTTCAAGACTTGTTTTGCCGGTCACGTCCGCGTCGAGCGCTTGTGGTCTGGAGCGCGCTGGGCTGAGGGCCCCGCCTGGTTCGCAGCGGGCCGTTATCTCGTCTGGTCGGACATTCCGAACAATCGCATGATGCGGTTGGTCGAACCCTCCGGCGAAGTCTCGGTCTTCCGCGAGCGCTCCAACAATTCAAACGGGAACACCGTCGATAATCAAGGCCGGCTGGTCACCTGCGAGCACCTCACGCGCCGCGTGACCCGTACCGAGATTGACGGCTCGATCGCCGTCCTTGCGGAAAAGTGGAACGGCAAGCGTCTCAACTCGCCCAACGATGCCGTCGTGAAGTCCGACGACTCGATCTGGTTCACCGACCCCGCCTACGGTATCGATACCGACTATGAAGGCGATCGCGCCGAGCAGGAGATCGATGGCTGCCATGTCTATCGCGCCGACGCCAAATCCGGCGCGGTGGTCGCGGTCATCACCGATATGGTTCGTCCGAACGGCATCGCCTTTTCGCCCGACGAGAAATTCCTCTATGTCGCCGACACCGGCGCGACGCACCAAGAGAGCGGTCCTCGCCACATTCGCCGTTTCAGGGTCGGCGACAACGGGACCAGGCTGTCGGACGGCGAGATCTTCGCTGAGTGCACCGCGGGCTTGTTCGACGGCTTTCGCGTCGATCGAAACGGTCGCATCTGGACCAGTACCGGAGAGGGCGTCCATTGCTATGACGCAGATGGCTCGCTGATCGGAAAAATCCTTATTCCGGAGATCGTCGCCAACGTGACCTTCGGCGGCACCAAGCTCAACCGCCTGTTCATTTGCGGAACGACGTCGCTCTATTCGATCTATGTGACGGCGAACGGCTCCAGGCCCGGTTGACGGAGGTCGATGTCCCGGCCACCGGATCAGCGCGCCGGGCACCGGGAGCGCAGGGCGCCCGGGCGCTCGACGATGGGGGCGGTGCGATGATTGTCTTCGACAAGGGTGGTTGTACAATTCTATAACAAGCAATTAAACCATCCGTTCGAGATGGCCAGTGAATGCGAAGATTGCATCGAGAGGAAAACAACAATGAAGACTGCTTATGCAACCCGCGAGACGCCTTATACCCTCTCCCCGGAAGACGAATTGAACGACCTGCGAATGTCGGAGCAGGTTCGGCCGCTGTTCGACCACGTTCGAAAATT
Organism: uncultured Pseudomonadota bacterium; assembly: GCA_963725555.1. Taxonomy (GTDB): domain Bacteria; phylum Pseudomonadota; class Alphaproteobacteria; order Rhizobiales; family Xanthobacteraceae; genus Bradyrhizobium. Next base: position 358,755 of record CAVRYV010000019.1, on the reverse strand, counting down.
TATTGCGACGACCGTCGAGCCGATGTCCCACGAGTTCTATCGCGCGGGCGAGAAGTCAACCGATCGCTGGTCCTTTACGCCCGAGCAGCTGGATATTCTCGGTAAGGCCAAGAAAAAGGCCAAGGAAGAGGGCCTCTGGAATTTCTTTCTTCCGGATGCCGAGACGGGCGAGGGCCTGAAAAATCTCGACTATGCCTATATCGCGGCCGAGCTGGGCAAAAATCCACTGGCGTCAGAGACCATGAATTGCTCCGCGCCCGACACCGGAAATATGGAAGTGCTCGAGCGTGTCGGTACCCCCGCGCAGAAGGAGACATGGCTGAAGCCGCTGCTGGCTGGCGAGATCCGCTCGGCTTACGCCATGACCGAGCCAAACGTCGCCTCATCGGATGCCAAGAACATTTCGACCACCGCAAAGCTTGTCGGCGACGAATGGGTAATCAACGGCGAAAAATACTACATTTCCGGCCTCGGCGACCCGCGCTGTAAAATCATGATCGTGATGGTCAAGACCAGCCCGGATGCCGCGCCCAGCAAGCAGCAATCGCAAATCCTGGTGCCGAAAGATACACCGGGCGTCGAGATCCTCGGTCCAATGCATGTCTTCGGTCATGACCATGCCCCCCGCGGTCACATGCATCTGCGTTTCAACGACGTGCGGGTGCCGAAAGACAATATTTTACTGGGTGAGGGACGTGGATTCGAAATTTCGCAGGTTCGATTGGGCCCGGGGCGTATTCATCACTGCATGCGCACCATCGGAAAGGCCGAGAAGGCACTTGATATGATGGTCGCCCGCGGTCTTACGCGCGAAGCCTTCGGCAAGCAGATCGCTCATTTGGGCGGCAATCTTCAGATCATCGCCCAAGCCCGGTGCGAGATCGAAGCGATGCGGCTGATGGTCCTTAAGGCCGCCAAAGCCATGGACGTCCTTGGCAACAAGCAAGCGCGCATCTGGGTAAGTATGGTCAAGGCCATGGTTCCCGAGCGTGCCTGCAAGATCATCGACCAAGCCATTCAGATGCATGGCGCGACCGGCATCTCGCAATGGACTCCCCTGGCCGACATGTATACCGACGTGCGCCATTTGCGATTTGCCGATGGTCCAGACGAGGTTCACTGGATGGTCGTCGGCCGTCACGAACTTACGCTGTGATCCAGAGCGTTTTCCAGCGAAAGCCTGCCCCGGACTTGATCCGGGGTGGATACCGGTTCACGCTTGGAAAACGCGTCAAATAAAGAAGTAGAGCCTCCGCTCCGATTCAATCGAAACGGAAAAGGCTCTCGCGGGCCACCGAGACAATTCTGCATTTCCGCAGAGCGATCAGCAAGCGAGCAACGCGCGACAGGCGATTGAGCGGCGAGGCCGCGTCTTGGACGCGGCCAGCGAGACGGCGCATTCCAGCTCGCGGATCAGATGCAATGTTTCCGATAATTCTCGCCGTATTTCTCGGCAAATCATATCAAGCCGTCACGCCGAGTTGGGTGCGTGTTGTTATGTCGACGGAATAAAACCTTCACAAAACGGAAACCGTTCCATTTGCCACGGCATTAGGAAAGGTATAAGGCTCTGGCATAAGCTCTTTGCATATTCCCGCTTTACGCTCGATCTTAAAGTGTCGCAAAAAGGAGCGCAACCATGCCGATTACTACGCTAAAAGTTTTAGCAAGCGTCCTGCAATTGCATGGGCCAGGTGCGACAATTCAGAGCGATCATCAGGGCATCGATGCATTGCTGAGCGATCTACGCGAACAGAATTCGGAAGCAGCCACCCAGGTCTATTTCAGGCGAGGCGGATTTATTCGAGGCGGCTACGGCGGCGGCGGTTTTCGCAGAGCAGGGTATTACGGGGGTGGATTTCGCAGGGGCGGCTTCATCCGAGCGTATTAGACTCTCCCTCGTGAATTTCCCATCGCCGCGAGATATTGGCATGTCGACCGACGATCCAGGTTCCTTTGCGTTCCAGGATCAGCCGATCTCACAATTGCTCGTGAAGGTTGCCGCGCGTTGCAATATCGACTGCAGCTACTGTTACTGGTTCCGCGATGCCGCCGTTTACGACAAGCCCAAGCTGATGAGCGCCGACGTGCTGCAACGACTGTTGCGGCGTATCGAAGAGCACGTCACCGAACATTCGCTGATCGATTTTCCCATCATTCTGCACGGCGGCGAGCCCCTGCTGTGGGGCGTTGAGAATTTTCATCGTATCGCCGAGGCCTGCGAAGCCATCGCATCACGAACTGGCTGCGACATACCCATCGCGGTGACCACCAATGGCATATTGATCGATGAGCAATGGCTGAATTGCTTCGAGGCTCACAGCATTTCGGTTGCAATCAGCCTGGATGGGCCGGCGCATATTCATGACGTTCATCGCCGGACGTTTCAGGGGACGGGCACCCATGCCGCGGTGGAACGGGCGGCTCGCATGCTCGTATCGCGCGACATCGGCGTCAGCGCCTTGTCGGTGTGCAATCCCACTCACCTGCCGAAGCAGTATGTCGATTTTTTTGCCGAGTGCGGAATTGCCAATTACGACATCATGATCCCCGATGCGACGGTCGATGAGACACCCGCCATCCGATTGTCTCGTTCTACAATGGCCTGTTTGATCTATGGCTGGAGTCAAACCGCAGCAAGCCAACCGTCAATATTCGCATCGTTGCCGATATGATCACCGCCTTGCTCGGCAACAATTCGCCGACCGAGGGTGTAGGTCACAAACCTGTTGAACTTTGCACGGTCATGACCGACGGCTCCGTGGAGGCCCACGATGTGCTGAGGATTGCGGGCGACGGTGTCACGCACACGAAGTTCAACATTTTCGAGCATACGATCGACGAGGTCAGGAACGAGCCTCGCTGGAAAGCGGCGCGCGAGGCTTCAATCAATCTTTGCGAAAAATGCCGGCAGTGCAAATTCATGAACGCCTGCGGGGGCGGCTATCTTCCCCATCGTTTTTCCAAGAAGAACGGCTACGACAATCCTTCGGTATATTGCGATGATCTCTATTCGATGTTTGAGAACATGCAATCCGTGCTGGAGGGTCATCTTTACGTCAGCAAGCCAAGCGGGGAACGCTTTGATTTGCGGAGTGCGCCCGCGTAGTCAGCATGATTTGAGTGTCATCGCTGACCGCCCCTGGCGCGCAATGCCTTCTTTGCTTCGAAAAAATCAGGCTGGCCGCAATCCATGGCGCCGTACCCTTTCGCAGGATTCCCTCGGCAGGCTTCAAACGCATAATTTATTGCATCGAGTTTACGATTTAGCATGCGCGTAAAGGAGAATGAGATTGTCCCATCCCGCTTTGCTCCAGAATTCCGTTGCCGTCGTCACCGGCGGTGCGTCCGGTATCGGCCTTGCGGCCGCCACGAAATTCGCGCGCCTCGGTCTGCGGGTATGTATCGCGGATCTTGGCGAAGAACGGCTCGCCAGTGCCGCGGCTGTGCTTTCAGAGGCGTCACCGCACGGTTCCGCAAGCGTCATGACGGTGGCGGCCGATGTCAGTCGTATCGACGATGTCAGGCAACTGGAATTTGCGGTGCGGCAACGGTTCGGCGATATCGACGTTCTGATGAATAATGCGGGCGTGCAGCCTGGCAGCGGGATGTTCGGTCCCGCCGCGAACTGGAGCCACGTGATCGGTGTCAATCTGTGGGGTGTCATTCATGGCACGCAAGTCTTCGTCCCGCGCATGATCGAGCGCGGGCGCCCCGGCCTCATCATCAATACCGGTTCGAAGCAGGGCATTACGACCCCTCCCGGAGATCCCGCCTACAATGTTTCCAAGGCCGGTGTGAAGGCGTTCACCGAAGCTTTGCAACATGAATTGAGAAACCTCCCGGACGCCCGGCTTAGCGCGCATCTCCTGATCCCCGGTTTCGTGTTCACCGGCTTGACCGCCAAAGGCCGCACCGACAAGCCCGCCGCTGCCTGGACGCCGGAGCAAACCGCGGACTTCATGATGGAAAAGTTATCGGCCGGGGATTTTTATATTTTGTGTCCGGATAATGATGTGGCACGGCATGTCGATGAGCGTCGAATTCTGTGGGCCGCGGGAGATATCGTCGAGAACCGCCCGGCGCTGTCGCGCTGGCATCCGGATTACGCGGATGCCTTCGCAAAATTTAATGCCAAGTGAATGCCAAGTGCCGAAGGGCTCTGTGGATGACTATAAGGTTAGATCCCACCGTCCTGTTTCGGGTTTTTCCGATGCTGGAACGCAGTCGAGATTTGCGTTATGACCATAGCAGGGCAATTTCTCCACATCGGAAAAGCCGCGGGTAATTCACCCGCACAATATTTCGTAACCTGAGCTGATTTCCATGCGACGAGAGCCAAACGCTAGCTTGCTTTGATGATCACGGTTTCGGAAGAAAAGAGTGTCGACTACGAGCTCACGGCTCGGATTGCCGCCGAAGCGTTCGGTTCAAAGGGTGGGAATTTTTCCGCGGAACGGATGAGGTGGCTTTACCAACGCAGTTTTGGTGAGGGCAGCGCGATCCTCGCGGTATTCGACGAGGGCATCAAGGTTGGCCAAATTGGCCTGATCCATCAGAGGATTTGCTCGAATGGCGAATCCGGTACCGCTGTTCAACTCGTCGACCTCTTTATTTTGCAGCCCTATCGCTCGGCTCAATTGGTCCGCCGCATCTACAAGGAGGTTGAGCGCCTTTGCCTGGATAAAAACATCCGTTTTATCGTCGCCTTACCGAATGATAACGCCACGCTGCTCAACGCACGTTTTCTCAAGCTCAAGCCCCTTGTCTGGTTGCGGATCCGCGCCGGTGTCGCACTTTTTCCGCCCGGCCTTTCAGAGCTGAAATATTCAGCTGGCCTCAAATCGATGACCAGGGATCAAGCGGTTAATCTGCTTTCGAGCTTTAGCACTGCCGCAACGGACAATGGGCTGTCCTGGAATGGCGAGACCTTGTTTGAGCGCATGAACGATCCGACGTGCGACTATGCCGTTCATGCCACGGGTGACCTTCTTTTGATCTCGTCGTCTCGCAGAACCAAGGGCATCAAATATGCGTTGCTCTGTGGCTTCTTTGCGCGATCGAAGATGAAAGCAACCCCAAGCGCAGTCCGCGAGCTGATAGGTGCCGCGTGCCGATTTCTGGAAGCATTTGTTTTTTGTGTACGCCGGCGTCAACGCTGACCTCCCCAGACTTCCGGGAGTGGCACTGCCAACTCGGTTACGCAAGCCGGTGCTCGTTCAATTGCGTGATTTAACTACTGACGAGCCCAATATACGCTTCGATCGCTTTCAACTTATCGATCTCGGATTTTGTTTGATTTGGCTCTGCGCCCGGGCGAGTCCGGGCTTAGCGCCGCGAAGAAATCATAATAAACGAAATGTCATGAAGGTCGATTCCTTCGATCCGAAACGGAAACGCAGCTAGCTACGCATGATTATGGGCCTCGATGGCGGCATCTTTATCGTCGCAGCAACATTTGTGCGGCGCCTCGCGGCAGGACTTCGAGGATTCTCGCAGCCGCATTTCGGCCGCTGCTTGCAGCAGGACGTTGCTGCCTCCTCGCAACGCGGGCGGCAGGCTTCCCAATCGGTATAGGCGAGGATTTCCACGCGTCTGACGGGCGTATGCGGATCGTTGCTATGAATCACCAGCTCCGCGGCGCGTGCGATTTTCTCATTCGCGTAATATTCGATCACGACACCGAGGCATGATCCGGACCGCAAGGTCGCCGGGAACGGGTTGTTGTCAATCCGGTAGGCGTGACCGATCTGCTTCAGCCCGACCTCGACGATCTCAAGGTTGCACGCGCCGGTGTTGCAGATGGTCACGGTGCGGTGCGCGCGCGTGCAACATGGCACGCCGCCGAAATCGGCCGAACCGGTTACAGTCAACGTTCCGGCGGGCGCGAACCCGCTGACTTTGATCTTGCGCTCGCCGGCAGGATCGTTGCTGGAAACGCTGAGTGTTGCGGATCTGGCGCCGAGACTGGTCGGCGCGAAGCGTATCGGCAGCGGCAGCGCCGTCCCCGGTGCGATGGAGAGCGGGAATGAGAGGACCTCGGGGACACGAAAATCCGTGGCGGAAGAGGAGATGCCCGTGACGGAGAGGACGCATTTTCCGCCGTTGCTCAGAACCAGAAACTCGTCCTTGAACGCTCCGAAGCACACCTCGCCGAAATCTCCGGTGCCGGCGATCGCCAGATCGAGCCGCGGCGTCACCGCGTCGCCGGATACATTGACGAGGTGTGGACTGGACGGATCGTTGCTGACAATGGTGATCTGGCCCGATTTAGCTCCGGTGCTGCCCGGTTGGAACCGGATCGTCACGTCGATCAAGTCACCGACGCTCACTAGCAGCGGAAAGGCGCTGACACTGGGCACCAGGAAATCCGGCGAGGACGAAGTGATGGCGGTTATCGACAGCAGGCCGAAACCACTGTTGTTGATGGTTAGCGTCTGCTGGACCCAGGACTTCGCGCAAGCATTGCCGAATTGCCCATCGTGAGCGATCGCCGTCGCCACTAGGGGCAGATGCGCGAGAGCCGCGAAAAGCCGCTTTGACTTGAGGCTGCCCCAACCGGTGCAGGCGTCCCAACCCTTGATGGCCTTGTAGCCCGGCGACGTGATGATTGTGGGCGGATGCGGCGGCGGCAAGGTATAGCTGACGGAATTGCTGGCGCCGTCGTCGATATCACGGAAGATGTCGAAGCCGACCGTCTCGGCCAACTGGTAGATCGTTGGATTGAGCCAGCCCAGATTGAAGCCGAGCTTGGCGTTGAGGATCGCCACCAGCCCGGCATAAAGCGGGGAAGCCTCGCTGGTGCCGCCGAAGCCTGCCTTGCTTCCATAGAGTACGACCCCATAACCGTTGGAATAGCCCGCGATGTCGGGCACGCCGCGGCCACGCGTCTTGCCGTCATTGATGGATGGCGGAACGCCGGCGCCGATTTGCCAGGAGGGCAAAGGGAAGACCAGATTGCCGGAGGAGTCGGTCATTGTGCTGATGCCGCCGCCGGTGGTACCCCGGACACCGTTTGGGTTGACCCACGTTATCTCGTCGAATGCCGAACCGGAGACGTTGCCGATCGTGGTCCCGCCGACGGTGGTGATCCAGGGGTCGACGGCCGGATAGCACACATGACCCGGCCGTCCGGTTCGGGGGCATTTCCCATCGATCCGTCGTCGCCGGATGCGGTGAATACCGTCACCCCCTTCGCCGCGGCGTGCTGGAAGTAAGAGCTCAGGGTCTGAAGTTGGCCCGCGCTCCAGAACGCTTCGTCAATGCCGTAACTGATGGTGATGACCGATGGGGCCGGATCGCCGGCGCCAGGGAAGACGGCCGCTTGAATGGCGTTGAGCCAGCCATTTTCCGAGAAATTCGAGAAATAGACCGCGATGGTCGCGCCGACCGCGACAGAACTGACGACGTCGATATCCAGCACAACCTCTCCATCGGTCCCGTTGGGGTGCGCGGCGCTGCCGGGTGAGTTGGACACTGGAGGATCAGGTGGAATCTGCGGCACCTTCGGAGTGAGCAGCTTGGGTTTGGGCAGTGCAGGGTGCAACCCCGCGAGAAACGTATCGACGTCGGTCGCATTCCCGCTTGAATCGACCGTGAAGCCGCCGCCGAATTCAAAGATGCCGATGGTCTGACCCGCCATGCTGGCGGGAAGCGGACGGGAATCCGTAAAGGCGTGCGACATCGGGCGGGGTCAAGGCGCTCAGCGTCAACCCGGTGCCCATTCGCCGCGCCATTTGGCGGCCGTCCAGACCGAAAACGGCGCGGATGATTGCTGCTAGCGCGCGGGGCACATGCAGGGGTCCCTCATGCCCGTGATAGGTCTCGATGTCCGACCGATAGAGACCGAGCGAGATGCCGAATGCCGCGTCGAATTGAGCAACGGTGCCGGTGACATCAACCCTTCGGCGGGCGAGATGGCTACCGACGACGGACAGCCCCTGCCTCTTGGCGAAATCATGACCTTTTCGATATCCGCTTGATCTGCGCCGTAGGCGGCACCGTCGTCATATCGAGGCAGGTATCGGCGTTGCTGCGGCGGCGTCTTTTCCCAATGATCCATGTCAGGCAAAGCCGGGGCGTCTTTCCCCGGTCGCACAATAATGCTTACGGCCAGAATCTTCCCGTGCGGAGCCGGGCCGATGCGCTGCACCTCGCCGGCATGCCTGCGATCGCTATCGGGCAGGGGGACAATATTCTGTTCCGAATTCGCCATGACTGGATCCCTTCGCAGAGAGTGAATATTTCCAACTAACTTGCGAGAAACTATCTTCTAGAAAGGCTGGCAGTCGTTCATCGCTCAACCGGCTTCAACGGGAGTTACGCCGGGCAGCACAAGTCGGCGTCGTTACGCGGGCGCAAAGTAAAAGGAAAGTTGTATCGCCGCAGCTATTTGCGCTTGGCTTAGACTGCCGCAATTCGTGCCTCCCGTGATTGTCGTCGTCTCACATCACTACGGTTCGGCGGGCTTCTGATCGAGCTTACTCGCTTTGCTTGCGGCATGAGCATCTAGCAGGTTTGACAACGCGCGAATGTGAACTGGCGTACATTTTATGGAAATCGTTCGCCGAACAGAGCGGGCGTCGAAACGATCGTAAAGATTGAGTTCACGCCGGGCATATTTTGACGCCTTTAAGCGGAAATATTTCGCATTATCACGCCGCTCTTGTGCTTTCACAAGGCATGGCAGCGAAGCTGCCGGTCCATTGGGCCGATGCACGCGCCGCCGGCATCGGATTGGGAGCAGAAACATGACTGGCTGCGATTTGAGCAATACACTCAGTCAACCTAGAGGGCCTTCGGCCATCTCTCTGTTTCAGGAAACTGGCACTTCCCAACTGGAATATCGGCATCAGGGACGGCCGCTTCGCCGTCACTGAAGGTTTGCCTGCCGAGGGCCGCATTGCGCGACCGCATTGTCAACTCTCAGGGCTTTCTGACGCTATTCCGACAAAACTCCGCGAAGGATATCATCCAGCCCTGGTCACCGCGCGTTGCGCCATCACCTTGACGAGATTGGCGCGATAGGCCGCCGAACCATGGATATCTGTCACATGCCGTCGCGGATATCTTGACGCCATCGAGCGCCGCCGCCGACCAGTTGGCCTTCAATGCGGCCTCGATCGCAGGCACCCGCATCACACCGTTCTGCGACGCGCCCGTGGCGGCGACGCGGACATCGCCCGCTTTGGTCTTGACCACGAACACGCCGGTCAGCGCGAAGCGCGACGCCGGATGGCGCATTTTCGAATATCCGGCCTTGGCCGGAATCGGGAACGCGACCTGCGTGATGATCTCGCCGTCCGCCAGCGCCGTCGTGAACAGGCCTTTGAAAAAGTCCTCGGCCGCGATCGAGCGCTTGTTGGTCTTCACGGTGGCGCCGAGCGCCAGCACCGCTGCCGGATAATCCGCCGCCGGGTCGTTGTTGGCGATTGATCCGCCGATGGTGCCGCGATAGCGCACCGCCGGATCGCCCAGCACGGAAGTGAGGTGCACGATCGCCGGGATAGCCTTTTTGACATCGGCATTGCTCATGATGTCGTAGTAGGTTGTCGCCGCCTTGATGGTCAGCGTATCGGCGGACAATTCGACCCCGACAAGATCCTTGATCCTCGCAAGATCGATCACTTCGGACGGTGCTGCCAGCCGCTGCTTCATGACCGGAAGCAGGGTCTGGCCGCCGGCCAGATATTTGGCTTCGGCGCCCTTGGCGAACAGCGCGGCCGCCTCGTCGATGCTTGAAGGGCGATGATAGGTGGTCTGGTACATGGTGCGTTCCTTTATTCCTTGCGCTCAACCGTGGATCGCGTGCCAGACGCGATCGGGCGATGCCGGCATTTCCAGTTTGTTGGATCCGATGGCGTCGGTGATGGCGTTGATGACGGCCGCAGCAGCCCCGATCGCGCCGGCCTCGCCGCAGCCTTTGACGCCGAGCGGATTGCCTGGACACAGCGTCGAGGTGTGTTGAACCTTGAACGAGGGCAGGTCTTCGGCGCGCGGCATGGCGTAATCCATGAAGCTTGCGGTCAACAACTGGCCGCTCTTGTCATAGACGCAGTTTTCCAGCAGCGCCTGGCCGATGCCCTGGGCGAGACCGCCATGGACCTGACCTTCGACGATCATCGGATTGATCAGCCGCCCGAAATCGTCAGCCGCGACGAAGTTGATGAAATCAGTCTTGCCGGTGCCGGCATCGACCTCGACCTCGCAGATGTAGGAGCCTGCCGGGAAGGTGAAGTTCGTCGGATCGTAGAATGCGCTTTCCTTCAGGCCGGGCTCCATGCCGTCGGGCAGATTGTGCGCGGTGTAGGCCGCGAGCGCGACCATCGGAAATGCGATCGACTTGTCGGTGCCGGTGACCTTGAACTCGCCATTCTCGATGACGATGTCGCCTTCCGAAGCCTCGAGCTGATGTGCGGCGATCTTTTTGGCTTTCGCCTCCATTTTTTCCATCGCCTTGACGATGGCGGTCAGCCCGACCGCCGCGGAGCGTGACCCGTAGGTGCCCATGCCGAACTGCACCTTGTCGGTGTCGCCATGGACGATCTGCACCTGGTTGATCGAGATACCGAGCCGCTCGGCGACCACCTGCGCAAAGGAAGTCTCGTGGCCCTGGCCGTGACTGTGCGAGCCGGTGAGGATTTCGATGGTGCCGACCGGATTGACCCGCACTTCGGCGGATTCCCACAGGCCGACGCCGGCCCCGAGACTGCCCACCGCTTTCGAGGGCGCGATGCCGCAAGCTTCGATATAGCAGGATACGCCGATGCCGCGCAATCTGCCTTCGGATTTGGCTTTCGCCTTGCGCGCGGGGAAGCCGGCATAGTCGATCGCTTTCATCGCTGCGTCCAGCGACGCGTTGAAGTCGCCGATATCGTAGGCCATGATCACAGGCGTTTGATGCGGAAATTGGGTGATGAAGTTCTTGCGGCGCAACTCGGCCGGATCGACCTTCAACTGCCGGGCCGCGGTCTCCATCAGCCGTTCGACCACGAAGCTTGCCTCGGGCCGTCCGGCGCCGCGATAGGCATCGACCGGCGTGGTGTTGGTATAGACGCTGATCACTTCGGCGAAGATGTTGGGAATGTTGTACTGGCCCGACAGCAGCGTCGCATAGAGATAGGTCGGCACCGACGACGAGAACAGCGACATGTAGGCGCCGAGATTGGCGTAGGTCTTGACCCGCAGGCCGGTGACCTTGTTGTCCTTGTCAAAGGCCATCTCGGCCTTGGTCAGATGATCGCGGCCATGTGCGTCGGTGAGGAAAGCCTCGGTCCGGTCGCTGGTCCACTTCACCGGCCGGCCGGTGCGCTTGGAGGCCCAGAGCGCCACCATTTCTTCCGGATAGATGAAAATCTTGGAGCCGAAGCCGCCGCCGACGTCCGGTGCGATCACCCGCAATTTGTGTTCCTGGGCGACATTGTAGAACGCCGAAAGCACCAGCCGCGCCACGTGCGGATTCTGCGACGTGGTGTAGAGCGTGAAGTGTTCCTCCGCCGCGTCATAATCGGCGATCGCCGAACGCGGCTCCATCGCGTTCGGCACCAGGCGGTTGTTGGTGATGTCGAGCGCGATCACGTTGGCCGCGCTCTTGAACGCCGCCTCCGTTGCGGCCTCGTCTCCGATGGTCCAGTCGTAAATGACGTTGCCCGGCGCCTCGGGGTGAAGTTGCGGCGCGCCGCTCGCCACGGCGTCGCGCATATCGACCACCGCCGGCAATTCCTCGTAGTCGACCGCGACGGCCTCGGCGGCATCGCGGGCCTGATTGCGGGTCTCGGCGATCACCACCGCGACGGCCTGGCCGACAAAGCGCACGGTATCGGGCGCCATCGCCGGCCACGCCCCCATCTTCATTGGCGAGCCGTCCTTGGAGTGGATCATCCAGCCGCAGATCAGATTTCCGATCTTGTCATCGACGATCTGCCGGCCTGTCAGCACGTCCACCACGCCCGGCATCTTCATCGCTTCGGAGGAGTCGATGCCCTTGACCTTGGCGTGGGCATGCGGGCTGCGAACGAACGCGGCATAGGTCATGCCGTGGAGGCGGATGTCATCGACATAGCGGCCCTTGCCGGTGATGAAGCGCTTGTCTTCCTTGCGAACGACCCGTGCACCGATGCCTTCGATTCCCATGATGTGGTCTCCCTGTCGCGGTCCGGGCGCGATGACTGGACTGGCACGCCTGCGGCTATTTGGTTTTTTCTCTGGTCGGCATTCTGCGGCCGATACCGATCTCGCCGGTATCGAAGCCGGCTCGCAGGAACGCTACTCGGCAGCCTGCGTGACCTTCATGCGGCCGGCGGCGTCGAGCACCGATTTGACGATGTTGTGGTAGCCAGTGCAGCGGCAGATATTGCCCTCAAGCTCCTGGCGCAGCGTCGCCTCGTCGAGATTCGGGGCCATGGCGGTTGACGATATCGATCGACGCCATGATCATGCCCGGCGTACAGTAACCGCATTGTAATCCGTGATTGTCGCGGAAGGCCGCTTGCATCGGATGCAGTTCGTCGCCCTTGGCTATTCCCTCGATGGTCGTGATACTGGAGCCGTTGGCCTGTCCCACCAGCACGGTGCAGGATTTCACCGATCGTCCGTCGATATGAACCGTGCAGGCGCCGCATTGGCTGGTATCGCAGCCGATGTGGGTCCCCGTCAGTCCCAGGTGATCGCGCAACAGATGCACCAGCAGCGTCCGGTCCTCGACCTCAGCCGAAATCGGCTTGCCGTTGACCGTCAGTTTGATGTTGGACACGCTCAATCCTCCCAAAGGTTTAGTCGGTCTGGATCCAATCAGATCATGCCGACAACCCATTTGTAATCGCTATCTTCGTAGTAGATTGACCCGGATCTAATCGCTTGACTTCTTGGAAAGACCTTTGCGATGTCGGCCTGCTTTGGATAGTGTGGCGTTAGTCACTTGATGCCCAGCGGCCTTGATCTCGGATCCGTCAGGCTGGGCGCATGGATTTGCGGCTTACGCCGGGTCGCTCCCGACTTGGTCCCGATCTCGGCACTCCTCCCTCAGGCGGGCCCCTTCGCCGCATCAGCGAAGCCCGGAAGAGGCCCCTCGCTTCGGTGGCGTCTCTTTCCAACCGCGCGGACCGGTATCCGGCCCAAACGGGCCCGTATCGACCGAGCGGGCTAATTTAAAAACAGCGGGGGCCGCCAGTTTGACTCCTGCTTCCGTGGTGCCTTTTCGCCGAACGACTGGCAGGCCATAGTGGAGTCCATGAAAAAGCCCCGCGTCGTCATCAAAACCGTAAGCAGCCACCAGATTTACGTCGAACATAACGGCGAGCGAACTTTGTATGCGGTGACCGACAAGTTAGAGAAAGCAAAGGGTCTCGTGCGAAAGGCCAAGCGCGAACTTGGAATTGCCAGAGGTAGCATCTCAAAAAAATCCGGCTTGTCTCAGGCCGAACCAGATCGGTAAGCTCCACCCAGCCGCGCGGCGCTCAGCAGCGCTTACGGCGCGGGTTCGCGGCGGATCGGTACGATATTGCGGGCGTATTAAGCCGCGATCCGCGCACTGGTATTGTTACCCGCCAAGCCAGATATCGCGTATCATGGGTCGCCCGAATGAAGGCGAGGGACCGCTGAAAAAGAAGCGGCAGCAAGGGAGCAGACGCAATAGATCCGAAGACAACAGCCATTGTCCTGATCGAGTATCAGAACGACTTTACGACGCCTGGCGGCGTTTTCCATGACGGCGTTAAAGACGTCATGCAATCCAACAACATGCTCGCCAACACGGTTGAAGTTGCGACCAAAGCCCGTGCCGCGGGCATCACCGTCATGCATGCGCCGATTTCCTTTGCTGAGGGTTATGGCGAGCTTAGCGGCGATCCCTATGAGATCCTGAAGGGAGTTGTCGATAGTAACGCTTTTCGTAAGGGTTCGTGGGGGGCTGCCATTGTCGACGTGCTGGCGCCGCATCCCGAAGATATCGTCATCGAGGGAAAGCGCGGCCTCGACGCGTTTCCCAGCACCAATCTCGACTTTATCCTGCGAAGCAAGGGAATACAGACTGTGGTGCTGAGCGGCTTTCTCACAAATTGCTGCGTGGAATCGACGATGCGGAGCGCCTACGAACGTGGGTTCGATGTCGTTACATTGAAAGACTGCACGGCTACGCTGAGCCAGGAAGCGCAGAGCGCGGCGCTGAACCACAACTTCGGCATGTTTTCACGTCCCATAAATCATGACGAGTTTTTGAAGCTGCTGGCCTGAGGGTCCGCTAGAGCGAGATGGCGATTTGACAAGAAAGCTATCTCGCTCTAGTGCGTTTTTCTTATCCCATCGGGTACAGGAATCTCCTTTGACACCGCGTCGATCTTGCTTCAGCACCTCCGTCATCCAGCGTCACGATCGGCCGCCGCCAGGATAGTCGTCGAGCTGATCCTTCATTGGTCGCGCCGACGATTGTCGAGGCCACGAAGTCATGCTGCTTGCTCCAGGCTGTGGCCAAGGTCACCACCGACATTCCAGCTTCCGCCGCTATCGCTTCGTAACGCTCCGTGAGGCCGAGGCTTTTTTCGTTGACGAACCGGCTGAGCCATCGCTGCCTGGCGGCCGCCGAGCTTGAGATAGTTGGAGAACCGCGCCCCGTCCGGCGTCTTGCCGCCATTGTATTTTCCCGACAGCACCCCGCCAGCCGAGCGGTGAATAGCGGAATCAGACTGATCCCCTCCTGCCGGCAGGCCTGAGCCAATTCATCTTCGAAACGGCGATTGTTCAGGCTGTAATTGTTCTGGATGGTCTCGTAGCGCGCCAGGCCCTCACGTTCAGAAACCGCCACACTTTTCATCAAGCCCCAGGTTGTCTCGTTGCTGCAGCCGATCACCCGGACTTTGCCGGCCGCGGATCAGGTCGTCGAGCGCGCGAAGCGCTTCCTCATATCGGGCGCCATGATCGGGCCAATGGGTCTGGTAGAGATCGACATAGTCGGTGTCCAGACCGCTTCAGGCTGGCCTCGATGGCCCGCACGATGTTGTGCCGGTCCAATGCCGTCATCCCGGCGCGTTGCGAGGCCTTCATCCAGCCATGGCTGGGGCCGCAGACCTTGGTGGCGATGATTAGGCCATCGCGGCGCTTGGTCTTCATCCAGCGGCCGACAATTTCCTCGGTACGACCGGCCCATTCCTCGCGGGGTGGCACTGGATAATTCTCGGCAGTATCGAAAAAATTGATTCCGGCATCGAACGCCTTGTCGAGGACCCGGAATGATGTTGCCTCGTCGGCCTGATTGCCGAACGTCATCGTTCCCATGCAGATCTTCGATACCGACGACCGCGCTCTTGCCTAGCCGCTTGGTTTGCATTCCATCATTCCCCAAAAAATTGCCACGGGCATCTTCGGTGCCAAGCCCCAGAACCGACGATATTGAACAGCCATGACCCTTTTGACGGTCTTAGGCAAGATCGAACCGAGACTGCGATCATTGTCAAATTGCGTAGCGCAATAATGAACGCGGATCGGGCTTCACGGGGGGGGTGATCATTCGATGTCGCGGCTGCCAGTCTCGTTCTTCAAAGGCACGGCGAATTGCCACGCTGTCGAAGGTCGCCGATCGCTCAAGATCCCAGCTTGTTCGGTCGGCAGGCGTTTCGGAAGCGCCGGGGACTCATATGGAAGGCATTGCGAAATGCACGGCTGAAGCTACTGGACTCCGAGAAGCCCCAACGGAATGCGATCGACGTAATGCTGAGATGTATGAGGCTGGGATCGGCGAGGTCGCGGCGGCTACACGCCAGGCGCCGCTCACGAACATATTCACCGACCGAAGTACCCGAACTCTGCCGAAAGATCTGCTGCAGATGGCCACTGGATATTCCGATCGCCGCGGCGATTTGTTCCACGCACAAAGTCTGATCCCCCAACGCCTCCGATATATAAGCGCATGCGCGTGCGAAGACCGATGCCGAGAGGCTGTGGTCGCGCCGCCCGGCATTGCCTTCGAAGAAAAATCGCGCGGCCAATGCGAGGTGATCGAGCGCGCGATTGGCGGCAGCCGGCAAAAGGATGGGATCGATGGCGGAGACGAAGCGCTCAAGAAGAACGATATTCTGACCGGCGATCACGGTTAACGCGTCGTCGCCGGACAGAGCCATTCCGGCGACGTCGCGATTCCTGGGCATGATGTCGTGAAACAAAAGCGTCGGCATTCTTAGGATGTTTTGCTTGAACGTCTGCGGGAAAATCACTTCGTAGGGACGGGCGGTGTCGAGGAAGCCGATATCTCCAGGCTTGAGCGTTGCCTGCTGCTCGCCCTGGCGTATCGTGCAGGTGCCTTCTTCCTGAACCATGAGCAGCCAGGTCGGCTCGGTCTGGACGCTGATCAATTTGCGGGTGCGCTGGACCCGCTGTGGATCAGCTTCGACGTGGACCAGATCGAAGCTTGGCATATGTGCAAGGGGTATTGGTTGGGCATGGATGGCGCCGGCATAGGGATGCTCATGTCCAAGCGCCTCCGCCTCGACACCGGCGATGGTGTGACAGACCACTTCACGCCAAAAATCGAGGCGTTGAGCAGCAGGCACGCTCGCTGTCGTCAACAGGCCAGCGACCTTCCGATAATCAGTCAGCAAGGCATCCTTGCCATGCCGTGTCGTGCTTGGCAGCGAAGTCACGGGGACCCCGGCGAAATCTGTTTCGACGAGCCAAAATCTAACCATAGGGTATCCGGGCTGTCGACGAGAAATCTGAGTTTAAGTCAAATCGTGACCGCAAACTGTCAAGACGCCTTGCCGGACGGGATCCAGTCTGGGGCCCGAGATAAGCGTCCTGTTTCTCGGGCCGCGTGATGCCCTGATGAGAATAACGTGTCCCGGCACAAGGAGAGGTTGAATGTCCGCATCGTTTGAGATGATCAACGGAGTACCAAATTACAATCTCTATGTTGCCGGGGAGTGGACGCGCTCGTTACGCAACGAAACCACGGAAAGCAGTAATCCAGCAACGGGAGAGCTTTTTGCGAGGGTCCAGCAGGCCGGCGCGGCCGAGACCGAAAAGGCCATTACCGCCGCTCACAAATCGTACAAGGCCTGGTTCGAGACACCGGTATCCCAAAGGGAGAACGTATTCCTGAAGGCTGCCGATGTGCTCGCGGCCAAAGCCAAGGACATCACCGAAGTTCTTGTCGCTCAGTCCGGATCGGTCTTCGGCAAAGCGGGGTTCGAAGTCGGCTATTGTTTTGACCTGCTGCGAACGGCCGCGGCCGAAATGCGCAGGTCACCCGGCGAGACCATGCCGCTGACGGCGCCAGGGCAATTTGGCTTCACCATTCGCCAGCCGCTCGGCGTCATCGCAGGTATCGCGCCGTTCAACGCACCCTTTTTGCTCGCCATGAAGAAAGTGGTAATGGCGCTCGCCGCCGGCAATGGATTTGTTCTGAAGCCGTCGGAACTCACGCCTGTGACCGGGCTGAAGATTGCGGAAGTGTTCGACGAAGCCGGTCTGCCACCCGGTTTGCTCAGCGTCATTCCGGGGCCCGCCGCCGAAATCGGCGCAACGATCTTCAGGGATCCCCGGGTGCGCATGATCACCTTCACCGGCTCGACGCATACCGGCCGCATGCTGGCGGTGGAAGCCGCGAAAACGTTGAAGCGCTTTACGCTTGAGATGGGAGGGAAAAGCCCGCTGATCGTCTTGGGCGATGCGGACGTGGACTATGCGGTTAAAGCCGCGGCGTTCGGCATCTTCTTCCATCAAGGCCAGGTCTGCATGGCGAATTCGCGCATTCTGGTCGAGGAACCGATATTCGATGGGTTTTGCGAGCGTTTCGCCGCCGTCGCCCAGAGCCTTAAGGTTGGCGATCCGCGCGAACCCGACACCGTCATTGGTCCGCTGATCCGCGGTACCCAGTGCGCCGTGATCGATGGTCACGTCCAGGATGCCGTTGCCAAGGGCGCCAAGCTAATGTGCGGGGCTACGCATAAGGATCAGTATTATTGGCCTACCGTTCTCAGCGGCGTCACGCCCGATATGCGCATCTTCCACGAGGAAAGCTTCGGGCCGGTGACGTCGATCATCAAGGTTCGCGACCACGAAGAAGCGCTTGAGCTTGCCAATGCCACCGACTACGGGCTCTCGTCGGGCGTGATAACAAACAACATGCAGAAGGCGCTCGACTTAGCCTTCGGGCTTGATGCCGGAATGGTCCATCTTAACGACTGCACGGTTTCGGACGAAGCCGCACGTGCCTTTCGGTGGTGTCAAGAACAGTGGCTACGGCCGCGAGGGTGGTCGTTTCTCAATGGAAGAAATGACCGAGCTCAAGTGGATCACTGTGCAACGAGGGCAGCGCGCTTTCCCGATCTAAACCGGTCCCCGTTTAGGCCTGGGCCGCTGCGAAGTTACTGCTTCGGCACCTCTTCAGCCTTTGTCGGCGTTGCCTCTGGATTTTGTTCGCCGCCTGACTTTGGAATGACGGTTTCCTTCAAAGTAGTCTTCGGCATATTGGGCTTAACTTCTCCGACGGTGTAGTCGGTGCTTATTGCTTTGCAATCGAGCGAATAAATCAGCTCGCCTTTCGCGGTCTGGCCGATCGGCGGGCACTTCTGAAGCACAGCAGGGTTGGCGCTGTTGTCTTGGGCAAATGCCGGCGCCGAAAACAGCAATATCGCAATCGCGAATTTGTACATCATTTCCTCCCTGGAAATCTCTTGTAACAAACACAACGGAGTTCAAGGCAACGTGTTCCCGTGTCGGAGAAAGATTGCTTGAGGACGGCGATCAAAATCGGAAGAAGACCTGATGACCAAATTTGGCACGTTTGAGACATGCCTGACGGCCGACGGGCAAATCACCGATCCGCCTGTCCAGCCCCTTCCGCAAAATCATTTGTTCTCTTTCAGCCCAAATCACTTCTACAACGCGCCATCCCGTCCCTCTTGAGGGGCGTATCGCGATCGTCACGGACGTTGGGTACGGGATGCGGTGGACGCGGCAGTGTCAAGAGACGAATGACGTTGCGCGCGGACGGCGAAGTCGTGTGGTTCTGACGCCCGACGCTGGCGTCAAGTCGGTGGAAGAGATTTCACTGGCGACGGTGACAACAAAGCCCGGTCACCGGGAAGAGCACGAAGGAAACCGTTAAAACCATTGCGCAGGGAGGCCGGGTGTCCGGTGAACCTGTGGTCCAACTCGCGTGTTTTTTCACACGCGAGGCCGCGGGTGCAACGGGCACCCGGCTTTCCCTCTCCCCTCTTGGGTAGCCCTGCGCCATCTGATTTTTCGAGGGCTTCTTCTATCATAGCTCGGACGCATCGCGCCGCGAGATCGCGGAGGCCTATCTTGATTTGGAGAACGCCTTGCAGACGTTGCCGTTGGATTGGCGGGCATGGAAAGCAATAGCAGCCGGCGACTGACGATGTGGGCCGAGCAAGGGTTTTCGGGAACCCAAAGGTCGTCGGGGCCATTAGCCCGGCGAAAAGAGGGTCATTATGGCTGAGAAATACAATCCCGCGCCGATCGATAAACACGCCGTCAATCCGAAGCAGGCGACAAGGTCTGACAAAAAGTCGCCTGATGACCTTGAGAAGGGTCTCGAAGAGACATTCCCGGCTTCGGACCCCCCGAGCAGCACCGAGCCGTCCTGATCAAAGCCTGATACGCAGACTGACGGATCGCGACGGAATAACCGAAGGGAAATCAAACGCTGCCCGTGACGGCTTTCAAATCGCCGGCGATCGCCCTGTCGGGCGTCGTAGACTATGAAATGTATACCAAGTTCAGGACGCAATTCGATAACGCGTCCGAAAACAGCATTGTGGTGATCGAGCTTTCGACGCTCGGCGGCGACCCGGAAGTCGCCAGAATGATGGGCGAAGATGTTCGTTTTGCCAGCGAAACGGAACCGGCAAGGCGGTTCGTTTTTCTTGGCAAGGCCGCGATCTATTCGGCCGGGATCACTTTCATGAGTTTCTTCGCGCGACAAAATCGCTATCTCGCGCGCGGCACGCGGCTCACGATCCATGAACGCAAGTTATCGAAAAAGCTAGTGATCGACGGCCCGCTCACCACATGTGTCGCGGTCGTAAAGGCGACCCTGAATGAGATCGAGTGTTCGATCGCGATCCAGAACGAGGGCTTTCAAAATCTTGTACTCGGCTCCAACGTGACGCTTGACGAGGTTCTGCAAAAAGCTCCGTCCAATTGGTATCTCGAAGCCCAAGAAGCAAAAAATCTAGGCCTTGTCGAAGCCGTCTTATAATCGGATCTTGAGCTGAACGGACAAGAAGATGTTCTTGTGTTGACGGTGTTGTTTGGAACAAGAACTCGGCCATTGCAATTATAACTCGGGGCATCGTCCACGAGGCCAATCCCATGATCCGCAAATTGCAGTCAGGCGAGTACCGGCTCTACTCCCGCAAGGTCAATCCCAAGACCGGCAAGCGCCGCAATCTCGGTACCTTCAAATCACGCGCGGCCGCGGAAAAGCATGAGCGCGACGTACAGTATTTCAAGCGGCACTAGCCTCCGTTCAGAATCACGTGATTTACAGGTCGTCGATCCGGCGTTCCGGCTGCTCGATCCGTGGCGCCCGGACGCCACACAGCGCCGAATTGCCTTCGTAAAGCGTCCACTGGTCGATGGCGGATACTCACGACGCTGTGACGTGGCCGATGCCGAGGCTGTCCAGACATGCCGCGAAGAGCAGTGCTCTGCTGGCGGGAGTGGCTTTCCGCAAAGCAGATGCTAAATTCGGTGGTCTGGCCGCAAACCTGCGGGCCGTCGGGCACCACGTAGCTCGGTGCTTCCTGGGCTTTCGATCGATAGCTCTCATAAAGCGAGCCGACAGACGACGGGCTGCGGGTTCGAGGCGCTAACATGAGTGCGGCCGACAAGATCGTGCGAGATGGGAAGTCGGCCGGCGCAACACGCAGCCGAAGCCGAGCCTTGTCGTTAGGCGCAACGGTCCTGGTTCTGGGCTTGGTCGCTTGTGTCCATCTTGTGTTCTGGGCCCTGAAAAATCCTGCGACGACGGCAGCGGCGGTCGAAGATAGGCTGGCGAGCCTTTCGTATAATCGTTTCGAGGGCGCTGCTTCTGCCGGACTGACAGTGCCGGAGGCGCGGATTCGCGCCGATCTCACTGCTATCGCGGGGCAGGCCAAGGCGGTGCGCACCTATGCTTCGACCCAGGGCCTGGAACGCGTTCCGAAGATCGCCGCCGAACTCGGGCTCACGGTCACGCTTGGCGCCTGGATCGACAACGACAATGCCCGCAACGAGCGTGAGATCGCCTCCGCGCTCGATCTGGCCAGACACAATCCCAACGTCACGCGTCTGGTCGTGGGCAACGAAACCGTGTTCCGGCATGAGCACAGTGCGGCGGACTTGGTTCAGATTGTTGAGCGCGTGAAACGGGAAAGTCCGGTTCCGGTAGGGTCCGCCGAAAACTGGCGAATCTTCATCGAACATCCTGAACTTGGCAACGCCGTCGACCAGATCTTTGCTCACATCATTCCTTATTGGGAGGGTGTGCCAAAAGGGACCGCGGTCGATCGGTCCCTGGAGATTTACGAGCAACTGCAGGCAGCTTTCCCGGGCAAAAGGATTGTCGTCGGAGAACTCGGCTGGCCGAGCGCCGGGCGCAACTACGAGCAATCGATGCCGGGCCCGATCACCCAAGCCGTGGTGTTACGCGATTTCGTGGCGCGCGCCACCGCGCTCGGCATTGACTACAATATCGTCGAGGCGATCGATCAGCCGGAGAAGCTGTTCGAGGGCAATGTCGGTCCTTATTGGGGTGTGCTCGACGCATCGTTGCGACCCAAATTTGCATGGACGGGCCCGCTGGTGGATGCCGAATATTGGAAGGCGGCGGCCTGCGCTATCCTGGTTGGATTATTGTTGTCGCTATCTATCCTGCTGCTTCCCGGGGCGACCGTTGGCCAGGTGGCGTTGCTTGCCGGCGCAGACCATGTGATCGGCGATTGGTGCGCCAGCGTGCTCGGCTACTGGCACGCCCATTATTTCCTGCATGGGGAGGTGATTGCATTCGGCATCGGGTTGCCGCTGCTGGGGCTGCTCGCGCCGATTCTGCTTTCGCGCATAGGGGAACTGGCGTCGGTGACGTTCGGTCGCAAACCTGCGCGGCTCCTCGCGCTAACGTCGCCACGCCCGGACGCTGCTTCGCCAAAAGTCTCGATCCATATTCCCGCGTACCGGGAACCGCCCGAGATGTTGTTGCGTACGATCGATTCGGTAGCGCGGCTCGAATACCCGAATTTTGAATGCGTGGTTATCATCAACAACACGCCGGATCCCGCATTTTGGCAGCCGATCGAGACGCGCTGCCGTGAACTGGGTTCGCGCTTCAAGTTTCTGCGCGTCGAAAACCTGGTGGGGTTCAAGGCGGCGGCCCTTCGTCTCGCGATGGCCGAGGTCGCAGCCGATGCCGAGATCATTGGCGTCATCGATGCCGACTATGTGGTCGATCCCCGCTGGCTCAGCGATCTGGTGCCGAGCTTTGCCGATCCCGAGGTAGGCCTTATCCAGGCCCCGCAGGATCATCGCGACGGTGATCGCAGTTTCATCCATGCCGCCATGAACGCCGAATATGCCGGCTTCTTCGATATCGGCATGGTCGAGCGCAACGAGTTCAACGCCATCATCGTTCACGGAACCATGTGTCTGATCCGCCGCACTGCGATGGCTGCCGCCGGCGGCTGGTCGAGCGACACGATTTGTGAGGACAGCGACCTCGGACTGTCGATCATGGAGCTCGGTTGGCGCGCCCACTACACCAACCGCCGTTATGGCTGGGGATTGCTGCCGCAGGATTATCAGGCCTTCAGGGTGCAGCGGGCACGTTGGGCGACCGGCGCGGTGCAGATCGTCCGGAAACACTGGCGCAAATTCCTGCCGGGGACCAGCCGGCTCGACCATGATCAGAAGCGGGAATTCCTGCTGGGCTGGCTTAACTGGTTCGTCGCCGAAACCGTGGCGGTCGGAGCGGCGCTGCTCAATTTGATCTGGGTGCCATTCGTGGCACTTGATATTGTCGCCGTTCCCGATGTCCTGCTGACGTTTCCGATCATCGCGGCGTTCTTCGTGACGCTGACTCACTTTGCCTGCGCCTACAGAATGCGGGTCGCGGTGTCATATTGGCAGATGCTGGGCGCGATGATCGTATTCATGTCGGTGCAATGGACGGTCGCCAGTGCGGCCTTTAAAGCTGCACTGCCTGCGAGCCAGAGCTATTTCCACCGCACCCGAAAGGGTGTCGGCGCGGCCGAGAGTCCGCGCATTTTCACGATGCCGGAAATGCTGCTCGGCGCGCTGTTGGTCGCCGGCGCCGCCATGATCTATGCGGTCAATATCTATCGTCATCTCGAGGCCGATCTGTTCGCAACGATCCTGCTGCTTCAAAGCCTGCCGTTCCTGTCGGCCGTGGCGTTGGTTTGGCTGGAGCGCCTCAGCGGCAATCAGTCGAGAAAAGCACCCGGCATCCAACCAGCGACCTGAGACACCAAGAAACGTTCTCGTTCCACAGCACCGTTGCTGCCCAAATAGGCAGGGGTCTTGCTTGATTGAACGAATGAGGCGGCAACGCGTTAACGATCATGCCCAAAGCCAAACCAACGACTGGCCCGATGAGAACGCAGCCGATCGAGCGTGCCTCGGCAATACCAACTCCAACTCTGCCTATGATGCCGTCAGCCGGAAAGATGAAGAAAACGTCAAAACCAAAGACGGAACCGAAAAGGATGGAAGGTGTTCGCATCGCCAAAGCAAAAATAACGCGGCGCAATTCGTTGCGAAAACAACGTCAAGCTCTAAAGGCCTAGTTTCGCAGAGTCCATTTCGCGATCCAAGGTTCGAAGGTATGAGAGACCTTCGACCGTCAGACGGTGCTGGTCCGTTTCGCCACCGATGAATTTCTTCATGAGATGCCTGGAAAGCTTTTCACGAGATCCCCTGGTCTCGGACCGGTTTGCAAGCGTGTTATAAATGCGAAGCGCGCGATCGACGGGCAAACTATTCATGGCGTGTCTCTGGGTTTTGAGCCTTCGGATAGGTAAGGTTCTATAGCCCGGATCGTTCCTCCCAAAATGCGCCCTAAGCAGCTGCAATTGTAGGCGCGCAGTCGTGCAAGGCGGCGAAACCACGACAATGAGGTCGCCGGTCCGCGTCGGCTGGAGCAAAGCCTTTCTTAACGGCCCGAAGATAGGCTCTGCACCATCGCGGTCTTGTAGCTCATACCGCGTAAAATCGACTGAAAACCCGCCAGCTCACCCCGCCGGGCTTTCTGTTCGTGGGAAAGGTCGCCGATGTCCCTGAGTTCAGCCAAGAATTACGCGCTTCGAGCGGCACGTTCGCAGGACGAGAAGGAAGCCATTGAACTGCTCTCGAAGGCTATTTTGGAACTTGCATCGTCGATCGAGACCACCGATGCGAAAATAAAGAAGATCAACAAATCGTAGTCGGCGATTAAATCGACCTAATTCGCGTCCTCAATTGCCGCCGGCAACTAGCCGCCGCCGTAGATTGCTCCGGTCTTACGCAGCATGGGAATGTCGCCCGTCTCAAGGATTTCCGTCGCAAATCGATCGAAGGTCGCGGCGAATTGCTCCGGTCGCTCCAGAAACGCAGCGTGGCCGCCTTGGAATTTTGCCACTTGGGCGCGCTTCATCTGGCGGATCGTGGGTTCTGCCGCCGTAAACGGATTAATCCAATCCTGCATCGCCCAAGCGAAAAGTACGGGCACGTCGAGCGCAATCGCCAGGCCACGGTGATCCTGCGCAGCGTCGGCAAAACCCCGCCATGCCTCCGCGAGCACAGGTGCAATCTCGTAGGCGGATTTAGCGATGCGCTTGCGCTGGTCAAGGGCGGCAGGAGAGGGCAGGACGCTCCGATAGAATTGCGCGAATGCAGCTTTGTACCACCATGCGCCGCGAGACCCGGCGGCGAAGATGCGGGAAAACAACAGGCAGGCACGCTGAGTACTCTTTGTGACCTCGATCAAACCGCCCGAATTGGCGAGTACGAGTCCGACCACCGGATTTTCGCTCGCATACCGTATCGCGGCCGCGCCGCCGATCGAGCAGCCGATGATAATGGGAGGCTCCAGTCGAAGAGCATCCACCACACCGCGGATCAACGAGGCATATCGGGTAGACGTCGCAGGTTCTTGATCAGGGTCCGAACGACCCTGCCCGGGCCAATCGAGCCTGATGATCTCGTAGCGATGGCGCATCAGCGCCGAAAAAGTCTCGTAATCCCTCGCACCGTGGCCGATCGCGTGAAGGCAAAGAACAGGCGGTCCAGAACCCTCACGCGCGATCGCAAGGCGAGCGCCATCGATCAGAATTTCGTCCGATCCAGCGGGAACTCCAACTTCTGCTCGATAGCCCATTGCTCACCCTCAGTATGGCCTCGCATCAGGTGAGTGATATTGATATCACATTGAAATAATGTCAAGTTCTATTGCACGCCGGACCGCCGCATACTGGGGCCGGATCCATGATATCGAGACCGCAAGGTGAGGTGGTCATTTCACACGTTGAATAGGTCACACGTTGAAAGGCGAACGCATGCCGCGCCCCCAAGATCGGAAGAAGCCATGAAGGTTGGCATGGATGATGGCGCCGAAGCCCGGAGCTCGCGGCAGATAGGGGACAGACGAGGGGAGACCGGCGCAAGATTGGTTGAAGCCGCCGCGAAAGAATTCGCTGAATGTGGCTTTGAGGGAACCGATACCAACAAGATCGCGCGGCGCGCGGGCTTCGCGCCGCAAACGCTTTACAGGTGGTTTGAGGACAAGACGGCGATATTTCTGGTGGTCTATCGTGAATGGGTTCGAGAGCAGCTCGATCGGACCGATGCACTGTTGGGCCGCAACGCCACCAACATCGAGCTCATCGATGCGGCTATCGCGCATCATCGTGCTTATCATCTTTTTCGTAGAAGCTTGCGCCAACTCGCATTGACGGACGACCGCGTCCGCAAGGCGCGCGCTGAAAGCCGATTGCAGCAAATCGAGCGCATCAAGCGTTGGCTGCAACCCATACAGCGGAGCACGCCCGAGATCGCAGTTTTCCTGTTAGAACATGAGCGTCTTTGCGACGCTGTCGCCGACGGAGAGGTCTGTGACTTGGGACTTGAGGACGACGTCGCAAGCGCCCGGCTGGAACAGCTCTATCGGGAACTGCGAGGGCAAGGGCGCTGATGCGTACCGAGCGCTTCTTCAGTCTGCAACCATCTACGCCGCTGCGGCGACGGCGCGGGGGCTTACGACGTACTCTTTAAGGGTCTTCTCCGTAGCGTCAACTTCAACGAGCGACACGTCATAACTCCAGAGATTGGCGAGGTGCTGAAGCACGCGCTTGGTATCCGCCTCGCTCAGCTGGGCTCCGTTCACGACGGCATGGCGCAACATCAACCGGCGATCGCCCGCAAGGTCAACGTCGATGACTTCGATGTTGGGATCGATGAACCCAACGTCGTATTGCCGCGCCAGCTCACGACGAACACGACGATAGCCGCGTTCATCATGGATAGCGTCCACCTTGATACCAGCGGTTTCTGCCGGATCGTCATGGAGATGGAATATTCGCATGCGTCGCATAACTCGGGGGCTAAGGAACTGACTGATGAAACTTTCATCACGGTAGTTGGCCCAGACGTCGCGCAGTACCGCCATCACGTCACCGGTTCCGGCAATGTCCGGAAACCACTCACGGTCCTCGTCGTCAGGATTTGCGACGATGCGTTCGATGTCCTGCATGATCGCGAAGCCGAGCGCATAGGGATTAAAGCCGGAAAAGCGCGGATCGTCGAAGTCGGGCTGAAACACGACATTGGTGTGCGATTGCAGGAACTCGAGAAAATTGCCGTCGGTAATCCGGCCCTGTTCGTGCAACCGGGTCATGATCCGGTAGTGCACGTAAGTCGCGGTGCCCTCGTTCATGACCTTGGTCTGACTCTGGGGATAGAAATACTGGGCGATGTGCCGCACAATCCGGAGCAATTCGCGCTGCCAGGGCTGCAGGCGCGGCGCTGACTTTTCAAGGAAATACAACAGATTTTCCTGCGGCAACCCAAGCAATTGGCGGCGTCGTTCCGTACTCAGCAATTGTGCGCTCTTGATCGGTCCGGTCGGAACGGTTCGCCACAAATCGTTGAACGCCCCCTCCTCATGCAAGCGGCGGTCGCCGGCGCGCTTTTCTTCGGCGCGAAGGTCGAGCTTCTTCTTGCCGGGATAGCGATCGATCCCATGCGACATCAGAGCATGCGCAGCATCGAGGGTCTGCTCGACCGCAATCCGGCCGTGGCGCTCCTCGCATTGCGCCACGTAGCTCTTTGCGAAATCGAGATAATCGAGAATTCCCTCGGCGTCCGTCCATTGTTTGAAAAGGTAGTTATTCTTGAAGAAATGGTTGTGGCCGAAGGCGGCGTGGGCAATCACCAGCGTCTGCATGGTCGCGGTGTTTTCCTCCATCAAATAGGAAATACACGGTGAGCTGTTGATCACGATTTCATAGGCAAGGCCCATGAGCCCTTTGCGGTAGTATGCCTCGTGATACGCGAAATGCTTGCCGAACGACCAATGCTTGTAGAACAGCGGCATGCCGACCGAAGAGTTCGCATCCAGCATCTGCTCGGCGGTGATGACCTCGATCTGGTTGGGGTAGATGTCGAGCCCCAGCTCCGATCGCGCGATCTCCTCGCAGGCATCGTGGATATGCTGCAATTTCTGGAAGTCCCAATCCGCTCCCTCAAACAAGCGTTCGCCCGTCGCGGTCATGGCGCGGCTTTCTCCTTCGTTCGACGATGGAAAAGTTCCTGAAACACCGGGAATATCTCGCTGCGATTGCGGACCTTGCGCATCGACAGCGGCGCTCCATCGGTGCGCAAGCGCTCGTACAGCCTCCAAAGCGACGAATCGGAGGCATCGTATCCGCTGACCTCGGGCTCGCCGACTTCCAGATAGGCAAAGAACTGGCTGACCGGCAGGATCATCTCCGTAAGCAACTGGCCTACGACATCTCCGTCTGAATAAGAATTGTCCCCGTCGGAGGCCTGGGCGGCGTAGATGTTCCAATCCTCCGGACGAAACCGCGACCTCACGATCTCATGCATGGTTTGCAGCGCGCTCGATACCAGCGTGCCGCCCGTCGCCGGCCCGTGAAAGAAAGTTTCCTCGTCGACCTCTTCGGCCTGGTCGGTGTGACGAATGAAAACAATCTCGACATGCCGATAGCGCCGCGTCAGAAAGACGTAGAGCAGCATGTAAAAGCGCTTGGCCAGATCCTTCATGTGCTCGGACATCGAACGGGAAACGTCCATCAGGCAAAACATCACGGCCTGCGCCGCCGGCTTTCGTATGGTTTCGAAACGGCGGTATCGGATGTCGATCGGGTCAATAAACGGAATCCGGCGGACTTTTGCTTTTAATGCGGCGAGTTCAGCCATCAACTCGATACGGCGCGCCTCGTCGCAGTTTTCGAGCTCCGCCTCAAGTTGGGCGATGGTCTCCGGCCGGGGGCGTCGCAAGGCGACCCGCCGCGCTAGGGCGAGCCGCACCGTCCGGCTCACCGAAATGTTCGCCGGTGAGCCGGACGTCGCATAGCCGGCGCGGTGAAGTCCTTCGATTTCTGCTTCCGCAAGCTTCCGCTTGGCGAGATCGGGCAATTCGAGATCGTCGAGAAACAGGTCAACAAATTCGTCGCGGCTCAGAACGAACCGGAAAGCATCCTCGCCGTCGCCTTGGCCGGGCTCGGATTTGCCTCCGCCGCCTTCGCCGGAACGCGGCAGCATGTCCCCCTCGACGAACTTCTTGTTTCCGGGCAGCACCATGTCGCGCGTGCCGCCCTGGCGACGAAAGCGCGGCTCATCCATTCCTTCGAGCGGGATACTGACTTCGCCGCCTTCCATGACATCCTTGATGTCGCGGTCCTGGGAGGATTTCTTGACGGCGCCCTGAACCAGCGCCTTGGCACGGCGCAAAAATCGCTGGCGGTTCTCCAGGCTTTTACCGGACGGATTCAGGCGCCGATCGACGATGTGCATGACCATTTTGCATTCGCCTCAACCGGCTTGCTTGACGCGCATGTACCACTCGACCAGCCGTCGAATTTGCCGCTCGGTATATCCGCGCTCCACCATCCGCTCGACAAACGCGCCGTGCTTCTTTTCGGTGTCGCTGTCCTTTTTCGAGCCAAACGAGATCACTGGAAGCAGGTCTTCGACTTGCGAAAATATCCGTTTCTCGATGACCTCACGGATCTTTTCATAGCTGGTCCAGGACGGGTTCTTTCCGCCGTGCTGAGCCCGCGACCGGAGCGAGAACTTGACGACCTCGTTGCGGAAGTCTTTCGGGTTGGCGATGCCTGCCGGCTTCTCGATCTTGGTCAGTTCCTGGTTGAGAAGCTCGCGATTGAGCATCTGGCCGGTGTCGGGGTCCTTGAAGTCCTGATCTTCGATCCAGGCATCGGCGTAGTCGACGTAACGATCGAACAGGTTCTGGCCGTAATCCGAATATGATTCCAGATAGGCTTTCTGGATCTCATGGCCAATGAATTCCGCATAGCGTGGCACGAGCTCGGCCTTGATGAATTCGAGGTAGCGCTTTTCGACTTCCTCGGGAAGCTGCTCGCGGCGGATCGATTGCTCAAGCGCATACATCAGATGGACGGGATCCGCGCCAAGCTCTGAGGTGTCGTGATTGTAGGTTGCAGCCAGCACCTTGAACGCGAAGCGCGTGGAGATGCCGTTCATGCCTTCGTCGACGCCGGCAGTATCCTTGTATTCCTGAACGCTGCGAGCCTTCGGATCGGTTTCCTTCAGGCTTTCGCCGTCATAGACCCGCAGCTTGGCGAACAGCGTCGAATTTTCGTGCTTGTGCAGTCGTGACATCACCGAGAAGCGTGCGAGCGTCTCCAGGGTTGCCGGCGCACAAGGCGCCGAAGCGAGTTCGGATCCCTGGATCAGCTTCTCGTAGATCTTCTGTTCCTCGGTCACCCGCAGGCAGTAGGGCACCTTGATGACGCAGATCCGATCGATGAAGGCCTCGTTGTTCTTGTTGGCCTTGAAGCTTTGCCATTCGGATTCGTTCGAGTGCGCCAGAATGACGCCGGTAAAGGGAATCGCACCGATATTCTCGGTGCCGATATAATTGCCCTCCTGGGTCGCCGTCAGGAGCGGATGCAGCATCTTGATGGGCGCCTTGAACATTTCGACGAACTCAAGAATGCCCTGATTGGCGCGGTTCAATCCGCCGGAATAGCTGTAGGCATCGGGATCGTTCTGGGCAAAGTTCTCAAGTTTTCGAATATCCACCTTGCCGACAAGCGAAGAGATGTCTTGATTGTTCTCATCGCCAGGTTCGGTTTTCGCAATCGCGATCTGCCGCAAGCGCGAGGGTTGGATTTTGGCGACGCGGAATCGTGAAATATCGCCACCAAAAGCCTCGAGCCGCTTGTAGCACCACGGACTCATCAGTCCATTGAGGCGACGGCGCGGAATGCCGTATTTCTCTTCGATCATGGGTCCCAGCGTTTCCGGGTCGAACAGACCGAGGGGACTCTCGAAGACCGGACTAAGCTCGTCGCCGGCCTTCAGCACGTAGATCGGATGAACTTCCATCAGCGACTTCAGGCGTTCTGCAAGCGACGATTTTCCGCCACCCACCGGCCCGAGCAGATAGAGAATCTGCTTGCGCTCTTCCAACCCCTGAGCGGCGTGCCGGAAGAACCCGACGATCCGCTCGATCGTTTCTTCCATGCCGTGGAACCCGACAAAGGCCGGATAGGCCCGCATGGTCCTGTTCAAAAAAATACGGCCAAGGCGGGGGTCCTTGGCCGTGTCGATCATTTGAGGTTCGCCGATGGCAGCTAATAAGCGTTCGGCCGCATTGGCATATCGCATCGGATCCCCTCGACACGATTCAAGATATTCCGCCATCGACATATCGGTTTCGCTACGAGCCTCGAACGACCGAGCGAAAGCGTTGAACAGAGAATCGTTGTACATGACCCCTCTCCTCATATGTTTGCTGCTGCGTTGACACGCCGCAACTTCCACTTTGCCGGAGCGCCACGCGCGTCCGGTCTCGAATCACATCTGCACGTTGATCCATTGGACACGCGACCAACTCCCTGGCGCAATGCAGATAGTGTGCAGAGGCTGAGTCTTAAACAGGCAATTGCTGAATCGTTGTGCGAAAGGAGCCTTCTTCGCCGAAAAGTGATGTTATTTCCGCAAGATGTAACCGCAACGCAACATCCACGTAATATTGGCCCAGATTGGGAATTTGGGGCGTCGGCGCAGGCGCGATCAAGCTTCTCAGCCTTGATGAACATTTTAGCAACGGTCGGAACATTACCCTTGCTCGGTAAATCGGTGCGTCTCAGCAGTCAAATTTGAGGTGCTAGCGTCCTTTATGTCATTTCAATTCGAGCTTTTGCTCACATTGAAGCAAACAACAATCGCCGTGAGCATTGCCAGTTTTGTTTGGGCGCCCGAATCTCAGCGGCGATTGCCGGAACCAGGACAGCTCCTGTCCTTAAACAGAGATCCCGAGCGCTTGTCGTTTAATCGCAATGTAGATGTGCCGCGCATCATCGAGTCGTTGCGGCGCTATTTCTTCCATCAAATGGGAACCCAATCTCCGTCCTACCGTTGGCTGAACGGAGGTCGCGATGGAAAAGAAGGGTGATCATATCGTTGAAACCGCTGTCGAGGCGCGGGGAGGTTTCCTCGGCCGGCCGGTTTTGCTGGTGCTTGTCGTAAGCTGCGTGCTGGCCGCTGCGGTGATGGTGATGGCCTATGTCGGCGTAGTTAAAATTTGATGGCCATCATGCCCGTGATCAAAGCGCAAAGGGATGTCGTTGGTGCCGACGGCGCGGATGTTTCTGTTGCGGAGACGATGGAAGACGGCCAGATCGCTTATCTACCGGCTCGGCGAACCACAGGTGAGGAAAAACGGAATCCACGTTCCACCGCGAGCCTGGGCGGACATCCGATCCACGCCATGCTGGTCCCGTTTCCGATGGTCTGCTTCGTCGGCGCCTTGATTACGGACGCTGTCTATTGGCGCTCGATGTCGTTCATCTGGGTGACGTTTTCCGTTTGGTTGCTGACGGCGGGGCTGGTTGGGGCAGGGCTCGCCATGATCGCCGGCGTGATCGACTTCGCTGCGGACCGCCGTATTCGTCAGATCCGATCGGCTTGGGTTCATGCCTTGGGCAATGGGCTTGTGATTGCGCTGTCGCTCATCAACGTTTTCGTCCATAGCCGTGACGGCTACACGGCCGTCATTCCAACGGGCATCATTCTCTCCGGCATCGTGGTTTTGATCATGATGATCACAGGCTGGATCGGCGGGGAGATGGTGTATCGGCATCGCGTCGGCGTGGCCGATTGATGCGACGGGCAGCACACTCACGTCCTGAGAGAGTCGCGCCCCGATTGGCTCTGATTTTGACGGCGCTCGCCACACTTGGATTGGCGGGCTGCAACGAGGACAGCTTCAACACCGCTACCCAGATTGGCGCCAATCCAGCTCTTCCGGATCCGCAGCAATATCTTTTACCGCCGATGAAAATAGCCAAGACGATACCTTGGGGTCACGATACTCCCACTGCGGCTGCGGGATTGCGCGTCGAGGCGCTGGCCACTGGGTTCGGGCATCCCCGCTCGATATACGTGCTTCCGAACGGAGACATACTGGTGGTTGGAGCCAACGGGCCACCGGCGCCGGTCAATCGGCCCAAAGACCTGATTATGGGATGGGTGCAATCCCTGGCGGGGTCGAAGGCAAAGGGCGCCAACCAGATCACTCTCTTGAGAAACGTGAAAGACGGCAAAGCGGAGGTCCGAAGCGTCTTTCTGGACAATCTCAATTCACCGTTTGGCGTAGCGCTGGTCGGATCCGATCTTTACGTCGCCAACACGGACGCGATCATTCGATATCCCTACCACGACGGCGACAGCAAGATCAGCGCTCCCGGCGTCAAGCTGACTGACTTGCCCGGCGGACCGATCGATCATCACTGGACCAAGAGCCTTCTCGCCAGTGCCGATGGTTCCAAGCTCTATGCCGGGGTTGGATCCAATAGCAATATTACCGAAAACGGCATGCCGGCTGAAATCGAACGGGCGTCGATCTGGGAGATCGACCGGGCCACCGGCGCGCACCGCCTGTTTGCAACCGGCCTGCGCAACCCCAATGGTTTGCAGTGGGAGCCTCAAAGCGGAAAATTATGGGCGGTGGTGAATGAGCGAGACGAACTCGGTCCAAACCTGGTTCCGGATTATCTGACGTCCATTCAGGACGGTGCTTTTTACGGCTGGCCCTACAGCTATTATGGACAGCACGTCGACCCCCGGGTGATGCCGCAGCGCCCCGATCTGGTCGCGAAGGCAATACCGCCGGACTACGCGCTAAGTTCTCACGTCGCCCCGCTTGGGATGGCGTTTTACACGGGCTCGAATTTTCCGTCGTCCTACAAGGGCGGGGCCTTTGTCGGCGAGCATGGCAGTTGGGATCGCAGTCCCTTCAACGGGTATCGCGTGGTCTTTGTGCCATTTAAGGATGGCAAGCCCGACGGACCGCCGAAAGATGTCGTGACGGGATTCCTGAATTCAAACGATGAGGCGAGAGGCCGGCCTGTGGGTCTCGCGGTCGATAAAACCGGTGGATTGCTGATCGCGGATGATCTCGGTGATACTGTGTGGCGGGTGTCGTCCATTCAGTAGTCCTGCCGCGGCTTTCGACGGACAACATGCGTCGGTCAAGGGTTGTGGTCACATCGGACGAGAAATCGACGACTTCTATCGAATGATCTCCGGTTGCGGCTGCCTTTTACCGCGCCGTTATCCCTGACGCCTCTACTTTTCCCGGGCGCCCCCTTTCAGGGTTGTCCCGACCCACCGGCGGAGCCATAAACCTGACCGGTGGCGTAGCTTGCGTCCGCTGCGGCCAGCTGAACATAGATCGAGCCGAGTTCGGCAGGTTGACCGGCACGCCCCAGCGGCGTCTGACTGCCGAATTTTTCAAGCTTCTCCTGCGTTGCCCCGCCAGAGACCTGAAGCGGGGTCCATATCGGTCCGGGTGCGACGGCATTCACGCGGATGCCTTTTGGCGCGAGCTGTTTTGCAAGCGACTTCACGTAATTCATGGTTGCAGCTTTGGTTTGCGCATAGTCATAGAGATCGGGTGAGGGGTCGTAGGCCTGCTCCGAAGCGGTTCCAATGATGACTGAGCCGGGCTTGAGATGCGGAAGTGCTGCCTTGATGATCCAAAAGGGAGCATAGATGTTGGTCTTCATGGTCGCATCGAAATCCTCGGTCGTGACGTCGAGAATAGACGCACGTGTTTGTTGGCGGCCGGCATTGCTCACCAAAATGTCGAGGCCGCCGAGACCCCTGACAGCACGATCGACCAACTCCTGGCAGAATTCCTCGCTCCGGAGATCACCCGGTATGGCCAATCCGATCCGTCCCTCTCGCTTGATCAGATCGATGACCTCTTTCGCGTCGGGCTCTTCATCGGCAAGATAATTGATAGCCACATCGGCGCCTTCACGTGCATAGGCAATTGCCGCAGCACGGCCCATGCCGGAATCGCCTCCGGTGATAAGCGCCTTGCGGCCTGCGAGCCGGCCTGATCCGCGATAGCTGGTTTCGCCATGGTCAGGTCGCGGCTCCATCTTGCTGGCCAAACCGGGCCATGGCTGCGACTGCTTCTTGTAGGGAGGTTTCGGATATGCATCAGCCGGGTTCCGCAATCCTTGCTCGTTCATCGGTTCGCCTTCCTGCGCGCTGACATGAGCCAGCGATGCCGCGGCGCCCAATGCCGCCGTGCCGGTTGCACCGACGACCGCTCTCCGTGAGATACGCGATTTGCTGTTGATGGCCAAATACTCAACTCCAGTAGTGACAGGTATCGTCGCCTAGCTGCTCGACAATGGTTCGGCGATGCTTTCGAGCGATTTGCCTTCAGCGTCGATTCCAAACCGAAGCTCGGTCGCCGCTGCAATGAGCAAGAGTGACGCCGCCAAGACATATCCGAAAGCGACGCGCCAGGCAGATCCGGATTCAATCAGCCATCCAAACAGCAAGGGCGAAACGCTGCCGCCGATCGCGGTGCCGAGTGCATAGAAACACGCGATCGCCAATGCGCGGGTTTCCAGTGGAAATATTTCGCTGGCGGTGAGGTAGGCCGAGCTGGCGGCGGCTGATGCAAAAAAGAAGATAGCGAACCATGCGATCGTTTGGGTCATCGGCGACAGCAGCCCGGCACCGAACAGATAGGCGGTAATAAGAAGGAGCACTCCGCTGATCGCAAAGGTGCCCGCAATCATCTTCTTGCGGCCGACGGTGTCGAAGAACGAACCGAGCAGCAGCGGTCCACAGAAATTGCCGATAGCCAACGGCAGCAAATAGAGACCAACTCGTTCGTTGGGTACCCGATAGAAGTGCGCCAAAATCAGGCCGAAGGTAAAGAACACGGAATTATACAGGAAGGACTGCGCAATCATCAGCACCAGCGCCAATATGCTCCGCTCTCGATACTTGCCCAGCATCGTGGAAAATATCAGCTTAAGACCGAAGGCCTTTCGCGGATGAACTTCCAGAGTCTCCTTAATAGGAGGCAGTGGCTTGCCCGTCGATTTGATCACGTCGGTCTCGATCGTCTTGACCGTTTTCTCGGCTTCCTCGCTACGGCAGTGCGTGACGAGCCATCGTGGGCTCTCGGGCACAAATCGGCGAAGCATCAGGATCGAGAGACCGAGCACCCCACCAATCCCGAATCCGAGGCGCCAGCCGAGATTGACTGCGAACAGGTGCTGGTCGAGCAGGAAAGGGGCGGCCAGCGCGCCGGCCGCGGCGCCGAGCCAGAAACTGCCATTGACGATCAGGTCTATTCGTCCGCGATACTTCGCCGGAATGAGTTCATCGATTGCGGAGTTCACCGCGGCATATTCGCCGCCGATGCCAAGGCCGGTGAGCATCCGGAAGCAGGCAAAGCTCAGGAAGTCCCAGGCAAACGCGCTCAACATCACGCCGGCCAAATAGACGATGAGCGTGACGTAGAAGACGAGACGTCGCCCGAAGCGATCCGTGATCCAGCCAAATCCGAGTGCGCCGATCACCGCGCCGACGACGTAAAATGAAGCGATCGCGCCAACGTTCGCGCTCGATAGGCCTAGTGTCTGCGTGCTTTGCAATGCGGGTCCGAGCGAACCGACAATGGTGACTTCAAGCCCGTCGAGGATCCAGGTAATGCCGAGGCCCGTCACGACAAGAACGTGGAAGCGGCTCCACGGCAGGCGGTCGAGACGAAACGGAATATCGGTACGAACCGCGGGTATGGATTCAACAGCCTCTTGCATCAGGTGCCCCTTAGACCCACGGATGAAGTGCCGGCGGACTCGCTTGTTGAAAGGCGAGCCCGACGGGTTAACGCGATAGGCACGATGAGGCTCCTGTACCCAGAAGTCGCGCAACAGCAGGCAAGTTAGAGCTTGCTATTCCAATTCTCGATCGATGCCGCTGTCGGTTGACGTTACTCCGTCTTGCCGAGGCTTTGCGCCATCTCAAGATGATGCTGGAGGACCGGAAGGGTCTTGCCGGCCCAGTCCTTCAACTTCGGATCGTCGCCGCCCTTGGCGTAGCGTTCGAACAGCGAAACCGCATCCTTGTGAGCGCTGACCTGCATGGAATTGAAATCGGATGAAAAGTCGTTCGGCTTCGCATCCTTCAGCTTGTCGATTTTGTTTTGCGACGAACTGTCGAGAGCACCAGGGATCGCCGCCTTGGCATCCGGCGGTGCCATGGCCCTAAGCTCGTCCGAAGTCTTGGTGTGATCGGTGACCATCTGGCTTGCGAAGGTCTTCTCCTGGGGGTTTCCGCGCGCCTCAGCGACCTTGGCGGCTGCAATCTCGGTCATGTCGCTCGTCGCCGCCTCTTTGACAAAATCGGTTGTGGTCGGGCTGATGCCGAGCGTTGAGTTCACGCCGGTCTTCTCTCCGACCGATTGTGCAAACGCCGATGTCGAAATCAGCAGTGCTGCCGCGGCCATTGGCAGTATCGTCCTCGTCATGTCATGTGTCCTTACTTGTTTGTGTGCGTCCCGCGCCAACTCAGTCACGCGGCCATCACACTGCAACCCGAGCAGGGCACATGGGTTCCGGAGTGGCAGAGCAGCTTTTTTGAGAGGGAGAATGTTCGAAGATGCCGGGTTGAGCGATTCCCAGCCGACGGAACCCGTGGTCGGCGGCATGTCAGGGATGGCCGTTCGCTTGTGCCCGCACAAGCGAGCCGTCCGCAGTGAACCTCTGCCGCGCGGCCCGCGACAAACAACCGCGATTGGTCGCGAACGGCGGCGCGTGGCGCGCCGATCGCGCGACGCCGATTGAGGTTGCCATGCCGGTCGTCAGAATCCTCCCGGTCATTTTTCTGGTCATTTTTGCGCTCGTTTCGCCGGCGCTGGCGCAGGACGGCGCGGGCGATGCGGCCGCCGCGAAAGAGGCCGCGCAGGCCTTCCGGGTCTACGTCGAAGGGGTGACGAAGACGGGCGGGCGGCCTGACCTGACCCGGCCGGAAGTCGCCGCGCTGCTCGACCGCGTCTTCGATCTTGACGCCTTGAACGCGCTGCCGCCCGCGCAGGCGAACGATATCAGTTGGCTGCTCGACTGGATGGATGCCGCAAACGCGGTCAACAAACTGTTCACCCGCTACGGCTCGAAGCCGGGGCCGCAGCCCGATTTGACGGCGATCCAGCGCAACATGACCGAGTACGAGGACCAGTACGCGGTGGCGGTGAACTTCCTGATCCGCGGCTTCGCGCGCGAGGCGGTTTCGAGCAACCTGTTCATGGCTGGCCTCGCGCCGGCGCAGCGCACGCGCGTGCGGGAGGAGGGGCTGGCGGGCCTCCGCCGCGGCGCCGCCGAGTTTATTCTGGAGGCGATCTGCTCGGTGATCGAAAGCGGCGGCAAAGCCGCCAACGCCCGCCTGGTGGCGGCCGCCATCCGCGACACGCGCGAGGTCTGGGCGAGCAATTTTCTGCCGCAGGATCGAGCCCGCGTGATCGAACTGCTCGCCGACCTTTCCAAGCGGGTGCCTGATGAGACGGCGCGGATCGATCTCGCCGACTTCACGGCCGCGCTTCAAGCGGTGAATTGATCTGGCGCGCAAATTGTCGGGTCTATTTTAGACTGTGTCCACAATTGCACATAAAATAGCGCCCGGTTTGGATTATGATAATTTTTCCTGGACCTCATTTCGGCAGAGCATCCGTGTCGACCCACCGTCGTCCTGATCCGTCCCTTCTTCCTATCGAGCGACCGCGCTGCCCAAAGTGCCAAAGCCGTATGGCATTGTCGCGTATCGAGCCCGGACCTGGCGGCGCTGATCTGCGGACATTCGAATGTCCCAAGTGCGAACACATTCAGCGGGTGGTGGCGGCAGATCCGCTGAAATCGGACAAGGCGGCTGGCATGACAGCGAACTCAAGCCGCCACGGTGAGGCTTGCATGGAGCTGTCATGACGCCTCTGTGTCCGGTCTGCAAGGAACCGATGAAAGAACGTGGCCGCGCTTTCCGGTGCGAGCCGTGCCGGCAAATTCTGATTTTCTTCAGGATGCCCGATACATCGCCCTATATCGCAAGCCGTGCTGGGCCGTCAGAGCAGGGAAAATTACGCCAAAGCGCTTCCGTGCAGCCCAGGGCCGAAAGCGGATGGAAACCTTGAGCGGTTTCAGGCTTTGTAACTGTTGGACCATCGTCAACGCTCGGCATCCACCGATGCTGACAATGGGATGATCAACAGAAGGAGCGTCGCTCCTGGTCGAAAGGCAAACTCATGAAAAATCATGTTTACAAAATGCTCGAAATCGTCGGCTCATCCGAAACAAGCATTGAAGATGCAATCAGCACGGCGGTCGCGCAAGCTAATAAGACAGTCAGAAATATGGATTGGTTTGAAGTCGTCGAAACCCGTGGTCACATTGAAAATGGCAAGATAGGCCACTACCAAGTGACCCTCAAGATCGGCTTCGGCTTGGAAAATTGATGAACCGTGACCGCTTAAGCCTTCAATCGGTCAGGCCGGCCCTCGGCCGGTCTGGCTAAGCCAACAGCCAGTTGCTTGAGCACGGCGGGATCGCGGCTCGAAAGCAGTTTGGCAAACTCGTCAAGCTCGAAAGGCAATGGAGGGGAGGGGAGCGGCCGCCTTCGCAGCGCTAGCTTGAGACGCGTCCATAGGCGCAAGCGGAACCACATTGCGTGCCCCAACCAGTTCTCGTCAGGTATGCATCGGTGAACGTCAATCGACGGCGAAAGGTTCCGGTTCGGGTGCCGGCCGGAGCTCTTTTTTACGAAGCCCTGCTCACGACGCTTGGAGGTGGCTGACGCCGAGGTCGTCTTGACGGGCGTCGGTGCTTGCGCACCGCATCTTTCCGACTTCAGCATCCGCCAAGCGACGCGCCGGCTATTTCGGTCAGGTTTGCCGAGCCTCCATCCGATGAGGGGACCGCAGGCGGGCAGGTAGGTGAGGAAGCGCTGGGAGCCGTCGCAGTTGTGCTCGCGGCTTGAGTGGATGTGTCCGGTATTTCCCCCGGCAATAGTAAAGGCGATTGAGAACTCCCGGAGCCGGAGCTCGATGCCCCCGCGGCGCCACTCGCCGGTCGGCTTGCAGTTGACGATGGGGACGATGGCGATCCCGATCCCGACGCTGCGCCGAATTGCGATGCCTGCGAAGACGAAGAAACATCAGATGGCAAGGAAGATGCAGGTACACTGGACAGACCAGACCCGACGGCATTGCTGCCATTTGTCTGACCATTCTGTTGCAAGACGGTTTGGCCCTGGGCCGTCGTGAGGCCGAGAAACATGATTGCAATGAAGAAGACGAGTTGCATCGCGCTCTCCTACATTGAATGCCGCAAAGCGGCGTTCCTCCCCTGTGCTGCCAGACAACGTCCGATCCGCAAAAAAAGAAAATGAAATTTAAGAAAGGTACGGTCGGGAACCGCGAGCACAGACCTAAGCTGCGGACCCCATATTCGCTTGAGCGCCGCGCAGCCAGCGAAGCGCACGCATAACGCGCGTTCCTCGCTTGGTGCGCGCCCTCGAATTCGATAGACTGTACAAGTCGGCGTGGGCCGAACGAGGGAGTTGCGTAATGATCAAGGGCAGGCGGCTGGAAGTTACCTTCGCGGCATTGGCCATATTGGGATGTCTGGGCGCGAAGGCGGATGCTGCGCAGTGCGGGAGTTCGGCTGCCGGCTTCGAGAATTGGAAACAGGAATTCAGCGGCGAGGCGAGGGCAAGGGGGGTCGGCGCCACGGCAACCGCCGCCTTGATGCAAACCAGCTACGCGAGCGCGACCATCGCGGCCGATCGCAGCCAGCACAGTTTCGGTCTGTCGCTCGATCAGTTCCTGGCCAAGCGCGGCGCTCCGAGCATCGTTGCGCGCGGGCGGGGACTGAAGCAATC
Organism: uncultured Pseudomonadota bacterium; assembly: GCA_963725555.1. GTDB lineage: Bacteria > Pseudomonadota > Alphaproteobacteria > Rhizobiales > Xanthobacteraceae > Bradyrhizobium. The sequence continues at coordinate 318,306 of CAVRYV010000019.1, read as the reverse complement.
CCAGGCCGCGCTGTTCGCGTCGATCCAGCAACGCTACGGCGTGCCGCCCGGACCGCTGATCGCGATCTGGGGAATGGAGACAGGCTTCGGAAGCCAGCGCGGCAATCAGAACATGCTGTCGTCGATCGCCACGCTCGCTTATGACTGCCGGCGTTCCGAGTTCTTCACGGATCAGCTCTACGCGGCGCTCAAGCTGATAGATCGCGGCATGTTATCGGGCAGCACGCGCGGATCGATGCATGGCGAGGTTGGCCAGACCCAGTTCATGCCCAAGAACATCCTGGCTTACGGTACCGGAAATCTCGATGTTGCCGCCAACGCGCTTAATTCAACTGCGAATTTCCTGAAAGCCCATGGTTGGCGCGCGGGCGCAGGCTACCAGCCGGGCGAAGCCAATTTTGCAGCTATCGAGGCCTGGAATGCCGCACAGGTCTATCAGAAGGCCATCGCGCTCATGGGCCGTCAGATCGACGGAGGCTAGTCCGCGACGCGCCGACAAGACCATTCTGCCGAAGGCCTCGACCGCCCCTCGAAGTGGAAATCGACGTCTTGCCATTTGTGGTCTCGGGACGGTCCGAGCAATCCGATGAGGAGACGTTATGAAGCCATATGTCATCTAGCCACATGGCTGCGAGCGTGGATCGGCAAAATCCAATTGCGGCGGATAAGCGATCTGGAATATCGTCAGACAAACTTGCGGCGTCGAAGGGCGGTTGCGGACCATAGGGAGGTGCAGCGTGGCTCTTTCGAAGCGTAACTGTTTTCGCTGCATCGTGGTCGCGGTTGCCGCGTGCTGGACTCAGTCGGCCTTCGCGCTGGACCCTCGTTATCCGGACTGGCCATGCCAGCAATTGAAGGTGCCGGGGATTGCGATCGCAAGCGTCTGGAACGGTCCCTCGATCGAGATCGGCGATGCGGCAAAGCCGGCCGATGCGAAACAAGCCGAGCTGGTGTCGCGGCTGGCCGCCCGCCGCACCCCGATCGAAGACGCCCGGAAACTGATTGCTGACTATGTCGTCGGAACGGACGCCGAAAAACAGGAAAAGGCAAAGACGCTTTTTGCCGCTCTGTATTCGACGCTCAATGCGCAGCGTGACGAGGTGATGAACGGCATCGAGCGTTTTTCACGCAAGCAGAAGTCTGCGGCCGACGACATCCGCGAAGCAAGCCCAGAAGCTGCGGGACATGCAGGACAAGCCGGACGCCGATCCGGCGCAAACCGAGGATCTCGCCAGCCGGCTGGCGTGGCAGACGCGCATTTTCGAGGATCGGCGGAAATCGACGTCCTATGTGTGCGACGTGCCGGTCCTGATCGAGAAGCGGCTGTTCGATCTGGGAAGCGCGATTCAGAGCGCCTTGAGCGCCGATCCGTCCGAAGCCATGAAAGTCAGGTCGTTCCCGATCGGGGGACGAGATCGGCTATTCGTCCGGACGCGGCTCCGGCGTGGCATCTTTCAGCGGCAGGCCGGCAGCAAGCCAGCCGTCGGTTCCTTCGCGATACCACGCGACATTCGGATAGCCGAGCGAGAGCGCGCGCTTGGCCGCGTTCCACGACATCCAGCAATCCGCCAAACAATAGAGCACGATCAGCCTGGCGCGATCGCCATGGGTCGCCTTCTCCAGTCCCTTGGAGAAATAATCGGCCATGCTGGGCGCAAGTTCGCCGTAGCCGGTGTCGGGCAGCCAGATACTGTCCGGAATATTGGGGCGCGGCTTGTCGCGCCAAAGCGTTCCCTCCGGCAGATTTCTCGGCCGCGGCGGTCTCGGCAGCACATCGATGAAGGACGCGGCGTGGCTGCGCCAGATTTTTTCCGCCTCTTGCGTGTCGATCGCCGCAGCGCCGCGCAGCGTTGCAGGTGTGGGCGCGCGATAATCCTCAAGGCGATAGCCATCCGGTTCGAGCACCTCCGCCGCCCGGGCAGTCCGCGATGGCAAATGCAACCATCGCAAGCGCGATGCGAACGGCGGATCTCATCATGGCCGTTTGGAAAGCGTCTCGGCGGTGATCGGCGCATTGGTCTCGTCGAGAATCGGGATGTTGTAGCTGATCAGGAGCTTGTTGATCTCGGCCTGGTTTTCCGTGATCAGCTTGTTGAGCGTGCGTTTCCATTCCTGATCCGCCGGACGCACGGCCATGCCGATCCGATACATCATTTGCGGACCGGTGGTTTCCTTCACCAGGGGCACCACGACCAAAGGCGGGTTCGCCTGGCCTGCGAAATAGCCCGCCATCGGGCCCCACAAGATGCCGCAATCGATATTGCCCTGATTGAGGTCGTCGATCATGGCCTGCGCCGAGGAATCGGCGCGGGTGTCGATGAACAACGGATAGGACTTGGCCCGGCCCAAAAGGCCATTCATTGCCATGTTGGTGCTGGGCGGCGTCTTCGCGACGATGCCGATCCGTTTGTCCTTGAGCCTCGGGTCGTCGATGGTCGTGACATCTTCAAGCCCGCTGCCGCGCTTGGTGATCAGGGCATAGGTCGTGCGGTAATAGGGGATCGTCACCTGCGCCTGATCGTCGCCTTGCGGGAATCCCATGATCACATCGCAACGGTATGAACCGAGCGTCATCCGCACGAAACCCGTGGCCTGCGGGAAGTAAGTGTAGCTGAGCTTCTTGCCGAGCTTGGCGGCAAACAATTCGGCGAGCTTGTTTTCAAAGCCTTCGCTCTTGTCGTTGGAGAACGGCAGGTTGCGCGGGTCGCCGCAGGCGCGAAACACATCGGGATCGACCAGTTCGAGCGAGCCGGATTCGTTGCCTTGTGCTGGCGCTTGCGCGAGGGCCTCGACCGGCCGCAACGCGGCCAGCCCGCAGGTCAGCATGCCAAGCAGTGCCGCGATCGCAATCGCCGATCGCGTCGATGAATGAGGCAAAGGCTGGGTCGGGCTTTCGATATGCTGTGCGTTCATTGGATACCTGTGCAACTGGCTTCGGCTTGCATCGGCCGGCTTGTCGAGCGCTCGTCGACGCGCAACGCAGAGTGCAGCGAACAGTTCCAACCTATGTCTTTCGAAACAGCGGGCTCCTTTTTCACCGTTGATCAAGAAGGTAAAAGCAAAAAAAGATTAGGTAACTCTCCTGTCATAAGCAAGTTATGATTTGGAACAGGTCGATTGTCTCTTGCGCTGCAACGTGGACGAGAACCCGAACAGTGGATCGATGGTACGGCGTAGGACAATGCATGCAGCCACCGAAATTCTGATCGTTGCGATCAACGAAGTGCGCGATCGCTTCGCGTCGGCGGCTTGTGCTTGCCGCAATTTGTATTTCGGTTCTGGTTCCCCGCGATTGCGGTGCACAACAGCCAAATTCGCCGACGCCGTTGCCGGTTTCCGAGATTGCGCCGGGCGTCTACGTTCACATCGGCAATATCGATATGATGAACGAGGCCAACCAGGGCGATGCCGCCAATGTCGGCTTCATCGTCGGCGACGACGCGGTGGCCGTGATCGATACCGGCGGCAGCACGCGCGAAGGCGAGCGCCTCCTTGGCGCGATCCGCGCCGTGACGCCGAAGCCGATCCGCTATGTCATCAATACCCATGTTCATCCCGATCACATTTTCGGCAACGCGGCGTTTGCACAGAGGGAACTTCCTTGCACGAGAGCGAACTATTTTTGTCGGACACAGGAACCTGCCGCGCGCGCTGACGGCGCGGGGCGATTACTACCTCAAGGCATTTCGCAGCGTGCTGGGCGATTCCCTGATCGACGAAGTGAAGATTGTGCCGCCCACGCTGCTCGTCGACGGCGAAATGAAGCTCGATCTCGGCAAGCGCGATCTGACGCTGAAGGCGTGGCCGCCCGGACATACCGACAACGACCTGACGGTGTTCGACGGCGCCAGTTCCACGCTGTTTGCGGGCGATCTGCTGTTCGTCGAGCATCTGCCGGTCATCGATGGCAGCATTCGTGGCTTTCTCGCCGATCTCTCGGAAATGTTGCGCATTCCAGCCGAGCGCGTTGTTCCCGGACATGGTCCGGTTGTGGCCAATTGGCGTGGCGCCGTTGCAGACGAGCAGCACTATTTCGAAAGCCTCGCCAAGGAAGTGCGCGATCTGATTGCCCAGGGGATACCTCTCACCAAGGCGGCGAAAGTGGCCGGGCGAGGCCAGCAATCGCAATGGAAGCTGTTCGATGAGTATGGTTCGCGCAACGTCATCGCGGCGTTCGGTGAACTCGAATGGGAATGACCACGTCTGCATCAACTTGCCGCATGAGGCGTTTTCGGATAGGTTGATCGCTGCTTCATTGTGGAAACGGAATTCGACCATGTCGATTTTTTCCAGGGTGATCGTCCCGGCCTTGATGGCGACGCTGTGTTTGGCGGGACCGCTGAATTTAGCTGGACTCATCGCGGGCGAACGCTCAAGCCGCCGCCAGCCAGGACCAGCCGTCGGAAGAAACCTGGAACAACATCAAGGGCGATATCTTCAAGGATCGTCCCATTCTCGACGGCTCCGGCCTTGTGGTTCTCGATGCGCCGCGCCGTGCGGAGGATGCCGCCGTCGTGCCGATCGGCATGCGCGTCAACTTCGGCGCCGACGACAAGCGCACCCTGCAATCGCTGACGCTCGTGATCGATGAAAACCCCGCGCCTGTCGCCGGCACCTTCACGATCGGGCCGCGTTCCGGCGTGACGTCGATTTCGACGCGTATCCGGGTCAACACCTATTCCTATGTTCGGCTGGTCGCCGAACTCAGCGACGGCAAGCTTTATGGCGTCAAGACTTTCGTGAAAGCATCGGGCGGCTGCTCGGCGCCGGCGGCGTCGAATGCCGACGCCACCAAATCGATGCTCGGGCAGATGAAATTCCGCACCTTCCGCTCCGAGGCCAGCACCATGCCGGAGGCCCAGATCATGCTGCGTCATCCGCAGAATTCCGGTCTGCAGATGGATCAGCTGACCCGGCTCTACATCCCGCCGTTCTTTATCGAGAACCTCAAGATCTGGCAGGGCGACGAGCTGATGGTGACGATGGATGGCGGCATCGCGATCTCGGAAGATCCGAATATCCGCTTCAACTACAAGCCCAATGGCGCCGCCGATTTCCGCGTCGAAGCCGTCGATACCGACAAACACGTGTTCAAGGGCGAATGGCCGGCCGAAAAGTCGATGCTGTAGCGGCTTCGACATTTCTCTCTGGACGTTCTCCAGATATTTCTCTCTTAGACAAGCCGATTTCTCTCCCGGACAATGTTCCGCGCCTTGAATGGTGCCGCGGCCTGGTCCGGTCAGAAGCAGCGAATTTCCGCTTCCGCCTGTGCCCGCCGAAACTCCTGCAGCGCCAGCCTTGGCTGGTCTCGGTCGATCGAAATTCAGAACCGACGGGGCCGGTGACCTGGGACATCGAGAGAATTGTTTCGGCGGTCACATAGCGATCGTACGGAATGATCGAGGCAATCACGTCGATCGAGCAGGAGCATTTCTGCAAAAGCTCCTGTGTTTCGCCATTGGCCTTCATGCACCCGAAGACATAGTCCGCGCGCGCCGACGTCGGGTAGTCGTTGAGATCGTCAGCCTTTGCACGCGTAGCCGCAACGACGATCAGGATCGCCACCAGAACACTCGATTGGAACAAGGTGCGCATGCGAGCCATCGTCGTCGCCTTTCGTCGGCCGGTACTCCCAACGCGGCGAGGTTTTGCGCTCGCCGGCCGGGGAATGCCCCGATTACGACTTCTTGCCGTCGGCCCCAAATTGCTTGAGATAGGCGATGACATTGTCGATGTCGTCATCCTTGGGCAAGACCTGGGAAGATCATCTTGGTGCCCGGAACCTTGGCGCGGGGATTTTTGAGATATTCCTTCAAAGTCGCCTCATCCCAGGTAATGCCTGAATTCTTGTTGGCATCGCTGTAGGCGTAATCCGGCATAAGTGCCGGCCTTGCGGCCCACGACACCATTCAACACCGGGCCGACCGCATTCTTGGCGCCGTCGCCAATCTGATGGCATGCCTTGCATTTGAGAAATACCTTCTCGCCAAGCGCGGCATCCTGCGCGCGAGCAGCGCCCGTTGAACCCAACACCGCCAGGCCGGATAAGGTCGAAGCAACGAAAAAGTAAACCTGAAGTCTTGTCAGCCGGTCCATCCCTGATCCTTTGTTGGCGGTGCTATCGAATTGACGCAACAGCGCTTCAATAATTTGTCAGGATCAACAAATCGGGTCAAGCTCGGACGCGACAAGGCGGCGCCGGCTGAATTCGAGCGTCAACTTCGCCCGGTACCGGTCGCGACCCGTGCCCGCATTTCCTCACTGATCGACGCGATGACGTCTTTGCTGCGAGCTTCCCGCGGTAGCAGTAACGATTTTTCGAAAATGATATGCGCCGGCCGGTCGGACAGAAAAAACAGCCGATCCGCCAATTGGACGGCTTCTTCCAGATGATGGGTCACCAGTAGCGTTGTCACGCTCGTTCGCATCGTGAGCGCCATGAGTTCGCTGCGCAGCCGAGCCGCAACCGCCTCATCAAGCGACACAAAGGGCTCATCCAGCAGCAAGAAGTCCGGCCGGATCGCAAATGCGCGGGCGATTGCCGCGCGCCGTGCAAGCCCCAGCGACAATTCGCCCGGGTATCGCGCCAGATGCGAACTGAGGCCCAGAATCTCGAAGAGATCGGTGAGATCGACTCCCGCTCTGGTCGGCAGGAAGCGCGAGGCGGATGTTATCCTCGACGGTGCGCCAGGCCAGCAGACGCGGCTCCTGAAATACCATCCCAAGACGCCCGGCTCCGGGGGCGCGGAGCTGTCCGCGGAAATCGGCATCCAGGCCGGCCGCGATGCGAAGAATCGTGGTCTTGCCGCAACCGGAAGGACCGATCAATGCACCGAACGATCCGGCCTCGAGCCGAAGTTCCAGGTCGCGAACGACATCGACCGGCGTGCCATCGGCCGACAGGTAGCTCTTCGCATCGATGCGAAGCTCAAACGGGGCGGCGTCTCCAGCGGTTCGCGCGTCTTTCAAGCGGCTGTACCAATAGGCTTTCGATGACAAGCATGAGTATGACGAAGCAGATCGCATAGCTCAGTATCGTGGCCATGTCGAACAACGAGAATGCCGAACCGAGCACAAAGCCGACGCCGTTTGGGCGTCCGATCAACTCGACCACAAGGACGATCTTCCAGACGATGGAGAGACCGGAACGCGAACTCGCCGCCAGATAGGGTGCGAGTTGGGGTAACACGACGTGACGGATTCTTTTGAATGCCGTGAATTGAAAGGCCTTCGCCATCTCGTCGATCTCCGGATCGAGCGCGCGGGCGCCTTCACGGACGACGACGATGACATTCGGCAGCTTGTTCACGGCCACGGCCAGGATCGCCGCGGTCTCGTTGAGGCCGATCCAGATATAGGCGAAAATGATCACCACCAGCGCCGGCATGTTGATCAGTACGATCAGCCAGGAATCGGCAAACCTGTCGGCGGCCCTCGATCTTCCCATCGCATAGCCACCGATGGTGCCAAGCACCATTGCGATCGCGAACGAACCGATCACGCGTCCGAGCGTGCAGGCCATCTGGAACGGCAGTTCGCCCGAGCGGATCTCGGCGAGTGTCGCGCCCGCAATCGCCAGCGGGCCGGGGAGCAGCCGCGACTGAGCCAGCGCAGCTGCAACGGCCCAAACCGCTATCAGGATGACCAGCGAAAGAATTCTCGGCAACACTGCTTCAATCTCCGCGCAGGGCCGGCCGATAGTAAAGGCCTGGATCGAGATCGTGCGAGGGGCCTACGAGTTCGGCGCCGCCGGTGCTCGCGAGCGCCTGAAACAGCGTGCGGGCATCGGCTTCTTCCGCGGCGATCGGCCGCCGCGGCATTCCTTCCCGGGTCCGGTCACGGTAGGCCGCAAAGGTCTTGTCATCGCCGGCATTCATCAGCGGACGCAGCGAATCCCACTCCTGATCGGATCGCAGCATGATGTCATCAGCTTCTCGTGCAGCCGCGATGAAGCGGTCGATCGCACTTTGGTGATCGGCCGCGAATTGCTCGGAAAACGCATAGCCAATCAATGCGACCGGTTCGGTCAGCCCGAGTGCCGCTTCGGCATCGCGTACCTCGAAGATACGGCGGTAGCCCTGCATTTCCAGGCTGGCGCAGAAATTCCAGTAATTAAGGCTCGCTTCTGCCTCGCCCTGCAGCAGCTTTTGGGCAATCAGTGGCGGCGCGCCGTAGGCAAGGGTCGTATCGCGCTTGAGATTGATGCCCTTTCGGGTCGCGGCTGCCTGGACGATCAACCAGCTTTTGTCGAGCGGACCACCCGCAACGGCCAGAACGTGACCCTTGAGGTCTTCAATCCCGTGCAACGGCGAATCGCCTTTCACCATGATGGCGCCGACGGCGCTGGAGTAGGGATAGAACAACAGCTTGGCGCCGAGCGCCCGTGCCCGTGCGACCCATAGCCAATCGACGACGACCAGATCGACCGCGCCACTGTTGAGCGCAAGCTTGCCCGCATCCGGCGAAGCGAATTGGCTGATTTTCAGATCCAGCCCGGCGCTGTCGGCGAGGCCGTGGCGGCGGATCACGTCGAGTTGCCAGCTCAATGTGCCGGTGGTTTGCAGGCCAATGCGCAAGGTCTCGGCGGCCCGTGTCGGAACCGTCGAAACCATCAGACACAGCGTCACAAGAATTCTGAACAAGGATATCCTCACCTCGCCATTGATGCGAGAAATTACCGAGCCTGTCCACTCGCCAAAAGCAATGGCCAACGCATCGCCAGATCGCCGATGGGAACGAATGCCAGAATGAAGCGGCCAAGCGTGATGAAGTTAGGTTGAGGCGAGCGGCGATCATGTCCCGGACGCGGTGCAGCGTCCTTCACGCTGCTCCGCAGAGCCGGGATCCACACGCCTTGGCTGCAAAACATGGGCCCGGCTCAGCAGCGCACCACGCCGCAAGGGCGGCGCGCTGCCTGCGTCCGGGGCACGAAACGGATGCGTTTTACTCAACTCGAAGCTCTGGCTATGTTGCGCTGCTTCCAAGAATTGCGTTTCTCCATCACCCGCGAGTGCGGTTAAATTGGAGGCCGGAACGCGAATGGCGCCACTGCTCAGCACTCATGCTAACGTGATTTCGAAAGCAACGGGTTCGCGCGGGATCAAGCAACGATGATATCTTCTGCAGTGTTGGGACGGATCCTGGCGGTTGTTATCTGTGGCGTGGGTTGCTCGGGCGCTGCCGCCGCGCCGGCAACGGCCATCTTTCCATTCGAGATCTACGACACCAGCGGTGAGCCTCCGCGTCCTGACCTCACTGAAAGGCTCGCGATGGCGACGCGCGTTCTGTCGGAGGCACTGGAAAAAACCGGGCGTTATTCTCCGATCGATCTTGGCCCGTTCAGCGCCGACGTCGCCGCAACGTCGCCGCGGTACCTGTGTGGGGACTGCTTTCTTCCGATCGCTCGCCGTGCCGGCGCCGCCTATGCCGTTGTTCCGGTGGTACACAAGGTCTCATCACTGATCACATCGATGGACATCTGGATACTCGACGCCTCCAGCGGCGCCGGCGTAGCCCATCTTGGCGGCCAGATCCGCGGCGACACGCCTGAGGCGTACGAGCACGGCGTGCGCTTCCTGGTCCGGAACCGGCTACCGGCCGATGCTCCATTGGGCGATGACGGACCTGCAAAATAGCCCGAATGGAACGGCAGTCGATCGCCGGCTTCAATCACCGCGCCAAGCGCGCGGCGTGCCAGCGGATATGGTCTTCCATGAATGTCGACACGAAGTAATAGCTGTGGTCATAGCCGGCCTGGCGACGAAGCTTCAGTGGAATACCGGCCTGCGCGCAGGCGTGCTGCAAAAGCTCGGGCCGAAGCTGCTCGGTCAGGAACGGATCGGCGTCGCCATAATCGACCAGAAAATCGGAAAAGCGCGCGCCATCCTCGATCAATGCGACCGCGTCGTGTCCGCGCCAGGCCGTGCGCGATTCACCGAGATATCCGCCCAGCGCCTTGATCCCCCATGGCACTTGCGACGGCGCCACGATCGGCGAAAAAGCGCTGGCGGCGCGGTAGCGGTCGGGATACCGCAAAGCCATCGTGAGTGCGCCGTGGCCGCCCATCGAGTGCCCGAGTATCGATTGCCGCTTGGTATCGACCGGAAAATGCCCGGCGAGCAATTCGGGAAGCTCTTCCGTCACATAGCTCCACATTCGGTAATGATCGACAAATGGAGGTTGCGTAGCATCGACGTAAAAGCCCGCGCCAAGCCCGAAATCATAGGCGCCGGCGGGATCGCCCGGGACACCTTCGCCGCGCGGGCTGGTGTCCGGCGCAACAAACACCAGGCCCAGCTCGGCGCAGGCCCGGCGAAATTCACCCTTTTCGGTGACGTTGGCGTGCGTGCAGGTCAGACCTGACAGATACCAAACGATCGGCAGCTTCGCGCCGGGTTGATGCGGAGGCACATAGACCGAGAACGTCATCGTCGTCTTGGTCTGGCTGCTGGTGTGCTTGTAAACACCCTGCATGCCTTCATGGGATCTGTTCAGTGAAGCGGTTTCGAGGGTCATAGTTTCCGGGCTCCGGCGTTCCAACGACGCGATGATGATCAGAGGTCACAGATGATCGCGGCTCTGCCGACCGTAATTAGCACCGGCAGGATATGGCGCAACGTCGACCGCGTCAGGCTGCTTCGGCTTTTGCCAGGGGATGGCGACGGCGTCCATCGGCGCCGGAACATCACGGGCTTCATGACAAACGTTGCAATGCGATAGAATCTTGGGAGCCGTCGGCTGGCGCTATATTTCGAAGCGGCTGATGGTTATGATAGTGGCGAAGACGCCAATCTGACGCCCCCGTTTGTTTGCTGTTTGGCGAGTTGGAACCACGGGCCGTCGTGAAAAGCCAAATTCATGCTGGAGTTTGAAACGCCGAGGCCAATTCCGCGTAACTTTTCCGAGTTTGATTTTGCATAGAGGGCACCTGGGCATAAAGGGCTTGGAATGATCGAAATCATCCTGACAGTCTGCGCTATCGCCAATCCGGCCAATTGCGAGGAAAAATATCTTCAATTCGCCTGGGAGGGCTCGCTCCGTCAATGCATGATGGCTGCGCAACCCTATATCGCCCAGTGGATCGGCGACCATCCCCAGTGGACCGCCACGAAATGGACCTGCGAGTATCCCGGCCGTGAGAAACGAAAGATTTAATCTGGTCTCGCGAGCAATCCGCGAAACCATTCACTGGAGGCTCGATTGGCTCCGGTTTCTGCCTGAATAGCTGCGCGCCTGGGTAACGCTGTTCGGCGGTGCTTTCCGAACGCCAGGGCGATGTTTTCGCCGCGGCTTTCTTCTTGCGAGGCCGATGTCGAGGCCCGTTCCATGTTCGATTCGATCAAGATCTGGGCGCGAAGACTGAAGCGAGACGCTTATGCAGTCTATCTGGCTGCCCGCAGTCCGGACACGCCTTGGTATGTGAAGGTTCTCGCGGGTATTGTTGCAGCCTATGCGTTCTCGCCGATCGACCTCATTCCGGATTTCATTCCGATTGTCGGCTATTTGGATGATTTGATCCTGGTGCCGCTGGGAATCTGGCTCGTCGTGTCATTGATCCCGGAACAGGCAATGGCCGAGTATCGCGCCAAAGCCAGCGAAGTCATGCAACGTCCGCACAGCGGCAAGATAGCCGCCATCGCCATCATTGCGATTTGGATATTGAGTGCGGCACTGTTGTGCTGGTTCGGGTTTGCGCGCTGGGGTCGATGAAACGGCGGTTCGAATTCTCGCGTCGATTTGCAAGGATCGATATCGCGTACCATCCGAACGGCTTATCCAGCAGAGAAGTCATCTTGCCCGAGAGAGAAATATCGGCGCTCGATCTCGGATGTTGCGCCCTTGCGCGATCTCGGACGTGCTCGTAGATTCAGTTTCGGCGTGGATTACGCGCCGAACCAATTGGGAGAATGGAATGACCTGGAAGACGCCTAAGATTGTCGAAGTGTCGGTGGGCATGGAAATCAACATGTACGCCTGCGCAGCGCGCAAGTAAGACCATCGAAACGATCCTGCCCGGCTCGACCGGCAATTGCCCCGTCAAGCCGTGGCAGGCGTGCTGCCAACCACTTCAAGACACCAACAACTTCAAGACGACAAAGACTTCTGGCGCCGAAACTTCGGGAAAGCGGCAGCAGACGTGCCAAGCGAATATCCGCCCCGTCGCAAGAGCCAAAGCTTTATTCGCAGGGAACATCCGGGGCGAGATGACTGTACTGCGCCTTGTGTATCGCAGACGGAACAAACCCGAAATACTCGCGGAACACGCGGCTGAAGTGCGATGAGCTCGAAAAGCCCCACGAGAACGCGACGTCCGTGACAGATTTCCCGGCCTGGCTCTCCAGCTCCTGCCGGCAATTCTGCAACCTGGCGTGCCGGATATAGTCGCTGATGGTGGTGCCCCTGTCGCTAAACAGCATGTGCAGATAGCGCTTGGTGCAGCCAAGCGCGGCCGAGATCTGGTCGATGGAAAGATCCGGATCGCGCAAATGTTCGCGGATGAAAAACTGCGCCCGGACATACATCGCCTCGGGCCCGACACGATCGAACATTGCATCGGCCTCGCGCAGCGGCAACAACAAAAGATCAATCAGCGAATCGGCTACCCCGATCGCGTTGTTCGGCGACAGCCTGGTCGCTTCGTCGAACGCGGCATGGACAAAATTATAGGCGATGCGGCCGGTGCCGGTACGCGCCGAGAGTTTGCATGCGGACATCTTCGCAGAGCGGAAGCCGCGTTCCTGCAGCAGTGCCTTCGGCACGATGACAACCTCGTGTCGCGTCAACGTCGGACTGACGATCGTGTGCGGGCAGGATACATCGTAGGCGAGACAGTCGCCGGGCACCAACTCGATGTGCCGGCCACCCTGTTCAAAATGCGAAATCCCGTAAGTCTGAAACAGTATTTTGATGAACGGATGGCCGCCCAGTTCGGCGCGTGAGGCGGTATGCGCCAACCGATGCTGGCTGGCCTCGATCTGGCAAAGCTTCAGTTTCGAAACCGTCGTGTAGTTGATCCGACCCTCGAATGACGAGCCGTCAAGCGGATCGATGTCGAAATGGCCACAAAGATCGGTCAGTGTATCTGACCAAACCTGGATCTGCTTCTTCGGCGTAAATCCGGAAGTGCTTAGCGAGCGGACCATGTCGGGCATTATCCAGCCACCGATTCGAGATCAGAAACATGACCGCTTGCCGCGAAAGGCATCGAGTCACAACGGAGCGACTTTACCTCAATTTAAGGCGGTCATTGGGCGTTGATACGCTAGCGCTGACATCCCACTGATAATCCTCCGACTTAGTTTCAGCGCCGTCAAGGGGAACCTCAATCAATGATGCTGCGCAGCATAGAAATGCGGAGCCTGCGAAGGTGACAGGCGCGCGCTAAAAAGTTGGTTGTTTTCGCTTTCGCGCAAGCTTGCTTCCCTCTCGGGCAAGTTTCCTGTTTCGATTAGGGTACTATACCCGTGAAGAAAACCAAAAAGCGGACCGCCTTTACGGGACCGCTTCGTTAACAACTGGGAGGACTCACTATGCGGAAGGTGCTACTCGCTACCGGCGTCAGTTTCTTGGCTTTGTATGGAACGGCGTTACGCGCCGACGAAGCCCTCGACAAGCTGGCCAAGGATCCGAAGCAATGGGTTATGCAGCAAGGCGATGACGCCAACACGCGTTACTCGAAGCTCAATCAGATCAACGCATCCAATGTCAAAAAACTGCAGGTAGCCTGGACGTTTTCGACCGGCGTGCTGCGCGGTCACGAAGGCGGCCCGCTGGTGATTGGCGACACGATGTATGTCCATACGCCGTTTCCAAACACGGTCTATGCGCTCGATCTGAACAACGAAGGCAAGATCCTCTGGAAATACGAGCCCAGGCAGGATCCCAACGTCATTCCGATCATGTGCTGCGACACGGTCAACCGAGGTGTCGCTTATGCTGACGGTAAGATCTTCCTGCATCAGGCCGATACGACCTTAGTCGCACTCGACGCCAAGACCGGAGCCAAAGTCTGGTCGGTCATGGATGGCGAGGCCGGTAAGGGTCAATCCGGCACCGATGCTCCGTTCGTCTACAAGGACAAGGTTCTGATCGGCGTTTCCGGCGGCGAATTTGGCGTTCGGGGCTGGGTCAGCGCTTACAACATCAAGGACGGCAAGCTGGCTTGGCGCGGCTTTTCCGAAGGGCCGGATGCCGACACGTTGATCGACCCCGACAAGACTACTTCGCTCGGCAAGCCGGTCGGCCCCGAATTCGTCGACCTCGACCTGGCAGGGCGATCAATGGAAGATCGGCGGCGGAGCCACTTGGGGCTGGTATTCCTATGATCCCGAGTTGAACCTCGTCTACTACGGTTCCGGTAATCCCTCGACCTGGAATCCGGTCCAACGTCCTGGCGACAATCGCTGGTCGATGTCGATTTGGGCACGCGATCTGGATACCGGCAAGGTCAAGTGGATCTACCAGATGACACCCCATGACGAATGGGACTTCGACGGTGTCAACGAGATGATCCTGAGCGATCAGAACATCAACGGCGCAGCGAGGAAGCTGCTCACCCACTTCGACCGTAACGGCTTCGGCTATACGCTGGATCGCGCTACCGGCGAGTTGCTGGTCGCGGAAAAGTTCGATCCGGTCGTGAACTGGGCGACCAAGGTCGATATGGACAAGTCGTCCAAGACCTATGGCCGGCCGCTGGTGGTCGATGCCTATTCCACCCAACATCAGGGCGAAGACACCAACTCGAAGGGCATCTGCCCGGCAGCGCTCGGTACCAAAGACGAGCAACCGGCGGCCTATAGCCCGGACACGCAGCTGTTCTACGTCCCGACCAACCACGTCTGCATGGACTATGAGCCCTACAAGGTGGCCTACACCGCCGGTCAGGCTTACGTCGGTGCCGCCGTGGCGATGTATCCGCCCAAGGGTGATACCAACATGGGCAATTTCATCGCTTGGGATGGCAAGACAGGTAAAATTGTCTGGTCCAACAAGGAGCAGTTCTCGGCTTGGGGCGGCGCTTTGGCCACGGCCGGCGGCGTCGTCTTCTACGGGACGCTGGAGGGCTACCTGAAGGCTGTCGATGCCAAGACGGGGAAGGAACTTTACAAGTTCAAGACTCCGTCCGGCATCATCGGCAACGTCATGACCTATGAGCATGGTGGCAAGCAATATGTCGGCGTGCTGTCGGGCGTCGGCGGTTGGGCGGGGATTGGCCTTGCGGCCGGCCTGCTGCAGCCGGAAAACGCCGCCGCATGGCATGGCGCGGTCGATCAGGGCAAGCTGCCGACCAAGGACAAGACCGTCGACACGGCGGGCCTTGGCGCGGTCGGTGGTTATGCGGGCCTGGCGTCCTACACCTCGCTCGGCGGAACGTTGACCGTATTCGCTCTGCCGTCAGAATAAGTGTGACGGCACGGTGAATTGACAATCAATCGGCGCGCCGCGGACCTGCTGCGCGCCGATTTTGTCTCAATGCTCCACGAGGAATGCTTACGTGAATATCAGGTACTGGAAATTTGTGCTCGCCGTTGCGGGGAGCGTGTTGGCGGCCGGCGTTGCCCACGCCGACGGATCAGGAGATCCAGCCGTCGCGTCATCCGATAGCGGCAAGTACATGGATAAGGACGGCAACCCGACCTACAAGATAAGCCCCGACGGGATGGTCGACTGGTACACGTTCTCCGGCTTCCGCCGCTATCATTCGGATTGCCATGTGTGCCACGGCCCCAACGGGGAGGGATCGACTTACGCGCCGGCGCTGGCCAGTTCACTGAAGACGATGAGTTACAGCGATTTCACCAACGTCGTCACCAATGGCCGCAAGAACGTCGACTCCGCCAATGACAAGGTGATGCCGTCGTTTGCGAGCAATGTGAACGTAATGTGCTACCTCGACGACATCTATGTGTATCTGCGGGCGCGCGCCAACGATGCTATTCCGGGGGGCCGTCCACCGGCCCACGAAGACAAGCCCGAAGGCGCCAAGCAGGCCGAGGCAAGTTGCACAGGTATCAAGTAAACGCATTCAGGGCGCTGAAGAGCGCAATAGGAGCATAGGATGAAGACACGCGCCGCGGTCGCGTTCGAGGCCAAAAAGCCGCTCGAAATCGTCGAACTGGATCTGGCGGGCCCCAAGGCCGGTGAAGTCCTCGTCGAGATCAAGGCGACGGGGATCTGTCACACCGATGCCTACACGCTGGACGGCCTCGACAGCGAAGGGATCTTTCCATCGATCCTCGGTCACGAAGGCGCCGGCATTGTTCGTGAAGTGGGACCAGGCGTGACGTCCGTGAAGCCGGGCGATCATGTGATCCCGCTCTACACGCCGGAATGCCGCCAGTGCAAAAGCTGCCTCAGCCAGAAGACAAACTTGTGTACCCAAATCCGCGCGACGCAGGGCAAAGGTCTGATGCCCGACGGCACCTCGCGCTTCAGCTACAAGGGCAAGCCGATCTTCCATTACATGGGCTGTTCGACGTTTTCGAATTTCACGGTCCTTCCCGAGATCGCGGTCGCCAAGATTCGTGAAGACGCTCCGTTCGACAAGAGCTGCTACATCGGCTGCGGTGTGACGACGGGCGTCGGCGCGGTGGTCAATACGGCGAAGGTGACACCGGGCTCTAATGTAGTGGTGTTCGGTCTCGGCGGCATTGGGCTCAACGTCATCCAGGGTGCGCGGATGGTCGGCGCCGACAAGATCGTCGGCGTCGATATCAACGATTCCAAGGACGAGTGGGGCCGCCGTTTCGGCATGACGCATTTCGTCAATCCGAAGAAAGTGGATGGCGATATCGTCCAGCATCTGGTCGCGCTGACCGATGGCGGCGCCGACTACACCTTCGACTGCACCGGCAACACCACCGTGATGCGGCAGGCGCTGGAAGCCTGTCATCGCGGCTGGGGCGTTTCGGTCGTGATCGGCGTGGCCGAAGCCGGCAAGGAAATTGCCACGCGGCCGTTCCAGCTTGTTACCGGCCGGGTCTGGAAGGGCTCGGCGTTCGGCGGCGCGCGCGGCCGCACCGATGTACCAAAAATCGTCGACTGGTACATGAACGGCAAGATCGAAATCGATCCGATGATCACCCACGTGCTCAAGCTCGAGGAGATCAACAAAGGATTCGATCTGATGCACGAGGGCAAGTCGATCCGCTCAGTCGTCGTGTTCTGAAGTAACGTCACGTTGTAAATCAAAAACGTCAAACACAAGGAGGATACGCCAATGACCGTTCATATCCACCCAGCAGTTGATAACGGCGTAAAGAAAGGCTCGGGCAGCTTTGCCGGCGGAACGCTGGTCTGTAAATGCAAGGACAGGCCGGTGAAGGTCGGCGTCAAGGGTGATGTCGCCCATAATCATGCCTGCGGCTGCACCCAATGCTGGAAACCGTCCGGCGCGACTTTCTCAGTCGTCGCGGTGGTTCCGCGAGATAACGTGACCGTTCTGGAGAACGGCGACAAGCTTCACATTGTCGACGCTTCGAAGACGATCCAGCGGCACGCCTGCAAGGCTTGCGGGACGCACATGTACGGCCGCATCGAGAACAAGGCCCATCCGTTCTACGGGCTGGACTTCATTCACCCCGAACTCTTTACCGAAGGCGGCTCGGCGGCTCCGGGCTTCGCAGCGTTCGTCTCCTCGGTGATCGAATCGGGCGTCAACCCATCCGAGATGGGCGGCATCAGATCGCGCCTCAAGGAACTCGGGCTCGAGCCCTACGACTGTCTGTCACCGGCCTTGATGGATGCAATTGCCACCCATGTGGCGAAAGCCAGCTCGAAAGCGGCCTGATCCGCTGCGACGTTAGATTACGGCGCCGTCGGAGGCACTGCCCCCGACGGCGTTTTTAGTATCTGACAATATCGCTCGCTCGTTCGAGCGCCGACCTCCGATCATCAGGAGCTGACCCGTCTACGCCCTAAGGACGGTAGCCCGACTCACGGAAGTCCGACTCAACGTAACTTCCTCGAGCAAGTGACCGACGGGGCCTGAACACCCATAACGGAGTATCGGAAGTCGGTGTGCCATAGCTGGGCACGTCACTCGCCGCGCGCGAACCGAGTGTTTCCCGTTGGCTTCCTTGAATCCCCTCAGGCTGCACAATAAGCTTGCGATTGGCGCGTGGCGCGATCCGGAAAACTGGATACCGGTTTTTCCGAAAAGATCATGCTCAAGCAAAAAGATAGGGCGCGATGCTGATTCAACCAGAACGTATCGCGCCCGAGGGCAGCGTCGCAGGATCGACGCCGATCCCAGCCAGTCGACGCAAGACGGTCGGTCAGACATTTCATATTGACTAGACTTGGCCGCAGGTTTCACTGTTCGCAGAACAATGCTCAATTTCCCTCAATGAAAAGAGCAGGACAAGGCATGATCGACGGGACGAAGCCGGACTATGAGGTGATAGTCGTCGGCGCGGGCGTTAGCGGAATTTATCAAATCAAGGTTCTCACCGACCTCGGCGTAAGCGCCACCGTACTGGAAGCGGCGCCCGATCTCGGTGGCACCTGGTACTGGAACCGATATCCGGGCGCACGCTTTGACTCGGAAAGTGTAACTTACGCGTTTTCTTTCTCCAGGGAATTGCTGAACGAATGGCACTGGAAGGAACGCTTTTCGGGCCAGCCTGAGAATCTGCGCTACCTGAACTATGTCGCGGACAAATTCGACCTTCGCAAATATATGCAGTTCAACTGCCGGGTCGAGGCGATGCGCTTCGACGAGCAGAGTGGACTTTGGCAGCTTAAGACAAACGACGGCCGCAGTCTCACTTGCCGGTTTGTCGTGATGGCGACCGGCCTGCTTTCCGCATCCACATTGCCACGGCTCGAAGGCATGGAGAGTTTCAAAGGGCGCTCATTTCACACCTTCGACTGGCCGCACGAGCCGGTAAAAATGGCGGGAAAGAAAGTTGCGATCATCGGTACCGGCGCCACGGCCATCCAGGTGATCGGAGAGATCGCGGACAAGGTCGGGGAGTTGACCGTATTCCAGCGCCGACCCAACTGGGCGGCTCCCTTGAATAATGCAGCCATCTCCGAAGCGGAGATGGCTGATATTCGCTCTCGCTATGACGAGATCTTCGCGGCATGCGCGCGTACGCCGGGTGGTTTCGTGCATGGGCCTGACAAGCGCGGCTTCTATGAGGTATCCCGCGAGGAGCGGTTGGCGCTATGGGATCAACTCTATGACGAGCCCGGTTTCGGTATCTGGCTGGGTAACTTCCGCGAGATATTCACCGACGAAAAGGCCAATGCCGAATTCTCGGAATACATAGCCGACCGGATTCGGCGGCGTGTGAAGGACCCGGTCACCGCGGAGAAGCTCATTCCGCGTGACCATGGCTTCGGCGTGCAACGGGTGCCGATGGAGACCAACTACTACGAGGTCTACAATCGGGACAATGTTCATCTGGTCGATATCAGCGAGACGCCGATCGAACGGGTGACCGAGTCCGGGCTGCGCACTACGGAGCGCGACTACGACTTCGACCTCATTATATATGCCACGGGCTTCGATGCGATCACCGGCGGTTTCGACCGCATCGACATTCAGGGGGTGGGCGGAGTGAAGCTGCGCGACAAGTGGAGCGATGGTCCTTCAACGTTTCTTGGCATGCTCGTCCACGGTTTTCCGAATTTTCTGATGCCGACCGGACCACAGAGCGCCTCCGCGTCGACAAATCTTCCGCGCGCCATCGAAACCGGCGTTAAATGGTGCACGGACCTGCTCAAATATATGTGGGACAACGGCCTCGTCCGTGCCGATGCGACGCCGGAAGCCGAGGAACGCTGGACCGCTCACGTCAAGAACATGTATGCGATCATGCTGATGCGGAAAGCGAAGTCTTGGTTTACCGGGTACAACTCCAATGTCCCTGGCCACGAGCACGGCAAAACAAGGTATTTTGTCTATAATGGCGGTGCGCCAAAATTCCTGACCAAGATCAATGAAGTCGTCGCAAGCGGCTATGACGGGATCGTCTTCACCTCAGGTCAGCGTTCGGCGTCCGAAAAAATCAAACAAAAAGACCGCGCCGTTCGAGCCGAGGGATAATTTATTGACCCGCCGCTCGGAACCTTGGCCATGCCAGAAGCTTGCGAGCTTAAGCGTTGCCCTGTTGTGACGGCTGCGCGAGGTAGCAAAGCACTCTTGCGATTTCAGTCGGCGGACAACGGATCGCCACTTAGCGTCCAGCTCTTCCCGTCGAAAATCGCAATTCGCAAGGTTTTGAACGGCGTGTAGTCGTCCGGCTGCGTGCTGATCGAAATCCCCGGCAGCATCAATGGCAGCCGTTCGCCATGCATCGAAGTTGCCTGATGAACCAGATTCTCTCGGGTGAGCTGGTCGCCGCATTTCCTAAGCGCGAGTGCGACTCCGTTCACGTTCATGTAGGCAACCAATACGGAATAGTCGTCCGGATCGGCCCCGGGCGCGTATTTCGCGAGAAAGCTCTTGTAGGTCTTCATCTCCTCATCATCGGCCCACGCCGGGTCGCCTGGCTGCTTGAGAAACTGGGTGGTGACCAGTCCCTTCGAGGCGTCGAGGCCGGCGGGCCTCAGCACGGTTTCGACCGAGGCGGCCGAACCACCGATAATGTGGAGCGGGCTCCAGTTCAGCTCATGGAGTTTGCGGATCGATTGCGCGGTGGCCTTTGCCGAGGACTGCTCGACCAGGGTATCGATGCCAGCGGCCTTCAATTGAACGATCTGCGAATTGATGGTCGGATCGGAAACCTCATAGGACGCCACCGCGACGATCTGGGACGCTTGCGCGCCAAGGCCTGTGCGTAGCCCTCTGAGGTAGTCCTTGCCGAAATCGTCGTTCTGATGGAAGACACCGATCTTGGCGCCGGGGCGGTTCTTCAGGATGTATTTGGCGACGACGGCTCCTTCGGTTTCGAAATCAGGATAGAGCGGCACGGTCCAGGGAAAAGCCTTCGGATCGTTGAACCGGCGTCCGCCCGCTGTGATGTAGAGTTGCGGCACCTGCTTGGAGTTCAGGAATTTCTGGATGGCGACATTCGGTGCAGTCCCGATGGTGCCGACTTCGGCCAGCACGCCGACGTCTTCCACCAGCTTGCGCGATTGTTCAACCGCCTTGGGGGCGCTGTAGGCATTGTCGAGCTGGGTAAAGGCGATCTTGCGGCCATTGATGCCGCCCTGTTCGTTCAGCATCTGGAAATAGCCGACCACGGCGCGTCCAGCACCGGCGCCGAAAGCGGATGCCGGGCCGCTGAGCGGCGTAGATTGACCGAGCTTGATTTCGGTGTCGCTGGCGCCTGGACTGTATGCGCTCTGCGCCGATGCCTGTGATGCGGTGAAAAGCGCGAATGCGGCCAGTGTGCTCGAAAGGCACCGTGCTGACATGGTCAATTTCGTTTCCTCCGTTTCTTGTTGATGCGTTTTATTGTTTCAAGAGTTCACGCGCGATGACGACGCGCTGGATCTGGTTGGTGCCCTCGAAGATCTGGGTCAGCTTGGCGTCGCGCATCATGCGTTCGACCGGATAATCCATCGTGTAGCCGTAGCCGCCGAAGATCTGAACGGCGTCGGTCGTGACCTTCATGGCCATGTCGCTGCCGAAGCATTTCGCCATGCTGGCAAGAAGGTTCAGGCGCTTCCAGTCGCCTTCGTCGCCGGCGCGGGCGCATTCGTAGACGAGGGCGCGTGCGGCCTCGATCTGTATCGCCATATCGGCCAGCATGAACTGCACGCCCTGGAATTCCGAAATGGATTTTTTGAACTGCTTGCGTTCCTTCGCGTAAGCCAGCGCCGCATCGAACGCGCCTTGTGCGAGCCCGACCGATTGAGCGCCGATGGTCGGACGGTTGAGATCAAGCGCGCGCATCGATGCCCGAAAACCTTTGCCTTCCTCGCCGACCAGATTTTCCACGGGCACGCGGACATTGTCGAAGAATATCGGCGTATTCGGCGCACCGCGGAAGCCCATTTTGCGTTCATGGCGCCCGAAGCTGATGCCGGGCATGTTTTTGGGCTCGACGATGAACGCGCTGATTCCGTCGGCGCCCGGACCATCGCCGGTGCGGGCCATGACCACGATATAATCGGCGGCTACGCCATAGCTGCACCATTGTTTGCGACCGTTGAGGACGTAGCAGTCGCCATCCTTCCTGGCGCGGGTATTGATGGCGGTGACATCGGAACCCGCCTGTGGCTCGGAAATCGCGATCGCCGTCACGACGCCACCCTTGGCGATGATCGGCAGATATTTCCTGCGTTGTTCTTCCGAGCCGAAATGCAGCAGCGGCATGATGAACATGCTGTTGAGGCCGGCGATCGAGGCGCAGGCCGGCGAAGCCCTGGCAATTTCTTCACGGGCGATGCAGACCATCGTCAGATTTCCGTGTGGGCCGCCATACTGCTCGGGCACCCAAAGCTGCATCAGCCCCATTTCACCGAACAGCTTGACGATCTCCAGCGGAAAGCGATCGGTCTCGTCGATCTCGGCGGCGATCGGCGCCACGTGTTTCGCCACCATCTTCCGGATGCTGTCGCGAAAAGCCACCTGTTCTTCGGCGAAGCTCATCAAAGACCTCGGATTGTCTCGTCGGAAGCTAAAAAAGGGCTTCCATTTAATGGGTGATCCATTTAATAATGATCGCCATGCCACCGAAGTCAAGCCCTCGTTCAGCCCGCCCGCCCTCGATTGCTCCCGCTCACCCGGCGAGAACGAGCCGTCGATAGCCGCGCGGCGGCTACGCCGGGGCCGGTTCAATTCAGCCCGATTCATACCCGGCGCGCGTTCGAGGAAATCTGCGAGCGCATCCGCGAACAGCTGGCGCTCGGCGTTCTGAAGCCGGGCGACAAGCTGCCGCCCGAGCGCGATCTGGCCCAGCAGCTCGGCGTCAGCCGCAATGTTTTGCGCGAGGCGCTGCGCAGCCTGGAGATGGCGGGCGTGTTGCGGCTGCGCAAAGGCGTCAAGGGCGGCGCCTTCGTCCAGACCGGCGATACCAGCCGCATGAACATCGTCATGCGCGACATGTTGAGTCTCGGAACGATCTCGGTGCGGGAACTGTCTCTGGCGCGCATCCATGTGCTCGATCTGGTGGTGCGTCTCGCCTGCGCCAACGCACGGCATTCCGACTTCGAGGCGCTGGAGGCGAATATCGAACGCACAGAACTTGCGACGGGCGAAGGCCGGCTGCTGGATCGCGTCGAATGCTCGCGAGAGTTCTACAAGCTGCTGGCGTCGGCGACTGGAAACAAGGTCATTGCCATGATCATGGATTCGGTCACCGAGATTCACATGCGCTTCGTATACGCCAAGGTCGCCTCAAGTGGTGCGGCGACGCCACGGCTGGTCGAAAAGCGGCGCCAATTCCTTTCAGCGTTGCGGGCGCGAAACGTTTCGGCGGCGACGCGGCTGATGCGGGCTCATCTGGAGTCGGTTCAGCGGATGCTGGAGCAGGACCCGGGCGCCATGTCGCTTCATGTCGCCTTGGCAGAGGTGCAGCCGGGAATGCGCCGCTAAGCACGATCAAATCGCCGGCAACGCCGATGCCGGATCGAACGAACAGCCTCGAGAAACAAGGAGGAAGAAATGTCCAGCTATGCCAAATACGAGTGCCTGAAGGTTGAGGTGGCCGACAAGATAGCCACCGTAAGCCTTAACCGGCCGGAGGCGCGAAACGCCATCAACCAGAAGCTGATTCGGGAATTGCGGACGATCTGGGATGACCTCGGCGACGATCATGCCGTCAATGTGGTGGTGCTCACGGGCGCAGGCGACTTCTTCAGCGTCGGTGGCGACGTCAAGGCGATGTCGGAGCGGCCGGGTGGCGACGTTCTCGAAGAGGGCGAAGTGCATGATCCCATGATCAGCCGGCGGGCGGTCACACGTCAGCTCGAACTCGACAAGCCGATCATCGCCGCCATCAATGGCGACGCCATCGGTCTTGCGGCAACGCATGCGCTGCTCTGCGATATCACCGTGATGGCCGAAGACGCCCGCATCGGCGATACCCACGTGTCCCGCGTCGGTCTCGTCGCCGGCGATGGCGGCACAATAATCTGGCCGCTGCTGATCGGCGTCAACAAGGCCAAGGAGTACCTGATCCGCGGCACCTTGCTGAAGGGCAAAGAGGCCGAACGGATCGGGCTCGTCAATCACGTGGTGGAGCGTTCGCGAGGTGCTGGCCAAAGCCCGCGAGATCGCGCTGGAACTCGCCAATGGACCGACCTGGGCCATTCGCTGGACCAAATTGTCGATCAACCAAATCGTCAAGGAACGGGTGAACATGCTGCTGGAGGCGTCGATGGCGCTGGAGCAGGTGACGTTCGAAACGGCCGATCACAAGGAAGCGGCGCTCTCCTTCAAGGAAAAGCGCAAGCCGAAATACGGCCAGGGATAGCGCTTCCGATGGAGTCGGCTCAGCTCCCGAATGACGAGATCAGGGAGATGCTCCGCGATTCCCTGCGGGGCTTTCTCGCTGAGCGCTGGGATGCGGCCGCTGCCGCAAGCGATATCGCTCTGCCGGAAGCCATATCGTCGATCTGGAACGGGCTGGTGGGGCAGGGCGTCGCCCCACTCGGTTCCGATTTCAACGAGGGCGGGCTTCGCGAGATTCTGGTGGTGATGGCGGAACTAGGCCGGGCTGCATGCCTCGCGCCGATGTGGTCGGCCGCGCTCACCAACCTGGCGCTTTCGGACTGCGATAACGAAGCTGCGGTCGAACTTCGCCGAAAATTGCATGATGGCACCGCCCGGATCGCGTTTTCCTTCGGAGCTTTCGCGCCTGACCGCAACGAAGGCTCGATTCGGGTTGAGAATGAGCGCGCCAGCGGATTGCTTCGCTTCGTCGAAGTCGCCGCAAGCTGCACGCATCTTGTGGTGCCCATCGACGAGTCGGAGCTTGCTATTATCGAGTTGGGCGCTGCCGGGCTAGATATCGAACCGACCCGCGCGATGGGAGCGTGGGGTCTTTACGAAATTCGAGTGAGTGCGGTGGCCGCGGACGCGATCAGGCTGCAGCGGCCTGTCGTCGATGATCTCTTGCCGGAAGCAAAGCTTGCCTTGACGGCGCGCGCCTATGGTGCGGCCCGGCGCGCCTTCGAACTGGCGGTCGACTACGCCAAAGAGCGTCATCAGTTCGGGCAACCGATCGGAAAATTCCAGGCGATCCAGCACAAGCTCGCCAATTGCCTGATCGCGCTTGAAGGCGTGCGGCTAACGCTCGACGATGCGGCGCGTCTGCACGACCAGGATGACCGCAACTGGCGCTATTTCGCCAATGCTGCGGTTGCGTTCGCGGGTGAGGCGTTGCGGCGCGTTTCGCTGGAAACCCAACACGCCTTTGGCGCCATCGGCTATGCCGAAGAGCACGAGGCGCCGCGTCATTTCAAACGCGTGCACCTCGATACGATCGCGCTTGGCGGCGCACCGCATGCGCAGGCGTCACGATCGCCTCGTTTCTGTTCGATCATGGCGGTGAGGGCCTGCCGCAATATGATCTCGGCCCTGCCGGCAACGCGTTGCGCGAGACCGCGCAATTCTGGCTTGAGCAGAACTGGTCGGGTGACCGCAAGGCCGCCTTCGATGCCAGACCCTTCGCCAAGCGCGAGTTCGATCCGGAATTCGCACGGGAAATGGGCAAGACGGGATGGATCGGGCTCGGATGGCCGCAGCAGTTCGACGGCCAGGGGCGTTCCCCGCTGGAGCAGATCGCTTTTATCGAGACCATGGAGCGCGGCGAGGCGCCGCGCATCGGTGCCGCGATCCAGGCCAACGCGCTGATGATGTTCGGCACGCCCGAGCAGCAGCGGAAATACCTGCCGGAAATTCTGCGCGGCGAAGCCATGCATGGCATGGGCTACAGCGAACCCCAGGCGGGCTCCGATCTGGCGGCGATGCGCACCAGCGCGGTGCGCGACGGCGACTGCTGGGTGATCAACGGCCAGAAGATCTGGACCACGACCTGGTGGGGAAAATACATGTTCCTCGCCGCGCGAACCGATCCGCATGCCAAGCCGCCGCATGCCGGGATCAGCATGTTCATTCTGCCCATGGAAGCGCCGGGTATGACCATCCGGCCTGCCACCACGATGTATGACGGATCCTTTGCCAACATCTTTTATGACAACGTCCGCATTCCCCTCGAAAACCTCGTCGGTGAGGTCAATGGCGGATGGAAAGTCTTGACCGGGGCGCTGGCCTTTGAGCGCGGCCTGGTCGGCGGCGGCATCGTTCTAAAGGTGACGCATGCCTTCGAGCAATTGCGCCAACATGTGATGGCGTCCGGCGCGACGGGCCGCCGCTCTGCGATGATGCGCTCGTCCGGGACAGAATGGCGACGCTTGCATCCGAAATTGAGGTCGGCCGCCAGTTGATGATGCATTGCGCGAAACTTGCGGTCGACGGGATCACGCCGCCGGAATACGGCGCGATCAGCAAGGTGTTCTCCGGCGAGCTGATGGAGCGCTTTGGCGAGACCGCTCTCGACATTCTCGGCATGCGTGCTGCGCTCTCCGAGCAGATGCCGGGGGCGCTCGACAACGGCCGGTTCGAGCAAAACCTGCGTCATTCGCTGATGTGGGTCATCAGCATCGGCACCAACGAAATTCAGCGAAACCTGATCGCGCAACGCGGGCTTGGACTGCCCAGATAGGAGCAATCGATATGCAGGAATCGGATACCAGGACGGCGCCGCTCGAAGGCGTGCGCGTGCTCGATTTCTCGATCATGCTGGCCGGCCCCTATTGTGCGCGACTGCTTGCCGATGTCGGCGCCGAGGTCATCAAGATCGAGCCGCCGGAAGGCGACGACATGCGGCTGCGCGCCCCCTTGCGCGACGGACACAGCGCCTATTTCGGTCAGCTCAATGCGGGCAAGCGAAGCCTCGCGCTGGACCTGAAGAGCCCCGATGCGATCAAGCTCGTTCACCGGCTGGTCGCGGAGACCGATATCGTCGTGGAGAATTTTCGGCCCGGCGTGATGGATCGCCTCGGCCTCGGTTACGAGGCGCTTGCGGGCCATCAACCCGCGGCTGATCTATTGCTCGATCTCCGGCTATGGACAGTCCGGCCCGGCCGCCGAGCGTGCGGCCTACGCGATGATCGTTCATGCCGAAAGCGGTTTCGATCGCGCGCTGATGAAATATGCCGGCGATCGGGATCGGCCCGCGGCGGGAGCCGTCTTCGTCGCCGACATGCTCGGCGGGATTTTTGGCTTTTCCGCGATCCAGACCGCGCTGGTGCAGCGCGCGCGGACCGGCGAGGGCCAGCGCATCGACGTTGCGCTGATGGATTGCATGCTGAACCTGCTGGTCTACGAATTGCAGGAGGCGCAATTCCCGATTCATACCGCGCGCCCGACCTACGGGCCGGTCCGCGCCCGGGACGGCGACATCTTGATTGCGCCGGTCACGGCCGCGAAATTTTGACGGCGCTGCGCGAGGTCACGGGGCTCAGCGAATTGAGCAGCGACCCGCTATTCAAGACCTTGCCGGCGCGGGCCGCGAACTGGAACGCGATGATGCAAATGATCGAGACATGGACCGAACGCCACACCGTGACGAATTGCATTTCCGCGCTCGACCGCGCCGGCGTCCCCTGTGCGGAATACCGCGATCCCGGGGCGGCTCTGACCGATCAGCATCTGCTGCACCGAGGTGCATTCGCCGAGATAGAAGACGGCGCCGGCGAATTTCTCGGGGTCAATGCGCCCTGGAAAATGTCGGGCGCGCGGACGTCGATGCAGCGCGACATACCTGGGATCGGTGCGCATCGAGACGAGGTTCTTTCGCTGCTTGGCCTGCCGCCCGAGGCCATCGCCCGGCTTGCCGAATCGGGCGCTTTCGGCAAGCCGCGCGCCAAGGTTTAAGCGGCTAAGACGCACCTGCCGCAGAATCCGGCGGCGGGCGCCTTGGCGATCGCCAGCATGCATTTGAGAAAATGCGCGCGATCTTCCTGGCACATGGGCGCCAGCATCTGTTTTGCAGTTCGGCCGCGGCGGGCACAACAGCCAAAAGGGCTTCTTCTCCTTTGGCCGTGATCTGAACCTGGATCGATCGCCGATCTTTCGAATTGTTTTTCTTTGCAATCAGTTTCCGCGTCGTCATCCTCTTGAGCATTTCGCTAAGTGTATTTCGATCGCAGCTGATGCGTTCGGCGAGGGCCGAGGCCGTCAGTGGTCCTTGCTGATATAATGCGATGAGCACGCCGAACTGACGTGGAGTGATGTCGCTCTGGCCCGTCAAATTTTGGTACAGGACGTCGTAGCGGGCTTCGAGCAGCCGGAGCAGAAACCCGATGCCGCTCTCCAGTTGCCAGTTGCGAGCGATCTCCGCGGCAGAACCCGACTTCATGCTTTTCTGGGTTGCCATGCCGTCATTGACCTGAATTTTCGTCCTCGAAATCAACCATTGCCGTTAGCAGCTGGACGATCCAGCCTCAACCGGGTCCGCGATACCCATGCCGGAAATCATCCAGGCGAGGGCTGCTTGGCTATTGTCAGTCCGGCCGCAATATAGTACGTATACGTAACAATAAAAAGCCGCGCAAGAGCGACGCTCGCTCAGGGAGGATCGCTTGGATCTACGCGAGCTGTTGTCGGTGCCTTACTTGCTGGAAGCCGAGGCGGTCGAAACCGAGCCGGGCAAATGGCTCGTGCGGCTGGCCTATCCGGAATTGCCGGGCTGCACCGCGGAAGGCTTCGTGATCGAAGACGCGTTGAGGGAGCTGGAGCGGAGCCGATCGAGATGCATCGTCGGCCTGGTGGAGGCGGGCCAGCAGCCGCCGGTTCCGCGCCAACCGCTGTCGGATCCGACCCGCTATGGACCGCGCGCGATCTGGGACTGTCCACCCGCATCGTGGCCTTGCTGGAAGCCGCAGCGTCAACAAATCCCGGGTCGTAGCGCTGGATATGGCGGAGGAAGCTCATGCTCTCGCACGAAGATAATGAAAGGCTGGTCAGGGTCGGAAAAGGCACGCCGCTCGGAGAGCTGTTTCGCCTTTACTGGATTCCGTTTTTGCCCTCGGTCGATCTCGTCAAAGACGGGCAGCCGAAGCGCATCCGGCTGCTTGGGCGAAGATCTGGTGGCCTTCAGGAATTCCGAGGGCGCGATCGGGCTGGTCGACCAGGCTTGCCCGCATCGCGGCGCCCCGCTGGTTTTTGCGCGGAACGAAGATTGCGGATTGCGATGCGTCTATCACGGCTGGAAGTTCGACGTGACCGGCGCTGTGACCGACATGCCCGCGGAGCCGGTTCGCAGCCGTCTCAAAGAGCGGGTTCGGATCAAGGCTTATCCCTGCCGTGAGCGTAACGGCATGCTCTGGACCTATATGGGGCCTGACGCCGACAATCCTCCGCCGCTGCCGAATCTCGAATGGAATCTGGTCCCGCCTGAGCAGGTGCACATCTCGGTGCGGGTTCAGGAGTGCAATTGGCTGCAGGCGGTCGAAGGCGAAATCGACTCGGCCCATGCGCCGCTGCTGCATGGACGGCTTGACGCGCAGGGCACGACGAGCGCCTGGATCCAGAAACGCGACCTTCGCCCGACTTTCGAATGCATCAAGCAGGATTTCGGGATGAGTATCGCTGCCAGGCGAAACTACGATGAGGATACGCTGTACTGGCGCGTCAATCAGTTTCTGCTGCCGTTCTATACGCTGGTCCCGCCGCTGTCGCCGTTCCCGGATCTGAGCGGGCACGCCTGGGTGCCGATCGACGACGAGAACACGCTTTGCATCATGTTTTCGTATCACCCTTCGCAAGCCTTGCTGCCGAAGACGCGCCAGGTTTTTGAACAGGGGCATAACGGCCGCGAGAGCGGGCATGCCAGCCGCCATGCTCTCCTTCAGCGTCCGGTAACGGTTCCGTATGCGGACTATTGGACCAAATACAACCCGCAGAACGGATACCAGTTCAACTACGAAGCGCAGCAGACTGCCTGGTTTTCGGGCTTGCCGGGGCTGTGGGTTCAGGATGGCGCGTGCCAAAGCGGCATCTCGCCGATATTCGATCGAACCAGGGAGAACCTGTGCTCCAGTGACACCGGCATCGCGATGACCCGACGGCTGTTGCTGGAGACCCTCGGAGCCTACCGCGACCACGGCACAAGGCCGAAAGGCGTCGGTGATCCCGATGTCTTCATGGTGCGGGCTGTTTCCCTGCAGTTGCCGCAGGCGGCTTCGTGGGTGGACGCAGGTGCGGAGTTCATGCGCGCACGGCTCGGTACCGATTTCGGGTACAAGCTATGACCATATCAGGCCATCAAGACCTCAATGATGCGGCCGTTACCAAGCGGGCGTGGCGCGATGGCTGACAGCACGATGCAAATACGAGTCAAGCGCATCAGCTATGAAGCCGAGAACATCAATTCGTACGAGCTGGTGGCGCCCGATGGCGGCGATCTCGCAGCGTTCACGGCCGGCTCGCATGTCGACGTCCATCTTCCGGATGGAATGATCCGCAGTTACTCGCTTGTGAACGATCAAAACGAACGGGCGCGCTATGTCATTGCGGTCCACAGGGATGCCGCGGGCCGGGGAGGCTCCAGACAGTTGCATGACACGGTGCGCGCTGGCGATGTCGTCACGATCTCGCATCCCCGTAACAACTTCGTGCTGGAGGAGAACGCCACTCACTCTGTGCTGATCGCCGGCGGCATCGGAATTACGCCGCTAGTCTCGATGGCTCGAAGGCTCGAAGCGCTCGGCCGCTCCTGGGAATTGTTTTATGCAGCGAGGACGCGCGGCGCTGCGGCCTTTCTCGACGAGCTGAATGCGCTTCGGCCCGATATTCGTTCCAACCTCCATTTGCACTTTGACCAGGAGAAATCCGGTCGCCTGCTGGACCTGCCGGCCATCGTCGAAGATGCGCCGGCCAATGCGCACCTTTACTGCTGCGGTCCGGTGCCGATGCTCGAAGCCTTCGAGGCGGCCGCGGTGGGTCGGCCCGGCGCCTACGTCCATGTCGAATATTTCAAGCCCAAGGAGCCGCCGGCGATCGAGGGTGGTTTCGAGGTGAGGCTGGCGCGGAGCAACCGAACGATCGTCGTGGAGCCCGGCAAGACGATACTGGATGCATTGCTCGAGGCCGGAATAGCAGCGAGCTTTGCCTGCACCGAGGGGGTCTGCGGCACCTGCGAGACCCGGGTGATCGAAGGCACACCCGATCACCGGGACCTGTATCTCACCAAGGAAGAGCAGCAGGCAAACCGGACCATGATGATCTGCTGCTCAGGCTCGAAATCATCCACGCTGGTGCTGGATGTCTGAACCACATCAATCGAAAAGCGGGTGCAACGAATGAGAATCCTGAGCGACGATCGGCACTGAAGGCGTCAGCGACAAGATTTCGGCCGACAAGATTTCGGACAAGATTTGGACGACAACGGGGATATCAAACATGCTGGATCGGCTTGAAGCGGAATTTCCTGAACATACGCCCCGTCCTGCTCATGCGCCAAAGGCGCTGGAGGGAATACGGGTCATCGATTTCTCGCACTTCATAGCCGGACCGCTGGCGACGATGATCCTGGCCGACATGGGCGCGGAGGTGATCAAGATCGAGGCGCCCGGCCGGGGCGACGATCTCCGCCGCTATCCGCCGCTGCACCCGGATCTCAACTATGGCGCGCCGTTTCTCTGGACCAACCGCAACAAGCGCAGCGTGGCGATCGATCTCAAATCGCCGGAAGGCCTGGAGACGGTGCGCGAATTGATCGGCAAGGCCGATGTGGTCGTCGAAAATTTCTCGACAGGCGTCATGGACCGATTGGGTCTCGACTACGCCAGCTGCCGCAAACTCAATCCGGAGGTCATTTACTGTTCGATATCGGCCTATGCCCGGGACGGTGCATTCGCCGATCGGCTCGGTTTTGATCCGATTGCGCAGGTCGAGAGCGGGTTCGTTTCCATGAATGGCTATGCCGACCGCGAAGGCGTGCGTGCGCTGTCGCCGGTCATGGACATCAGCACGGCGATGATGGCGTCAAACGCGGTGCTTGGCGCGCTGGTGGCGCGTGATCGCAGCGGTCTCGGTCAAGCAATCGAGGTCTCGCTGTTTGACAACGCCGTATTGATGACCGGTTACGCCACGCTGCAGCAGCTCTTCAGCGGCGCCGACCCGAAGCGACATGGCAACACCAGCCCTGACACCTGCCCGTCGGGCGTATTTCAGGCGCAGGACCGCACCTTCTATATCAACTGCGGCAACGACAAGATCTTTCAGCGCCTGATGTCGCAGGTGATTGATCGCCCGGATTTGGCGGCGGCGGAGATCTACGCGACCGGGCCGGCGCGAATTCGACGGCGAGACGAGCTGTTCGGGATCCTTGGCGAGGCCTTCGCGCAGCAGCCATGGCCGTATTGGCAGTCGAAGATGCGCGCGGCGGGGGTGCCGTGCGGGCAAGTGCGCACCGTCGGCGAGGCCATTCGCTCGCCGGAAGCAAGAGAGCATGAGATCGTGACCCGGATTCCGCACCCGAAGGTTGGTTGGGTGCCAAATGTGCGATTGCCGATTCGATATTCGCGCACGCCGATAGCGGATCCGGTCGCCGCGCCCGCCGTCGGCCAACATACAAGGGAGGTGCTGGGCGATTTACTCGGCTATGACAAAGAGCGCTTGTCCCGGCTGGCGCAGACCGGCGCGCTGGGCGTTGATGAGAACCGGCCGGAATTCAGCGGAAAGTTAGACAAATGTGCGACGATGGTTGGGACGCATGGCATGTATTGGTCACCGGCAAATTCTGGATTTTCAGCGTTCGAAAATCGCTTTCCAGTACTTGATTTGTTTCGTTTCAATCTCCAAGGGCAAATTGCCGCCAGCACATTGCAGTGCGGGCTATGCCGCCTTCAAACGCAAACTTCGGACAACTCGGAGAATTGAGCTACTGAAGGGTGTAGAGAGCTATTGACTAGCGTAGACTAGTTGCTAATTGGATCGTCTCTGCCATCAATGTTGCGTGGCTGGCGACAATCAAGCGGCCAGTGAGCGGCGCGACGGCCTCGTAGGTGCGCTCGGTTTCTGAGGTCCGAAACGTTGCGGCCTTGAATACGAATTGCCGTGCGAACACTCGATCCGCGTCTCTCGTCGCCAAAGGTGCATCCATGAGTACGGTCGTCCAGATCGGTGACGTCGCGCATGGCACCCGGAGCGGAGCGCCTTTGCTTGAGCTGCGTGGCATCAGCAAGGAATTTCCTGGTGTCAAGGCGCTGGATGATGTGTCGTTTTCGATATGGCCCGGCGAAGTTCACATGCTGCTCGGCGAGAACGGCGCCGGCAAGTCGAGCCTGATGAAGGTGCTGTGCGGGGCCTATCGCGCCGACAGCGGTGACTTCTACTACAGGGGTGAGAAAGTCGCGATCCATTCCACGGCCGACGCGCAGAAGCTCGGCATTGCGGTGATCTTCCAGGAATTCTCGCTGGTTCCGTATCTTGATATTGCGCAGAATATCTTCCTTGGCCGCGAACCCGCCGGGCGCGTCCCTTACACGATCAATCGCCGTAAAATCCTTAGCGACGCCAAGCGCATTCTCGAGTTCGATCGGCTTCGACATCGATCCCTCGGTCACGGTACAAAAGCTTGGTGTCGCGCATCGGCAAATGGTGGAAATCGCCAAGGCCATCAGCCAGAACGCGCGCATCCTGGTGATGGACGAGCCGACCGCTGCGCTATCCGATCGCGAAAGCGAATTGCTGTTCGCGCTGATCGCGCGCCTGAAGGCCGACGGCGTGGCGATCATCTATATCTCGCATCGCATTCCAGAAGTCTTCGCCCTGGGCGATCGCATCACCGTGTTGCGTGACGGCCGCCGGATCGGCGAGGTTCGTCCGGATCTCACGTCGCCGGACGAGCTGGTGCGCATGATGGTCGGCCACACCGTCGACATGAGCTACCCTCAGAAATTCGTGGAGACGCCTGGCAAGATCATCCTCGAGGTCAAGGGCCTGTCGACGGCAACCGGCATCTCCGACATCGACCTTTTCGTTCGCCAAAACGAGATTGTCGGGCTTTGTGGTCTGGTCGGATCGGGCCGAACCGAAGTGGCGCGCGCGATTTTCGGTGCGGACAAGAAGACAGCGGGCGAGATCATCTTCGATGGCAAGCCGATCACCGGCGGTCCCGATCATGCGGCCCGGCTTGGGCTTGCGCTGATACCCGAAAGCCGCCAGACCGAAGGTCTCGCCATGCGACGTTCGGTGGGGGACAATCTCGTCGTCGCTTCACTGCGCAAGTTGTTTCCGTCAGGCCTGTTCTGGGCAAACCGCGCCCGGCGCGTCGGCGAAGATTTGGTGCAGCAGCTGCGAATTGCGACGCCGAGCACCAAACAGGCGGTCGGTCTTCTGTCCGGCGGCAACCAGCAGAAGGTCGTGATCGGCAAATGGCTGGCTACCGGCGCCAGGCTCTACATCATCGATGAACCGACGCGCGGCATCGATGTCGGCGGAAAGTTCGAAATCTTCACACTGATGGAGCGGCTGGTCGTGGAAGGCGCAGCCGCGCTGATGATTTCATCGGAGCAGACCGAAATCTGCCACGTCTGCGATCGCGCCTATGTGATGCGAGAAGGCCGGATTGCGGGACATTTGTCCCGGACCGAACTCACCGAAGAAAACA
Organism: uncultured Pseudomonadota bacterium; assembly: GCA_963725555.1. Classification (GTDB taxonomy): domain Bacteria; phylum Pseudomonadota; class Alphaproteobacteria; order Rhizobiales; family Xanthobacteraceae; genus Bradyrhizobium. Next base: position 283,723 of record CAVRYV010000019.1, on the reverse strand, counting down.
TCCTGAAATTGGCGATGCACGATGCGTGAAGGTGCCGTGGCGCTATCGGTCCATCCGCTGCAACGTATTCCCGGCGTTGCCATCATGCTGGGACTGCTGGTTGTGGTGTTCGGCGCCTTTGCTCCAGGATTTCTGTCGGTAGCCAATATCTCCAACGTGCTTGTTCAGTCGACCATCCTGATGATGCTGGCCTTGCCGATGACGCTGATCATCATGACCGAGGGGCTCGATCTTTCGATGGGTGCGGTGTTGACGCTGACGTCGCTGGCCGTCGCCATCGTCTCGCTGGCAACGGGGTCGATGCTGGCGGGTCTTGCGGCGGCTATCGTGGTCGGCGTCGCGTTCGGAACGATCAATGGCTGGCTGGTATCGGTGATCGGCATTCCGCCGTTCGTCGCGACGCTCGGCACGCTCGGAATGGCGCAAGGTCTTTCGCTGATCGTCAGCGACGGCCAAAGCGTGGTTGGCATTCCGCACACCGTGCGCGATATCTATTCCGCCACGCTTCTCGGCATACCCGTGCCAGTCATCGTAGCGCTGATCACCTATTTGGCCTTTGATAGCCTGCTTTATCGCACGCGCTTCGGCACCTACATTTTTGCGCTTGGTGGCAATCGCGAGGCGCTGATATATGCGGGCAAGTCTTCGACAAAATTGCTGATCGCCGTCTATGCGATCGGCGGGGTGATGGCGGGCATTGCCGGGCTGCTGATGACGGCGCGGATGAATTCCGGACATCCGACCGCGGGTCTCGGCCTCGAATTTGATGCCATTGCCGCGGTCGCGGTCGGCGGCACATCGTTCGAGCGCGGTAACGGCTGGCTGCCGGGCACCGCGCTCGGTGTCATGGCCGTCGGCGTTTTGCGAAACGGGATCAACCTGATGGCGCTGCCGTCATCCGTTCAAGTCGCCAGCGTCGGTGCCCTGGTTATCTTCGCCCTGTTCTTCGACGGATTGCGGAGCCGATCATGAGCGATGCGACAAAGCTGGCCATCGTGCCGCGACGATCTCTGGTGTCGGAAGATGTCACGCAGGTGCTCTATCGCTTGCTCACAGTGCTCGTGATTTGCGTCGCGCTGTCATTACTGAGTGAATCGTTTTTCAGCCTTGGCAATATCTTGAATGTGCTGCGGCAGGCGAGCCTTAATTTCCTCGTTGCGTCGGGCTTGACGCTGGTGGTGCTCACGGCCGGCCTCGATCTTTCGGTTGGCGCCAACGTTGCGCTGTCCGCCTGCATTGCCGGAACCGTGATCCATCAGACCGGCTCGACGGCCCTCGGCGTGCTCGCCGGGCTTGCGACGGGCGCCGGCGTCGGCCTGCTCAATGGCCTGATGGTGACGATGTTGCGCATCCCGTCTTTCATCGCTACTTACGGCATGCTGTGGGTGCTGAACGGCCTGACTTACTGGTACATGGCGGGGGAGACCATTCATGGATTCCCGCCGGGCTTCCGCCAGATTGGCAGCGGTTATCTGCTCGGCCTGCCGACGCCGGTCTATCTGCTGGTGATCTTTCTCGCCATCGGCACATTTTTCGCGCAGCGCACCACCTGGGGACAGCAGATCTACGCGATCGGGGCCAATCCGGTAGCGGCGCGACTGTCGGGAATTCCGGTCAACCGGCGGCTGCTGATGGTCTATGCGGTCTCCGGCGCGATGGCCGGGCTGGCGTCCATCGTCTTTCTCGCGCGGCTGAATTCCGCGCAAGCCGACATCGGCGAGAGCCTCACCTTACCTGCGATCGCGGCGGTGCTGATCGGCGGTACATCCCTGTTCGGCGGCGTCGGCACCGTATTCGGCACGTTCGTTGGCGCGCTGATTTTGACATTGGTGCTGAACGGGATGAATCTCTTGCAGGTCAATGCGAGCTGGCAACCGTTCGTTACCGGAATCATTCTCATTCTCACCGTGTGGCTCGACATGAAGTCGCGTCAGCGTGCCCGATAAATCCTTTTGAGATTCAACAGGCCAACTGGAGGGACGGAGATATGAAACATCATCATAAATCCATTTGCGTGACGCTGACCCTGCTTGTGCTGGGCGGAATCGCGACGGGGGCTCGGGCTGATGGCGAAACCATCGCCGTATTCACCAAGAACCAGACCAACCCGTTTTTTCAGGCCGTCCGCGTCGGCGCGGATCTCGCAGCAAAATCGCTCGGTGCGAAGACGTTGCATTACATTCCGACCAAATCCGACAGCATTTCGGAGCAGCTCAGCCAGATCGAAGACGTGGTGGTAAAAAAGCCGAGCGCGATCGTTCTAGATCCGGTCGATTACAAGGCGATGGTGCCGGGGGTTGAGAAGATCAACGACGCCAACATCCCCGTCGTCAATTTCGCCGACCACTCGGCCGGCGGCTCGTTCGTGTCCTTTGTTGGGGGCGATGACTACAGGATAAGCCTTGAGACGGCGCGTTTTCTGCTGAAGACCATCGGCGGCAAGGGTAACATCGTCATCATCGAAGGCGTCAAGGGCACGCTGACCAATGCCGAACGCATCAGGGGTTTCAAGGATGCGCTAGCGGAAAATCCGGACGCAAAGCTCGTGGCCTCGCAGCCCGGCAACTTTCAGCGGCTTCAAGCTTTGCAGGTGATGGAAAACCTGATGCAATCCAATTTCCAGATCGACGGCGTGCTTGCAGCCAACGACGCCATGGCGACCGGCGTTATCGAGGCGCTCGACGCGGCAAACCGCAAGGCGGTGGTCATCGGCGTCAACGGCACCAAGGAAGCCGTTGATGCGATCAAGGCCGGCAAGCTGCTGGCCAGCGGCGACTATGACGGCTTCGTCCAGGGTTGTGTGGCCACCATGATCGCCATTCGCGCGGCGCGCAACCAGCCGGTCGTTAAGGAGATCGTGCTGAAGCCGGCCGTCATCACCAAGGACAATTATCAGCCCTTTGACCTGCCGCTGGAATCGCGCACATGCCCGACCTGGGAGGACGCCGCCAAGCTCGGCACCAAATAACTCCAGCGGGTTTTAAGAAAGGCGCCGGCTCGGCTCTATGGTTTGGTGGCAGGCGGCGGTGCTCGAGCGGTGACCTTGCGTCCGTCGGTCAGGTCGACCTGGGGACTGAGGATCACCTGGTCGCCGTTCTTGACCCCGGCGTTGACCTCGACCGACGTGCCGAGATCCCGTACCAGGTTGATTTTGCGGATCCGCGCTACGCCGTCCTCGATAACCGCGACACTCAGGCCCTCACGGTTGAAAATGATCGCTTCAGACGGAACGATCAAGGATGGGCTCTTCCGCGGAATTTTCAGTTCGACCAGGCAATAGAGCCCCGGCGACAGCGCATGGTCGGGGTTTGCTACGTCGATCTCGGTCAGCAGCGTTCGTGAACCTGGCTGGAGCGCGTCAGCGATGCGGGTGACCATTCCGGGAAAGTCACGGCCCGGTATTTCCGGCACGCGCACCACGGCCTGGGTGCCGGGCGTGACACCAAGGGCGTCGTCCTGCGGCACATAAAGCTGAATGCGCATCACATCGCTGTGCATCAGCTGGAACAGAAATGTCCCGCTGGCGGCATCCGCCTGCACCAGGCTGCCGACGTCGATGTTTCGCTGCGTGATGACCCCGTCAAACGGGGCGATCACGCTGAGGTAGGTTTTCTGCTGATTGAGGACGCGCAGTTGCGCCTCCTGCGCGGTGATGTTGGCGCTCGCGACCGCCACCGCCGCGTCCCGCGCTTTCAGGGTGAGGCGATCTGTGTCGCCCTGTTGCGCCGTGGTCCAGCCTTGCTGAACCAACTTGCCGTCGCGGTCCCAGGTCACCTGCGCCAGATCGCGATTGGCCTGCGCCTGCTGCAGCGTTGCCCGAAGCTGTGTGAGCGTGCCCTCGGCCTGCGCGATCTGGTGATCAATCTCCGGGGCCGCGATCAGCACCAGCAAATCGCCGGCCTTGACCCGGCTGCCGATATCGACGGTGCGTTTGGCGATATAGCCACTGGCCCGGGCATACAGATTGGCTTGCTCAAAAGCCTCCGTCGTTCCGGGCCAGGTGACCGACCTGAAATTCTCGCTAGCTTTGATCGCCGCGGTCCGCACCGATGGGACAAAATCGCGGCGCTGGTCTGCCGTCGCTATCACTTCGGCGTGGAGGCTGTAATGCTGCCAGAACCCGTAGCCCAGCGCGCCAGCGAGTATCAGCAGCACGACGGTGCCCAGGATCATCCGGCCCTTCGAACTCGTTGGCGGCGCCGTCGCAGGCCCGATGGTGTGTTCGACCGGCGCTTCATGCGTCGGCGTCGCTTCATGCGGGGGCGGGATGATCTGGTTCATTGCGGATCCTCGGCGAAAACGCCTCGCGCGGGCTTGCCATCGTTGCGTTTGCGCAGCACGGCAAAGAGATAAGGCACGACGAACAGCGTCGTCGGCGTGGCGAACAGAAGTCCGCCGATGACGGCACGCGCCAGCGCGGCGTTCTGCTCTTCGCCGGCCCCACCGATCGCCATCGGAATCATGCCAACGATCATCGCGGTGGCGGTCATGAGCACGGGGCGGATACGGGTGCGGCCCGCCGAGATCGCCGCATCGAAGGCCGTCATGCCGGCGAGCTGCTGTTCGCGCGCGAAGGTAACGAGCAGGATCGAATTGGCGGACGCCACGCCGATCGCCATGATCGCCCCCATCAGCGAAGGTACGCTCAGCGTGGTACCGGTGACATAGAGCATGGCGATGATCCCGCAGAACGTGGCCGGCAGCGCCAGGATCACGACGAAGGGATCACCCCAGGTCTGGTAATTCACCACCATGAGCAGATAAACGAACACCGCCGCAAACATGATGCCGATCGCCAGATCGCGGAACGCGGAGTTCATGCTGTCGATCTGACCGATGACCTCAATGCGGTTACCCGGCGTCAATTGCGGTTTGTATTCCTCCACGATCTTGTTGATGTCGGTGGAGATCGAACCCAGATCGCGGCCATCCGCGTTGGCGAAGATCTCGTACAGCGGCTGCACATTGGCCTGGTTTGCATTGGTCGCGATCGAGTCACGCTTCAGCGTGGCGACGTTGCTGAGCAGCCCCGGCACCGGGTTACTGTTGGCGGCCGTGAACTTTGTCACCGGCGTATTCTTGAGCGCGTTGATCGAGTTGACCTTGTATTCGGGGGTCTGCACCGCCAGGTAATACGGCGTTCCGTTGGCCGGGTCGGTCCAGAAATTCGGCGCCACTTGTTCTGAAGAACTAAGGCTGGTGTTCAGGTTGAGCGCGATATCGTTCACCGTGAGGCCGAACTGGCTGGCGCGCGCGCGATCGATCTGGGCGAACAGTTCAGGGCCATTGATCTCCTGTTGCAGATGCACGTCGACGACGCCGGGAATGGCCGCGATCTTTTGCTGCATTTCCTTGGCAATGCGCAGGTTGTTGGTTCGGTTGTAGCCGACGGTACGCACGTTGATCTGCGAAGGGATGCTGAAGTTGAGGATCTGGGTCACCATGTCGGCGGCCTGGAAGTAGAAGATATTTTGCGGAAACTCCGCCGGCAGCACCTGGCGCAGCTTCTTGATGTAGGTCGCCGTCGGCTTGTGGTCTTCTTTCAGGGCGATCAGGATGACCCCGTCATTCACGCCGGTCGCGGTACCGTCGCCGAATGCATAATTATAGGAGCGGGCGGGCAGGCCGATATTATCGACAATGAGATCGCGTTCCTCCGCTGGAACGATTTCGCGGATCTTGTCTTCGACCTCCTGGAACATTTGCTCGGTCTTTTCGATGCGCGTCCCGGCCGGCACTCGCACATGCAGCTGAATCTGGCCGCCATCGATGACCGGGAAAAAGTCGCGGCCGACGAACACGAACAAGGTGCCGCCCAGCAGCAGGATGATGGCGGCAACTGCCGGTATGATGAGCCGATGCAGCAGCAAGCCGTTGAGCAAATCCGTGTAACTGGCGCGCATGCTTTCGAAACCGCGCTCGAACCTGGCGAACAGGCGCGCAAACCACCCGTCGCCGGCCTCCGCGCCGTGACGCTCGTTCTTGAGCAGCAGGCCGATGGCGATGGGCGTCAGCGTTCGCGAAAAGCCGTAGGAGGCCAGCATCGCAAACACGACGGCAAGGCCGAGCGGGGTGAAGAGATATTTGGCCGGCCCGTGCAGGAACACGACGGAGACGAACACGCAGCTGATCGCGAGCGTGGAGACCAGCGTGGGTACGGCGATTTCCGCGGCGCCATGCAGCGTTGCCGAGGGCAACGGCATATGTTCTTCGGTAAGCAGGCGATGCGTGTTCTCGATCGTGACCGTGGAATCATCCACCAGGATGCCGATCGCGAGCGCCAGGCCGCCCAGTGTCATGGTGTTGATGGTGTCGTCGAGGAAATACAGCACGATCAGCGACGAGAGAATCGACAGCGGGATCGAGATCATCACCACCAGCGTCGAGCGCCAGGAGCCGAGAAACAGAACGATCATCAGAGCGGTCAAGACCGCCGCGATGGCGCCTTCTCTGAGCAGCCCCTGGATCGACGCTTTGACAAACACCGACTGGTCGAACAGCTCCTTGATCATCATGCCGGGTGGTGCGGCGGCGCGCGAGGTGACCAGGGCATCCTTGACTGCGTTCACGACGGCTAACGTCGAGGCGTTGCCATTCTTGATGATGCTGAGCAGGACCGAGCGGCGGCCATCCGTCCGCACGATGTTCTGTTGTACGGCGTTGCCATCGTGAACTTGACCGATATCCTTGACGAAGATGGTGGCGCCGTTGGCGAACCTGATCGGGATATTGTTGAGATCTTCGATCGAGGTCGGCACCGCATTGGTGCGGACGGTGTACTGGGTATCGCCGATCTTGGCCGAGCCCGACGGCAGCGTCAGGTTCTGGACGTTGACGGCATTGACCACATCGAGCGGCGTGAGCCCCTTGGCCTGCAGCTTCAACGGATCGAGATCGACCATGATCTGGCGGTACTTGCCGCCGGCCGGGGTGGGCAAAGTGACGCCGTGGATCGGCGCCAGCTGCTGCCGCAAGCGATATATCCCGTAGTCGTAGAGTTGCTGCTCGTTGAGTGTATCTGACGACAGCCCGATCTGCAGCACCGGAACGCTGGAGGCATTAAACTGAACCACGACCGGCGCCTGGATGCCCGGCGGCATCAGCACGCGGATGAAATTTGTCGCCGAAACGATCTGGGCGATCGCGAGGTCCAGGTTCACGTCGGGCTGGAAGAACACCTTCTGAACCGAGATGCCGTTCAGCGTCTGCGCTTCGATGTCCTGAATGCCGTTGACGCTGGAGGACAGCGCGAATTGGCTGTAGGTCGTGACCCGCTGCTCCATCTCGGGCGTACTAAGCCCGGTATATTGCCAGACGATGGTTACGACCGGAATGTTGATCTCGGGGAAGATGTCCGTCGGCATCGACAGGATGGCGGTTGAGCCGAGAAACAGGACCAGCGTGGCAAGCACGTAGAACGTATAGGGAAATTTCAAAGCGAAGCGAACAATGCCCATCGTTGAACCATTGCCTGCGGCTTGCGATGAAGGCCGCCAATCTGCGTTGAGGTATTCTCGTTTCGCTTCACTTCAAGCGGACCGTCGATTGCGCAGCCGGGGTATGCGCGGGAAGAGCTTCAGCCGCGACCGTATTTTGCCCAGGTAATTCAAGCATATGCCACGTCTGGAAGCTAGCCATGGCGCGGCGGCAGGGCAAGCTTTGATGTTCCGGTGACTGGCGTGCGTTGAGCAAAAGCGCACTTTTTGCCAGCGATTTTGCTTACTTCCTCATCACTCGGTTCACGTTAGCATCTCCTCCAGTCGCGTTCGAAGCATCGACAGGTGACCGGCAAATCGGACTAAGGGAGCGAGCGGGCGGCATATCTCGAACGAGCAAGCGAGACAGAGCATTCAAGCTCTGTCTCGCTTTGTTTGGAATGGGCGACAAAAGCGATGTTCAAGCTTCCGTTAATTGCCAACAAAAAAACCGGCGCGCTCGGCGCGCCGGCTTCCAATTCTGGCTCGCCGATTCAGCGACCGGCGGGTGCCGACTCGACGCCGTTTTCGTAACGCGACCAGCCGGGCTGCGCCGACACCGACGGTGCAGCGTAAGCATTCGAGTTACGGAATTGTTCGCTCGCGGCGACCGGTGCGCGGTGTGCCTTGTGGATCGCGCCATGCTCGGTCGCCGAAGCTGCCTGGCCCACCGAGGCAGCAATCAAGGCCGAACCGAGAATTGTCAGGATTGTTTTTTTCATTGGAGAACTCCCTTTTTCCGACGCTTTTTTTGCGAGGCAAAAGCGCCTCGCATATCAGCGCTTGTGCCTCCACATAACGATTCGCGATGACGATTATCACGACGTTGCGGATCACAAGGCGGCGAGCCATTTTGTTAGTCAAAGCCTATTTGGTCTAAATATTCAGCAGACGAGCGAGCTGAGCCGCTTCCCGCTCGGAGCGATAAGGTTTATGGACTTCTTTTGACCGTTCCGGTTGAATAGAAGCCAGATCGGCGCACTTCCTTCGCGAGAAACTAATGAAGAAGCTTGTATTTGCCATTCTCCTGATCGCATCGCCGGCATGGGCGCAGACAAAATTGCCACCCAAAGCCGCGAGAGCTGATCCTTGTGCGCCCATAGGACGGACGGCGGATGGCAAGCTGGTCTATTCGATGAAGTGCGATAATTTGCCGACGCCACCGCCGCAGTCGGCAGGCGCGTCACCGCCGCAGGCGGCAAGCGCGCCAGCTCCGGTGCCGGAAGTGCAGCGCAGCGGGATTTTCGGTTTGTCATATGACAGAAGGGCGCCAGACCAACAGCCGGACCGATAGCCGGGGTTCCCCGAAGATCGCCGGCAAACGGGTCGCGGCGCAGCGCGCTGGAAATCGTGGCGGGCGAATTCGACAGGAAACTGGAATATTCTTTGCTTCATGCGATCTTTGGTTGAAATCGATCGCCACTTTCCGCCTACCGCGAGATTTAATAAATGAGCCAACTGATTGTCCACGCCGGTGACTTCACATTCCAGGCCCGCTTTGAAGAACAACTGGCGCCGAAGACCTGCGCGGCATTCCGCAAAGCGATGCCGTTCGAAAGTCAGGCGATCCATGTCCGCTGGAGCGGCGAGGGGGTCTGGATGCCGCTCGGCGATCTCGATTTCGGCGTCTCCTACGAGAACCACACCAGCTACCCTGCGCCCGGGCAGATCATTCTGTATCCCGGCGGCATCAGCGAAACGGAAATTCTGCTGGCCTATGGCGGCGTACATTTCGCCAGCAAAATGGGCCAGCTCGCCGGCAATCACTTCATCACACTGACTTCAAATCTCGAGAATTTGCCCGCACTGGGCAAGACCGTGCTGTGGAAGGGCGCCCAGAAGGTCCGCTTCGAGGCCGCCTAGATGGCCGAAGCCGGGTATCCCCGCGATCTCCGTGGCTACGGCCGCAACCCGCCCAATCCACGCTGGCCTGCGGACGCACGGGTTGCCGTGCAGTTCGTCGTCAATTTTGAAGAGGGTGGCGAGAACAACATCCTGCACGGCGACCGCGCGTCGGAAGCGTTCCTGTCTGACGTCCTTGGCGCGCAGCCCTGGCCCGGGCAACGCCACGCCAATATCGAATTGATGTTCGAATATGGCTCGCGCGCCGGCTTCTGGCGGCTCTGGCGGATTTTCACCGGGCGCAAGCTGCCGGCCACGGTATTCGGCGTTGCGACCGCGTTGAAGCGAAATCCCGAAATTGTCGCGGCCATGATCGAGGCCGGCTGGGACATTGCCAGTCACAGCCTGAAATGGGTCGAGCACAAGGATATGTCGGAGGCCGAGGAGCGAGTGGAGATCGCCGACGCGATCCGCGTCCACACGGCGGTGACCGGACAGCGCCCGCTTGGTTGGTATACCGGACGAACGTCCATCAATACCATTCGGCTGGTAATGGAAGCAGGCGGTTTCCTCTACTCCTGCGATTCCTACGCCGACGATTTGCCGTATTGGATCAAGGGGCCGGCGGGGCCGCATTTGATCATTCCCTACAGCCTCGATGCCAACGATATGCGTTTCGTCAATGCGCAGGGGTTCGGTGGCGGCGATCAGTTCTTTACCTATCTCAAGGACAGCTTTGACGTGCTGTATGCCGAAGGCGAAACGTCACCGAAGATGATGTCAGTGGGCCTGCATTGCCGGGTGGTCGGCCGACCGGGTCGCGCGGCAGCGCTGATGCGGTTTCTCGACTACATCATGAGTCATGAGCGCGTGTGGGTTCCGACGCGGCTGCAGATCGCGCAACATTGGCATGATAATTTCATGGATCTTGCCGTCAACGCACCCCGGGTCGGATAGGCAGGTCATGTCGCAAAAACTTTCCGAGTTGAACGCATGCGGCAAGAACGACTTTGTCTCAGCACTCGCTAATGTTTTCGAGTACTCGCCATGGATAGCCGAACAGGTCGCCGCCGAGCGGCCGTTCACAGGGGTGACCGGCCTGTTCGACGCCATGAAGGCTGCCGTCGATGGCGCGCCGTCGGAACTCCGCCTGGCGCTGATCAAGGCGCACCCCGATCTCGCCGACAAGACCCAGCGCGACGCCGGCCTCACTGCGGAGTCCAGCGCGGAACAGAACAGCGTCGGCCTCGATCGATTGTCTGACGCCGAATACGAAGCGTTCGAACGTGTCAATAATGCTTACCGGGCCAAGTTTGGCTTCCCTTATATTGTCTGCGTTCGCCGCCACACCAGGGATTCGATCCTGAGCGATTTCGAGCGCCGGCTGCCGAACGACGCCAACACCGAAATGCAGAAGTCGATCGAGGAGATCTGCCGGATCGCGGCGCTGCGCGTCGATCAGCTGGTGACGTCCGACGATCGGCTCGGGGTCCACGGGTGGCTATCGACCCATGTCCTGGACACCCACAGCGGCCGGCCGGCGGCGGGAATAGCGGTCGAGTTGGTCGAGCTGTCCAATCTCGGCGCCAGCCGCGTCGTGACGCGCGCCATCACCAATGGCGATGGCCGAACCGATCAGCCGCTGATTTATGACCGCCCACTGCCGATCGGCCGCTACGAATTGACCTTCAGCGTCGCAAGCTATTTTGCCGGGCGGCAGGTGGCGATGTCGGATCCGCCGTTTCTTGACCAGATTCCGTTGCGGTTTTCGGTGAGCGAGCCGGAAGGTCATCTCCATGTGCCGCTACTGGTCACGCCCTGGAGTTACGCGACCTATCGGGGCAGTTGAACTTACACGTGCTGGGCCGATGCCGCCGCCGTTGCCGCATCGGCTTCGGCCGCAGCACTGCTGCCGATGCCGTTGAAGAACGCATTCAGCGCTACGGCGACCAGCGCGCAGAGCAGAATGCCGGATTCCAGCAGCGGCTGCAGATCATGCGGCAGGTTGCGGAAGAAGTTCGGTGCGGCGAGCGGGATCATGCCGAACCCGGCCGAAATCGCGACCACGAACAAATTGTAGCGATTGTTGCTGAAGTCGACCGCGGTGAGGATGCGCGCGCCGGTGGCGGCGACCATTCCGAACATCACCACGCCGGCGCCGCCAAGCACCACCAGCGGGACCGCTTCGACCAGCGCCGCCATTTTTGGAAGAAAGCCGAGCAGCAGCATGATTCCGCCGCCTGCGACCGTCACCCAGCGCGATCGTACGCCCGTGACACTCACCAGTCCGACGTTCTGCGAGAACGACGTATAGGGAAACGTGTTGAACAAGCCGCCGATCAAGGTGCCGACGCCGTCGGCGCGCAAGCCCCGCGTCAGCGCGTCGCGGTCGATGGTTTTGCCGGTGATCTCGCCCAGTGCCAGAAACATTCCGAGCGACTCGATCATCACCACGATCATCACGATGCACATCGTAACAATCGGCACGAGGTGAAACTGCGGAACGCCGAAGCGCAGGGGAATCACGATCGCGCCCCATGACGCCGCAGCGACTTTCTCGAAATGCATGACGCCGAGCACGCTGGCCAGGATCGCGCCCGCGACAATGCCAAGCAGCACCGAGACGTTGGCGACGAAGCCAGTTCCCCATTTGATCAGGCCGAGAATGACCAGCAGTACGAATAGCGCGATGCCGAGGCCTTGAAGTTGGCCGTAGCCCGGATTGGGAAACGCGCCGGGCACGCCTTCGACCACCTTGGTCAGGGTCGGTAAACCGCCGCCAGCCCAGTTGATACCCACTCGCATCAGCGAGATGCCGATCACCAGAATGATCGTTCCCGTCACCACCGGCGGAAACAGCGGCAGCAGCCGGCTGATGAAAGGTGCGGCAAGGATGCCGAAGATTCCGGCAGAAATGACTGAACCATAGATGCCGAGCAAGCCAATGTCCGGCGCCGCCGCCATCGACAACATCGGGCTGACCGAAGCAAAAGTGACGCCCATCATCACGGGCAGGCGAATTCCGACGCCGGGGATGAAGCCGATGCACTGCACCAGGGTTGCCAGCCCGCAGGCGAACAAATCCGCGCTGATCAGGAAGGCGACGTCTTCCGGCGGCAGTTTCAGGGCCCGTCCAATGATCAAAGGCACCGCGACCGCGCCGGCATACATCACCAGAACATGCTGCAAGCCGAGCGCCAGCAGGCGAGGCGTCGGCAGGATCTCGTCGACCGGATGGATGTCGGTGCTCATGAACTGGTCCTTCGCTCGCTTCTTTGTTCTGCGTTCGACCAAATAATACAAGGCTCGTGCCAAACGGGGTGCGTTTTCCCGTCCGAGCTTGCCTCCATGGCACAAACGTTGCTCATTACTGGATTAGAAAATTGGGCCAGACCGGGCGATCGACGTGTCGCCATTCGCCAGCTAAACCGGAGGTTTCATACGTGCCGCTCATCAAGAACAAATATGGAAAAGGCCGGGTTCGCGTCATGCGGATTTACCGCGACGGCGACAGGCACGAGGTCAGCCAGCTCAACGTCAAGGCGATGATCGAAGGCGACTTTGCACGGGCCTATACCCAGGCCGATAATTCCACCTCGGTGTCGACGGACACCATCAAGAACGTGGTCAATGTCGTCGCCCGTGAAAATACCGGACTTTCGACCGAAGAGTTCTGTCAGGTGCTGGCAAAGAAATATCTCGACAGCTATCCGCAGGTGACTTCGGTTGCCGTGACGGCGCATGAAACGAAATGGAACAGGCTGAGTATCGGTGACAAGCCACATCCGCACAGCTTTGTTCTCGACAGCAATGGCAAGCCATTCGTCGAGGTTGCCGCCAGCCGCGGAGGGCCATCGACGCTGATGTCGGGTATCGATGGTTTCACCTTCATGAAGTCGACCCAGTCCGGTTGGGAGAACTACGCCAAAGACCGTTACACGACGATCCCTCCGACCGGCGACCGGATGTGCGCGACCAGCATGGTGGCGTCCTGGAAATGGTCAGCGAAACCTTCAAACTATCCAGCCACCAATGCAAAAATCCTTGCGACGATGCTAGAGGTGTTCAGCACCACCTATAGTTCGAGCGTGCAGGACAGCCTGTACCGGATGGGCGAGGCGGCGCTTGCCGCGGCGCCGGAAATCTCCGAGGTAAGCATGGCGTGTCCGAACATTCACTTCATCCTGATGAATCTCTCGGCGTTTGGCCTGGATAACAACAACGAGGTGTTCCTGCCGACGGATGAGCCGCACGGCCAGATCGAATGCACGGTGGGGCGGGGTTGAGCTCCCGTTCCGATTCAATCGGAAAAGGCGTCAGCCGAACTTGGCGTGCAACGCCGGCCACAGCCGGTCCGGCTTGAACGGTACTGCCGTGAAGCGAATGCCGGTAGCGTCGGCGAGCGCATTGCCGAGGGCGGCGGCGACCGGATTGTAGGGGCTTTCGCTCATCGATTTTGCACCCATCGGCCCCAGCGAATCCGAGGTGTCGGCGAAATAGACCTCGGTGCGCGGAATGTCCGCAAAGGAAGGCAGATGATAGTCGCGGAATTGCGGATTGACGACGCGGCCGCCGTCATCGATGACCATCTCTTCGTACAGCGCGGCGCCGAGCGATTGTGCGACGCCGCCCTCGACCTGGCCGCGGCATTGCATCGGGTTAACAACCCGGCCGGCATCCGCGGCGTGCACGCTTTTCAGGATTTTGATTTCGCCGGTGGCTTTGTTCACGGCGATCCGAAAGCCCTGAACATTGAAGGCCACCGAGCGGGGGCTGCCCGCCGATGTGCCATTCGCCGTCAGCGTTCGCCCTTGCGCGCGCGCGGCTTCGGCAAGCTGAGCGAACGACAGATGTTGCTTGCCGCAAATGGCGGAATCATTTTCCAGCACGCATGAATCAGGACTTATCTTGGTCGCAGCCGAAGCGAAGCTCCTGAGATCGTCGGCCAGATTTTCCGCCGCCGCCTGCGTTGCGCGTCCCGCGACGAATGTGCCGGTGCTGCCATAGGCGCCGGTGTCATGACCGCCGTGGGCCGTATCCGATTGCAGCAGGCGGATCTGATCGACGGTGGTCTTGAGCGCGGTGGCAGCGATCTGCCGGTGCACCGTGCTGGTGCCGTTGCCGAATTCTGCTGTGCCGACGACCAGTTCAAAGCCGCCATCCTCGCGAAGGGAGATTTTGGCGTCGGCGAAATGACCGTCCGGCGGCACGGTGTCGATCATGGTGAGTGCGATGCCTTCGCCGATCAACCAGTCGCCGGAAAGTTGGATTTTCGGATGCTCGCCCTGCATCGCGCGTTCGACCAGGTCTAGGCACTGATCAAGGCCGTAGCTACCGTAGAATACATCGCTGTGCTCGGAGCCAGGAGGCGACAGCATCGGGTCGCCGAGTTTGATCATATTGCGGCGGCGCATTTCATAAGGACTGATGCCGAGGCCCCTGGCCAGCTCGTCGATGGCGGCCTCCACGGCGAATATGGTTTGCGGCAAGCCGTAACCCCTGAACGCGCCAGCTGGCACCGTGTTGGTGTAGACGACGACAGCGTCGACCTTCTTGTTCGGACAATTATAGACGGCGACCGACTTGCCGCAGGCATGAAACAGCACCGGGCCGGCATGATTGCCATAGGCGCCGGTATTGGACAGCACATCGAGCTGCAGCGCGGTCAGTGTTCCGTTTCGGTCGGCGCCAGCCTTTACGGTGACGCGCATCGGATGCCGCGTGGAGGTTGAGATGAATTGCTCCTCGCGCGTGAGCTCAAACTTGACCGGACGTCCCGTCTTGATGGCAGCCAATGCCAGAATATCTTCAACGAACATTTCCTGCTTGCCGCCGAAGCCGCCGCCGACGCGTTCGCAAAAGACCCGGACCTTGTCCGGCGGAAGGTCGAAAATATCCGCGATCGCGCGTCGGGTCAGGAACGGGGTCTGGGTGCTGGATCGGATGTTGAGTTTGCCGTCTCGATCAAGCCACGCCATGCCGCCATGGGTTTCCAGCGCGGCATGCTGGACGCGGTGGGTCGTGAACGTCCCTTCATAGGTGACCGCGGCGCCGGCCAGAGCCGCCGCGACATCGCCATACTCGCCATGGGTTTCCGCCACGATGTTGCGCCGTGCGTTGGCAACCCGGGGTTCCCCGGTCTTGCCCTGGTGAATCTCGGGAGCGCCCGGCGCGATCGCCTGCACAGGATCCGCTACCGCCGGCAGAATGTCGTAATCGACCTTGAGACGGCGGCAACCTTCTTCGGCGTCGGCGTCGGTCTCGGCGACGACAGCAGCGACCCTTTGTCCGATGAAGCGGACGACATTGTCCAGCACGCGCGTATCGTCCGGATCCATCCAAGGTTTCTCATGCCGCGCGGTGGAGAACAGGCAATCCGGCGCGTCTTCATAGCTTAACACCGCATGCACGCCGGGAACGCTCAGAGCCGCGGTCTTGTCGATCGCGATGATCTTGGCGTGCGGGTGCGGCGAGCGCAGCATCTTGATGTGCAGCATGCCTTCCATCGCCACATCGAAGGTGTAGCGCGCGGCGCCCCGCACCACCTGCGGTCCCGCGGGCGCCGGCAGGCTGCGGCCGAAGGCGGTTCCAGCGGTCGCGGTTTCGACATTGGTTCTGCCGTTGAGCGCATCTTCGATGGCGCGATAGCCGGTGCAGCGGCAGATATTGCCCTTCAGCGCAGCGCCAAGATCCTGTCGCTGCGCCTGGTTGAGCGACGCGCAGGTCAGGATCATGCCCGCGGTGCAGAACCCGCATTGAAAGGCCTGCGCATCAAGGAATGCCTGCTGCATCGGGTGCGTGCCGCCATCGGGCGCGAAGCCTTCGATGGTCGTAACGGCATGGCCGTCGGCGCGAAAGGCGGGGATCAGGCAACTGTGGACCGGCTCGCCGTCGATCAGCACCGTGCAGGCGCCGCAATCGCCGGCGTCGCAACCTTTCTTGACGCCGAAATGCCCGAGTTCGCGCAAAAATGTTCGCAGGCACTGACCTGCCCGCGGGCGCGAGGAAAACTCCTTGCCGTTAACTTGATAACTCATGATCGCGCCGGGGCTTGCAGTTCGGCGCGAATTTCTTCGGCGAGGCGCAACGTCATGTGCTTGCGCCACGCCGGCTTGCCGTGGACATCATTGTGGTAGAGGCCGTCCGGAATACGATGCAGGATTGTTTCACGCAGTTCTTTCGCTACCGGTATCCCGGCAAAGGACAATTGAATTGGGCGGATGGTCGATGCCGTCACCGTCAGCGCCAGGGTGCCGCCGCTGCCGATGCTGCCGATCAGCAGCGCGGCCGACCGGCCGACCGGCGCCAGCGATATCTGGCGAAAGGCCGAGCGCCGCATCAACGCCGCAAGCGGGATATCGATTTGTCGGAGCAGATCGCCGGGCGCCAGAACGTTGCGCCGGTTGCCGGTGACGAAGTCGGCGACGTTGATCTTCTGCTGGCTGCCGTCGGCCTTCCAGATGGTGCAGATGCCATCGAGCGCGGCCGTCAATGAGATCATCGGACCGGCAGGCAGCGACATGCAAAGGTTGCCGCCGACGGTGGCGGTCTTCCATATCTTGAAGGAGGCCAGAAATGCGCGGCAGCTTTGGTCGATCAGTGGCGCTGCGATCCATTCGGGCGGGGCCTGGAATGCGTCGAGCTGGGCGACCGTGCAGGTCGCGGCGATCGTCAATCCGGTCTTGCCGACCGTTAGCGCCGGCCATTTGAAATCGGTCAGATCGATCAGCCGCGTGAGGCGAACCTGGGGCTCGGAGAACAGCCAGGTCCCGCCCGCTAGCCAAGCATCGCCTGCCGACCAAACGGGCAATTGCGCCCGCGTCTTCGGGTGAGCGATCTCGGTGACGGTGTTCAAATCCATGGTGACGTCGGCGCTTTCAACAAGATGCAACAGCCTGTATCAAGTCTTGCAAATCCGACGCCAACTGCTTGATCGACCGGGCTGGTCTCTGGATTGCAAGGGCCGGTTTGGCAACGCTTTTTCATGCACTTTAGTTATCGGAGATGTCCAAGGCCATGGACCAAAATCAGGCGATGTGGATCAAAGACCCCCTGGCCATCCTTGCCGATGGGGCGGAACGCGGCATTGTCGTCCAGGGCGGCAAGATCGTCGAATTGGTACCGGGCGGGCGCGAACCGGTTGCGGCGGCTGCCGCAGTCTATCAGGCCGGCGCGCATGTAGTCCTACCGGGACTGATCAACACCCACCATCATTTTTACCAGACGCTGACGCGCGCCCTCCCGGCGGCGCTCGATCGCGAGCTGTTTCCCTGGCTTCAGGCGCTCTATCCGGTGTGGGCGCGGCTGACACCGGAATCGCTGGACCTCGGCGTCTCCGTCGCAATGTCGGAGCTGCTGCTATCCGGCTGCACCACCACCACCGATCATCATTATGTCTTTCCTGCCGGACTCGAGGACGCGGTCGATATCGAAGTCGCGGTCGCCAAGCGGCTGGGAGTGCGGGTATTGCTGACCAGGGGCTCCATGAATCGGTCGCAGCGCGACGGCGGATTGCCGCCGGACAGCGTTGTGCAGGAGGAAGACACCATTCTCGCAGACAGCGAACGCGTCGTCGCGAAGCATCATCAGCGCGGCGAAGACGCCATGGTGCAGATCGCGCTAGCGCCATGTTCGCCGTTCTCGGTCACGACGTCGTTGATGCGGGCCACGGCCACGCTTGCCGAGAAGCTCGACGTGCGCCTGCACACCCACCTCGCCGAAACCGAAGACGAGAACAAATTCTGCCAACAGATGCATGGCTGCCGGCCGCTCGATTATCTCGAGCAATGCGGCTGGCTTAACGCGCGCACCTGGCTGGCCCATGGTATTCATTTCGACCCTGACGAAATGAAACGCATGGGCAAGGCCGGGATCACCGTCAGCCATTGCGCCTGCAGCAACCAGCTTCTGGCCTCCGGCTGCTGTCCGGTCTGTGACATGGAAGCGGCAGGAGTCGCGGTCGGGCTCGGCGTCGACGGCTCGGCATCGAACGACGGATCCAATTTGATGCAGGAGGTGCGGGCGGCATTCCTGTTGCAGCGGGCGCGGTATGGCGTTGGCCGCGTCAGCCACAAGGACGCTTTGCGGTGGGCGACAAAAGGGTCGGCGGCCTGCGTCGGCCGCCCCGAACTCGGCGAAATCGCCGTCGGAAGAGCCGCCGACTTCGCCCTGTTCAAGCTTGACGAATTGCGGTTCTCCGGTCACGGCGACCCATTGGCGGCGCTGGTGCTGTGCGGCGCGCATCGCGCGGACCGGGTCATGGTCGGCGGCAGGTGGGTGGTCATGGATGGCGCGATCCCCGGCCTCGACCTGCATGACCTGATCCTCCGCCATGGCGCGGCCGCCCGCGCGATGCAGGCGGGGTAAAGCCTCCGTGAAAAAGGGTTCGGGCGATTCCGCCCGAACCCTTTCGTCTCGGGAAAAGTGTGGCCGTCAGTTAGGAATCGTGTCGTCGATGCCCTTGACGTAGAATTTCATGCCGAGGACTTGCGGATCGGCCAGATGGTCGCCGCCCTGGCACTCAACGGCCTTGCCGTCCTGGCCCATGATGGGACATTTGAATGGAAACAGCTTGCCTTCGGTAATGGCGGCCTGGGTATCTTCGGCCAGTTTCTTCACGTCGTCGGGCATGTTGGTGTAGGGCGCCATCACGACCAGGTTCGATTTCAAGCCGCCCCAGGTGTCGGTCGACTGCCATTTGCCATCGAGTTCGGCCTTGACGCGGTCGATATAGTAGGGGGCCCAATTATCCATGATCGAGGTCAACTGCGCTTTCGGCCCGAACTTGATCATTTCGGAGTCCTGGCCGAATGCCAGTTTGCCGCGCTCGGATGCGATCTGCATCGCCGCCGGTAAATCGGTGTGCTGCATGATCACGTCGGCACCCTGGTCGAGCAGCGCCTTGGCGGCGTCGGCTTCCTTGCCGGGATCGAACCAGGAGTTCGCCCAGATGATCTTGATCTTGATGTTCGGATTGATGGTCTGTGCGCCGAGCATCGTGGCGTTGATGCCGGAGATGACTTCCGGGATCGGGAACGAGCCGATATAGCCGAGCACGCCGCTCTTCGACATTTTGGCCGCGATGATGCCCTGAATGTAACGGCCCTCATAGAACCGGCCGGAATAGGTCGACATGTTCTTGTCGCGCTTGTAGCCGGTGGCGTGTTCGAAATGCACGTTGGGATATTTCTTGGCTACCTTCAGCGTCGGTTCCATGTAGCCGAACGATGTCGTGAAGATCAGCTTGTTGCCGGCGCGAACCAGCTGCTCGATCGAGCGTTCGGAATCCGGACCTTCGCTGACGTTCTCCAGATAGGTGGTCTCGATCTTGTCGCCGAATTCCTTGACCAGGGCCTGGCGCGCGAGTTCATGCTGATAGGTCCAGCCGAGGTCGCCGATCGGGCCGAGATAGATAAAGCCGACTTTCAGTTTTTCTTCGGCAGACGCGCCGAACAGACTTGCTCCGGCGGTGAGCATCACCGCTGCGGCAGCAACGAGAATCTTTCTCATAGGTTTCTCCTCACTCAAGGGGTGGACTGACTATCCCGATGCGCACGCGCCCCATCGCGCGCACTTCGGGCATCTATCGGTCGGGCACAAACACCGTTCCCAGCGCCGCCGGTGCGGTTGAGCCCCCGGTTCTTGCGCGCGAAATCAGAACCAGCACGATGACGGTGGCGAGATACGGCAATGCCGACATGAACTGAGACGGAATACCAAGGCCGAGGCCCTGCGCGTGCAATTGAAGGATGGTCACCGCACCGAACAGATATGCGCCGATCACCAAACGGCCCGGGCGCCACGATGAGAACACGACGAGCGCCAGCGCGATCCATCCGCGCCCCGCCGTCATGCCGGGAATGAAGAACGGCGTGTAGGCCAGCGGCAAATACGCTCCAGCAAGGCCCGCGCAGGCGCCGCCGAACATCACGGCGAACATCCTGATTCGAAGCACCGGATATCCGAGCGCATGTGCCGACACGTGATTGTCGCCGACGGCCCTTAACACCAGGCCCGCCCGCGTCCGGTAAAGAAACAGCCAGACGCCGACCACCAGCGCCAATGAGAAATAAACGAATGCGTCCTCGCCGAACAGGATGCGGCCCAGGAACGGAATGTCAGTGAGTCCCGGGATGTGAAGATGCGCCGCCGGCGTTATTCTTTCGCCGACAAAGCGAGCGCCGATCAGGCCGGACAGTCCGATCCCGAGAATCGTGAGCGCTAACCCGGTAGCGACCTGATTGACTGCGAGGCCCAGCGTCATCATGGCGAAGACCAGCGACAGCAATGTGCCCGCAACGATTCCGCAGAGCGCCCCGACGGTGGTCGAGCCGGTAAGCCATGCGCCGCCGAACCCGCAGGCCGCTCCAACGATCATCATGCCTTCGACGCCAAGGTTGAGCACGCCGGCGCGCTCGGTCACCAGTTCGCCGGTAGCTGCGATCAACAGCGGCGTCGATGCTGCG
This sequence comes from uncultured Pseudomonadota bacterium, assembly GCA_963725555.1. Classification (GTDB taxonomy): domain Bacteria; phylum Pseudomonadota; class Alphaproteobacteria; order Rhizobiales; family Xanthobacteraceae; genus Bradyrhizobium. Next base: position 262,941 of record CAVRYV010000019.1, on the reverse strand, counting down.
AGCACCGAAAGAATGATGGCCTCAAGCAGCCCCACTGGACACCTTTCGCGTCGGGAAAATCAGCCGGAAGCGGTAGAGAATAAGGGAATCGCAGGCGAGCACGTAGAACAGCAGAATGCCTTGAAAGACCTTGGTTACGTCCAACGGGATTTTCATTGCGATCTGGGCCTGCTCGCCGCCAATGAAGGTGAGTGCGAGAAAAAGGCCTGCAATTAATATTCCAATCGGGTTCAGGCGCCCGAGAAACGCGACGATGATCGCGGTGAAGCCATAGCCGGGCGATATGCCCGGCTGAAGATGTCCAACGGGTCCGGCAACCTCGATGATTCCCGCAAGTCCGGCCAGGGCACCGGAGATAGCGAAGGTCAAAAGGATCAACTGATCTGAATTGAAACCGCCGAACCGCGCGGCGCGAGGTGCCGCGCCCACGACGCGAATTTCGAAACCCTTGATCGTGCGTCCAAGCAACACCGTCGCCGCGGCGACGACGAGTAATGCGATGACCGCGCCAAGATGCAGCCGGCCGCCTTCGATCAGCACCGGCACCGTCGCCACCGGATCGAATTCCGCGGTGGTCGGAAAATTGAATCCGGCCGGATCGCGCCACGGCCCGCGCACCAGATAGTCCAGAAACAGGTCGGCGACATAGACCAGCATCAGGCTGGTGAGAATTTCGCTGGCGCCGAATCTAACCTTGCAGACCGCCGGTATCAGCGCGTACAGCGCCCCCGCCGCAGCACCCAGCAGCAACATCGCGGGCAATACCCAATGTCCCGCGCCGGTGCCTTGCGTCTTCACCGCGAGCCAGCTGCCGGCGACGGCGCCGATCAGGAACTGTCCTTCGGCTCCGATATTCCAGACATTGGCGAGATAGCAGAGCGACAAACCGATCGCGATCATCACCAGCGGGGTCGCCTTCACCGCGATTTCCTGCAGCGAATAGCTGTCGGTGAGGGGGGCGATGAAGTAGACGCCCAGCGCTGAAATCGGATTCTTGCCCAGAATCGCAAACAGGATGCTCATGGTCACGATCGTCAAGCCAATCGCGATCAGCGGCGAGACCAGCGCGATCGTGTTGGATCGCTCGGCGCGCTTTTCAAGCACCAACTGCATGAATCGTTTCCTTCTGCTCCAGACTGCTTCCGCCCATCAGCAGGCCTAGCTTCTCGCGGTTGGCATCCGCGGTCGCCAACGGTTCGGAGAGATGGCCGTGGAACATCACCGCGATCCGGTCGGTAATTTCAGCGAGTTCATCGAGGTCCTGGCTCGTCACCAGCACCGCGGCCCCGCTGGCGGCGAGATCGAGCAGGGCCTGCCGGATAACGGCGGCAGCCCCGGCGTCGACGCCCCAGGTCGGCTGACTGACCACCAGGACGGCGGGGTTGCGAAGGATCTCGCGGCCGACGATGAACTTTTGCAAATTGCCGCCCGACAGGCTTGCCGCTTCGGGATCGCGCTTTGCCTTGCGCACGTCGAAAGTTTCGGTCGCGCGATCCACCGTCGACAAGGTGGCCGCAGTGTTGACGAAACCATGCTGGACCATTCCGCTGGCGGCGTGGCCGGTCAGGAGAGCGTTTTCCGAAAGCTTCATACGTGGCGCCGTGCCGTGGCCCAGCCGTTCTTCCGGCACGAAAGCGGCGCCAAGCCTGCGTCGCTGCGTGATCGAAAGGTGCCCCGCCGCATGACCGTCGATCACCACCGTGCCCGGGTCGGGGGCCAGCCGTTCGCCGGAAAGCGCGGCGAAAAGTTCGTCCTGACCGTTGCCGGCGACGCCGGCGATGCCCAAGATTTCACCACCCTTCAGCTCCAGCGAGATGTGTTCAAGCCTTACGCCGTGAGGGTCATCGGGCGCCAGGTTAAGGTCGTTGACGACAAGGCGCGGCACCGTGGTCCGGCGTCCGGCCGCGGCTTTGACTTCCTTGATATCGGCGCCGACCATCATGCGCGCCAGCGAGGCCGCGGTTTCGAGTTGGGGGTTGCAGGTCGAGATCTTTTTGCCGCCGCGCAGGATCGTCGCGGTGTCGCAGAGCCGCTTCACTTCCTCGAGTTTGTGGCTGATGTAGAGCACCGCGCGGCCCTCGCTTTTCAGGCGATCCAGCACGACAAAAAGCTGATCGGCTTCCTGCGGGGTCAGCACCGCGGTCGGCTCATCGAGGATCAGGAATTTCGGATTCTGCATCAACGCCCGAACGATTTCGATGCGTTGGCGCTCGCCCACCGACAGTTGCCAAACCTGACGTCTGGGATCGAGCGGAAGCCCGTATATATTGGACACTTCTTCCAGACGCGCGGACATTTCCTTGAACAATTCCTTGCCGTCGAGACCCAGGGCCACGTTCTCGGCGACGGTCAGATTGTCGAACAGGGAAAAGTGCTGAAACACCATCCCGATACCGCGCGCGCGGGCTTCCGATGGTCCGGAGAGAGTCATCTTCTCGCCTTCCCAGCGCATTTCACCATCGCTCGGCTGAATCAATCCGTAGATGGTTTTGACGAGGGTGGATTTTCCCGCGCCGTTCTCCCCGAGAAGGGCGTGGATTTGCCGCGGCCAGACCTCGATGTTGATCGCTTCGTTGGCGAGAAAATCGCCGTAACGCTTGGTCAATCCAATCGTCTGGAGCAACGGCGTTTCACCGGAGAGCGGGCCGGCAGGCGTCGGATCTAACATTCGCTATCACGCGTGCGAGAAATGGGTGTCTGAATACTGGGCTAGTTTGAACCGGGGTGTAAGTAGCGAAATAGCGCCAGCGATTGCCCAACTCTTCGGCAGCGGTTCTGCGCGCGGCGCGGGATCTTGGCGTCCGATCCCGGCGGCCCTTCCGGATTCGGATAGCCGCGAACAGCGTCGATGCCCTTCGCCGCGAGCAGGTGAGTTGTCTGTTGCAGAATTGTGACGGTTGAGACAAAATCGGAACCGCAGAGGCAGCACTGCGAACAAGATGAGCAGCATCATTCCAACTGGTGCTGGCGAGCTGCAGACTGTTTTGCGCAAGCAGTCCTCGTCTCTTTTTTTCCGCGGGAAATCAAAAGATACCAATAGAAATAGGCATAAACTTACCGCTGTCGTGACCGATTTTACCTCGGCTCGAAGCGGGAATCTCGCGCTGATGTCGCCAAACTTGGCGATGTGCCCCAATGATCTTGATGAAACTTGCGCCAAGCCCTGGGAAAAGTTGAGGCTTCTCACGTTCGGCGAACAGCGCAAGTGTCGCTCCAAGATTTGAATATCGAGATCTCAATCCTGGGGGTATCACATGTCCTACCGTACTAAAGCCTTTGCAGCAGCAGCGGTTCTATCAGCTGCCGCACTTGCCATCTTTGCACCTGCAGGCTCCGCCACCGCGGCAGACATGACACAGATGCCGGTCAAGGCGGCGCCGATCGCGGATCCTCCGTTTTTCCTCGTGGTCGATGACCGCTTGACCTACTCCTACCAGTTCACCGCGACCGACCCGGGTGTTTTCAGCGTCCGGCCGAATGGCAGCATTGACGGCACCACCCCAAAGGACGTCTATTCGTTTACCCATTTCGACGTGTGGGCTTACGGCACGAACTTCTTCAATATTGACGTGCTCAAGTCGGGCAAGAACGATCCCACCAACCCTTGTTCAAACGCCGGCGTTCTGCTTAGCGGCGCTCCAGAAAGCTGTGCGGGCGCCACCGAAGTCTACGGCTTGATCCGCAGCACGTTCGGGTGGAACGAAATCTTCAACACCAAGGCGTTCAGCTACGGATGGTTGCACAACGTTTCGTTCGAGATCGGTGCTGACGTGGAAAACGAAAATAATTTTCTCGCTCCAGCCAAGCGCGACTTGGTCGCCGGTCTGCAATTCACCTTTGATCTTCCTTATAAGGGCTACTTCAACGTGTCGCCCTTGGCTTACAAGGAAATCAACCACAACGCGTTCGACCAGTGCGGTCTTTTTGGCCCGGGCATTCCCGGCGTAACCTGCCTCGCGACCGGCAATACGGATTTCCACACAACGTGGGCGGTCGAGATGAACTACTATATGGATCTGGGCTTCCTGCCTGAAAGCGTCCGGTACTTCGCGATCAGCGGCCGGGCTGGCTTTTACGGACCGAAGGGTGACTCGAACAGCCTTCCCGCGCTTTCCGGTCCCGGACGTTTGAGCACCGCCAGCGTGACCGAAATCAACAGCGAGCCGATCCGCCTGACGTTTGATGCCAGCAAGGCCTTCATGGGCCCGAAATATACTCACTTCGTCGACCTCTGGGTTGCCTATCGCTACTGGCAGAACAAATTTGGCCTCAATGCCAATGCGGAGCCCGGCGTTTGTACCCTCGCGTCGACGGGCCAGAGCACCAACAGCTGTACCGAACAGTCTCTCAGTGCGGGTGTAACGGTCAAGTTCTGACGCTGGTACTGCTCCGGCTGAAAACCAATGGCGCCACGGTTCTCCGCGGCGCCATTCCTGGTTTCGATGACGCTAAAACCCTTGATGGCTATTTCTTCCAGACGCCGGCGTGCAGCGCTTCTGCCTCGTCCTCGAGCAGCGGTCCAAGGACCTCAGTGGCTCGCTGACCGTGTTTGAACACCTCGCGGCAGGGCAGATCGAGCGTGGGATTCTCCGGGTGATTGCCGGTGAGGGCGCGCAACCGATGCTCGCTCAAGCCGTAAACCAGCCGGCCAATTCCCGCCCAGTAAATTGCGCCCGCGCACATCGCACAGGGTTCGGCGGACGAATAGAGCGTGGCGTTGGCAAGCACAGCCGGGCTCAGCGTCGTGCAGGCCCGCGTCGCGAGCAGGCGTTCGGCATGAGCCGTTCCGTCACGCATGGGCATATAGCCGTTCTCGGCCTCGATCAGGATCTGGTGATCTTGATCGACGAGAATGGCGCCGAATGGATGATTGCCGTGGCTCATGGCGCGGCGCGCGACCTCGAACGACTTGCGCAGAAAATGCCGGTCACGTTCCAGCGGGGTGAGAGATAACGCGCCGCGCATCCGTGTCCAACCCGTTGCTGTCTGGCGACCCGTTGCCGCCTGGCAACCCGTTGCCGCCCGACTTACGTCCGATCCATCGAATCGCAATCTTCGTGCCAAAGCTGTTTATGAGCTTTTCAATTTGAGGTACGAAATTATTGCCAGACCGGTGCAGGCGGTGCCTGGACGGCCTTATCACTGGAAGCGCAAATACGATGGAAGCAGGAATCGCCAAAGCTGAGAACATGGCGTTTGGCGATGAGATCGTCGGCCGGATCAACGAATTGGGGGCGATCTCGGAAACGCCGGGGCACCTTGCACGGATCTTCCTCACCAGGGAGCACCGGGCCGCTGCCGATCTGCTCCTGGCCTGGATGCGGTCCGCCGGAATGGTTGCGCATCTCGACGCGATCGGAAACGTCTGTGGCCGCTACGAAGGCGAGCGGCCCGGTTTGCCCTGCCTGATGCTGGGATCGCATTACGACACGGTCCGGGACGCCGGAAAATGGGATGGGCCGCTCGGTCTGATCACCGCGATTTCCTGTGTCGCCGATTTGAACCGAAGGGGGCGGCGATTGCCGTTCGCCATCGAGGTGACCGGCTTCGCCGACGAGGAAGGAGTCCGGTTTGCTTCCACGCTGCTTGGCAGCCGGGCGGTCGCCGGGACCTTCGACGCGAGCGTGCTCAATGCGCTGGACAGTAGCGGCTTTGCGATGCGCGACGCCGCGGTGCAATTCGGACTCGACCCTGAACATATCGGCGCGGCGGCGAGAATTCGCAGCGAATTGCACGCCTATATCGAGCTTCACATCGAACAGGGACCGGTACTCGAAGTCGAACAGCTTCCGGTTGGGGTCGTGACCGCGATAGCAGGCGCCACGCGGCTTGCGGCGAGCCTGACCGGCATGGCTGGACATGCCGGCACGGTGCCGATGTCGTTGCGGCGCGATGCGCTCGCGGGCGCCGCGGAGTGTGTCGTCGCGGTGGAAGAGTTCTGCCGGAGCGACGAGAGCGGGCTGGTCGGCACGGTCGGATATATCAACGCGATGCCTGGCGCCACCAACGTCATTCCGGGCCAGGTTTCATTTACCCTCGACCTTCGTGCGCCGACAGACGCGCACCGCAAGCTTGCGGTCGCCGATCTCGTCCGGCGGATCGAAGCGATCGCAAAGCGCCGCAAGCTCATGCTGCAAATCGATGTGACCCATGAAAACCGTACCGTCCCGTGCGCGCCATGGCTGCGGGCGCAGGTGGCGGAGGCCGTCGCGGTGGAAGGCTACCGGGTGTTTGAACTGCCGAGCGGGGCTGGGCATGACGGCATGGCGATGATCGACATTGCCGACGTCGGCATGATATTCGTGCGATGTCGCGGTGGCATCAGTCACCATCCCGACGAGCACGTCGACGAGGCCGATGCCGACGCCGGCGCCCGTGTGCTGCTAAGATTGATCGAAAACTTTCGCCCGCGGGACGCGGCACCCGCCCAATCCTGACGCGTTTCTTGTCAGCGGTTGCTAAACTCCGATCGGCATGTGTTCCGGTTTTCTTTCGACCTTGCGCGGAGCAGTGATCTCTTTCCATTGCGACAGCGCTCGCGCGACGGATGTGTGAGGCGGGCGTGTAATAAATTGGCCGTCGCCGGGAGCGGCAATGATTTTGCCGTTGGCATAAGCCACCTTGCCGCGCAGTATCGTCATCACCGGCAATCCGGTGACCTCGATGCCTTCGAAGACGTTGTAGTCAATGGCGGAGTGTTGGCTCTTTGCAGAAATCGTTTTCTTGGCGTCGGCATCCCACAGAACGATGTCAGCGTCGGCGCCGGTAACGATCGCGCCTTTTCTCGGATAGATATTGAGTATCCGGGCGGCATTTGTCGACGTCACGGCGACGAATTCGTTCATGGTAATCCGGCCGGTCGCGACGCCAAATGTCCAAAGCACTGAAAGTCGATCCTCCAATCCGCCGGTGCCGTTCGGTATCTTGGTGAAGTCGTCGAGGCCCATCCGCTTTTGCTTGGTGTTGAACGCGCAATGGTCGGTGGCGACCACCTGAAGACTGCCGGCGGCCAATCCCGCCCAAAGTCCGTCCTGATGGATCTTGGCGCGGAACGGCGGCGACATTACGCGCTGCGCGGCATGATCCCAGTCCGGATGCGCATACTCACTTTCGTCGAGCACCAAATGTTGCACCAGGGGCTCGCCGAACACACGCATACCCTTTTGACGCGCGCGCCGGATCGCCTCATGAGCCTGCTCGCACGAGACATGCACGACATATAACGGCACTCCAGCCTGATCGGCGATCATGATCGCCCGATTGGTCGCTTCGCCCTCGACTTCGGGCGGCCGCGAGTAAGCATGGGCCTCCGGCCCCCGGATTCCGGCGGCGAGATACTTCTGTTGCAGGTGAAGCACCACATCGCCGTTTTCGGCGTGGACCAGCGGCATCGCGCCCAGCTCGGCGCAACGGAAAAACGACGCCAACATTTCGTCGTCGTTCACCATCAACGCGCCCTTGTAGCACATGAAGTGCTTGAACGTATTGACGCCGGCTTCAACGACTTTCGGCATCTCGTTGAACACCTGCTCGTTCCAGTTGGTAATGGCCATGTGGAAGGAGTAGTCCGCCCGCGCCTTGCCGGCCTGCTGAAACCACACTTGCATCGCATCGAGAAGGCTGCCGTCACCGGGCAGCACAAAGTCGATCACCATGGTGGTGCCACCCGCCAGCGCCGCCGCGGTGCCGGTGTCGAAATCGTCGGTGGTGTTGGTGCCCATGAACGGCATCTCAAGATGGGTATGCGGATCGATGCCGCCCGGCAGGAGATAAAGACCGGACGCATCGATGGTCTCGTCGCCGCGCAGATTGTGGCCGAGCCCGATCACCTTTTCGCCTTCAATGAGCACATCGCTCTTGAATGTACGGTCGGCGGCGACAATCGTGCCGCCGCGAATGACGGTGGTTTTCATGTTTTTCCCCTTAGGCCGCCGATGGCACCATTCCTGTCACGGACTGATTGTGTGCAATCTGCCCGCTTTTTGCAATCGACGTCAGCGGGCTTGAGCGACGGGCGGCTGCACCCGATCAGGTTCACATCGGCTTCCCGCTATCTCGCGGCTGACCAACCGATTTTATGACAATCGACCCACTCGACGCCGTCATGCGCCGACCAGGAGACCAGCCGGGGAACCACCATTCGAGCTCTGGGGAAAAAATCATGAAACAGCATGAAACCCCGGCGCCAAAGCAGCATCAACGACATCACCCGCTGTTCGACATCATCAGCGGTCAAGCCTTCGTCCCAGTCGTGGGAATCGATGTTCCAAAGTATCAGCTTCAATCCGCGCCGGAGAAGATAGGGTCCACTATCGGGCATCCGTTGACCGTAGGGCGGACGAAATGCCGGCACATAGGTCTCCGCCAATATTTTGTGGATCAGCGTTGAGCTCGAAACGACCAACTCTTTCCATTGCGGCCATGTGGCATGAGATTTGTGCAACCAGCCATGGGAACCGACGCACATGCCGGAATAGAGTCCTTTCATCGCTTCGGCAGATGAATCCCGCAAGCGCGTCTGAAACGACTGACCAATCACAAAGAATACGGCATTCACCTGATTGCTGCGAAGCATATCAAGCGTGTCGTCGGTATACTCGGCATCCGGCTGTTGCGGCGGTTGTCGTTTCGGACCGTGCGTTGGACCGTCATCGAACGACAGCAGGAATTGACGATCATGCAATTGCCAACCCGGCAATTCGTTATCGTTGAAGGTTTCAACCTCGCTGTTGCGGTGAGGGAATACGGCCGCCAGCCGGAGAAGCTCGTCCAGATAGGTGCGTTGAAACCGAACCGCATCGTCGAACCACGATTTGTAGCGCGGTTGGATTTGAGCGTCGGAAAAGAGCTCTGCCTCGTGCCGGAGATTATTCGGATCGCGGTTTTCAGGGCAAAAGGCCTCTTGGGTGACGCAACCGCGGGCGGCAATGACATAGTTCTCGGTCAAAAGCTTCCACAGTCTACCCCGCAGGCGCTCGACGGAGGGCATGTCGACGGCATCGATACCCAACTCGGCCTTCAGCGCGTCTTCGCTGAACTTGTGGCTTTCGGCAAGCAGATGAGTAAAAACCAGGATTTCGGCGCGCGACGCGCGATCGAACTCCGCCGTGGAGCTGATGGGGTCCGGCCACAAATTCCGATGAGGAATGATCACGCCCGAGGGGCTGGCCCCGAATGCAGGTGCGACGCCGAGGAGGGAGGCGATCAGTGCGAGTTTCCGAACCAGACTAGCGTTCACATGAAACCTTGCTGTCATCGGCTCAATAGGGAAACGGGATAACGAACATCCGGTCAGGGCCTTGGAGGATGACCCAAAAAGGAGTGAGCATTCTTAGCCTCGTCCTGACTACCTGAAAATAATTCGGTTTTTCGTCGCGGGCATGACGAACTTAGCGCCATATCTCGTTGGCCGCATTTTGAGTCAGACTCTCAGGATGAGCACGACGTGTTTGGATCGTGCTTCGGGCATTAGCTTAGAGCCGGCAGCGCGCGAGGCAAATCACATCGTCGCGGGCTTCGGGATCGCCGATCAGGTGCCGGCAGATGCAGTCTTTGCCCTCGGAATGAGCAGCCCGGTCACGAATTCGCGTCCGGGAATTTCGACAAATCGATAGCTCAAATACGACAACAGCCATATCACTGCAAAGGATGCGAGCACGCAGAGCGCATAGGCGGTCACTGTGCTGCCAAAATGCCTGCAGGAACGCTCGGCGAATGTCAGGAAGAACGGATGTATCAAATAGATTGAATAGGAAATAAGCCCGAGGTGATAAACGAGTTTGTTGCCGAACAGGAGCTTGGCAACGCGACCGTCACGCGACAGAATTGCGATAAACGGAATGAACAACAGATAGATCGGCCGATCGTCGGTCGTAAGCATGGCAACGGCGATCATCAAAGCCAGGATGACGACGACGAGAACATCCTGAGTGGTGGCTGAAAGTCTGTCCAGATAATGTGCGAACCGAAATGTCGACAGTCCGAGCGTGAATCCCGCGATGGCGCGCAGGAGCGGGAGCGAGGAGCTGTCTTGGACGACATCCAGAGGGCCGCTCGAGCCCTGACCACTGATGCTGATCAGATAGATGGCAAGCAACGACAAGACGACGCAGGCCGTCCACCAGGCAATGCCTTTCTGCAAGGTGTATTTCATCAAGACCGGTGTGGCGATGTAAGAGCCGAATTCGGCGCTCGCCGCCCACGACACGCCAATCAGCGGATAAATATGAAGCCCCCAGCCTACTAGCATCAGAAGATTGCCGACGATGTCGAATGCGTGGAAGCGGGCAAAGGTCTCCTCGCCGGTCAGGCCCATCGCGATCTTCGAGGCATAGAACGCTGCGATCACGATGTAGGCCGGGTAAAGACGCGCAAACCGCTTGATCAGGAACGTCTTGTAGTTTTCCCATGGCGCTACTGAAAACGCATCCTGGTAAACGTAACCGATCACAAATCCGCTCAACATGAAAAACATGTCGACGACTAGATACCCGTGAGGAACGGCCCAGACGATGATGCTGCTGGCTGGATCGAGACGAAATTTGCCGAAGTGGTAGACCACGATAATGACTGCGGCGACTCCCGAACGCCGGTCAACGATCGAATATCGGCCGCCATTTCGATCCCCCCATATTTTGGGACGATTATAACGTCGGCGTTTGCCAACGTCAGCGGGCGCGACCGCAATAAGTGCTTAGCGTGGCGGCGTCTGCAGCACAAAATTTAGCCCGAGTACTTGCGGGCGGCGTTGGCGAGCAAGCCACGCGTCGAATGCCGCTGCCAATCTGCGGTCGAACACCGGCAAGTATTATCAACTTTAAGTTGATATGTAGCGCCTTGATTTCTGCATTATTCGAGAAACAATGCTGTATAATAAGGCTCGGGAGGCGGCGATGCCGAGGTTCAGGTTCGTTTTATTGCTGGTGGGACTGCTCGGGTTGGTTCTCGGCGGTTGCGCGCAATCGACGCGCTCTTTGCCGGCAGATGCGAATTTGACCCCGCGGGATCGGGAGTTGCTGACCAATCCGCCTTACGCGCAGGCGGACCTTCCGGACCAATTTCGCCGGCAGGTTGTCGACTATCCCTACAAGGAGAAGCCGGGAACGATCCTGATCAATACCGACGCGCGTTATCTCTATTACGTCCTGCCGGGAGGCAAAGCGGTCCGCTACGGCGTGGCGGTCGGCAACGAAGCGTTGGCGTGGTCTGGCGTCGCGACGGTGGGCCGAATGGCGGAATGGCCTGATTGGATCCCGACGCCGGATATCCAGGCGCGTCTCGGCCCGTTCCCGGAACGCGTTCCCGGAGGCGTGGCCAATCCGCTCGGATCACGCGCGATTTATCTTTACGAGGGAAACAAAGACACGCTGTATCGCATCCACGGCACCAACCAGCCGGAAAAAATTGGTCAAGCGGTCTCGTCGGGCTGCATCCGCATGACCAACGAAGACGTCATCGATCTCTATGATCGGGTGAAGGTGGGCGCGACCGTCGTCGTCGTCGCTCCAGGCGCCCCCGATATTCGCCACGGCTGATCAAGGCTCCGGCTCCAGCATTGCTGCTCGATCGGGTTGCACCGCGATTTGAGTTTCCTGAGATCTAACGTAAGGTCGCTTCCATCTCAGGATGAATTGGTTCATGTCACAGTTATGAGTTTTAGCGAAAAAACCGATGCTCCATGGCGCGTAGGCGTGCTTTTCTCCCAGACCGGCGTTACTTCCGCCGTCGAACAATCTCAGTTGAACGCGACATTGCTCGCGATCGACGAGATTAATTCCGGCGGAGGAGTGCTCGATCGTATGGTCGAGCCCGTCATTTACGATCCGGCGTCCGATCCAAAGCAGTTTCGCAGCCTCGCCGAGCGGCTGTTTCAGATCGATCGCATCCGGCTGTTGTTCGGATGCTACATGTCGAGCACGCGCAAGGCTGTTCTGCCAGTGGTCGAAAGTCATCGCGGCTTGCTTTTTTATCCGACGCTCTACGAAGGTTTTGAATATTCGCGGCACTGTATCTACACCGGCGCTGCGCCCAATCAGAATTCCCTGCAGCTGGCGAGATTCCTGCTGTCGACCTATGGCAACCGCTTTCTGCTGGTGGGGTCCAACTACATCTATCCCTACGAATCCAATCGTCTGATGGCCGATTTTGTCATGCAGGGCCGGGGCAAGGTGCTGGACGAGATCTATGTCCCGCTTGCGCCTGCTCCGCGGGATTTCGAGAAGGTGATCGCGAAAATCAAGAAGACGTCTCCGGATGTCATCTTCTCGACCGTGGTGGGCCGAAGCACATCGACGTTCTACGAGGCCTATCGCAGCGCCGGCTTCGATCCCGCCAAGATGCCGATCGCCAGCTTGACGACCAGCGAGGCCGAGGTCGCGGGAATGCACCGCGAAGCCGCGGAAGGCCACATCACGGCAGCACCTTTCTTTGAAACCTCATCGTCAGCCTCCGCCCGTCGTTTCGTGGAAAGCTTCAAGCGCAAATACGGTCCGGATGCTCCGGTGCCGGCGGCCGCGGAAGCGGCCTATTTCCAGGTTCACCTGGCGATGCGCGCAGTCGCGCGCTGCGGGTCGGACGATCCGGAACGAGTGCTCAAGGAGTTGCGCGACTTTGAATTTGACGCGCCGCAGGGGCGCGTCCGGATCGATCCGGAAAACAATCATACTTACCTCTGGCCGCGGATTGCCCGTCTGGACAAATTCGGCCGCTTCCAGACGGTCTGGAATCCCGGTGTTCGGATCAAGCCGGACCCCTATTGCGTTGTACAAAGCCTTGACGATTGGTCGGCCGACGACCTTCAGACAATCAGCCACTGAGGATCCGGGCGGGAGCAGCTGGTGGCGATCCAAATCCTTCGCGATCTTCGCGGCCTCCGAGTTCAGGTGGTTCACCCGCCGGACAACGAGCGTGTCCGGCTGGTTGAGCATCTGCGGCGTATCGGCTGCATGGTCGAGACGCAATGGCCGGTGCCCGAATGCTGGACTGACAGCTGCGACGTGATGTTGCTGGCCGTCGAGCATGATGTCCGAAGCGATATTCAGCGGCTGCTGAAGTCCAGTGACGGGTCCCGACCCACGCTCATCGCGGTCGTCGGCTATGAAGACCCGTCCACGCTTCAATTGGTGCTGGAGGCCGGGGCGGTGGCCGTCATCGAACGGCCGATCCGTCCCTTCGGCCTGCTCACCAATCTGACGATCGCTCGCAGCATCTGGCTGGAGAAGCGCGAAACCGAAAAGCGCATCCGCAAACTGGAACGCAAGCTTTCCGGAATTCAGCGAATCCAGAAAGCCAAGGCGATCTTGATGGATGGTCAGGGACTGAGCGAGGCGGAAGCTTACGAAAGCATTCGGCGCCAGGCGATGGCGAAACGGATGTCGATGGATGACATGGCGGCCGCGATTATTCATGCAAATGAACTATTGCAGTACCGTCCAAAAGATGTTTAATTTTGAATCTAGCTGCGATGGGATGATATTCCAGACGCAGTTTTCGCCTGACCACCAATGCTGTTGGTCCGGCTCGGCTAGGTAGCCCGAAAGATCCGCGAGGATCTATCGGGCTTTTTTTGTTTTTACGGCCGAGAATCGGCACGGATCAATTCTGGTCCGCCGGCCTCGGGCGACTCTGGAATTATTCAATTCGAAACAACGTGCTTCGGCACGAATGGAACCGGCTTGTCTCGAGTTCGAGGGCTTGCCACAAGGGGAGTGTCACTATGTCGATTGATCGGCGTAAGTTTCTAAAGAGTAGCCTGCTTGCGACTACCGGAGCGCTGGCATCGCCTTACATCATCAGCAGTCCGGTGCGCGCGGCGGGAACGGTCGATGTAGGCGTGCTGTTTTCGCTAACCGGCGGCCTTTCGATCATTGAGAAATCGCTTCATGACGCCACGTTGATGGCGATCAGCGAGATCAACGCTTCGGGCGGCGTCAAGGGCATGAAGATCAACGCTGTTGTCGAGGACGGCGCGTCGGACCCGAAAACCTACAACGAAAAAGCCTCGAAGCTGGTGATCCAGGATCGAGTACCGACAGTGTTCGGATCCTATACCTCGGCGAGCCGCAAGGCCGTTCTTCCGGTGTTCGAGAAGCGCAACAATCTGTATTTCTATCCGACATATTATGAAGGGTTCGAATGCTCCAAGAACGTCGTTTACACCGGCGCCGTTCCGAACCAGCAGCTTTCAAATTTCATCCCCTGGATCATCAAGACGCTGGGCAAGAAGAAGTTCTTCATCGTCGGCTCGAACTACATCTACCCGCGCGAGATGGCAAAGGTATGCAAGATTCTGATCGAGAAAAATGGTGGCGAATGGATTGCCGACGAATACCTCGAGCTTGGGCATTCGGAATGGGGTTCCATGGTCAACAAGATCAAGGGATCGGGTTGCGACGTCGTGTTGTCGAACGTAGTCGGCGATTCAGTCGTCGCTTTCTACCGCGAGTATAAGAACCAGGGGCTCACCCACGACAAATTGCCGATTTGTGCCACCGTCACTTCCGAAATCGAGATCGCGGCGATGGGACCGGAATATGCGGTCGGAAGCTTCACCTCGTTTCCATATTTCCAGGCCATCGATACCGACCGCAACAAGGCGTTCGTCGAGCGCTACCGCGCCTTTGTCAAAGATCCAAAGGCGGTCACGCATCACGCGCTCGAGTCTATCCTACTTCCAGGTGTTTCTATGGAAGCAGGCGGCTGAGAAGGCCGCGGAGTTGACGCCGACCGCGATCAGGGACGCTGTAAAGGGACAGGAGTTCGACGCCCCGAACGGCCATGTGAAGATCGATCCCGATAATCTGCACACCTATCTGACGCCCCGGATTGCGCAGTGGCAAACGGACGGACAGGGCAAGATCATCGACGCTTATAAGGAGCCGACCATCCCGCTGCCTTACGTGGCTTACGGCGAGACCGAGAGCAACCTGTTCTGTACCGCCAAGGGCCTCGATACGTCGAAGCTGAAGATCTGAAGTCAGCATCAACATCGTCTGCCGCGCTTGATGCGCGGCAGACGGCGCGATGAGGTTGCCCTGAATGCTCGAAGTTCTGTTTATCGGCCTGAGCCTCGGCTCGATTCTTCTGCTGGTGGCGCTGGGTCTTGCGATCACCTATGGCGCGATGGGCGTCATCAACATGGCCCATGGCGAGATGGTGATGATCGGCGCCTATGTCACGGTGCTGTCCGGCATCTGGCTCGGGGCCAATATCTTCGTCGCGATACCGTTGGCCTTCATCGTAACCGCGCTGATCGGTCTCGCCATCGAACGCGTCGTGGTGCGTCGCTTGTATGGCCGCCTGCTTGATACCTTGCTGGCGACCTGGGGCGTCGCGATCCTGATCCAGCAGGCGGTGCGGCTTGAATTCGGCCTTTCGTTCTTCGGCATCCATATCGCAGGCCTGGGCCCGGGACTGCAGAATGTCAGTGTGCCGCCTTTCCTGCAGGGAACCTTCATGCTGGGGGGAGCCGAAATCAACCGGTATCGCACGTTCATCATTGTGGTGACCGCGATACTGACGGTCGCGACCTGGCTGATCATGTATCGCACCTCGATCGGCACGCAGGTGCGTGCGATCATTCGCAATCCCAAAATGGCGGCGGCTTGCGGCATCGACGTCGCGCGGATCAACGCCTTGACGTTTGCGTTCGGCTCCGGGCTTGCCGGTGTCGCAGGCGTGATGATGTCCGGCTTCAAGACGGTCTTCCCCGATATGGGCACGCCGATGGTGGTCGACGGTTTCATGGTCGTGGTGATGGGAGGTGTCGGCAGCTTGCTCGGATCGGTATTTTCGGCAGGCATTCTCGGCGAGATCAATGGACTGGTGGCGGCGGGCACCAACGACATCCTGGCGCGAGCGGTGGTGTTTGGCGTGGTGATCATGATCATCATCCTCAAGCCCAAGGGCCTGTTTTCGCTGAAGGGGCGCTGAGCGATGTCCGACAAGCGCCGCTTCGAGATCGCGATCTATCTGGCATTCTTTGCGCTCATCATGTGCGCACCGTTGCTGCTTGAGCCGTTCTGGCTCAATCGCATCGCCAAATATCTGGTGTTCGGCATGCTCGGCATCGCCGTCGCGCTATCCTGGGGCTATGCCGGAATCCTCAATCTCGGCCAGGGCCTGTTCTTCGGCGCCGGCGCATACATGATTGCGATGTCGCTGAAGCTCGCGAGCCCAACCAGCCTGCAGCAGGGCTCGGACAAGCCGGTGCCGGACTTCATGCTGTGGAACGCCGAACCGGGATCGCCAACCGAGCTGTGCTGCATCAACAAGGCGTCGTTCCTTTGGCTGCCGTTTCAAAATCAGTGGTTCGGCGTCGCGATGGGCCTGGTGGTTCCGGTCGTGATCGCGACCATTATCGGCATCATCGTATTCCGCAAGCGGATCTCCGGCGTATTCGTCTCGATCATTACGCTGGCGCTGGTGCTTCTGGTGCGTCTGGTGGTGATCGATGCCCAGCCGATCACCAACGGCTTCAACGGGCTGACCGATCTCGGCTGGTTCAAGGTCGGGGGTTTCGAGTTCGATCCGTATATCGTTCCGACCTACTACTTCGTCGCCACCGCGCTATGTCTCGTTCTGGCAGGCGCGCGGTTGCTGATCGAAACCCGCGCGGGCCTTATTCTTCAGGCGATCAGGGACGACCAGAACCGCGCGCGTTATCTCGGCTTCGATGTGCCGCTCTATCAGACGTTCTTCTTCGCGGTTTCGGCCGGAATCGCGGGCCTCGCCGGAATGTTCTATGTGGTGGTTTCCGAGTTCGCGTCTCCCACCTTCATGGACCTGACCTTCTCGATCACGATGGTAGTCTGGGCCGCGGTCGGCGGCCGTTCATCGATCCTCGGCGCCTGCATCGGCGCCATCGTCATCAATATGATTTCAGCGACCGTCAGCGAAACCGAGGGCTTCGCCGAGGCGTGGAAGGTCATCATCGGATTGATCTTTGTCCTGGTCGTGCTGTATCTGCCCCGTGGTTTCGCCGGCCTCGCGCACGATCTGGTCGATGGGTTTCTTGGCCACCGCAAGGTCATATCGCCACGAACGACTGAGGTATCCGATGCCTCGCAACTGGCGGAGTGAGTGAGATGGCTCAAACCGCGCTGACCATCGATGGACTTGGTGTTGACTTCGGAGGGTTCAAGGCCGTCGACGGCGTGACGCTGACGGTCGAGGACGGCGAGTTGCGCGTCCTGCTCGGCGCCAACGGTGCCGGCAAGACAACCTTGATGGACCTCGTGTCCGGCAAAACAAAGAGCACAGAAGGGCGGGTGTTTCTGCACGACACCGACATCACCAATTGGGAAGAACACAAGATCGCCCGTGCCGGCGTCGGGCGAAAATTCCAGATTCCCAGCGTGTTCAAAGACCTGACGGTGCGCGAAAATCTCAAGGTCGCGAGCTGCCGGAACCCCGGCGTGCTGGCCAATCTGCGCTTTGGCTTCGGCAAGCAGTCGCAGCAGGATATCGACCATGTGCTCGAGTTGATCGGTCTGGCGGAAGAAGCCAACCGGCTCGCCGCCTATCTGAGCCACGGTCAAACCCAGTGGCTCGAACTCGGTCTTTTGATCACGCAAAATCCGAAGGTGATTTTGCTCGATGAGCCGACCGCCGGCATGACGCAGGCGGAAACCCACAAGACCTCGGAGATCGTCAACAGCCTCAAGGGCAAGCATACCCTGATCGTTGTCGAGCACGATATGGCGTTTGTGCGCGAGATAGCTGAACGCATCACGGTGCTTCATCTCGGGCAGGTTCTGGCGGAGGGCAGCGTCGAGCAGATCGAGACCGATCCGAAAGTACGCGCGGCCTATCTCGGATCGAAGGGGATCAGCTGATGTTGAAGCTGACCAATGTCGACAGCTATTATGACCGCAGTCACATTCTGCATGCGGTCTGCCTGGATATCCCGATTGGAAAGACAACGGCGGTGCTTGGCCGCAACGGCACCGGCAAAACCACGCTGCTCAAGACGCTGATGGGTCTCACCGACCGCATGGAAGGCCAAATCAATCTCGACGGCAAGGAAATCGGCAAGGATCCGACATTCCGCCGCGCTCGTGCCGGCATAGCCTACGTTCCCCAGGGTCGCGAGATCATCCCGGATTTCACGATCCGGGAGAATATCCTGATGGGCGCGTTCGCGCGCGCGGATGGCAAGCGCGAGATCCCGGAGCTGGTGCCGGAGCTGTTTCCCTATCTCATGGATAATCTTGAACGCGTCGGCGGCGTTCTTTCCGGCGGGCAGCAGCAGCAACTCGCGATCGCGCGCGCGCTCGCCGCCGACCCGAAGATCATCCTGCTGGATGAACCGAACGAGGGTATCCAGCCATCGATCGTCGAGGAAATCGAAGCGATCATCATTCGCCTTAACAGGGAAGTCGGCCTCACAGTCGTACTGGTTGAGCAAAACGTCTCGTTTGCGCGCCATGCGTCCCACTGCTTTGCCATGATGGAGAAAGGACGGGTTGTCGTTTCCGGCGCGATCTCTGAACTCAGCGATGAAATGGTCCACCGGCATATGGCGGTGTGATGCAAATGATCCTGAGAGCGCGTCTGCGAGTGTGCCGAGGCTGGAAAAAAATTCGAACCTAAATCAACCGCAAGGAGAGCAATATGCTGCACGGCGATATTTCATCGAGCAACGACACGGTCGGCGTCGCCGTCGTGAACTACAAAATGCCCCGCCTTCATACCAAGGCCGAGGTGCTGGCAAACGCCAAGAAGATCGGCGAGATGATCGTCGGCATGAAGACCGGCCTGCCGGGGATGGACCTCGTCATCTTCCCGGAATATTCGACCCATGGGATCATGTATGACTCCAAGGAGATGTACGAGACGGCCTCCGTCGTGCCCGGCGAGGAGACCGAAATTTTCGCCGAAGCCTGCCGCAAGGCCAAGGTCTGGGGCGTGTTTTCGCTGACCGGCGAACGGCACGAGGAGCATCCGAAGAAGGCGCCTTACAACACGCTCATCCTGATGAACGACAAGGGCGAGGTGGTTCAGAAATATCGCAAGATCATGCCCTGGGTGCCGATCGAGGGCTGGTATCCCGGCAATTGCACCTACGTTTCCGACGGACCCAAGGGTCTCAAGGTGTCGCTGATTATCTGCGACGACGGCAACTATCCCGAAATCTGGCGTGATTGCGCGATGAAGGGAGCGGAGCTGATTGTCCGCTGCCAGGGTTACATGTATCCGGCCAAGGATCAGCAGGTAGTGATGGCCAAGGCGATGGCGTGGGCGAATAATTGTTATGTCGCGGTAGCCAACGCTGCCGGGTTCGACGGCGTTTATTCCTATTTCGGCCATTCGGCGATCATCGGCTTCGACGGCCGCACGCTCGGCGAGACCGGCGAGGAAGAATACGGCATCCAGTACGCCCAGCTCTCCAAGATGCTGATCCGCGACGCCCGCAAGAATGGGCAATCCGAGAACCATCTCTTCAAGCTGGTTCATCGCGGCTACACCGGGATGATCAATTCCGGTGAAGGCGATCGCGGCGTCGCCGCGTGTCCTTACGAGTTCTACAACAAATGGATCGCCGATCCCGAAGGGACGCGCGAGATGGTGGAATCCTTTACCCGAAAGACCGTGGGGACGGAGGAGGCTCCGATCGAGGGAATTCCGAACAAAGTGGCCGCGCATCGCTAAGTCGAAACCGAGACCTGAAACTTCGCGCCGGCCTGACGCCGCCGGCGCGAAGCTCCGCTACTTCTATCGCGCGCCAAACGTTGAAAGGATCTGGCGCAATGCTGCGCATTGATCATGTCTTGGGTAGCCGTCTTGAACCCGCCTTCTCGGAGGAAATTCACCGCCTCGAGCATCGGGGTGCGGTCGACGTGGTCAATATACCGACGGCTGATCTGGCGCGCCGCCGTCTGCTGGCGACCACGCGCGGCGGTGAAGAACTCGCGATCGCCTTGCCGCGTGACCAAAAGCTGTTCGACGGGGCGGTGCTGTTGATCGACGGCAAGCGCGCAATCGTCGTGCGCGCCGCCACTGAACGATGGATGCGCCTTGAGCCGCGGTCGATCAGCGACGCCATCGAATTGGGCTACCATGCCGGCAATCTGCATTGGCGTGTCCGTTTCCAGGGTGAGGTTCTGTTTGTTGCGCTGGAAGGCCGGCTCGAAGACTATACGGCGCGGCTTGTGGACATGATCTCGGGACGCCGGGTCGGCGTCAGCATTCTGGACGAGGAAGGCGAGGGGGACCGCACCGCGCGGCCCGGTGACGTCGCGTCCGCCGCGAAAGATCATTCGCACCACGATGGCCAGTAGCCATGTTGTCGATATTGCAGGCGATCTGGCAAGCCGACGGAGCCTTCCCGAGCGGATCCTTTGCTTTCTCCTGGGGCGTCGAGGGCGCCATCGCGTTACGTCCTGAACTCGATCAAGCAACCCTTGCCGAATTGACGGCCACGATCATTCGCCAGCGCTGGTTGACGAGCGATCGAGTGGCGCTGATACAGGCGTTTCGCGCCGCCGGCGATCTCGACGTCATTGCGGAGATCGACCGCAACGTCGAAGCGTCGACGTTCGGCAGCATCATGCGCGACGGCTCGCGTCGCAACGGCGGATCGTTCCTGGCCTCGCATGCGAGGCTCGGCGATGCCATGGCGTTGCGGTTGCGCGGGGCCGTTCGCTCCGGCATCTGCCTTGGCCACATCGCCGTCATGCAGGGAGCGGTCTGGCAGGCGATGGGCCTGAGCGAATTGCTCGCGCAGCTTGCTTCCGCCTACGGGGCGGCCTCGGGTGTCACCTCGGCTGCGGTACGGCTTGGCGCGATCGGCGCGCTCGATGGTCAGAAAATCCTGCGTGGATGCCTTCCCTTGATCGACAGCCTGGTCGCGGATCCGGTTCCGGACGACGCGCAACTGTCGAGCTTCATTCCGTTTCTTGAGATCGCCGCCGCGCGGCATGCGCGGGCCGATCTTCGTCTTTTTGCCAACTGAAAGGCTCGACGATGCTGCTGACACCCACCGAGCTCGAACGTTTGACCATCTTCACCGCCGCCGAACTGGCACGACGGCGGCGCGCCAAAGGGCTGAAGCTGAATTACCCCGAAGCCGTCGCCATCATCACGGATGAGATTCTGGAAGGCGCGCGGGAAGGGCGCTCGGTGGCCGATCTGATCGGATATGGATCGACGATCCTGTCGACCGACGACGTGCTCTCCGGCATCGCCTCGATGATGAACATCATCCAGGTGGAGGGCGTGTTTCCCGATGGCACCAAATTGGTGACGGTCCATGAGCCGATCCGCCCGGCGCCCGGCACGCAGGCCGATCTCGAACATCCCGGCCGCATCACCGCGGTCGATGGCACCATTGATCTCAATGCGGGCCGTCGTTCGGTGACCTTGAAGGCTCGCAATAGCGGCGACCGACCGATCCAGATCGGTTCGCACTTCCATTTCTTCGAGGTCAACAAGGCCATGGAGTTCGATCGCGCGGCCGCCTTCGGCATGCGTCTCGATATTCCGGCCGGCACCGCGGTGCGTTTTGAACCCGGGGCGTGGAAGGAGGTCACGCTGGTGACCTTGGGCGGCCGAAGCGAATTGACCGGCCTGAACAATCTCACCAACGGATCAAGCTCGGATCCGGCCGTGCGCGAGGCGGCGCTCGAACAGGCCAAGAAGCGCGGCTTCAAAGGGGCATAATGAAATGGCGAGCATCAACCGTCACGATTATGCGGCGCTGTACGGCCCGACCACAGGGGACCAGGTTCGGCTCGGCGACACCGCGCTGACCGCGGTCGTCGAAAAGGATCATGCGGTTTACGGCGATGAATGCCTGCACGGCGGCGGCAAGACCCTGCGTGACGGCATTGGCATGGCCGGGATTACCAGCGCTGAAGGAGCGCTGGACTTCCTGCTTTGCAACGTCCTCATCATCGATCCCGTGATCGGGATCGTCAAAGGCGACCTCGGCATTCGCCATGGCCGTGTGGTCGGTATCGGAAAGGCCGGCAATCCCGCCATCATGGACGGCGTCGATCCGCGCCTGATCGTTTCCAGCGGCACTACGGTGCGTGACTGCGAAGGGCTGATTGCGACGCCAGGCGCGATCGATGTTCACGTTCACTTCGACAGTGCCGGTCTCGTCGAGCATGCCCTGGCGAGCGGGATCACCACGATGATCGGCGGCTCGCTCGGCCCGATCACGGTTGGGATCGATTCCGGCGGTCCCTTTAATACCGGGAAGATGCTGCAGGCTGCGGAAGCCTGGCCGATGAATTTCGGCTTTTTGGGGCGCGGCAATTCGCATCGCGTAGCGCCGCTGGTCGAGCAGCTCGAGACCGGCGTCATGGGCCTCAAGCTTCACGAGGATTGGGGATCGATGCCGGCGGCGATCGACACCTGTCTGCGCGTGGCCGACGAGCACGATTTTCAGGTCCAGATCCACACCGATACGCTTAACGAGTCCGGCTTCGTTGAAGATACGCTGGAGGCGATCGGCGGCCGCACCATTCACATGTACCATACCGAGGGCGCCGGCGGCGGCCATGCGCCGGACATCATCCGCGTCGCCGGCGAGATGAATTGCCTGCCGTCGTCGACCAATCCGACCAATCCCTTCACCGTCAACACTTTCGACGAACATCTCGACATGACGATGGTGTGCCATCATCTCAATCCGGCGATCCCGGAGGATGTGGCGTTCGCCGAAAGCCGCATCCGCCGGCAGACCATCGCGGCCGAGGATGTGCTGCATGACATCGGCGCCATCTCGATGCTCGGCTCCGACAGCCAGGGCATGGGTCGCATTCACGAGGTGATCTGCCGCACCTGGCAGTTGGCCTCGAAGATGAAGGAGCAACGCGGAACATTGCCGGAAGACCGCCCGGGCTTTGGCGACAACGCCCGCATTCTCCGTTACATCGCCAAATACACCATCAACGCCGCGCGCACCTTCGGGATCGCCGAGCACGTCGGCTCGCTGGAGAATGGCAAGCTTGCCGACATCGTGGTTTGGCGGCCGGCCTTTTTCGGCATCAAGCCTGAATTGGTGATCAAGAGCGGCTTCATCGCATGGGGTGCGATGGGTGACAGCGCGGCGTCGCTGATGACCTGCGAGCCGATATTGATGCGGCCGCAATGGGGCGCGTTCGGCCGAGCGCCCGCGGCTCTGTCGGCGTGCTTTGTGCATCCGCTGGCGATCGCGCGCGATTTGGCGGGCGAGCTTGGCCTTTCCAAGAGCATGCTTCCAGTCGGAGGTACGCGAAAGCTGTCAAAGTGCGACATGCTGTGGAACGATGCCTGTCCAAGGATCACCGTCGACCCGGAGACTTTCAACGTCTTTGTCGATGGCGTGCTCGCCACCTGCGAACCGGCTCGCGAAGTGCCGCTCGCGCGCCGCTACATGCTGAGGTGATGGATGCGGCAGGTCTTTGAAGAAAGCAGCACGCTACCCGCGGCCGTATCGCCGGCGGCCCGGGTCGGCATCGGAGGTCCGGTCGGGTCAGGCAAGACCGCGCTGATCGAGGCGCTTATTCCGGAACTGCAGCGTCGCGGTGTCGATCTTGCCGTGGTCACCAACGATCTCGTCACCAAGGAAGACGCCGAACGCCTGCGCCGCTCCGGCCTGATCGATCCGTTGCGGGTATCCGCTGTCGAGGCCGGCGCCTGCCCGCACACCGTGATCCGCGAGGATCCGTCGTTGAATATCGCAGCCGGCGACGACCTCGAAGCCAGATTTCCGGGCGTCGAATTGATTCTGTTCGAGTCGGGCGGCGACAATCTGGCATCGACCTTTTCGCTTGATCTGGTCGATTGGTGGATCTTTGTGATCGACGTCGCGGGTGGCGACGATATTCCACGCAAGAAGGGACCGGGGCTGCTGCGCTGCGATCTGCTTGTCGTCAACAAGATCGATCTGGCGCCCTATGTGGGAGTTGAGCTCGCGCCAATGCTGTCCGAGGCGAGGCGGGTTCGCGCCAACCGCCCGGTTATCGCTACCAACGCGCGATCCGGCGTCGGAATCGAGGAGGTTGCCGATGCTATCCTTGCCGCAGTCCTGTTCCGAACTTGAAGCTGGCCGCGAGGTCGAAGTTTTACTGGTTGCGGAACTGGCTGGCGGACGAACGATCCTCCGCCGTCAACATGTCAGGTATCCGTTTCACATCACGCGCCCATTCCAGCTCGACCGGACGCGGCCCGATCTTGCGACGCTCTATCTGCAGTCAACGTCCGGCGGACTTTACGCCGCCGATCGTTTGGCGCTGAACCTGACGATCGGCGCCGGCGCGGCGCTCAATCTCACCACGCAAGCCTCCACCGTCGTCCATGACGGGCGCGAGGAGGGTTCGCGCATGCGACACGTGGCGACGGTGGAGGATCGGGCTTTTTGTGCGTTCATCTCCGATCCCTACATTCTTTTTCCGGGCGCCAATTTGCACATCGCGACAACAGCGACCGTCGCCGTCGATGGAATCTTGATCATGGCCGAGGGATTCGCCATGCATGATCCGCATCGCCGTGGCGGGACGTTCGCGCGATTTGCTGCGGAGACCGTTGTGATGCGGCCTGACGGACAGCGGCTGGTGATCGACCGTGGCAGTATTTGCGGCGACGATTTTTCGGGAAACTGCGATGCGCTGGGCGGCATGAGCGCTGCCTGTTCCGTTCTCATGATCGCGCCGCCGGATCGATTGGCTGACACCGGGGAAATCGAGGCGGCGGCGGACCGATGCGGCTGTCTTGCCGGCGTAACCGCGGCGCCGAACCACGCGGGGCTCGCCGTGCGGTTGCTGGCGCCGGACGGCGGCACGCTGGTGCGTGGCATCGAGGCTATCTTCCATGTCGCCTCGCGTGCCGCCCTCGGCGTCGAGCTGGCACCGCGGCGAAAGTGATGCACTCGCGCGGGAGGGTTTTTGATTGAATCGATGCGGACGTTTGGTTCACCTCGCCCCGCGAGCGGGGAGAGGGAGTAATGGCCTACTTGCCTCAACCTAAGCTCATCATGCTCTAACGCCGGGCGAGGCGGAAATAGAGTTCGGACAGCCGTGCCGGCAGGTCTTCGACGCGAGGCACCAGCATGGTATTGCCGCGCCCGAAAATACGTACCGCTGAGTTCATCGCTCCCGTTCCCAGCACGACGCCGAAGCCGTCGATGCCGCGCGTCCGCAATCCGACCGCGGCGCGGCGCGCATCTTCGACGAGCTCGAGCGGATCGGCGACGTCGATGTCGGACGGCTCGCCGTCGGTCAACACGATAACAAGCTTTCGGAAGCTGCGGGCGTGACCGATAAGTTCGCCGGCGTGGCGAAGCGCGGTGCCAAGCCGCGTCGAAAGGCCCGACGACAATGCCGCCAGCCGCCCGACGCAGGCGCGGTCATAGGGTTCGTTGAACGCTTTCACCGTCGTCATTTCGACGTCGTCGCGCCCGTTCGAGGCAAAGGCCAGCATGCTGAAGGGATCGCCAAGCGCGCTCATGGCTTCGGCGAGAACCGCGACCGCCAGACGTTCGACGTCGAGAATGGTCGCGCCGGACGCCAAACGGTCGCGGGTCGATTCCGAAATGTCGAGCAGCAGCAGAACCGCAAGATCGCGATGCTTCGAGGTAGTGGTGCGGAAAATGCGCGGATCGGGCTCCTGCCGCATTCGTAACGCGATCCCTGCTTCGAGCATGGCGTCGACATCAAGATCGTGGCCATCGAGCTGTCGTTTCAATCGGATCGTCCGGCCGACCCGAACGCCGCGGACCAGCCGTCGAATGCGGTTTCGCAAGACGTCGGCGCGATCGAGCGCTTCCTCGACAAGGCGCGGATCGCCGGGCCGCGCGGCGACCTCGCGCACCGTGGTCCACTCCGGCCGTTCGATCCCGTGCGCACGATCCCATTCGGGGTATTTCGCAATCACGATGCCGCGTTGATCCGGCGCGACCGGGCGCGCGCGACCGACGTTGCTGGCATCCTCCAGCACATCCGGTTGGAGCGCGGTTGGGTCCGGATCCTCGCGCTGCTCGATACGCGCCGCGTCGACGGCAAGATCGAGCGCCTCGCCGGTCGAAGGCGCGTCTTCGCCGAAGTCCCAGAGGCCGAGGCCGTCATCGCGGTAGACCGGCTCGACGACGTAAGTCTTGGCGTTGAACTGGATTCGCATCTGGCCGAGATCGTTGCCCAACAGCATGCCGATCTCGCGGCTGATAGCGGGGTCTTCGAGCCGTGCCAGCCGGGCCTCGAACATCGCCCGCCCTTTGCCGACAAAGCTGTCGTCGTCCCGATAGAATGGGTCGAACAGGGCACGAGCCAGCCGCGCGGACAAAGTGGGGGCGGTGGCGACGCCGGCCGGCACGGCGAGGTGGTATGGCGACCATAGTTTGCGCAACCCCGGCAGTTGACGCATCGCCAATAGCTCAATGCGAGCGTCCTCGATCAAGGTGACAAGTGCGATCTGAAGTGGCTTCAGAGTCCCGACCGGGAAACGAGGCCCGCCGAACACCAGATGGGCCTGGGCGTGCGCCGCCGCGGCTTTGTAAAGAGAGTAGGCGGCGTCGCCGTGTACGCCGCGATAGATGTCCGGCAGACGGATCAGCGGGCCCGCGATTCCAGCGCGGCGTTGCACAGTCTGGCCGCTATCGCCGGAAAAACTGCGCAACAAAGGCGGCCGGCCCCACAATGAAGTCACGAACGCCTTGGTCTGGCGCTCGGTCTCGGCGAAGCCGATGCCGGCCGATGCCCGCTCGATCAGGCGCCGTGCCAGCTCATCCCTTAGCGTGAAGAATTTGAGTCGCCTGTGCCGATCACCGGCCGCCAGTTTCAAGCCGGCTGCAACGAAACTCTCGAACGCGCTGATATTGCCGCCCGACAGGATTTCGCCCATCCGCGACGCCGTCGCCTCCACCGATTCAGGTGCCTGCAGCGCCAGCTCGTCCATGGTTCGCCACCAGCGCGCCAGGCCCGTGTCGGCGCCCAGGATTCGGCGCGCGACTACGACGGAATTGATGGTCGCAGCCGTCGCCTGAGCGCCGGCATGGCGGCAAATATTTGCCGCCGTATGCGCCGCTACAATCAGCGGTGCAATGCCTTCTTCGGTCGGCTGGTTTCGGCTGATCTCCCAGAAAGCGACCAGACAGGATGGACCGGCATTGACATCGGCCAAGGCCAGTACGCCCGCGGCCCAGCCGTCGAGTTCGTCAGCGTCGAAACGAGCGGCGAGATTGTCCCATGCGATACGAAACAGCGGCCGCAACCCGTCGCGTTGGCGCATCAGCAAGTGAACGCGGCGGACAGCGCCGTCGGGTTCGGGTGCAATCAGTCGCAACGACGCTGCGGCACTCACGGGATGCAAGCCTGGATGGCCGTAGTGAGGGCTGCGCGGATATCGTGATCGTCGGTGATCGGCAGAACGATGCTGGAGCGAACGGCGGCTTCCAGCGGCAGGCCGGCACGCGTCAGCCGTCCGGCATGGATCAGCATGCGGGTGGAGGCGCCTTCATCGAGGCCGTGGCCTTGAAGATTGCGGGACCGCTCCGCGATAGCGACGAGTGTCGCGGCCAGCTCGATGTTGGTTCCGGCCTCGCGCGCCACTATCGCCGCTTCGACCGCCGGCGGTGGATAGCTGAAATCGATCGCGAGAAAGCGCTGCTTGGTGGATTCCTTCAGATCCTTGACCGCGCTCTGATAGCCGGGATTGTATGAGATCGTGAGCTGGAAATCGGCGTGGGCAGCCACGATCTCGTTGTGTTTCTCCAGCGGCAGAATTCGCCGCGCGTCCGTGAGCGGGTGAATCACAACCGTGGTGTCCTGCCGGGCTTCGACGATTTCATCGAGGTAGCAGATCGCGCCATACCTAACCGCCATCGTCAGCGGGCCGTCGTGCCAGACCGTCCCGTCCGGCTCGAGCAGATAGCGGCCGGCCAGGTCGGAAGCGGTCATGTCTTCATGGGCGGCGACCGTCACCAGTGGTTTTGCCAGGCGCCAGGCCATGTGTTCGACGAACCGGGTTTTGCCGCACCCGGTCGGCCCCTTCAGCATCACCGGTAGCCGTTCGGCAAAGGCGGCTTCGAACACCGCGATCTCGTCGCCCACCGGCTGGTAGAACGGTTCTGCAGCGATTCTGTAAGCTTCGAGATTCATGCGCATCTCCACGAATTGGTTTGTGGGGAAGCCGCCCGCCAACACGAAGACTTCCGCCCCTCAGCAGTGGGTTCGGCAAGCATCGCCTTATGGGCGCGCCACGGCCTTGGAGCGCGCAAGCAGGCGTTCGTAGAACGCCTCGGCGCTCATTAGACTGCCATTCGCGGTTATATACAAGTGATCCATGGCACGGCGGACGGCCGCTTCCCGTTGCGAACCGGCTTTCGCGACTCGAAAGCGGCAGAAGGCGGATAGGCGACAACGGTCGTGGTCGATGCCTCGACCATTATTTTTTACGGACGACCGGATCTTCTCCAAGAAATCCGGGAACGCTCGCCTCGATCACCTCAATAAAGCGGCGCAATTTCGCTGAGTAGAACTTGGTGCGTGGATAGATCAGATATACCGGCACTGGGGTACCCGACCAACTGGGCAAAAGCCTGATCAAAGTGCCGTTCGCGAGATCGGCGCGGACGGCCCATTCGGAAATCAGTACCGCGCCGATGCCCAGGCGCGCCGCTGTCAGGGTACTGAAAATGTGGTCCGCCACGAAACGGGGAGCGATGGCTATCTCTCTGGTGTTGCCGTGCCCGTCATGCAAGTCGATCCTGTTCTGATAATAGGGGGACAACGCCACCCAGGGCAGGTTCGGGAGGTCTTCCGGCCGCTCGATCTTGTTATGCCGATCGAGAAGAGATGGAGCCGCGGCGAGCAGCCTGCGCACTTCGCCGAGGGGGCGCGCAATCGCAGATTCGTCGGTGGGCTGACCGACGCGGATCACGCAGTCGATCGCCTGCTCGGCGAAGTTCACCGGCGCCTCGCTAAGCTGCCATTCGAGGCGCATCAATGGGCAGGCTTCGAGATAGTGGTTCGCCAATTCGACCAGCCAACCCTGACCGAAAGCCGTCGGCACAACCAGCCTAAGTAAGCCCGTCGGGGATGTCGCCTCGCCGCGCAGGCCGCTCTCGAATGCTTCCAGGTCCTGAAGCAGGCCACGGGTGTGTTCGTAGTAACGGCGGCCTGCCTCGGTGAGGCTCATTCCATGCGTGGAGCGATTTAGCAATTGCAGGCCCAGATAGTTCTCCAACGCGCGCAACTGGCGACTGATGGTAGGCTGGGTGGTGCTCAATTGCTTCGCTGCCGCCGACAGGCTCCCAGCCTGCAGAATGCGGACGAACGTCCCCATCAGAGCAATATGGTTGATGCTGCGGCTGCTACGCATTCCGTATAACCAATATGCAGTTCAAACCTCTACCACCTTACCGATTAAAAGGCCATGATTACCACATACTCGAAATGGCCTTTTTCGGGTAGCCGCTTAGAGCCTGATTTCTAACGGGGGTGGGTGCTCTTGCGGATCGGCCAGGCGGCGCTTGTCCCAGAAGCAAGCGCCGCCTGAGGCCGGGCAGCCGCTGACTGGCGACTGCTCCGCCTTGCCGGCCACCCGGGCAGAACGATCATCGAGATCGTTGCGACGGGCGGGCTCTCGCTCCGAGCGCTTCGTGAGGTTTGGCCAGCGTGTGTGCTCGAATAAGTGGATGACGCCGTACGCGGTGGGCCGCGATATGACGCTGTGTCTTTTCGGGGCGCAGTCGGAAAGTGCCTCAAGACGTTGACACAGGAGTATTCGACGGTGACCAGGATGTTGAGTCGGTTTGGCATTACCCGGCAGATCGCGTTGATCGGGGCGTTGGGCGTGCTCGGGCTGATCATCGTCGGCATCGTGTTCTACGTCGGCGCCGCGTTGCAAACCTCGGCTCAGCAGCAGATCGAAGCGGCCAATGCGCGCGTTGCGACATTGAGCGCCATCAAGATCAACCTGTTGGAAACCAGAGTGATCGAGAAGGACTTCCTGCTCCACCATAAGAACAAATATGTCCAGTTACACGAAGACACCACGAACGCCGCATCCCGCGACATCAAGACGTTGCGCGACCTTTCCGGCGCCGAGACGATAGCGACCATCGACAGACTGACGCCGCTGATCTCGAGTTACCGCGCGCAGTTCGAGGCGGTCGTGCAGGTCAGCCGCAAGATCGGGCTTGACGAGAGCAGCGGGCTGCAAGGTTCGCTACGAAAAGCGGTGCACGAAATCGAAGACGTGCTGAAATCGAGCGGCGACGTCGGCCTTGATGCCGCGATGCTGATGATGCGCCGGCACGAGAAGGATTTTCTGGCGCGGGGCGATGCCAAATATCTCGACGAGATGAAGACCGCGGCCGGCGATTTTGAAGGCCGGCTCGGAAAGTCGAATCTGACGGACGAATTAAAGGGTGTGGTGAAGGACAAGCTCGCCGCCTATCAGCGCGACTTCTTCGCGGTTGCCGCCGCAACTCAGCAATCCGCTGAGGCCGTTGCCGTCCTGGCCCACACCTACGCCGCCGATATCGAGCCGCTGCTCTCGGAGCTGGATCACAGGGTCAGCGACGCCGCGGCGGCCTCGAAAGCCGAAGCCTCGTCCCTCGTTCAGCGCGTCGGCCAGATCGTGCTCGGCAGCATCGTAGCGGTGGCGGTAGTGGTGGCGCTGCTCGCCTGGTTTGTCAGCCGCGGCATCGCCCGGGTTCTGGTCGGCATGTCCGGGCGGATGGAGCGGCTTGCCGCTGGCGATCTCGCGATCGAGGTTTCGGGGCGCGAACGCAAGGACGAGATCGGCAAGCTGGCGCGCTCACTCGAAGTGTTCCGTGAGAACGCCGAAACGGCGCGACGTCTGGAGGCGGAGCAGCAGGCAGAGAATCTTCGGAAAGAGACCCGGCAAGGGACGATGGATGGCCTGATCGGGAATTTTAACGAAACCGTTGAAGAGATGCTGCGTTCCCTGGCGGCGGCGGCTACCGAAATGCACGCCACATCCGGAAGCATGGCCGCGACCGCGGAGGAGACCAGTCGCCAGGCCGCGGCGGTGGCCGCTGCATCGGAGGAGGCATCCGTAAATGTGCAGACAGTCGCATCGGCCGCAGAAGAATTGTCGAGCACGGTGAGCGAAATCACCCGGCAGGTCGCCCATTCCGCGACCATAGCCGAAAAGGCTGTCGAGGAAGTGCAGCATACCAATGCCACGGTGCTCAGTCTTGCCGAGGCCGCGCAAAAGATCGGCGATGTAGTGCGACTGATCCAGGAGATCGCCTCGCAGACCAATCTTCTGGCGCTCAATGCCACCATCGAAGCCGCGCGGGCAGGGGAAGCGGGCAAGGGCTTTGCGGTCGTCGCCAGCGAGGTCAAGGCGCTGGCAACCCAGACCAGCAAGGCCACGGAAGATATTTCCAATCAAATCGCGTCGATCCAAGGCGCCACCAGCGAGGCTGTATCTGCGATCGGGAATATCGGCCGGACCATCTCGGAAGTCAGCGAGATCGCAACCGCAATTGCGGGCGCGGTGGAGGAACAGGGCGCTGCGACCAAGGAAATCTCGCGCAGCACGATTGAGGCGGCCAATGGCACCGAACGGGTGTCGTCCAACATCGCCGGCGTCAATCAGGCGGCTGCCGAGACGAGCGCGGCTGCCCTGCAGGTCCGCGCGGTGTCCGATCAGTTGACCCAGGAAACGTTGCGGCTTCGCGATACCGTTGAAGAATTTTTGGAGAGCATCCGTGTTGCATGAAGGCAAACGCTTTCGATGGCACGATTCTTTTACGAAGGGAAGGTGAACGATGCTTGTAATCACACGTCAAATCAGGGCTGCCAGGTGTCTCATCGGATGGGAACAGCAAGAACTCGCTGTTAATTCCGGAATCTCGATTTCGACCGTGCGTCGACTGGAAGGCCTGGACGGCCCAATTTCCGCGCATTTCGTTACGGTCGAAAAGCTTCGAAGGGCGTTTGAGCGCGCCGGAATCGAATTTATCGGCAATCCAAATCCCGGGGTTCAGATCTCGTTAGAGGCCAACTGAGCCGCCATCGGACGTTACGTCCGTGATCAACGAAGAGGCTTCATACCATGAGCAACCAGATCTCTTCTGCCATTTGCAAACAATCAATGTCAGCCGAACAGTATATTGTCGTGCTGTCCTGTCTCAGCCAACCGGGCATCGTATCGAAGGTCGGCGCGATGCTGTACCAGCACGGCGGCAATATTCTGGAGGCCCACCAGTTCGACGATAAGGGTACCGGATCCTTCTTCATGCGGATGGTCTTCAATCTGCCCGAAGGGGGCGATCTGGAAACATTGATCGCGGATTTTCGTCCCATCGCCGAAAGTCACGACATGAGATGGGAAATCCGTCCACGCAATGAACGCATGCGTGTGCTGCTGATGGTGTCCAGGCGCGATCATTGCCTGGCCGATCTGCTGCGTCGCTGGCGGATGGACGAATTGAAGATGGATATTGTCGGAATCGTCTCCAACCACCCGCGCTCAGCCTTTGACTATGTCAATTTTGCCGATCTGCCATTCCATTATCTGCCGGTCACCAGGGAGTGCAAGTCAACCCAGGAGGCGCGGATCAAAGAGATCATTTCGGAGAGCCGTGTCGAACTCGTCGTCCTCGCCGGTTACACGCCAATCCCCTCTGAAGATCTCGCGTCGTTTCTCTGGGGCCGCTGCATCAATATCCACCACAGCTTTTTGCCTGCCTTCAACGGAGCCAAGTCGCATCGCTCAGACGCCGATTCGAGGCGTGAAGTTTATTGGCGCCACCGCGCACTACGTCACCGGCGAGCTCGACGAAGGCCCGGTTATCGAACAGGACGTCGAGCGCGTCGGCCATCAAGACAGCCTGGAAGAGCTGGTTCGCAAGGCTCGTAACATCGAAAGCAGGGTGCTTGCCCGTGCTGTGGCATCCCATCTCGATGGCCGAACGCTCATTAGCGGTGCGACGGCCGTCGTATTTCGGGATGAGCGCTTAATTCTCGATCTGCAATGAGCCTTTAGACCAGGGAGTCTGCGCCGACTCCTTGGATACCGTCAGGCGGCGGCCAGCGCGTCGGTGCCTCACTTGAAATTCGACGACATAAAAAGGGCTCCGACCATGCCGGAGCCCTTTTTAGTTTTGCTAATCGTTGTCGTGATGAATGATGGTCTTGCTGCGATTGCCGTCCGCATCTTCCTTCTTGATCACGGTCGTCCGGTCACTCGGCTCGCGCTCTTTGACGATCGTGGTACGATCACGGTCACGATCGCGGTCATGATCGTGCGTCTCGCCGACCGTTACGCCAGCTCCGACCGGCCCAACGCGAACACCGATATCATCGGCAAAGGCAGGCGTGGCAATGGCGCCAATCACGGCAGCAACAAATAACGATTTTCTCATGTTCCATCCTCCAGAGTTTGCATGTGGGGAAATGCGAAGCTCGTTCATTCGTTCCTGCAAATTTCGAATGCCCGGGAGGGAACCTTTTCAAGAGTGCCAGTGAGGTCCGCCACGCCTCGGTTTCCTCGCGTGAACTGAAAATAATTCGCTTTTCGTTATGGCCGGGCATAGCCGTCCGTAGGACGGCGTTGCTCCCGGCCGTCCAGGTCTTTCTTGCCGCTGCAAGAAGTGGATGCCGGGGACAAGCCCGGGCACGACGAACTTGACCGGAACTATCTCGGGCGTGGACTCATGAGCACGTGCCAATTCTGATTGAAGCGCAGAAGTCAGAGCGTCAGGCGGCGTCGTGTCGCGGATACCGCCGTCGTCCTGTTTCGCAATAGCTATCGATCCACGCCGTGCGCTTGCCACTCATCGACCAGAGCCGCGGGAAGTAGCTTTCGTCAAGAGACGGATCGTCGGTCCGCTGATAGCGCCGGTAGATATAGCCTCCCGGCCGTTCACTGAACTGCGCGTCGTCTGGCACCATGTGGATGCCAATGGAGCGGCGCATTCGATCGCCGGTCGTGTTCGCGCCGGAGCCGTGCCAAATCTCGCCGGCATGGAAGACGCAGGAGCCGGCCGGGACTTCGATGAAAACCGGGTCGGGTGGTTCGATGCCGGCCGCCCGTGCAGCGGCCTTCATTTGCATCCGGTAGTCCGCTTGACCGTGGAAGGACTCTGGAAGCGGCGTGAGCGGCCAGAGATGCGAGCCGGGTACATATTCGAGGGTACCGGCATCGCGATGGGTCGCATCGAGCGTCACCCAGCATGTGACGGTTTGCGCGGGATCGAGAAAGTCCATGAAGGATGAATCTTGATGATGCGCAATCGGCTTGGTCTTCGGCGCCTTCCACCAGATGGTGTCCTGTCCGAGGCGGGCGCCGTTCCAGCCAGTCAGACGGCCGGCCGCGCGGCCGATATCGGCGGATAGCGCGAGTTTTGCGATCGTCAGGTCCGCTTTCCAGGCATTGGCCATGTGGCGCGTAACGTCGGGCAGGCTCATTCCCTCTCGCCAGTACCACTCGTCGGGATAGACGCCGGTGTCGAACTTGCCGGCGAACAGCTTCGGGAAGCTCTCCCGCAACGCATCAATCCGTTCTTCGGACAGGAAGCGTTCGACGATCAGGAATCCGTCTTGGCGGAAGCGCTTGACGTCGGCATCGGACATGCGAGCGAGGCAGGGAAGGTCGAATACAGACATCCGTAACTCATCTGTTGTTCTGGCGATATTGATGATATTACGCTCGGCATGATGGCTAATCGACCGAATGAATTACGGACTTTGGACCAAAACGTCGATTTTGACCGAATTGAC
This sequence comes from uncultured Pseudomonadota bacterium, assembly GCA_963725555.1. Classification (GTDB taxonomy): domain Bacteria; phylum Pseudomonadota; class Alphaproteobacteria; order Rhizobiales; family Xanthobacteraceae; genus Bradyrhizobium. The sequence continues at coordinate 228,259 of CAVRYV010000019.1, read as the reverse complement.
GTCGGCATTTTGCGGCTTTTGCAGAACGATGCTCGCCTATCCGTGAAGGAGATCGCCGCGGAAGTCGGCCTGGCAGCATCCTCGACCCATGAGCGGATTTAGCGCTTGCGCGATAGCGGGGTCATTCGGGGCTCGCATATCGATGTGAACCCAAAGGCGCTAGGCGTAGGGCTCGAAGCGCTCTTCATGATCGGCCTAGAAAAGCACAAGCGTGGCACAGTCGACAGGCTGATGGACGACATCGTCAACGTGCCCGAGGTTCGTTCGGCCTTCCTGGTTACAGGTCGTCACGATCTGGTCGTCCATGTCGTCGTGCGCGATACACAGCATCTCAAGGATCTCGCGCTTGATCAGTTCACCAACCGGCCTGGCGTCACCCGTATCGAGACCTCGATCATCTTCGACGTCCGTCAGCGCCACGAGCTCCCTGTTTTTCGCTCTCTCAAGTAGGGCGGACGCGCCAAATCGAGGCGACCTTGCCATACTCAGCTCACGAGGCTTCCGCTTGTGGTGCACATAGCCTCGTTTCGCTGCTAAGCAGCAAAACGTCGGCTATCGAGGCATAGCGGACTCTGGCGCGGCGTCACGCCGGCAGATTTATAGGTTCACGGCCTAATAGAGCCCGGCTTGTTTGGCGCGCTGCACGACAAGCGCCAACACGACGTCCAGGGTCGGTGTTGGAATGCCGGTCAGCTTGCCCATTTCCTGCACGACGGTGATAAGTGGATCGATTTCCATCGGCCGGCCGCGTTCGAGATCCCTTAGCATGGACGTCTTGTGCGCACCGACCTTGCGGGCGCCCTCGATGCGTCGCTCGACATCAATAGGGAATTCCACGCCGAAACTCTTGGCAATGGTCTGCGCCTCGATCATCATCGCCTTGGAGATGGCTCGGGTGGCTGGATCGGTGCATATGACGTCCAGGGTTTCGAGGGTTAGCGCGCTGATCGGATTGAAACAGACATTGCCCGACAGCTTCAGCCAGATCTCGTCGCGGATGCGATTGAGTATGGGCGCCTGAAGGCCTGCTGCGACGAACAGCTCGGAGAGTTTCCTCACATCCGATGTCGCCACGCCGCTGGGCTCTCCAAGCGGAAAGCGATCGCCGTAGATGTGGCGGATGACGCCCGGCGCCACGATCTCCGTCGCTGGATACGCCACGCAACCGATGGCGCGTTCCGGCCCGAGTTCTTTCCATTGCCGTCCGCCTGGGTCGACGCTTTCCAGCGTCTTGCCTTCGCATTGGTTGCCGTGCCGGTGAAAATACCAATACGGAATTCCGTTTACTGCCGTTACGATGCGCGTGCGATCTCCGATCAACGGCTTCATCCGCTTGAGCACACCGGTGATCGAATGCGCCTTGAGGCAAATAATGATGAAATCCTGCGGCCCCAGTTGAGACGGATCGTCGGTGCAGCGCAAATGCGCCACCCGGTCTTCGCCTGCGATGCGGAGCTTGAGTCCGTTCTGCTGCATCGCCGCTAGATGCGGCCCGCGCGCTACCAGGCTGACGTCGGCGCCGGCCGCGGCGCATTGCACGCCGAGATAACCGCCGATAGCGCCGGCGCCGTAGATACAAAGTTTCATCTTGGATCCTGCAAGGCTTCCTTGAGCCGATGACGATGTGTTCGGTTGCGGTGCACGACGACATCAATAGAGCACGACGCGTCATTCGCCTGTGTTTTAGCTGCAACGGTTAGCGTCGTTTGATGAAGATTATCTGCCAAACATGAGATTTTTTAATCCATATTTGAGTTCTAGCAATCAAGTACCTGAAACAAAGGTGGTATATCTAAGCAGTCAACTAATGTTACGATTAGGAAATTAGATCTCCGGAAGTCAATCTGAAAAAGACTACCGAGGTAGATGAAGGCGGTTCGGACGTGTTTCATTTAGCTCATGCGACTGCGCAAACCCACACGCCGTGGAATCTAAACTCTTAGCAACTGCTTATTGATATCGCGCCGTTCCATTCAAATCGAAATAGTGATGTAATGAAACTATTGGAACTTGCGGGCGACCTGAGGGGACAAGCATGGTTGACCAAACAGCGAAGACGCGGAAGCGCACGACAAAGCTGGTAGATCCGGGGCATGAATCCCATGACCTGCTAACCGGTTCGCTGGCTCCGGCGGAGATGCGAACGCACAGTATCGAAGAAGAAATCGGAATCCAGGTACGCCGGCTACGCAAGGGCTTCGATCTTACCGTGGTCGAGCTGGGCGCGGCCGCCGGCATTTCGGCCGGCATGCTGTCGAAAATCGAGAACGGATCGATTTCGCCGTCGCTATCGACGATCAATGCCCTCGCAAAGGCACTCAATATTTCGATCAGCGGGCTGTTCGCCGAAACGGACGAGCGGCATGATTGTTCTTTCGTCAAGGCAGGGCAGGGCGTGCGCATCGAGCGGCGCGGCACCAAGGCCGGGCATCTCTACGATTTGTTGGGCCACTCGCTTGCCGGCGATATTGGCGTCGAGCCCTTTCTCATCAGGATCAAGCAGGACGCGCTGCCCTACACTAATTTCCGGCATGTCGGTGTGGAGTTCATCTACATGCTGTCGGGAAGGGTGCGTTATCGTCACGGCGATCGCACCTATCTGCTTGAACCTGGCGATGCACTTTTCTTTGACGCCGCCGCCCGCCACGGCCCTGACGAGTTGATCAAGGCGCCGATGGAATATTTGTCGATCGTCATTTATCCTCGGCGCTAGCAACAGCGGTAGCGGGTCCGGGGAGTCAGTCGGCGGCCGTTCTCGAGCCAAGGGCCCGCAAACGGCCAATGCTCGCGCGCCGATGATTGCTGCCCGGTTGCGCCGCTATTTGCCGCTCGATGGCGTTCGCATCACAGCCAAATTTTCGTGGGGCGCGCGCGCGTGATGGCTCTCGACGCGCACGATTTTCCGTCGTTTGGACCCGCGCCGATTGTTCGGCACCAAAAGCTCACGGAGCGGCGGCGACTCCAGAATCGAAAAAAGGTGCCGCTTTACCCTTGACATACGTCAAGATTTTGTTGGACGATTGGATCGAACAGCGCACCAAGCTGCCGTCTGCAAAAAAAACGATACGACAGGTCTAGGGCTGGGTGCTGGAGGGGTTCGGAGCCGCGACGCTTTGGACGCTGCTGTGTCGCCGCGCGCAGCCGTGGCGGGGAAGTAAGCTTTTTCCGTAACCCGACGCCTGGAGCTCATATTCTACTTCATCGACATTGAACCGTTCGGCATTCGACTTGCGTCTTCCTACTCGCGGCTTCGTGCGCGCGGGTCATGAGGGGGACGACGAACGCGGTGTCGGTCCGGGTGAATTCGATGGGGGAGATCGGCATGGTCTCGATCGTTGGACGAGAAGGTGAACGATGATCGTAATTACTCGTCAGATCAGGGCGGCGAGATCCTTGGCCCGTTGGGAACAGACCCAACTCGCTGTCAACGCCGGGGTCGCGATTTCGACCGTGCGTCGACTGGAGGGCCTCGACGGCCCGATATCCGCAAATCTCGCGACAATCGAAAGGATCGAAGCGGCGTTTGAACGCGCCGGAATCGAATTTATCGGGAATCCCAATCCCGGTGTTCGAATTATGTTGCACCTGAACGAAAATCGCGAATCGGAAGAATTCAGAGCTCTGAAAAAGGCCGAGCTGCGAGATAAATTTCGCATCGCGCGCAATTACCACCGGTGGAGATCAGTTTTAGTATCTCATATACCGTTATGTAATTTACATCCTCAAGAATTTGTTGGACGATAGACCTAAGCCTCAGCTAGGGTTTCACCCAATGGGCCTTGGGCATTCAGGCGTTACAGCAAGCATGCTTTTGCCGAAGCTACGCAGGAGATGGTGATAGCTGGCAATGCAGCTGACTAGCCCTCTTATGCCACAGCTCATTCGCATCGAACCGTCTGGCTTTTCCATTTAGCCATCGACGAGCAGCTGCGTGCGCGGTTCGATCTGAGTGGGTTTTGGCAGCGAAGATCGATACGACCTCGATCGTTGATGGAACGCGAGCATGGCCGGCGTGTGACGGTCGCTGCCCGTAAGAATATCGGAAGGCGACTGTGGGCTAATGCCAGTTGATAAACGACAACAACGTTGAACTGGCCACTACGTCGGTTTGTTGGGAGAGTGCAAGGTCGTGACCGAGAAAGCGTTCGACCTGAAGCTGAGGATTGGTGCCGACAGTTGTTCTTCGGTACCGGGACATGGAGAGCGATGCTTGTAATCCCGCGTCAGATCAAGGCAGCAAGATCGCTGATTGGATGGGAGCAGCAGGAGCTTGCCGTCAACGCCGGGATTGCGATTTCGACCGTTCGTCGACTGGAGGGCCTGATCGGCCAGATCTCTGCGCATGTCGACACGATCGAAAAGATACGACACGCGTTTGAGCGCGCTGGAATCGAATTTCTCGGGAATCCGAATCCCGGTGTTCGGGTCATGTTGCATCGGAACGAAGCGCGCGACGCGGAGAAATCGGATCTCTGAAGAAACCGGGGTGCAAGCCAAAATCTCGCATCACGGCCGATAGCGCCAAAGATTGTAAACAATGATCTGATAACAGGGCTGCAATCGACAAGTGCCGAGGATTTTGCGCATGGCAATTGACGAGTTGGTTGCCAGGATTCCGGCTTGCGCTTCCAGGCGTTGGTCCTAGAGCGGCCGTTTGCGGGGGAGAAATCCCTGCAGGTACACGGCGGGATAAAGGCCCGGGAGACCTCGTGAGCCAAGGAATTGGCAAAGCGGTGCTCCATCGCAGATCCCTTTTCTTGCAAAAGGGATCTGCCGTGAACCGACCAACTCCTTTCCTCGACCCCATCAGCTTGGCATTGGAAACGCAGGCTTTCGCGCCGTGATCCGTTGCGTCGATTTCATGTCGCATTTCATCCGCACCGACCTTCCGGCTCTCGCCTGGAGCCTTCGGATTCGCGGCTTCGCGCATGCGGTTCGATCCGGGCGAGTTTTTCGTAGAACACCGACATGACCTCGGTCGTTGAACCGAAGGCGACGTAAGCCCTGAGCGACATTCGCTCGATCGAAGAAATTGAAAGGCAAATCTCGGATCATACTTGCTGAGGCACGACAACAATGCCGAGCCTGCGAGCATGGTGAGCGATGCTGTAATCGCGCGGCAGATCAGGGCCCGATACGCGTTTGAGCGCGCCGGAATTGAGTTTCTCGGCAATCCCAAATCCGGTGTTCGAATCATGTTTGCATCGGAACGAAGTTCGCGACCAGGAGAAATCGAAGCTCTAAATAAGCCGAGCTGACAGATAAAATCTCGCGTCATGCGTCATTACGACCGGCGGTCATACGTTTTAGTATCTCAGATACTCCAATGAGCTTTCCGACCGTCAAGATTTTGTTGGACGGTTGGCTCAGGTCTCAGCTAAGATCGCTTTCGGTCCACTTTTCGTATTCAGGCTTTGGGACGAACAAGTTCACGATTTGCTTTCGTGGAAAACTAGGACGGGAGACAGTAGCGGGGCCGTGCAGCTAACGCGCTCCGCTGATGCCGCACTCATGCGCATCGAATCGTCCGGTTTTTTCCATTGGCTGTCGAATTGCAAGCTCGGTGCGCGCGGTTTGATTTGGGTAAGTTTTGACGGAGAAGACCGATATGGCCTCGATCGTTGAACGCTGGCGAGCCTGCGCCGTGCGTGACGGTCGCTGCCCGCCGGGGAATTGAAAGGCAACTTTGGGATGCTCGTTGATGGACGACAACAACGCCGACTCCGAGTTCAGCGATGCTTGTGATCACGCGTCAGATCAGAGCAGCAAGGGCTCTGATCGGATGGGAACAGCATCAGCTGGCCATCAATGCCGAGATTGCGATTTCGACGGTCCGTCGCCTGGAAGGGTTGGACGGCGCGATATCAGCGCAGTTCGAAACTGTTGAGAAAATCCGAATGGCGTTTGAGCGCGCCGGGATCGTGTTTATCGGGAATCCAAATCCAGGTGTTCGGATCATGCTGCACCGGAATGCGGATTGAGACCCGAAAGAGGCGGGGCTCGAAGTATCCGAACCGCCGGGAGAGATTTCAGTAGGCGACGTGCGCCTCGAGTGACGGACGCTGCTCGAAGAAATCGAACGGCACCCGTGATGCCAGTTGATAGGCGAAAACGCCGAACCCAGGAGACGATGAACAATGCTTGTGATCACGGGCCAGATAAGAGTAGCGAGGTCGTTTCTCGGATGGGCACAGCAGCAACTTGCGGTCAACGCCGGGATCGCGATTTCGACCGTGCGTCGGCTAGAGAGCTTGGACGGTCCGATCTCGGCCAAGTTCGAGACCGTCGAAAGGATCCGAAGAGCGTTTGAGCGTGCCGGCGTCGAATTCATCGGGAATCCGAATCCCGGCATTCGGCTCGTGCCGATTTCGAGTGGGGATGGCGCGTTGGGGAAATCAGAGTTTTGAAATCGGAGATGCTGAACAAAGTTTTCGGCATCAGCGTCCAGAAGTCCTATGTTTTAGTATCTGAAATACACGGACGCATCTGCTCACCGTCATGTTTTTGTTGGACGTTCGGCCTCAGCCTCAGCTAGAATCGGAATAGACTGGCTCTTGGCATTCGGGCGTTACAGCAAACATCTTCATAGCTTGCATTTCATGCTGAAGCTGACGACGCAGCGCATTACCGCGGCTGTTACCGAATCTCATCTGTATCGAGCCGTACGGCTTTGCGGTTTGTCGCCGGCGTGCGGCTCCATACGCGGTTCGATCTGGGTGAGTGTGACAGAGAAAATCGATGCGGCCTCGGTCATTGAACGAAGGCGAGCGTGCTCCGTTGAGCGATGACCGCTGCCCGCAATAAAATCGGAAGGCGACTTTGGGTTGATACTGGTTGACAAACGACAACAACGTCGAACCCGCTACCACGTTGGTTCGTCGGAAGAACGCGAGGTCGCGAGCGAAGACGGCAGTGGTCTGCGGCCGAGGATTGGTAACGACAGTTGTTGTCTTATGCGGGGACATGGAGAGCGATGCTTGTAATCGCGCGTCAAATTAGAGCAGCAAGATCGCTGATCGGATGGGAGCAGTACCAGCTCGCCGTCAATGCCGGGATTGCGATTTCGACCGTGCGTCGACTGGAGGGACTGGACGGCCGGATCATGGCGCATTTCGAAACGATCGAAAAGATCCAGAAGGCGTTTGAGCTGGCCGGAATTGAATTTCTCGGGAATCCCAATCCTGGTGTTCGGATCGTGTTGCACCGGAACGGGGGTCGCTAGTCGGATCGATCGAAGCTCTGAAAAACGCGAGCCGTCCCGCCGCCGCCTGCCATCCAGAGTTGACGAGTTGTATTTGACAACCCTAATGCACTTTACAAGTGTCCAAGAATTTGTACAAGTGTCCAAATAAATGGCTGTTCGTGGGTCGGTTGCCAGGGTTCCGGTTTGCGCTGCAAGCGCTGGTCCGAGAGCAGCCGCCTGCGGGGAGAAATCCCTGCAGGTGCACGGCGGGATAAAAGCCCGGGAGACCTCTTGAGCCAAGGGATTGGCAAAGCGATGATCAGTCGCCGGTCCCTTTTTCTTACAAGAGGGATCTACCATGAACGGACGCACCCCTTTCCTCCACTCCATCATCTTTAGCTTTGCATCGGGAACGCTGCGTGACGCGGCGAGATCCGTTGTCCGATCGCATCTCCCTCGCATCGAACTGTCCGGCCTTCACGCTGAGCCGTCGGAGTTGCAGCTCCGCGCGTGCGGTTCGATCCGGTGAGTTTCGGGGAGATCGTTACGACCTCGATGGTCAGTTGCCGAAGAGATCGAGAGGCAACTGCCGGATGATGCTCGTTGATGGATAACAACAATGTCGAACGGCCTAATAACGCTAAGCAACCGTTGATAGGAAACTGGCCATGCCAACTCGTCCGCTGATCGGCGTTCTGTGCCGCACGAACTCGGTATTCGCCGAAGATCGGACGGTCGTCGATCGCTACGTAGCCGCTGTCGATCAAACGGGGCTCGGCGACATCGTCCTGCTTCCTGCCGATTGCACGCGTGGCAGCTTGGAGTGCCTGCTCGCTCCCCTGGATGGTCTGGTATTGACTGGCAGCCCGAACACCATCGATGCCTATCGCCACGACGCGGAGGCTTCCGCCGGTCCGTTGGATGCGGCGAGAGATGCCGCGGCCTTGGAGCTGGTGCGAGCCGCTGCAAAGATCGACAAGCCGATATTGGGCATCTGTCGCGGCCTCGAGGAGATCAACGTCGCTCTGGGGGGAAGTCTGAAACAGAGATTTTCCGACGCAGGGCGCGCTGTCGTACGTCACGCCCCAACCTCAACAATCGGCCTCGACATGTTCAACTGGAACCATGGCGTCACTTTCGAAGAGGGCGGCTTGCTGCGTCGTGCCGTAAAATCGCGCACCGCGTTGGTAAATTCGGTTCATTTCAGGGGAATCGATCAGCTGGCAGACAAGCTCCGCGTCGAGGCAAGGGCTTTTTCCAATGGGCAAATCGAAGCTGTGTCCGCCCGGCATGGACCAATCCTGGCGGTGCAATGGCATCCGGATAACGATGACCCAGTGTCTCGCGCCGTCTTCGACGTTTTCGGCGAGATGCTGGCGGCTCGAAAGCGCAGCGTGATGATGAGCGCTTGCCGCACACAATCGCGCAACGTCGTTGGAGTTGGATGCTAGCGAAATAGCAGCTCCATGCTCCCAGGCGGCGGCCTGCCGCCGGGGATTGGTAACGACAGTTCTTAGCGAGCTTGTAATCGCGCGGCAAATTAAAGCAGCAACATCGCTGATCGGATCGGAACAGTACCAGCTGGCCGTGAACGCCGGGACTGCGATGTCGACCGTGCGTCGACTGGAGGGTCTGGAGGGCCGGATCTCGGCGCATCGAAACGATCGAAAAGATCCAGGAGGCATTTGAGCCCGCCGGAATCGAATTTCTCGGGCGCCCCAATCCTGGTGTTCCGATCAATTTGCATCAAAACGAAAATCGCGACTCGGAATCGAAGCTCCGAAAAAATCAAGATCCAGGCATTGCGGCCAGACCACGATCATTCGCGGCGGTCATCGCTCGCGACAAATTTGTATTTGAAATACGCTCGGCAGTATCTTTGTCGCGTGCAGGTACTGCAGCATCAAAAAAAAGCGTCAGAAATGCACAGCGTCGTTGCGAGTTCCAGAATTTAGGATTATGGGATTTGTCAGCTACCGAACTTTAGATCGAAGCAGATTGGTCACGACGAAGACTCGCTTCGACTCCCGAAAACGAATATTTTCGGACGTATTAAAGGTTCACGTATTCAGGGCGCTCGTGTTCAACGCTTGCCGCGCCGTCGGGGAATCGAAGCGTCACGCCAAGGCTGAAGGAGAAGTTCTAACCGTCACAGGACGAGAGGCTTATCGCGGGGTTTGCGACTGGATCTCCTTGGATCGCATCCGCGCTCTTCGTCCGGTGGAATTCGTACTGGATGTCGAAAATGCGCCAGGTAAAACTCTTCGGGTACGCTAACAAGATCTCGGTGAAACCGGGCGAGACGATCAATTTCCACGTCAATGCCGATGGAACGACGATCGCCGAAGCGCAGCTTGTGCGCCTCGTTCATGGTGATGAGCATCCGACCGGCCCCGGCTTCAAGGAAGAAGAGATCGCATGCAGTGACAACGGCATGTGGTCGGTTGGAAAACAATATACGCAAATAGGTTCGTTCCTGCAGGTCGCGGACCCCCAAGGCTACCTTGCCCTGGCAGGCAGCTTGACCATTTTTGGATTCATTCATCCGGGTTTGGCTGAATCAGGATTTCGACAATGTCTGATCAGCCGGTGGGACAATCACAAGAACTGCGGGTACTGGCTGGGCATCAATCAGCGCGGCCGACTCGAATTTCGAATCGGGCGAGGCGATGAGGTCACCTACCTTCAGGCCGAAATTCCTCTGCTCAAGAAGATGTGGTATTTCGTCGCCGCGAGCTTTGCCAGCGCAAGCGGTCGCGCGAAGCTCCACCAGGAGGGTGTGACGAACCGCTACAACGGTTTGCTGGGCCGCGTTTCTCCGATCAATTGTCGCTCGCATGTCTCGACCATATTCCGCTTTCGCCAGCAACATCTCCCCGACACGCCATTCCTGATTGCCGGTGCTCGCGATTGGCGCGTGGCTCGCGGCTATTTCGTTTCGCAGACCTACAGCGGCAAGATCGATCGTCCTGGCATTTTCAACCGCGCACTGAAATGGAATGAACTCGCCAAGATCATGCGAGGGGATGCGCCGGCCGAAGATGGTCTGGTTGCCTGTTGGGACACGACGGTAGGCTACACGAGCCACGGGATCGGAGACACCGTCGTCGATGCCGGTCCGCACCAGCTCAACGCCGAAGGATACAATCGGCCGATTCGCGCTCAAACCGGTTGGAATTGGAGCGGCCGGAACGACTGCTTCCGTCTTGCGCCAAATGAATATGGCGGAATCGAATTTCATCACGACGCCATGATCGATGCCAAATGGAATATAACGCGCGGCGTTACATTGCCGGCGTCACTCAAGAGCGGCGCTTACGCCATGCGCTTGCGCGCTGGAACAAAGGTCGGTCTGGGAGAAGAGCATATTGTGTTCTTCGTGCGGCCGGCAAAGCCCCGGGCGTCACTGGCGTTCGTCTTCCCTACGGCCAGTTACCTGGCATATGCCAACGAAAATTTGAGTTTTGATTCCCGGGTCATTCAGGCCATGACCGGTCGACCGTCGGTCGTTGCGGGCATCGATGACGAGGTCGAGGAGAGTCCGGAATTCGGTCTGTCGGCATGTGACGTTTGGGCCGACGGCAGCGAGGTCTGCTACACATCCTATCATCGACCGATCGTCAACATGCGTCCGAAACACCGGCTATCGAGCATGGGCGTTCCCTGGCAATTTCCCGCCGATCTTTCGATCATCGCCTGGCTCGAGCACAAGGGTTATGATTACGAGGTGCTGACCGACGAAGATCTTCACGTCGAAGGACTTGAGGCGATTTAATCGTACCGATGTCTGATATCGGGGACCCATCCCGAATATTATTCAGAACGTATGCTCGATGCGACCGAGGATTACATCTCTACCGGTGGTCGTTACATCTATATGGGCGGCAATGGCTATTACTGGAACGTTGCTTTCCGTGACAACGATTCCTCCATCATGGAGGTTCGGAAGCTCGAATCCAGAATAGGCGCGTGGGGCGTGCGGCCGGGTGAACACTATCTCGCCACCACAGGGCAAAGAAGCGGTCTCTGGAAGAATTTGGGCCGTCCTCCACAAAAGATTGTCGGAGTCGGATTTATCGCGGAGAGTTTTGAAAGCAGCCGGCCTTATCGGCGCATGCCCGATAGCTATCATCGAACGACGTCCTGGATTATGGCGGGCGTGGATGGCGAAATCATCGGCGACTCTGGCTTGGCTTATGGCGGCGCCGCCGGACTCAAGCTCGACCGCTGCGATCCACGTCATGGAACACCGCCAGACGCCAAGGTTGTGGCGTCGTCTGGAGGGCACTCCGACAACTACATGTTAGCGATCGAGGAAGCTCTTGATCCCTACCCCAGCATCGCCGGGTCGCGAGATTATCTGATCCGCGCCGACATGGTTTATTTCAATACTGCGGAAGACGGTGCTGTCTTCTGTGGCGGCTCGATAGCGTTTGGCCAGGCTTTGCCGAGCAACAATTTCGAAAACAACGTGTCAATTCTGCTTGGCAACGTCGTGGATGCTTTCATCAAGCCGGGCAGGCTGCCCGGCTCGGCTTGGGGACACAGCGAAAGGCGGGCGTGAGCGTGAGTACAATGAGCGAAGCGATGATACCTGAACACGAGAATCGAGTCGCTCTGGCAGCGTACAATCTGGGAGAACCTGTCGGCAGAGTCCCGACGTTCCAGTAAATTTATTTGGCCCTAGATAGGGTTTGCCCGGTCTGCAAACTCTCGGGTCTCGCCTCTAGCAATTGGCGAGACGCCGTCCTCGTAAAGATCGAGGCGCTAAAAGACCCCGACTTCAAAGAATTGGCTTAGGCGCATGCTCGATGGGGCAGGCGACGCTGCGCGCGGACTTGGCCGCGAAGCGCGGGTTTCTATGGAATTGTTATCGGGAACCAGATGACCAGGAGTATTCGGCGGTGACCAGAATGTTGAGCCGGCTAGGCATCACCCGGCAAATTGCGTTGATCGGAGTGCTGGGAGTGCTTGGGCTGATCATCGTCGGCGTCGTGTTCTACATCGGATCGGCGTTGCAGGACACGGCTCAGCAGCAGATCGAAGCCGCCAATGTGCGCGTTGCGACGCTGAGCTCCATCAATGTCAACCTTCTGGAAGCCAGAAAAGCTGAGAAGGACTTCCTGATCCTGTTGATCCGCGGCAAGGACGAATTTGCACAAAAGCGCAGTGTCGCCGCCAACGCAGCGGCCGGTAACGCGGCATCCAGCGATATCAAGAAGTTGCGCGATCTTTCATCCGATGCCGGCACTGTAGCTACCATCGACAAGCTGCTACCGCTGATATCGAATTATATCACCCAGTTCACGGCCGTGGCGCAGGCTGGCGGCAAGATCGGATCAGACGAAAACAGCGGCCTGCATGGTTCGCTGCGAAAGGCGGTGCATGAAGTCGAAGAGGTGCTGAAATCGAGCGGCGACGTCGGCCTCGATGCCGCGATGCTGATGATGCGCCGGCACGAGAAGGATTTTCTGGCGCGGGGCGATGCCAAATATCTCGACGAGATGAAGACCGCGGCCAGCGATTTCGAAGGCCGGCTCGGAAAGTCGAATTTGACGGATGAACAGAAGAGTGTGGTGAAGGACAAGCTCGCGGCTTATCAGCGCGACTTTTCTGCGGTCGTCGCGGCGACTCAGGAAATCGCCGGCGCAATGGCTGCCCTGTCCAAGGCTTACACTGACACCGAACCGCTGCTCGCGAAGCTGGATAGCCGGGTCAACGACGCCGCGACGGCGTCGAAAGCCGAAGCCTTGTCCATCGTTAGCCGCGTCGTCCAGGTCATACTCGGGAGCATCGTTCTGATGGCTGTGGTGGTGGGACTGCTCGCCTGGTTTGTCAGCCGCGGCGTCGCCCGGGTTCTGGTCGGCATGTCCGGGCTGATGGAACGGCTTGCCGCCGGCGATCTCGCGATCGAGGTTTCGGGGCGCGAACGCAAGGACGAGATCGGCAAGCTCGCCCGTTCGCTCGAGGTGTTCCGCGAAAACGCCGAAACGGCCCGCCGCCTGGAGGCGGAGCAGCAGGCAGAGAACTCTTCGCAAAGAGAAACGACAAGAAGCGATGGATGCCTTGATCAGCGATTTTAGCAACACCGTCGAAGAGGTACTGCGCCTGTTGGCCGCGTCGGCGTCGGAAATGCACGCCACCTCCGGAAGTATGGCCGCGACTGCCGAGGAGACCAGTCGTCAGGCCGCCGCGGTGGCCGCCGCATCGGCGGAGGCATCCGTCAACGTGCAGACGGTGGCGTCGGCGGCGGAGCAATTGTCGAGCACAGTGAGCGAAATCACCCGGCAGGTTACGCATTCCGCGACCATCGCCGGGAAAGCCGTCGCGGAAGTCCAGCACACCAATACCACCGTGCTCAGTCTCGCTGAGGCCGCGCAAAGGATCGGCGATGTGGTGCGATTGATCCAGGAGATCGCCTCGCAGACCAATCTTCTGGCGTTGAATGCCACCATCGAAGCCGCCCGCGCGGGCGAGGCGGGTAAGGGCTTTGCGGTTGTCGCCAGCGAGGTCAAAGCGTTGGCGACCCAGACCAGCAACGCCACGGAGGATATTTCCGGTCAAGTTGCCTCGATCCAGGACGCCACAAGCCAGGCCGTTTCCGCGATCGAAAACATCGGCCGGACCATCTCGGAGGTCAGCGAGATCGCAACGGCGATTGCCGGTGCGGTGGAAGAGCAGGGTGCGGCGACCCAGGAAATCTCGCGCAGCACGGTTGTGGCGGCCAACGGCACTGAACTGGTGTCGTCCAATATTGCCGGCGTCAATCAGGCGGCCGGCAAGACGAGCGCGGCCGCGCTGCAGGTCCGCGCGGTCTCCGAGCAATTGACCCAGGAAACTGCGCGGTTGCGCGATACCGTTGAAGGATTTTTGGAGAACATCCGCGCAGCATGAAGGCGAAGACTACCGACGGCGAGACTCGTCGAAAAGGCGAGACTCTTTGAAAAAGGGAAGGTGAGCGATGCTTGTAATTACATGTCAGATCAGAGCGGCAAGGTCTCTCATCGGATGGGAGCAGCAGCAACTTGCGGTTAATTCCGGGGTCTCGATTTCGACCGTGCGTCGACTCGAAGGCCTGGACGGCCCGATACCCGCGCGTTTCGACACCGTCGAAAAGCTTCGAATGGCTTTTCAACGTGTCGGGGTTGAATTTATCGGGAATCCAAATCCCGGCGGTCAGATCATGTTGAAGGTAGCCCGTGCCGCCATCGGCGTCGGCCCCCGTGATCAACTGGCAAGTCCGCCCGCGCCATGAACGCGTGCCGGTGCGGCTGACGGTGTCCAGACGCGATCATTGTCTGGTCGATCTGCACCGTCGCTGCCGGACAGCATGATTGAAGGCGAACGTTGTCTGAAGTCGCTGACCCGATCGCGATACCGCGGTCGGGCGACGGCTCCAGCGCAACAGCGTGCCGCATCGCAGCAACGATAACTTGAACGGACTTCATCATCTTTCGGATTCAGATATCCGTACAGCGAGTTGCATAGAGGCGCGCGTGATCTGGCATCGCACCCGCAAGGCCCGGCGACCTGCGATGTCCTGACATTCTCATTCAACCCTTGCATATTCAGCTTTTCGCCGAACGAGCATCGGGCTCTTGACTGTGAATCTAATTAGTCCGGATGAGGTCGATACTATTTTGTTCGTATTGGTTTCTTGAACAAAGAATAAACGGGGCAAAATGACCAGCGGCCCGCAACGGCGAGCATTGATCGCGATGCGGCAAATTTTATGACACCTGTCAAATAAAGTCTTGACACGCGGATAGATCTGGTTCGGTAATGCCGCCGGCTCAATCAACGAGCTCGCCACGCTTAAGGGGCTGGCGCAACATCAATCGGGAGGAATTTCTCAATGGCTGACAAATTCAGCTTGGCGGGCCGCCACGCTCTCGTAACAGGCGGCGCTCGCGCCATCGGCGCAAACATCGCAGAGGCTCTGGCTCAGGCCGGCGCGTCGGTGGTGATTGGTGACATCCTGGACGATCTTGGCCGCGAAACCGCAGCGGGCCTATCCAAGGCAGGCGTCAAGTCTGGTTTCGTGCATCTGGACGTCACCGACGAAGCGCAATGGGAGCGCGCGGTGCCCAGCATCATTCAGCAAATCGGCGGCTTCGATATCCTGATCAACAATGCCGGCGTCGAAGTGTCCGCGCTGGTTGCCGACCTTGAAGTCGCCAGCCTGCGACGCATGGTCGATATTAACGTCGTCGGCACATTGCTTGGCATGAAGCACGCTTTCCGCGCGATGCGGCCCGGCGGCGTAGCGGCCAAGGGCGGCTCGGTCGTCAACATTGCGTCAGTCGCGGCCACGATCGCATTTCCTGCCATCTCCGCTTACTCGGCGACCAAATCCGCGGTCGACCGCATGACGCGCGTTGCTGCGGTTGAAGCCGGTAAGCTTGGCTACGGCGTGCGCGTCAACTGCATCTATCCCGGCCTCATCGCTAACGAGATGGGTGTGAAGCTTGCGCAGGATATCGTCGCGCTCGGCCTCGCGCCGGATATCGAAACCGCCGTCGCCGGCGTCGTCGGGCAGACGGCGCTCGGCCGTCTCGCCGAGATGCCGGAAATCGCCGACGCTGCCGTCTTCCTGTGTTCGGACGCAGCCAAGTTCATCACCGGTATTGGCTTGCCGGTCGACGGCGGCATGGGAACCTAACACTCTTTCGAACGACGCCGGGCGGCAATTTCCGCCCGGCTTCGTAGTAACGAAAACTGCCGCGGACCTGACCATCGTCAACTGGGTTCGCGTAGGACTGCCGCGTCCGGATCAATCAACGACATCGTGGAGGAATAACAGATGAGCAAGAGACCTGTCGTCGTATATGGCGTGTCTGGCTACACAGGCCGCCTGGTTTGCGAATATCTACGGGAATTGAATGTGCCCTTTATCGCCGTGGGCCGCGACAAGGCGCGCACGCAGGCGGTGGTCGACAAGATCCCCGGCATGGAGACCGCGGATTACGAAGTGGTCGCGTGTGAGCACAGTGTAGAGGCGCTGACGGAATGCTTCCGTGGCGCCAAAGTGGTCTGCAACATGGTTGGCCCCTTTATCAAGCTCGGGCCCGAGGCGGTCCAGGCGTCGCTGGCGGCGGGATGCCATTATATGGATACCACCGGTGAGCAGGACTGGACGCTCGAAGCCAAGTCGAAATGGGGCGAGCAGTTCGCCGCCAAGGGCCTGCTGCTTTCTCCCGGTATCGCACAGATGTACACGACCGGCGAAATCGCGGCGCAGATCGCTCTTGAGACTCCCGGCCTCGACACGCTGGATATCCTGACGCTGTGGGGCGGCTTCCCGACCACGGCTTCGACCCAGACCATCTTCACGATCCTCAAGGCTAAATGGTACTACCTTGAGCAGAAGCAGTACAAGGAATGGCCGCTCACACAGACCTTTGAGGTCAACGTTCCCGGCCAGCACGGTACGGCGCTCGCGCTGCCCTGGGGCGGCACCAGCCATCCGGTTTGGTTCAAGGACGATCCCCGGGTTGCCAACGTCAAGGTTGCCGCCGGCGTGTTCGCCCGCGAAGTCATGGAAGGCGTGGTCGCCACGGTGAAGATGTTCGAGAAGGACATCAAGCCGCTGTCACCCGCGCAGCAAGAGATCGAGCTCGGCAAAATCGCTGCGTCGATCCAGAGCAACATGCCGCCTCGCGAAAATCCGAGAGTCAACCGGTCGGTTGACTTGGTTTATGCATCGGGACCTCTCGGCCGCGTCCATTGCATCATTCACGGTCACAGCAACTACAAGCAGACCGGCCTGCTGCAGGCTTACGCTGCTTACTCCTTGCTGCAGAAGGCACCGATCAAGGCAGGCTTCGCGTCGGCTTGCCAGGCGTTCGGGCACCGTGAACTGCTCGGCACGCTGCGTGCGTTCGGCCTGGTGATGGAACCGATCGTGACCGTCCACAAGTAAGGCCTGAGGTCACTCCGATCAGCCACCAAAGTGGCTGATCGGAGCTCGGCTTATCATTGATTGTGGCGCGGCACCGCTCCGCTGGACCAAGCGTCCTAAAATCGCGGCAATTCACAAAACGACGCAACGCCGCAAACATTGGAGGAAAACATGGGACGGGTAGACGGTAAGGTCGCTTTAGTAACCGGCGGCGCCAAGGGCCTCGGATTGGCATCAGCCCGCGCTCTCATCGCAGAAGGCGCTCGCGTCATGATCACCGACGTCGATGCCACCTCAGGCGAAGCGGCCGCGAGCGAGTTGGGCTCGAACACCGTATTTCGCAAGCAGGACGTGACCGATAAAAATTCCTGGGAAGCCGTGCTTGACGACGTTGTCGCGCGCTTCGGAACTCTCAATATTCTTGTCAACAGCGCCGGGGTCGGTTCGTTCTTCAGCGTCGAAGAAATCTCGGACGCTGAATGGCACCGTACCATCAACGTCAATCTCAACAGCATCTATCTCGGCACCAAGGCCGCGATCAAGCGCATGAAGGGGCAGAACGCCTCCATCATCAACATCGCTTCGGTTGAAGGCATGGTCGGCGATTTTTTGCTTCCGGCCTACAATGCGAGCAAGGGCGCGGTGCGGATGTTCACGCGTTCTTCCGCGATTTATTGCGCTCGCAACGGCTACGGGATTCGTATCAACGCCCTGTGTCCGGGGTTTGCCGAAACCCAGATGGTGGCCGACGCCTTGGCGGCGCTCGAGCCCGCGGTAGCGGGAGAATTCGCGGCCAAGACGCTTGCCCGCGTACCGATGGGCCGGTTCGCCGCGCCGGCGGAAATCGCTGCCTGTGTTTTGTTTCTGGCCTCGGATGAGTTGAGCTACGTGACGGGAAGCGATCTGGTCGTCGATGGCGGGCTCGTTGCGTAGCCGGGCGAACGGTTTAGACCTGAACCACAGAGCAAATAGCGAACCTGGTGAAGCCTCTTAAGATCATGGGAAGATGACAATGACTGCTGAAGGCGAGTTGCTTTGGACACCGAGCCCCGAATTTGCCGAACGCTCGAACGTGGCGCAGTACATGACGTGGCTCAAGGAGTTGCAGGGCCTCGACTTTGCTGATTACGAAGCGCTGCGGAAATGGTCCGTTACCGAGATCGAGGCGTTTTGGTCTTCGATCTGGGATTATTTCAAGGTCCAATCGGCGACGCCATTCACGCGGGTGCTGGATCGCCGCGTCATGCCGGGCGCGAAATGGTTCGAGGGCTCGCATGTCAACTATGCCGAGCATCTGCTGCGCTATGAAGCCAAGGCGAGCCCGTCGGATGTGGCTTTCCACCATCTGACCGAGACGCGACCGCTGAAGACGATGGGCTGGGCTGAACTCGGCGGCAAGGTGCGTATCCTCGCCACGCAGCTGCGCAAGCTCGGTCTCAAGCCCGGCGATCGCATCGTTTCCTATATGCCGAACCTGCCGGAAACGGCCATTGCCATGATCGCCACGATCTCGATCGGGGCAATATGGTCGTCGGCCGCGCCGGAATTTGGTGTCAAGACGGTGACCGAGCGCTTCGCCCAGATCGAGCCGAAGCTCTTGTTCGCGGCTGACGGATACCGCTTCGGCGGCAAGGACTTTTCGCGCCTCGCCGAAGTCCAGAGCATCGCCAACGAATTGCCGACGCTGGAGCACATCGTCTGGCTGCCCTATCTCGACGAAAAGGCTGCACCGAAGAATATCCCCCACGTGCTGCGCTGGGCCGATCTGATGGATCATCCGGAAGTTCCGCGCGATAAATTTGAGTACGAGCGCGTCGCGCACGATCATCCGATCTGGATCCTGTTCTCGTCGGGCACGACCGGCCTTCCCAAGGCGATCATGCACAGCCATGTAGGCGTGCTGGTCGAACATTTGAAGCTGATGCATTTCCAGCTCGGTCTCGGGCCGAAATCGAACATGTTCTTCTACAGCACCACTGGCTGGATGATGTTCAACCTGCTGGTGGCCGCGCTGCTGACCGGTTCATCGGCGACGCTTTACGATGGCAATCCAGCCTATCCGACAACCGATCTGTTGTGGAAGCTAGCCGCCGATACCGGCGCGACGATGTTCGGCGCCAGCCCCACTTTCGTGCAGCTGATGGAAAAAGCGAATCTCGAACCCGGCAAGACCTACGACCTGTCGCGTCTCGAATGCGCGATGGCGGCCGGAGCACCGTCGACGCCCGAGACCTTCGCCTGGTTCTACAAGAGTGTGAAAAAAGATTTGTGGGTGACATCGCAATCGGGCGGCACGGAAATCTGCAGCGGCTTTGTCGGCGCGTCGCCGACGCTTCCGGTGTATGCAGGTGAGATTCAGACCCGCATGCTCGGGATGGACGTTCATTCATGGAGCGATGACGGCAAGCCCCTCACCGATGAAGTCGGCGAGCTGGTCGTGACCAACCCGTTCCCGTCGATGCCGATCCGGTTCTGGAACGACGCCGAAGGAAAGCGTTACAGGGAATCCTATTTCGAGACCTTCCCCGGCGTCTGGCGCCACGGCGATTTCATCAAGATCAACGCGCGCGGCGGCTGCTACATCTATGGCCGCTCCGACTCCACCTTGAATCGCTTTGGTGTCCGGATCGGAACCGCCGAGATCTACCGCGCGGTGGAGCAGGAGCCGGAGATTGCCGATAGCCTGATCGTGTGCTGTGAATTGCCGGGCGGCAATTTCTTCATGCCGCTGTTCGTGAAGCTGAAGCCCGAGTTCAAACTCACCGATGAGGTCCAGGCACGCATCAACTGGCGCCTGCGCCAGGAATGCAGCCCGCGTCACGTGCCCGACCGTGCCTACGCCGTTGAGGCGATACCGTACACGCTGACGGGAAAGAAGATGGAAGTGCCCGTTCGCAAGATCCTGATGGGCGCGGCTCCGGAAAAGGCCGCCAGTCGCGATGCGATGGCGAACCCGGAATTGATCGATTACTTCGTCAGGTTTGCCCAGGAATCCACCGACTATTCGTGGCGTGCGCCGGTGCCGGCGGGTGGAGAGTCCAAATGACAGCGCAAGCCGAGCGGACCAGGGATTCGATCGAACGTACGGTTGATAACGTCAACGGCCAGAACATCATGGGCGACTTTCGTCCTTCCGATCTGTTCGGCACCGCGGGCTCGCTGACCGGCTGGGCGCTCACCCACCCGTTTGAGCTTGCCAAGGCGAGTCTCGGCTTTTGGGGCGAACTGGGAAAGATCGCAGCGGGCCAATCGAAGCATACTGTTGAGCCCGGTGACCGGCGCTTTTCCGATCCGGCCTGGAAGGAAAGTTCGCTTTATTCAGGCTTGCTGCAGGGCTATCTCGCGCTGCGTCAATCGATGGATAAATATGCGGCGGATTTCGAATCTCGATGAACGCGCGCACTTTCTGCTGGATCAGGTCGGCGATGCCCTGGCGCCCAGCAACTTCCTGTTAGGCAATCCGGCAGCGCTTCGACGTCTCAAGGAAACCCGCGGCCTCAGCCTGGCGCGCGGCGCCAAGAATCTTATCAACGATGTGAGGAAGCGACGCCCGATTCCTTCGCAGGTCGATGAGACGGCTTTCAAGGTCGGCGAGAACCTTGCCATGACGCCGGGCTCGGTGGTCCTGCGCACCGAGATGTTCGAGTTGATTCAGTATGCGCCGCAGACCGAGCAGGTGCATCAGCGCCCCGTCCTGGTGGTGCCTTCGATCGTCAACAAATACTACGTTTTCGACCTCGCGCCGAAGCGCAGCATCCTTGAATATTACGTTCAGAAGGGGATGACGGTTTTTGTCGTGGTGTGGCGCAATCCGCAGCCACGTCACGATCGATGGGGCATGTCGGACTATCAGGACGCGGTCGACACGGCGGTCGATGCGGCCTGTTCGATCACCCACTCGGAAGACGTCAACCTGTGGGCCGTTTGCGGCGCCGGCCCGGTGGCCGTTTCGCTTGCCGGCTATTACGCCGCGAAGGCGACGCGCAAGATCAATAGCCTTTTGCTGGTGGTTTCCCCGCTCGACATGCACTCGATGGCTGAGGCGCCCACCATCGGAGCGTTTGTCGATCCCCAGGAGGGACCGACCAATTCCCCCATAAAGAAGGCGCTTCGCAACAAGCGGATCAGCGCGACCGAGTTCACACTTCTGTTCGCCATGCTGCGCGCCAACGAGCTGATCTGGAATTACTGGGTCAGCAATTATCTAATGGGCGAAACACCGTCGGCATTCGACGTCCTGTACTGGAATGGCGACGGCACCGGAATGACCGCGCAATTCAACCACGACTTCAGCGAGTTTGTGGGGAGCAATCCCTTCGTGACCGCGGGAGCCATGAAGGTTCGCGATACGCCGATTTCCGATCTCGCCGACCTGGGTATCGACAGCTACGTGCTCGGAGCGAAGAACGATCATCTCTGCATCTGGCAGAGTGTGTATCGCAGCGCTCAAATGCTCGGCAGCCGGAGCCAGTTCGTGCTCGGCAATAGCGGCCACATCCAGACCATCGTTTGCCCTCCGGGAAATCCGAAGGCCAGCTTCTCCACAAATGAGGACCTGTCGGGAACGCCGGACGAATGGATGAAGGGAGCGACACGCCATTCGGGGAGCTGGTGGGATCACGGCGTCGCCTGGACCGCCGAGCACGCCGGATCGATGGTGCCGGCGCCGACCGCGCAAGGCAACGAAAAGTATCCTGTTCTGTGCGCCGCACCGGGAACCTATGTACATGAACGTGGCTAGGGAAGCGATGACCGACGATGCGGCGACCCTCGTCCGAAATACCTCGATCCGAGCGATGGAGATTCGCCAGATCGACGTATATGGCTCAACGGTGCGCGTTGCGATCTGGCCCGGCAATCGCGAGAAAACTCCGCTGCTGATGTTCAACGGAATTGGCTCGAGCCTCGAGCTGTTGGTTCCGTTCGCCGATGCATTGGGAGACATCGAAACCATTGCGTTCGATGTGCCTGGCACCGGCGAGTCCTCGCAGGCATTGGTGCCCTATCGGTTGTGGATGCTGGCGATGCTGGCTTCCCGTTTGCTGAACAAGCTGGGCTACGACAAGATCGATGTGCTTGGCGTGTCCTGGGGCGGCGCCATCGCACAACAGTTTGCCTTGCAGAACCCTAAGCGTTGCCGTCGTCTCGTCCTTGCGGCAACCGCACAGGGCTTCCTGATGATGCCGGGAAAGCTTTCGATACTTGCAAAATTTATTACTCCGCGCCGGTTCAATGACCCTGATTACCTGAGCTCCCACGCCGGGGACATCTACGGCGGAGCGGCGCGCGAGGGATCGGTCTCGATTCAGGAGTTCCGGCGAACCAGCAAGCGCGGCTATCTGATGCAACAATTGGCTCTGATGGGATGGACCAGTGTGCCCTGGTTGCCGTTGCTGCGTCAGCCAACCCTTGTCATGGCGGGTGACGACGACCCGGTGATTCCGCTGGTCAACGCGAAACTGATGGCAGGACTGATTCGCAACAGCCGGTTGCACGTGTTTCATGACGGGCATCTTTTTCTTATTTCCAATGCGATCGAGGCTGGCCGCGTTGTTCGTGATTTTCTTGCGGGCCCCGAAAAAGGACACTGACATGAGCAAGTTGGACGGAAAGATCGCTCTCGTTTCCGGTTCGGGCCGGGGTATCGGTCGTGAGATTGCATTGAAGCTGGCATCGGAAGGCGCCCGTATCGTCGTCAACGATCTGGATGCCAAATTCGCCGAAGAAACGGTCGCGGCGATCCGTGAGGCTGGATCCGATGCGGTGGCCTGCGTCGGCAACGTGACCGACGCGGATTTCGGTGATCGCTTTGTCAAGAGCGCGATCGATACGTTCGGAGGCGTCGACATCATCGTCAACAATGCCGGCTACACCTGGGACAATGTCATCCAGAAAACCACCGACGAACAGTGGTACGCGATGATGGACGTGCATATGACCGCACCGTTTCGTATCCTGCGGGCCGCGGCCGACTTCATCCGTCATTCTGCGAAGAGGGAGGCCGAAGAGGGCCGAGAAGTTTTCCGCAAGGTCGTCAATGTATCCTCGCTCGTCGGCGTCGGCGGCAACGCGGGGCAGATAGGTTACGGCGCAGCCAAGGCGGGCGTGACCGGCATCACACGCGTGATGGCCAAGGAGTGGGGGCGCTCCAAGGTCAATGTCAACTGCGTCGCATACGGCCTGATACGTACGCGCTTGACCGAAGCGCCAGCCGGCAGCGGCGCGATCAGTGTCGCGGGACGCGAGGTAAAGGTCGGCGTCAACCCAGACGTGTTGAAAACAATGGAAGCCGGTATCCCGCTTGGCCGTGGCGGCACGCCCGAGGAAGCCGCCGGCGCGGTTTACATGTTCTGTATCCCCGAATCCAATTACGTCAGCGGCCAGGTTGTCGTATGTAGCGGCGGTTTCATGTTCTGAATGCAAAATGCTCCGATGCGGGACATAATGTCGCGCAGAAATGGGCCAAAGCGATTTGAGTCGATAGTTTAAGTCGACGATTGGACTGGACTGGACTGGACTGGTCAGGCCGGACCGGGATCGATCATGGGTGCCATGCAGGTCGGCTCGCGACCTTGTATGCGTCAAGGATATTTGATACACCTGTCAAGCGTGAGTTTGACCAAGGTATAGGATGTTTTGCGCTAGTTTCCGATGCGTCGGATCGCGTTCGGAACAGACCCTTTTGCCCACAAGAGCTTAAATCCTCCGCTTCCGTATTATCCTAGCGGTGGGGCTTCGGGGGCTCGATGGTAGAAAAGATGGCAGCGGTAACAAACAAAAAATTTGACCGGGCAAACCGGCAAAGCGTGGACAAGTTTGCCGAGCGACGGGACGAACTCGCCGAGGCAGCGCTTCAAACGCTTTCCGAGCTCGGCTACGCCCGAACAAGCCTGCGCGAAATCGCGCAGAACTCGGTGTTCTCGCATGGCGTGCTGCACTATTATTTCAATGACAAGACCGATCTCATTCTGTGCTGTGTTCGTCAGTACAAGGCGCATTGCGTAACCCGCTATGATCAGGTCGTCGCTGAGTCCCGCACCCACGAAGAACTGGTCGCCGGATTCTTGAAGGTCCTCGGCGAGACCATCCGTAATGAAGGGCATTTGCACCGTCTCTGGTACGATCTTCGCTCGCAATCTCTGTTCGAAAATGCGTTCCGCGCCGACGTCCTGGCGATCGACAAAAGCCTTGAAGATATGATCTGGCGGATCATGGCCCGCTTTTCGGAATTGACCGGCGTACCGCAACCATTGCCTCCGTCGGTGCTTTACGCGGTCTTGGACGGTCTGTTCCAGCAATGCCTCTTGAAGCATCTGTCCGGAGATGCGGCCGCGGTGGCCGAGATGCAGGCCGACGTCAGATTGGTCCTTGAGCGGGTAACGAAGAGCTCGGTAATCCCGGCAATCGCGAATCGACCGCGGGCTCGCGCGAAAATCCCCAAACGCCGGTAGGGCAATTTCCGCTTCGACGGCTTCATCCTTCGAGGCGGCGCATCGCGCCCTCGTTAAAGTCCGACTCAAAAAGCAGCCAATGAGACAGGGCTTCGCCGCAGAGCTCATCATGCCCCGCCTTGTGCCGGGCATCCACGTCTGAGGAATATACTGCAAGAAAGACGTCGATGGCCGGGACGGGCCGGCCAAGATGAAACGAAAATGCCAGCTGCTTTTTGGGTCAAGCTCTCAGCATGAAGTCCAGGACCCTCATGGCGAGGTGCGCCATCGGTTTCCCGCGATTTCTTGGCTTGATGGCCGCTCCGCCGGAACAACATTTGAACTTCCACATTGATCTTCCAAGCCGTGTCCCAAGCACGGATGAGCCCTTCTTCACCCGAGGGGCCGCGCTTGAAATTCTTTGAGAAAGCCAACAATGGAAAAGCCGAGCAGAATCCAGGTTGTCCGCCGGGCCTACGAACTTTGGGAGCAGGCGGGAAAGCCCGATGGCAGGGATCAGGAGTTCTATCATGAGGCCGAACGGGTACTGGAGAACGAACCGGCAAAGGAAATTCCCGAAGATATCTAGCCTGCGATCCGAACAGCTCTTGCCCGCTCGGTTTCTGCGGGCATCGATGGTGGCGACGGAATGCCGCCAGACTTCGAAGTTGCCATCCCAGACCTGACGCCGCATTTCCCGGGTTGTGCCGCTGGCGAAACCCTTGTGCTCTCATTTGCCCGTGGCGAGGTATGGTCTTGGCGGCCGGGCAGGCTTACCTTGTCAGGGAGGGCCAAATCCAAAGGAGCCATAAAATGACTGTCCCGACCGAGCGCGCAATCCTCGCAGGCGGTTGCTTCTGGGGCGTTCAGGATCTGCTGCGTCGCTATCCCGGCGTGATCTCCACCCGGGTCGGCTACAGCGGCGGCGACGTCGCCAATGCGACCTACCGCAATCATGGAAATCACGCCGAAGCGATCGAGATCACGTTCGATCCACGCAAGATCAGCTACCGGCAACTGTTGGAATTCTTCTTTCAGATCCACGATCCGAGTACGTTAAACCGCCAGGGCAACGATCGCGGCGCCAGCTACCGTTCCGCCATCTTCTACGTCAACGACGAGCAGAAGCGCGTCGCGGAGGACACGATCGCCGATGTCGACGCCTCCGGCCTTTGGCCCGGCAAGGTCGTCACCGAGGTCGCGCCGGCCGGCCCGTTCTGGCAGGCGGAGCCCGAGCATCAGGATTATCTGGAGCGTTATCCGGACGGCTATACCTGTCATTTCATTCGGCCTGACTGGAAACTGCCGCGCAGAGCCGAAACAGCCCGGGCGGCAGCGGGCGGGTAGCGTGGCAAAGGGCTCCGATCTTTTGGTCGCCGCCCTCGAGAACGAGGGCGTCGAGCGCATCTTCGCGATTCCCGGCGAAGAGAACCTCGACGTCCTGGAGTCGCTGCGGGCCTCGAAGATCAAGCTGGTGCTGACGCGGCACGAACAGGCGGCCGGCTTCATGGCGGCCACCTACGGCCGGCTGACGGGACGCGCCGGCGTTTGCCTGACGACGCTGGGCCCAGGCGCGTTGAACCTGACGACCAGCGCTGCCTATGCGCATTTAGGCGCGATGCCGATGGTGATCATCACCGGACAAAAAGCGATCCGGAGCAGCCGTCAGGCCAGGTTTCAGATCGTCGACATTGTCACGACCATGCGCCCGCTGACCAAGATGGCGACCCAGATCGTCTCGGCGCAGAGCATTCCGACGCTGGTTCGCGACGCCTTCCGGGTTGCGCAGCAGGAGCGGCCGGGCCCGGTGCATCTCGAACTGCCCGAGGATATCGCCGCCGACGAAGCGGCGGCCGATATCATTCCTCCGCATATCGTCGAGATTCCGATTGCGCCCACGGCTGCCATCGCGCGCGCCGCCGGCATGATCATGGATGCCAAGCGGCCTCTCGTCATGTTGGGCGCCGCAGCCAGCCGCCCGCAGCTCGCCGAGCCCTTGTCCGCCTTCGTCACGCGCGCCGGCATTCCGTTTTTCACCACCCAGATGGGGAAGGGCGCCGTCAATGCGGGCTCCAATCTCTACATCGGCACCGCCGCGCTATCGGAACGGGACTGGGTGCACGAGGCGATCGACCAGGCCGACCTGATCATCTCGATCGGCCACGACACCGTGGAGAAGCCACCCTTCCTGATGGGACCGAGCGGCCCGCAGGTGATCCATATCGGCGCCACGCCGGCGACGGTGGAGCAGGTCTATTTTCCGCAGGCGGAGATCGTCGGCGATGTCGGCGCCAGCCTTAAGGCGATCGCCGACCGTGTCGCGGGAAAGCTACCCAATGCCTCGGCATTGCTGGGTTTGCGCGAGGGCATCCTCGCGCGCCTCGCCGAGCGTTCGACCGAGGATCGGTTTCCGCTGACGCCGCAGCGGATCGTGCACGACGTGCGCCAGGTCATCCCGCCGGATGGCATCGTTACCCTCGATAATGGCATGTACAAGATCTGGTTTGCCCGCAACTATCGCACCCGCGTCGCCAATACGCTGCTGCTCGACAACGCGCTGGCGACCATGGGCGCGGGCCTTCCTTCGGCAATCGCGGCGTGTCTGATTCATCCGGATCGGCGCGTGCTCGCGGTCTGCGGCGACGGCGGTTTCATGATGAATTCGCAGGAGCTCGAGACCGCGATGCGGCTGAAGCTGAACCTCGTCGTTCTCATATTGGAGGACCACGCCTACGGCATGATCCGATGGAAGCAAGAGGTGGACGGCTTTTCGGATTTCGGCCTGAACTTCGGAAATCCGGACTTTGTCGCCTATGCGAAGTCGTATGGCGCCAAGGGATCCCGTGTCGGCAGCGTTTCGGAGTTCTCGGCAATGCTGGAGGCGGCGTTTCGGGAAGGCGGCGTGCATCTCGTCGTGGCGCCGGTAGACTATAGCGAAAACATCCGCGTGCTGGTCGACGAACTGCGGATGGCCTGACGTGATGGCGGGCAACTTTCAGGTTCTGGCAACTTTCAGGTTTTGAACGTTGCGAGCATGACCCTTTCGGCCTGACTCGCATACCGCTCCTTGTGCCGCAAAATATAGAATGAACGTCGCGGCAGGTCGATCCTGACGCGGTGCAGGGTCTTGGCGGCGAGCGATTGAGCGACGACAAGATCCGAAATCGCGGTGGCGCAGTCACCGGATTCAATAGCGGCGCGCACCGCTTCATTCGAGGGGAGTTCCAGCGCGATACGAAGGTCGGAGAATTTGATGCCGGATTTCCGCAGTGCGGCCTCGAACATCGACCTCGTGCCGGAGCCTTGCTCGCGCAGCACCCAGGCGGTCATCGACAAATCCTTTGGCGTAATCCTGGTGCGGCCCACCCATGGATGTCTCGTCCCGACGACCACGACGAGCAAATCGCCGTCGGTCTTGCTGATGGCGAGCAGGGGATCGTCGACTTCGCCTTCGACGAAACCGAGATCAACACTTCCCTCGTGGACGGCACGTGCGACCTGCTCGGTGTTCGCGATGGTGATCTTTAGATCGATGCCGGGATAGGCGGCGTGAAACGCCTGCAGGCGGCCCGGCAGCCAGTAATTCGCAACCGTCTGGCTCGCGGCGATGGTCAATGATCCGCGCTTCAGCCCGGCCAGATCGGTAAGAAGCTGCGCCGCCGCCCTGGCGCGCGCCAATACCGCGCGGGCTTCGATCAGGAAATCGTGGCCGGTTTGCGTCAGCACGACGCCGCGGCCGATGCGGTCGAACAGCTTGACGCCATAACGCGCTTCAAGTGCCGCGATGGCCGCGCTTGTCGCCGACTGCGTCAGGTTCAGTTCGCTCGCCGCCCGTGTCACATGTTGCTTCTCCGCAACCGCCACGAAGATACGAAGCTGTTCCAGCGTCATGGGCTATTATCCGATCAATTTGATCAAGGTCAGGCTGAAGCCTGCGATGAAGACAAAGGCTAGCGCGCCCAGCAAAGCCGGTCGAAAGCCTTTAGCGGTCAACTTGCGGATGTCGGTCTCCAGCCCCATCGCCGCCAGCGCGACGGACAGCAGGAACGTCGTTACCGCTATGACCCAGACTTTCGCCTCGGCAGGAATGGTAATCAGGCTATTGATGCCGACCACCGCGACGAAGCCGAGTACGAACCACGGCATCGGCGGTCGCGCCGATGATGCACTCGTGGCCGGATCGTTCTTGCTGGCGTTGCGCGCCGCGATCAATCCCAGCGCGATCACCACGGGAGCCAGCAACATCACACGCGACAGTTTTGCGATGGTGCCGAACTCGCCGGCCTTTTGTCCGTCCTGGAAAGCCGCAGCGACGACTTGCGCGATCTCATGGATCGAGGCGCCGGTCCATAATCCAAAGGCATGCGGATCGAGATGCAGAAGTCCCGGGAGTAGCGGATAGCTAAACATCGCCACCGATCCGAACACGGTGACGCAGGCGACCGCATAGGCGACGTCTTCATCATGGGCGTTGGTTACCGTGTTGGTGGCGATAACGGCGGAAGCGCCGCAAATGGAGGTTCCGGCCGCGATCAATTGCGCGAGCTTGCGGTCGACGCCGAGCAGCTTGCCCATCCAGACCGTAAAGGCGAAGGTGGCCAGCAGCGTCGCGGCGATGATGCCGATGCCGCGGCCACCGACCTCGATGACTTGCGTAATCGTCAGTTGCAGCCCGAGCAGGATGATGGCGATGCGCAACAGCCGGCGCATGCTGAAAGTCACGCCCGCCTCGGCGATCGCCGGCGTGCCGACGAGATTATGGAAGGCGATGCCGATCAGAATCGCGAGGATCATCGGGCTGAACGTCGCCATCCCCGGCAACCGCCGAAGTCCATACGCCGTTGCCGCCGCGGCAGACGCCAGAAGCACGCCCGGCAGAACAGCCAGCGCCGCTTGGCCCAGTCCATGCGCGGGCCCGGAGGGCAGGGATTCAACCGCATCGCGGTCACGCGAAACAATGAGGCCGGCGGGTGAGACGAGTGGCGAAGCGAGGGTGGTCATGAGTTGGGCTCCATCGGTTACCCACCCAATATCGGCAGTTTATATCAATCAATCAAACAGATAATAAATCTATAATCAATCGTTTTTATCGATGATAAGCGGCGTCGCCATCGATGGCTGCAGCCGATTGGAAATACAAGAACAATGAATTGGATAAATGGATTACCTCTGCTTACGATCATGACAGCCGACGCTGAAGGGCGACCATCCTCGCCGAACCAATGACGATGGGAAGGTCCAAGGGCACAAATCGCCTCCGGTTCGCTAACCGCGCCTAGATTGCGTATAACGAGACGGCTCATAACGATAAGAAGACAGGGAGAGAAACCATGATGCTACAAAGGCGGGTGGCGCTTCAGGCGATTGGGCTGGGACTCGCGGCGTGCGCAACGAATGCCGGGGCCTTGCGTCAGGTTTCGGCAAAGGAGGGGGAGCCCGCCAGCCTGCTTCCGAATGACGCGCACCATTTGCGGCAATTGTCGGATCGATTGGCCAAGCTGCCGAGGCAACGCAGCTTCAAAACGGTTCCGATGATCCTCAATGACCCCGAACAATGGGATGCCGAGGCGCTCAAGGAGCTGATTGCCTATCCATCGCCCTACAAGCAAGTGTGGGACAACACCGACCTCGGCGGCCCCTGGCTTAACCTGATGCGCAATTCCGTGAACGCGCAAGTCTGGTCCTTCAAGCATCCGGATTTTCTGGCGGTGTCGGCAACCCATGGCAGCGCGCATCTGGCGCTATTTGACGATGTGACCTGGGAAAAATATCAGCTGACCAGGCTTGCGGGAGAAAAATTCAAATCGAACACCCTGAGCAAGGAAGCCGCCGCAGCGCAGGCCGATGCCACGAATTATGAGGACCCCAGGGGCGTGTTTTCGCCCGAGGATAATTCGATCCCGGTGCTGATGAAGCGTGGCGTGGTTTTCTTGTCGTGTCACAACGCCATTTGGGAGGAAGCGGCCGCGCTGCTGCGGGCCGAGAGCAATCCCGACAAGCTGACGCATGAGCAATTGGCCGCCGAGTTGAGCAACCATCTGCTTCCAGGCGTCATTCTCACGCCGGGCGCGGTCGGGACCCTTCCGGAACTGCAGAGAGCCGGCTTCCAATATGCAAAATAGCCATTCGACGATGCGAATTGTTACGCGAATATTCGGAAGCCTGATCGCGCTTGCCATGATACTGCCGACGCTCTCGGCAGCCAACGACGACTGCCAATGCCGGACCCAAATCCCGCATTATCCGGATGAAATCTTTCCACCCTGGCAAAAGGGCGCCAACAACGATGCGCTCAATCGCGGGCTCGATTTCACCGTTCCCGAAGTTGACAGCCTCGCTGACTTCCATGGTGATCTGACCGATCCGAAGCTGATATTGTTTGTCGGCGGCAATTATTTTTTCGCCATGGCACCGCTGGTCAAAACGTTTGAGGAGCTGCATCAGGAATATAGGGGCAGAATTTACTGGGAAACAATTCCGCCGGGCTTGCTGGTCACGCAAATACAGAATGGCGGTACCGTCACGTCGGGAAACATGACCTGGACCGTCAAAGCCGATGCTTATTTCGCGGGCTTGGTGAAGGTCAAGGAGCTGATCGATGATGGTCTGCTGGTGGCGCCGGCGGTACCCTATGTGACCAACACGCTCACCATCATGGTACCCAGGGATAACCCGGCGCAAATCACGGGACTGGCGGATCTGGCCAAGCCCGACGTCAGGCTCGCGATGCCGAACCCGGAATTCGAGGGAATTGCCCGTCAGATCAAGGCCTCGTTGCAGAAAGCGGGTGGAGGAAATCTGGCAAAGGCGGTTTATGAGGACAAGGTGAAAGACGGCAGCGCCGTCTTGACCCACGTCCATCATCGCCAGACGCCGTTGTTTCTGATGCAGGGCCTGGTTCAGGCGGGGGTGACATGGCAGTCCGAGGCGATTTTCCAGGAACAGATCGGTCACCCCATCTCGCACATTGATATCCCTTCCGACCAGAATTCGACGGCGATCTATGCGGGCGCCGAAGTCCGCGGCGCCATCCATCCCGATGCTGCGAAAGCGTGGCTTGAATTTATCAGGTCGCCCGAGGCCATGAGCATCTTCGAAGGTTACGGATTCAAGCGCTATCAAGCGCAGTCCGAGAAGTAAGAACATGCACCCGGTCCCGTTTTGCATCGTGGCGCTTCTGCTCTCGGTCCACAGCGCGACGGCGCATGCGGCTGATGGCCGGGGAATCGCCGCTAACGGTAATGGCCGCGACGCGCCGGCATGCGCGGCCTGCCACGGCGCACAAGGCGAGGGCCGACCCGATGCCGCCTATCCGAGGTTGGCGGGTCTTGATAGCGGCTACCTCATTGGTCAGCTGAATGCGTTTGCCGATGGCAGTCGCGGCAATGAAATCATGCAGCCGATCGCCAAAGCACTCACCGCTGACGAGCGGCAGGCGATTGCGAAATACTACCGGGGCCTGGTCGCACCCAAGGCGGAAGAACCTCAAAGGGCTGACGACAAGACCATCGCTATCGGGGCTGCCTTGGCCGATCGAGGCGACTGGTCGAAGGGGCTGCCGGCGTGTAGCCAATGTCACGGTCCCGCCGGCCAGGGCGTCGGCAACGCTTTTCCTGAATTGGCGGGGCAATCTGCCGAATATATAACGAGCCAGCTGAAAGCGTGGAAAGATGGCAAACGCGCCAACGATCCGCTGCATCTCATGACTGGCATATCCGCTAAGTTGAACGATGACCAGATTGCCGCGGTCGCGGTCTATTACGCGGGTTTGCCTGTGGCGGCTGCGGTGGCAACGACGCCGCGGGGATCAAAACCATGAGCGAGCGTCAGCCGGATCTGCGAACATGGGCCGCTGGCATCGTGTTTTTGGGCATCGCCGGATTTATCGGCTACACCTTGCCCAAGGGCGAGCCTTCGAAAAATGCGGAATTGGCGACGGCGAAATCGGACCAGCCGATCTCAGCCCATGTCGCGGAAAATCCCAAGCCGGCATTTAATCCGCCGCGAGACGACGAGATTCCGAACAACGAGTTCGGCGACGTGGTTCGGCTCGGCGAAAGAATCTTTCATGATACGCAGGGCAATGCCAAAGAGTTTGTCGGCAACTCCTTGCAGTGCTCGAACTGTCATCTGGACTCCGGACGTCTTGCTCACGCCGCCCCGCTTTGGGCCGCTTACGTGGCATTTCCAAGCTATCGCGCCAAGAACGGGCATGTGAACACTTTGCAGGAGCGAATGCAGGGCTGCTTTCTTTACAGCATGAACGGCAAGGCTCCGGCCCTGAACGACAAGGTCCTGGTCGCGCTGGAGAGCTACGCGTATTTTCTTGCCAAGGGAGCGGCAACCGGCTCGGAATTGCCGGGCCGCGGTTATCCGGAACTGCCAAAGCCGGCCAAGCTCGACTACGCCCACGGCCAGCAAGTCTATGCCGGTAAATGCGCGCTGTGCCACGGGGCCGACGGTCAGGGGCAAAGCGCGGCGGGTGGTGCCGTCGTTTTCCCGCCGCTATGGGGGCCGCGGTCGTTTAACTGGGGCGCAGGCATGAGTTCGATCACCAACGCCGCGGGTTTTGTCAAAGCCAACATGCCGCTCAGTCAGGGCAACACCTTGACCGACGCGGAAGCCTGGGACGTTGCGTCTTACATGGATAGTCAGGAGCGCCCGCAGGATCCGCGATTTAACGGCTCGGTCGCCGAGACGCGAAAATCCTATCACGACTCGCCGATGGATATGTACGGGCAAGCCATCAACGGGATCGTTCTCGGGCAAAACTCGCCGGCCGCGGGTTCGTCGCGCCCGTAATGGATGGCAGCGGTGCCGCATGCCGCGAGAACCGCGGCATGCCAAGTGAGATTACGAGCCTGCAGAGGTGCTTACCGAAAATCCCTACATCGGCGGCGTCACGCCGTCCTTGCCGAACAGAACCGCGCCGCTGGTCAGGGATCCATCCGCTTGCCGTTCCGACGGCACGAACACGATGGCGCCGGGCGTGATGCCGGACTTATCAGCCGGTACCAGCGCCACGACCGGCACATTGTCGGGAATGTCGATTTTCTTCTCGCCGCCTTTATAGGTGACCGTCACGGTTTGACCGTCGACGCCCTTGACGGCGTTCGCGACCGTCGCATTCGTCATCATGCTGGAGGAGCCGAGATCCCAGGGATAATGGCCCTCGCCGAAGCCGCGCAAATTTTCGGGAAACACCACGACCTCCTGGGATCGCAAGCTCGAATCCGGTTGCGTCACCGTCGCCGTTCCGATGAAGGTGCCTTGCTTGATATCCGCCATCGACGACTTCACGACGGCCAGCACTGCAAAATTATCATTTAAATTGACGGCTACGTCTTTGCCGTCCTTGGCGGAGCGAACGACGAGTTTCGATCCGTCGAGGCTCACAACGGAGCCGCGAACGCGGGCCGGTGTACCGGCCGCGTCAGCGGGCGCCGAAGCCAGCACGATCGGAACGAGAACCGCGCCAGCAGCGTGCGCCAAACGTCCATGAAACTGCGAAAGCCCAAGCATCAGCTCTTCCTTTTTTGTTGTTCGCACTGAGGTGTCGGAGGTGGTTGCGTTGAATTGTAACCCCGGAGGGTCCGGGGTATTCCGCCGGGCGGCGGTCGCTTTTGGATTATTTCCTAGAGATAGGATTATTTCCTAGAGATAGGCGCCCCGATCCCGATCGCGCCCGCGATCTCGATCGACGGCAGAGCATCTCGACTTCTGAATTACGTCACCCTAACGGCGCCGAGCCACGGCGACGCCCAACAAAAATGCGACCAGCAGCGAGCCGAGCGGTGCTTCGCGTGCAATGTTGCTCAGGATGCTCAGGGGCATGCCGGGCTGCCGGCTGGCATCGATCGCGTTGCTGACACGATTGACCGTGCCTTTGACGGCTTCGGAAACCTCCGCGATGGCGGATTTCGGCTCCGGAGCCGGATCCAGGCCATCGTAGAGAAACGGGGGCGGCGGGTTGTCTTCGTTCATGTCGAAATTTCCTCCAGCTTCGGCTAATCGATGGGAAGCCAAATCGTTCCAACGCATCCGTCGACACGCGTTCGCAAAGTCCGGTCCAATTCGGCGAGAGGTTTCCGGAAGCGGGTTAGCGCTTCCGGATCGCATTCAGAGACTGTGCTCCGCCTCGACATTGACGACCGTTTTTGCCAGCGTCGTCAGCGCCGCATCGGTGGCCTTTTCCTCCTTCAGCGTCGCTTCCAAAAGCGACACTGCATCGGGCATTCCGAGCTCCTCGGCCCAGGTGCGCAGCGTGCCATAGCGGGACATTTCGTAGTGCTCGACGGCTTGTGCCGCCGCCAGAAGGCCGGCGTCCAGCGCGGGCATTCCCTTGTACTCGGTCATGATCTCGGCGCCCTCCTTGGTGATCCCCATGATGGCCTCGCAGGTTTTCGCGCGCGCGGGCTTGCCCAGGATCTTGAATACGCCCTGCAGCCGCTTGACGTGGCCATGGGTCTCGCGCTCGTGCTTCGCGAAAGCGGCCTTCAGATCTTTCGAGGTCGCGGCCTTTGCCATCTTCGGCAAGGTCTTGAGAATCTTGTTTTCAGCGAAATAGACATCCCTGAGCGTATCGTGAAACATGTCGCTCAGCAGCTTGGGCTTCTTGGCCATCGGTCTCTCCATGAGTAGAATGCTTGCCTCGGGTGAGGCGAATGAACAATAATTGCCCAACTCATGATGCGTTCCCTGGACTTATACGTCGGGATCCGTGGTCTCTACTTCGGCCTTATCGCGAACAGCAGCAGCGATCGGCCGGTCACCTGATAGATGCTTCCGAACGAAAATGCGGTCTCGGAGGTTGAGTCCGGAATGTTGGTGTCCAGCAGCAACGACCAGGCGTCGCCACCTTCGAATGAAGGGAAGGTGAAGTCGACAAGCCCCTGGTAGCTGTTCATGACGATCAGGACGGTTTCGTCAGCTGCGCGCCGCTTGATTCCGGTTTTCTGGGCGCGGCCGTCAAGCAGCATCCCAAAGCATTTCATCGAAGCGTCTTTCCAGTTGACGTCCTGCATCTCGTGGCCATTGGCATTGATCCAGGTCACGTCCTTGACATCGAGCGCCTCATCATGTTGCCCGGTAAGGAAACGGCTACGACGCAGGGTGGGGCAGGTTTGGCGCAGCTTGATCAGGCGCTTTGTGAATGCGACGAGACTATTGGCCTCGGCTTCGAGGTTCCAGTCGAACCAGGAGATGGCGCTGTCCTGGCAATAAGCGTTGTTGTTGCCCCGCTGGGTGCGGCCGAATTCGTCGCCCCCGAGCATCATCGGCGTGCCCTGCGAAAGCAGCAGCGTCGCCAGCATGTTTCGTTTTTGGCGGCCTCGTAAATCCAGGATCGCCGGGTCGTATGTTGGACCCTCGACGCCACAATTCCACGATCGGTTGCTGGAACTGCCGTCCTTGTTATTTTCACCGTTGGCTTCGTTATGCTTGTCGTTGTAGCTGGCCCAGTCGTTCAGCGTAAAGCCATCATGGGCCGTGATGAAATTGACGCTGGCCCAGGCGCGGCGGCCGCCGTGATTGAACAGGTCGGCGGAAGCGGAAATGCGCGGCACCAGTTCAGCGACGGTCGCTTCTCCGCGCCAGAAATCCCTGATGGTATCGCGAAACTTGTCATTCCATTCCGCCCATCCCGGCGGAAAGCCGCCGACCTGGTATCCACCGGGGCCACAGTCCCACGGCTCGGCAATCAATTTGACCTGGGTCAGAGTGGGATCCTGATCGACGGCCTTCAGGAAGCCGCTCTGTTCGTCAAAGCCGTAAACTTCACGCGCCAGGATGGTCCCGAGATCGAAGCGGAAGCCATCGATATGCATGTGCTCCGACCAGTAGCGCAGGCTGTCGGCGACCATCTGGATCACGCGCGGATGGGAGAGATTTACGGTATTGCCGGTGCCGGTATCGTTGATGTACCGGCGCTTGTCGGCAGGCAGCCGGTAATAGCTGACATTATCGATGCCCTTGAAAGACAGCGTCGGGCCAAGTTCGTTGCCTTCGGCGGTGTGGTTATAGACCACGTCTAGGATCACCTCGAGCCCGCCGGCGTGCAGACGCGCCACCATTTCCTTGAATTCGCGCAAACTGTTGGGCACGTCGGAGGCGTAGCGTGGATCGGGCGCGAAGAACCCGATGGTGTTATATCCCCAATAATTGGTGAGCTTCTTCTCCAGCAGATTGCTGTCGTTGACAAAGGTATGAACCGGCAGAAGCTCGATCGACGTCACCCCCAGCGAGGTCAAGTACTCGACCACCGGCGGGCTGCCGAAGCCGGCATAGGTTCCGCGCAGCTTCTCGGAAACGCCGGCATGCTGTTTGGTGAAGCCTTTGACGTGAACCTCATAAACGATCGTTTGATCCCACGGGACCAGCTGGCGGCCTGGTTCGCCCTTCCAGTCGAAGTCCGGGTCGACAATTACACATTTTGGCATAAAGGGCGCACTGTCGCGCCCGTCGAAGGTCAGATCGTCTCCGGTCTCCATCTGATAGCCGAAAACAGCCGGATTCCACTTCAGCGAACCCGCATGGGCCCGCGCATAGGGATCCAGCAGCAGCTTGTTTGGATTAAAGCGATGCCCGGCCTTTGGGTCGTAAGGTCCGTGGACGCGATAGCCGTAAAATGTGCCGGGTCCGACATCCCTAAGGTAGCCGTGAAAGATCTGATCGGTGTATTCCGGAAGCTCGACGCGGCTGAGCTCGCGCTCCCCGGATTCATCGAACAAACAAACCTCGACCTTGGTCGCGTTTGCGGAGAAGAGCGCGAAGTTCGTCCCGCTGCCATCCCAATGAGCGCCCAAAGGGTTGGGCAGACCTTCTTCGGCGGATCGAACCGGCATAGAGTCCCCTGGTCGTTTGCACCCGTGGCACGCGACTAAAACTGCCGCAACATCGGATCGTTGCATTGATTATCATCC
Organism: uncultured Pseudomonadota bacterium; assembly: GCA_963725555.1. Lineage (GTDB taxonomy): Bacteria > Pseudomonadota > Alphaproteobacteria > Rhizobiales > Xanthobacteraceae > Bradyrhizobium. The sequence continues at coordinate 190,825 of CAVRYV010000019.1, read as the reverse complement.
CTGTCTCGCGACAGGGATGTAAATACGCGAAAGTAAACTGGCAGGGCGCGCCGCTCGCGGGCCGGGCGCTGATGCGCCGTCAATCCGCGATGCCGGCGTCGGGCGGGTCAATGCCGAGCGCGGTTGCCAGAGCGATGAGATGGTCCTGCTCCTGCATCAGAATGCCGCGCAGGCTTTCGGCGATCGCGAACTCGTTCAGGGCGTCGGCTTGTCTCACCCGTCGCCGGTACTGACGGATCGTTTCCTTTTCGTTTTCCAGATCGAAACGCAGCATCTCCTCGGCCTTCTCCGACGTCTTCACGGGCTTGGGCGTGACCGAGGGCATGCCGCCGAGATAATCGATATGGTTCGCGACCTGCAACGCATGCTGCAGCTCTTCATTGGCATGTACCGCCAGTTCATCTGCAATATTCATGTAAGCGGCGCCCTTGAGCACCTGGGAATAGTTTACGTAAGCAATAATCGCCTGGTATTCCCGCGACAGATCCTCATTGAGGCCTTCAATCAGCTGCTTGCGAGTGATCTCTTTGGAATTGGGCATGGTTTCTCCGTTGATGCTGATCGCGAAATCCTGGTTGCTGCGCATGCCAAGGCGGTGGCTGCTCGCGCACAGCCTTTCATGAACACTTTATGAAGCATCTGGTGCCGGATGAGTTCCCGCGCAAGCGTCGTTTTCGTGCGGAATCGGGGTTTTTAGGGCTTCACCGCGCCGCGTTTCGAGCCCCGCTGGTTTGCGAAGGCATGGGTGATCTCGGCTCCCATCAGAACGATCTGGGATGAATAATAGACCCAGATTAATACGACGATGATCGAAGCCGCGGCCCCATAGGTCGATTCCAGCCCTTGTCTGCCGATGTAAAAGCCGATCGCGGATTTTCCGATCTCGAAGAAGATCGTGGTCAGGATGGCGCCGAGCCAGACATCGTACCAGTCGACCGGCGTGTCGGGCAGCCATTTGAACATCATGGCAAACAGCAGCGTGATGACGGCAAAGGAAACGATCAGATTGGAAAGATGCAGAGTCCAGCCGTCGACATACCCCGCCGCATACTTGCCGAAGCCGGCGAGCGCTGTGGTTACCAGAAGCGAGATCATCAGCAGGAATCCCAGCGCCAGGACCACGCCCAGTGACAGGACATAGCCTCGAACATAGTACCAAACCCCGCTTCCCGGGGTTCGCTGGACTTCCCATACCGTATTCAGGGCGTCCTTGAGCTGCACCACGACGCCGATGGCGGCAAACAGCAACGCGCCAATTCCGAGCAGGCTGGCGAACAGGCCCTGTCTGGGGCGACCGGCATCGATCAACATGGCCTGAATGGCTCGGGCCCCGGTATCGCCAAGCAGGTCTTTGATCGACAGCGCGACCTGCCCGTTGACGGCGTCGTCGCCAAACACGAAGCCGGCGATCGCAACCGCGATGATGATCAGCGGTCCAATCGAGAACACGGAATAATAGGCAAGGGCGGCGCCTTGGCGTGAATCTTTGTGCGACGACCAGTTTTGAGCGGCCTCTTTCGCCACGCTCCACAGCATCGTGGTCCATCCCCCTGAAAATTAGCGGGAGATTGCTCGCCCTGATGGGAAAGTTGCAGCTGACCTATTCGTTCCCGTGTCGACAGCTGGACCCCGGACGGCTTTTCGCGGCGGACATCCGCGGCACCGTATGACGATGCCGCGAGCAGGTCCGTTTCTACTGGCCGACGGCGTCGACGGAGAGCACGGGGCCTTCCGGCACCCAGCTGGTGCCATCGAAGCGCGCGATCTGCATTTGGGTGTAGGGCGAGTAATGCTGCGGCGTGGTGGTGATGGTGATGCCGGGCAGCAGCAGCGGCGCTTCCACCCTGGTCAGGTTGGTGGCCTGGCGCAGCAAATTCTCCCGGGTCAGATCGTCGCCGCACATCTGCAGAACCTTCACGGTCATGAAAGCCGAAATATAGCCGATGACGTTGCTTCCCTCGCCGGCATCTCCCTTCGGGTACCACTCTTTCAGAAACGCGCGAAATTCCTGCACGTCTTTGGCGTTATCCCAGCGCGGATCGGTAGCGGTCTTGAATGCGAGCGCCGTGAGCAGTCCTTTCGAAGCCTCTATGCCCGCGGGTTGAAGAACGCCGGTAATCGAGCTCGAAACGCTGACGACGTAATTGAGTGGGGTCCAGCCGAGTTCCGCGACCTTGCGGATCGCCTGTGCGCCGAATTTGGGCGTCGCCATGGTGAACAGCGTGTCGGCGCCGGACGCCTTCAACGCCACAATCTGCGAATCGACGGTAGGATCAGTGGTTTCATAGGTCACTTCCTTGACGATCAGCTGCGCCGCCTTGTCGCCGAGACCCTCTTTCAGTCCGCGCACATAGTCTTTGCCGGCATCGTCATTTTGCGAGAACACGCCGAGCTTGGCGTCCGGTTTGTTCTTGAGGATGTACTTCGCGAAAATCTGCCCTTCCATCTGATAGGGCGGATAGAGCGCGGTGGTGTAGGGGAAATTCTTCGGGTCATCCCATTTGGCCGCACCGGTCGAGATGAAGATCTGCGGGACTTTCTTGGAATTCAGATAGCGTTGCGTCGCGGAATTGGTCGGCGTTCCGATGGTGCCGACGATGGCGAGAACCTCCTCCTGCTCGACCAGTTTCCGGGTTTGCTCGACGGTCTTGGGCGGGCTGTAGGCATCGTCGAGGCTGATCATCGTGATTTTGCGCCCGTTCACGCCACCTTTGGAATTGATCATGTTGAAGTAGGCTTCTTCGGTGCGTCCAACGGTGCCATAGGCGGATACCGGTCCGCTGTAGGGTATGGTCTGGCCGAGCTTGATCTCCGTGTCGCTGACACCGGGTCCGTAATCGGCGGCAGTTGCCGCGCTCAGGGACACCGTCGCCGCTGCCACGGCGATGATGATCGATCGATAAATCATGTTCTTCCTCCTGCTTTTTCTTGCGCGTCGCATTTATTTGAATGGACACGTTAGCGATGAAAATGATCGTGGAAAATGATCGTGCCAGTTGCTCGTCGACTTTGCGCGGCTTCTTGACGGCGAGCCAGTGTGGGGATCCGAAACGTCGCCAGCGTCGGCAAACATGGGGTGCTTGCATCCTGCGTGATTGACAATGTGCCCATCAACTTCAAACTAGGTCAAACGTTTTATGTAACAGGCCTGATCGGGAGAGCGCCATGAATGAGTTGAATTTTGCGGACAAGACGCTTTTGGTTGTGGGCGGCTCCAGCGGCATCGGCAACGGGATTGCGCAGGCGTTTCGCGCCAAAGCCGCCGCCGTTCATGTCACCGGCACCCGCGGCTCGGCCAAGGATTATGCCGGTCAGGAGGGTTGCGACCTCGAAGGCCTGCATTACACGCAGCTTGACGTCAGCGATTCCGAGGCGGTCGAAGGGTTCAAGCCGGTATTCGATCGGCTCGATGTGCTGGTGCTGTCGCAAGGCACCGTCATCTATAAGCGCGGCGAGTTTGAAATGCCCGGCTTCCGCAAGGTGCTCGAGGTAAATCTCATGTCGCTGATGGCCTGCGGCGCCAAGTTTCATGCCATGCTGAAGGCAAGCAAGGGCTCGCTCATCATCGTCAGCTCGACCGCCGCCTATCATTCGACGGTGGGAAATCCGGCCTATAACGCTTCCAAGACCGGCGCGGTCGGTCTCACCCGCACGCTCGGAGAGGCGTGGGCGGCGGACGGCATTCGCGTCAACGGCATCGCTCCCGGCCTTGTCGATACCAAATTGACCAAGGTCACCACCGCCAATCCGGACCGCCTCGAAGGCGCCGTCAAGAGCATTCCGCTGCGCCGCCTCGGCACGCCGGCCGACATGGCGGGCGCGGCGCTGTTTCTGGCATCGCCGCTGGCATCCTACATCGTCGGTCAAACCATCGTGGTCGACGGCGGGCTGATACTTTGATCTCTGGCGCTAGAGCGAGATAGTGAACTGAATCGATGCTGACGTCTTGTTCACCTCGCCCCGCGCGCGGGGAGAGGTCGAAGCCGAAGGCTTCGGGTGAGAGGGCCTACCCGCGAGTCAGAACTTGGAGCTGCGCCCCCTCACCCCAACCCTCTCCCCGCGCGCGGGGAGAGGGAGCGGGCGTCCGGTGCCTTTGCAGTTAAATCTAATCGCACCCAGCGAAGGAAGTCTCCGACCGGCCCGATTCAATCAAGATCCATCTCGCTCCAAAAGCTCGCGCACCAGCGGGATCACCTTGCGGCCGTAGAGGTCGATGCAGCGCATCAGTTTCTCATGAGGCAGCGCGCCGGCGCTGTACTTCATGTCGAACCGGGAGATACCGAGCGTTCTTGCGGTCGATGCGATCCGGCGCGCCACCGTCTCCGGCGAGCCGACATAGAGCGAACCGGTCTCCGCCTCTCGTTCGAATTCGGCGCGCTGCATCGGAGGCCAGCCGCGTTCGGCGCCGATGCGGTCGCGCATCCGCTTGTAGTCCGGCCAAAGCTCTTCGCGCGCTTGTTCGTCGCTGTCGGCGATATATCCCGGCGAATGAACGCCAATCGGCAGCGGTGGCTTGCCGAGATGTTCGAAGGCGCGGTGGTAGAGATCGACGTAAGGCGCAAAGCGGCCGGGTTCGCCGCCGATAATGGCGAGCATCAGCGGCATCTCGTAGCGGGCCGCGCGCACCACGGATTCCGGGCTGCCGCCGACCCCGATCCAGGCCTTGAGACGTCCGGATTCGACCGGTGGAAACACACGTTGATTTTTCAGCGGCGGCCGCGTGGTGCCTTGCCATGTCACCGGCTGCTGGCTGAGCAGCGCGGCGAAAAGATCGAGTTTTTCCTCAAACAGCCTCTCATAATCCCTGAGTTCGAATCCGAACAACGGAAATGACTCGGTAAACGATCCACGGCCGAGAATGACTTCCGCACGCCCATTGGAGACGGCATCCAGCGTTGAAAACCGCTGGAACACCCGGATCGGATCATCCGAACTGAGCACCGTCACCGCCGAGCCCAAACGAATTCGTTTGGTGCGGCCGGCGATCGCGGCAAGCAGGACCTCGGGCGAAGATATCGCAAAATCGGCCCGGTGGTGCTCGCCCACGCCGATAAAGTCGATGCCCAATTCGTCGGCGAGCACCGCCTCATCGACGACGTGGCGAATGACCTGGGCATGCGGCAATAGCTCGCCACTAGTTCCGTTCGTGACGTCGCCGAACGTATCAAGTCCAAGTTCGAGAATTCCAGACATGTTGCTCACTGTTGATTTTGTGGCCGATCAAGGCACGCGGAGCCGGCCGTTGCTTTGAGGTTCAGGCAGCCGTGCGCCGCAGCGCCGGCGTCGTATTGTTTTTGCGCCCGCAACACCTTGTCGATATGGGTTTCGGCCCACACCCGCAGGCCGTCGACGGTTGCCGACAACGTCCTGCCCAGCGGCGTGATCGAATACTCGACCGTCACCGGTACCGTCGGGATCGCCTTGCGGCTGACCAGGCCGTCACGTTCCAGGCTCTTCAGGGTTTGCGACAGCACCTTTTGCGAGATGCCCTCGATCTGGCGACGGATCTGGTTGAAGCGTACCGGGCCGTCGCCAAGCAACCCCAAAATCAAGACCGCCCATTTGTCGGCGACGCGGTCCAGCACCAGACGGGTCGGGCAGGCGGATGCATAGGCGTTTCGCTGGTGTCGCAAGGTCTGCATGGCGGTCTCCTCGAGGTAACCAGCTTACGCGGAAGTGCCTTCTTCACACCTGAAGGCCAATCGGATAGTTAGTAGCGAATAGATACCACCAAGTTCGATACCATTGGGAGTCCTCAAATGAAAATCGCCTTGATTGGCGCTACCGGCAACGCCGGATCGCGCATCCTCGCCGAATTGTCGCGCCGCGGCCATCACGTCACCGCCATCGCCCGCCATCCGGAAAAGCTTCCAAAGCTGTCTGGCGTCACTGCGTTGAAGGCCGATGCGGGTGATGTCGCCGGGCTTGCCGCGGCCATCAAGGGCCATGACGCCGTCATCAGCGCCGTCCATTTCACCGCCAGCGATCCGCACAAGCTGATCGCGGCCGTGCATCAAGCCCAAGTTCCCCGCTACCTCGTGGTGGGCGGCGCCGGCAGCCTCGAAGTCGCTCCCGGCGTGAAACTGATCGATACCCCGGCATTTCCCGCGGCCTACAAGGCGGAGGCCGCGGCCGGCGGGGCCTTCCTCGATTTGCTGCGCCAGGAGCCGGCGCTGGATTGGACGTTTCTGTCGCCCTCGGCGATGTTGGTGCCCGGCGAGCGCACCGGGAAATTCCGTCTTGGCGGCGACCAATTGCTGACCAACGACAAGGGCAGCAGCATCTCGCTCGAGGATTATGCGATCGCGATGGCCGATGAGATCGAAAAACCCGCACATTCGCGCCAGCGTTTTACCGTCGGATATTGACGCATCGCAACGGGTGTCATCGGGCTGACATCAACCGAGCCCTCGGGTGCATGCGAGAACGGGTTGCTCTCCGCTGCAAAATGCTCTTCCGCAGGCGCGCGGCATGGCATAAGAGCGGCCGCAACCCTTATCCAGCGCGTGGCTCATGATTCGTCTCGACAATATCTCCAAGCAGAACGGCCATCAGATCCTCTTCATCGAGGCCTCCGCGGCGCTCCAGAAGGGCGAGAAGATCGGTCTCGTCGGCCCCAACGGGGCCGGCAAGACCACGCTGTTCCGCCTGATCACCGGCCAGGAGCTGCCCGACGAAGGGCAGGTGGCCGTCGATCGCGGCGTTACCATCGGCTATTTCAGCCAGGATGTCGGCGAGATGTCCGGCCGCAGCGCGGTGTCCGAGGTGATGGACGGCGCCGGTCCCGTCAGCACCGTGGCCGCCGAGCTGAAAGAGCTTGAGACTGCCATGGGCGATCCTGACAAAGCCGATGATATGGACGACATCATCGCGCGCTACGGCGAGGTGCAGGCGCGGTTCGAGGAACTGGACGGTTATGCGCTGGAGGGACGGGCGCGTGAAGTGCTCGCGGGCCTGAGCTTCAGCGATGAGATGATGGACGGCGACGTCGGCGCGCTGTCGGGCGGTTGGAAGATGCGGGTGGCGCTGGCGCGTATTCTCCTGATGCGTCCCGACGCCATGCTGCTGGACGAGCCGAGCAACCATCTCGATCTCGAAAGCCTGATCTGGCTGGAGCAATTTCTCAAAGGCTATGAGGGCGCGCTGTTCATGACCTCGCATGACCGCGAATTCATGAACCGCATCATTACCAAGATCGTCGAGATCGACGGCGGTCAGCTCACGACCTATTCCGGCAATTACGAATTCTACGAGCAGCAGCGCGCGCTGAGCGAGAAGCAGCAGCAGGCGCAGTTCGAACGCCAGCAGGCGATGCTGGCCAAGGAAATCAACTTCATCGAGCGTTTCAAGGCGCGCGCCTCGCACGCCGCCCAGGTGCAGAGCCGGGTCAAGAAGCTGGAGAAGATCGAACGGGTCGAGCCGCCGCGGCGGCGTCAGACCGTGGAGTTCGATTTCCTGCCGGCGCCGCGCTCCGGCGAGGACGTGGTGAGCCTCAAGCAGGTGCATAAGGGCTACGGTTCGCGCCGCATCTACGAGGGATTGGATTTTCAGGTGCGCCGCCGCGAGCGCTGGTGCGTCATGGGCATCAATGGCGCGGGCAAGTCCACGCTGCTCAAGCTGGTGGCGGGTTCGACCGAGCCCGACGACGGCACGGTGGCGATCGGCGGCAGCGTCAAGATGGGTTACTTCGCGCAGCACGCGATGGATCTGCTCGATGGCGAACACACCGTGTTCCAGTCGCTGGAGGATTCGTTTCCGCAGGCCGGGCAGGGCTCGCTGCGCGCGCTGGCCGGCTGCTTCGGCTTCTCCGGCGACGACGTCGAGAAGCGATGCCGGGTGCTGTCGGGCGGCGAGAAGGCGCGCCTGGTGATGGCCAAGATGCTGTTTGACCCGCCGAACTTCCTGGTGCTGGACGAGCCCACCAACCATCTGGACATGGCGACCAAGCAGATGCTCATCACCGCGCTATCGCAGTATGAGGGCACCATGCTGTTCGTCTCGCACGACCGGCACTTCCTGGCCGCGCTGTCGAACCGGGTGCTGGAACTGACGCCCGAGGGCGTTCACATTTACGGTGGCGGCTACACGGAATATGTGGCGCGCACCGGCCATGAGGCTCCCGGCCTTCGTAGCTGAAGCGGCCAGGCGAATCCGGATGACCAGCGTTGTCAGCTAAAGCAACTGGCGCTGGGCAAAGGACGCGAACATTCCGGGGCTGTCGATCAGCTCCGCATAGCTTCCGCTTTGCACGATCTTGCCATCGACCAGCATGATGATGCGATCGGCCTGACGCACGGTGCTCAGCCGGTGCGCGATCACGATCCTGGTGACGTTGAGTTCTCCGAGCGAAGCACTGACGATCGCCTGGGTCTGGTTGTCGAGCGCGCTGGTGGCCTCGTCGAGCAGAAGAATGCGGGGGCGACGCGCGACCGCACGGGCAATCATGACCCGCTGTCGCTGGCCGCCGGAAAGCGTGTTGACGCCCTCTGCGACCACCGTGTGCATGCCCATCGGCATTCGCTCGATATCCGCATCGAGACCCGCCAGCCGCGCGGCTTCCCAGGCCTGCTCGAGCGGCAGTTGGGCGCCACCGCAGATATTGTCGTAAAGGCTTCCTGTCGCCAGCTTGCCGTTCTGCAGCACCACGCCAAGCTGCCGGCGCACCGCGCTGATATCGAGCGTATCGATGCGCCTTGGCGTCGTAGAACACGGTTCCGGATTCCGGCCGCTCGAAGCCCAGCAACAGCCGGAACAGCGACGACTTGCCGCTTCCCGACGGCCCAACGATCGCGACATATTCGCCCGGCGTCACTTTCAGCGTGACGTTGTCGAGCACCGGCGGTCCACCCGGCAGATAGCGAAAGGTCACGCGCGAAAGCTCGACCTCTCCGGATAGCTCTCCGGGCGACTTGAGCTCCTCGGAAACCTCGGCCGGGCCGAAATCAGGGGCCGAAGGCGGATCAAATGCGGGATTGCGATCAGCAATTCACTGACGCTTGACGCCCAGGAGCCGATCGATGCCATCGATTGGCCGAAAGCGGCAAAGAAGGCGAGAAAGCCGCCGACGTCGAGCAGAAGCTTGCTGTTGATATAGGCTGAGCAGTCGCAAAGATAACGAGCGTGGCGACGGTCGGAAATGATGTCTCGAACGCGTTGAGTGCGTTGGCCGCACGCTGCGAGGCAAGGAAATAGCGTTTCTGGATCGCGAATTGCTTCGACCAGACGGCGAGCGCGCGAGCTGTTGCGGCGGCGACCCGTAGCTTGCCAATTCCGGTAATCAATTGCAGCACGAAGCCGCTGATCTTGCCCTGCGCGTTGAAATGCTTGTTCTCGTGATAGAGCCGGACCGCGCTGGTGCCGATGATCATGGCGGCCCGGACGATCGTCAGCGCGACCGCGATCAGTCCCAGCGTCAAATCGTAGTAGAGCATCAAACCGATGCTGAACCAGCAGAACAGGCCGGCCATCATTCCGCGCAGTGTGCGTCCGGTCAGGACCCGGCGGGCCGCATCGATACCCATGGAGCGGTCGACAAGATCGCCCACGGTATATTCGCGAAACAGCGACGCGGGTAGCCGGAGCAGGCGGTCGATCATCGCGGCCTGCAGCTTCCAGTCGATCAGGCCCTCGAGCCTGAGCATCGCAAGTCCCTCCATCGCCTGGACACTCGCCATCGCGACAGCCGTCACCGCAAGTGCGAGCGCACAGAACACCAACTGGTCGAGTTCGGTGCGCGGGATCACGGAATTGATCAGGACGTTGGTGATGAGCGGCACCACCAACGACAGCAAGCCCAATACGATGCCGGCGAGTGCGATACGGCCGATATTGCCTCTGGAATGCCGGAGCGAAAAGCCGAGCAAGTCGCGAAAATCGAGCGGACGCAACGGCAATGCCGGGTAGAATGTCGCAGCTTCGGGCGCGAGCTCCCCGGCAAGCGAACGGTCGACCGCACGCCGTGTTCCGGTCCGCGTTTCGATCATGGTGTAACGACGCCGCGGTCCGGGGATAAGCGCGACCGGATCCCGCTTTGGACCGTGCCAGGCGACCAAGGGTCCTGCATCGAGCTTCCACCATTCGCCTCGCAGCAAGGTCTGGCGGACACGCAATCGCGCGGACCGCGCAATCTCGGCAACATCAGCGAATTCCTGTTGCGACGAGGCAGGCCGGGCAGCGACCGTGAGCGGCGCCCGCATCGCGTCTCCGACGATCCGGCAGGCGCCGAGCAGCGGATCCGAGCGGTCGGCTTCGGTATCGGCGTGATCGAAACGCCGTACCACGATCGAGGAAAGGCGCTCGAAGGATTCGAGCGTCTGCGACGCCGTAAGCTTGCTGCGACTGGCGAGGCGCTGTGTTTCCCGGTCGGTGTCACGCAACAGACGGTCCGCAATCGATGCCATGACACCCAGATGGAAGCGATCGACCGCACGCCACAGCACGTCCGCGTCCGGCAGACCGCTGCTCGTGACGGCGGTGCACGCACTCGGGCCCGCTTCGATCCACATCCCCGATGTCAGCGGCATTGGCGGACCACCGGCATCGTATGCCGGATCGAGGCCGATCAGTCTTGCGCTGCCCGCCTCGATCGCTACCCAAACGATGTTACGCACCGGGCCGCGGCAGCGTTCGCCTGGCGTTATGGTGACTGCGGCGCCTGGTGTCAGTTCGCGCATCTCCCAGCTTGGGTTTTGGTCCGCCATTAACGCCGCGAGGCGCGTGATCCATCGGGCGACCGGGTCAAAGGACGGAAGGTCGCGCCGCGGCAACGCCAACACTTCAGCGCCTGGGCCTCCTACGGCGATAATCTGAGGCCGTCTGCCGGCGCTGTCGCCGGCCTCCTGGAGATCCAGAATGATCTCGCCGTGCTCGATCCGAAACAGATGGTGTCGAGCGCCCTGACTATTTCCGTCGAGCGGATTGACGGCGAAAATATCGACATGCCCGGCCACGACCTCAAGCACATGCTCGCGGTGGTCGAGAAGCCTGGGGTGCCGGGCATCCAGCACGATGCGGCTCTGCGACGAAACGGCCGCTTCGTGGTCTTCCGCCGGGTTGCCAATTTGGGGGCCGAGTTCGCTCATTCCCGGGCCACAAGTTTTACATACACGCCATCAAGGGCAAGAAGCTGTTCGTGGGTTCCTCGCTCGGCAATTTTGCCATGCTCCAGCACGATGATTTCGTCACAGTCGCGGATCGTGCTCAGGCGATGCGCGATGATGATACAGGTGCAGCCCCGGCGTCGCAGATTATTGTCGATGACCTTTTCGGTAATCGGGTCGAGCGCGGCCGTGGCCTCGTCGAGTACGACGATCGACGGACTGGAAACCAGCGCCCGGGCGATCTCGATGCGCTGGCGTTGACCGCCGCTGAAATTCGCACCGCCTTCGCTGACATAGCAGTCATAGTTTCCCGGCCGGGTCGAAATGTCCTCGTGGATATCAGCATCTCTGAGGACCTGCGACAGATCGCTTTCGACCACGGTCGAGTCCCACAGCGTCAAATTATCGCGCGCGGTTCCTTCGAACAGGAAGACGTCCTGATCGACATAGGCGATCGAGTTGGCAAAAACCTGTGAGGGTATTTCCGGCAAGGTCCAGCCATCGATGCGGATTTCGCCGGACCACGGCTTGTAAAGTCCACAGATCAGTTTGGCGAGGGTCGATTTTCCACTGCCCGACATCCCTACAATGGCTACCCGGGACCCTGCCCGGATGGCGATCGAGAGATCGTTCAGCAGCGGTGGATCGAGGATCGAATAGCCGAAGTGAATATTGTGAAGTTCGATCGAGCCCGCGAGTTTTGGAGGAAAGCGTTCCGCCGCGGTCAGATTGCGGTTGGCATCGAGCGGGTAATTATAAACATCCTCTAATCGCTCCAGCGCGCCCCGGATGGTCTGAAAGCTGCCGAAATAATTCACCAGGCTTGTGACAGGTTCTGAAAAGCTTGCCATCAGCGACTGAAACGCCACCAGACTTCCAAGCGTGAGCGAGCCCTGAATGACCCGCAAGCCGCCGATACCCAGTATCGCCGCGACGGTCAGTCCGGAGAGCAGAGTTGGGACCATGTCAAGAATGACAGACGACACGCCAAGCTGTTGTTCGGCATTGAGGGTCTTGGCCTGAATCCCGGACCATTGGCTGAACGCCGCGTCCTCCAGCCCGCTGGCCTTGATGGTTTCGATGCTGCGCACGGTGCTCACCGCAGCGCCGGCAAGCTTTCCCTGTTCCAGCGCCAGACCGCGGCTGAGATCCTGTCTGCGCTCGCCGATCAACCTCAGCGCCAGCACGTTGACCAGCGAAATGACGACGCAGATCGCAGTGAGGCGGACATCGTAAATCGCCATCGCCGCGGCAAAGAGCACCACCGAGGTCAGATTGAGCGCATTGGCGGCAATGCCGCTCGAAAGCAGCCGAGCGATCTGCTCGTTGGCGGCGACGCGGTTTGCAACATCGCCAGCATGACGCTGGGTAAAGAACTCGACCGGCAACGCCATGACGTGCCAGAGGAAGCGGCTGATCATGACCACCGCAAGCTTGGTTTGCAGCCGCAGCAGCAGCGATTGGCGGATCATGGTCAGGAGTGCCCGGAATATCGCCGTCACGATCATGCCGATCAGAAGCGGGACCAGCCAGTTCGTGTTGCGTTGGACCAGGATGTCATCGACGAAGATCTTGGAGAATCCGGCGACCACGATGCCCGGCAGCACCAGCGCGAAGCTGACGATCACCAGCAGCGCGACCGCCGCTTTGGAGTTGCGCAATTCGCGCAGTAACAGACGCAATCCCCGTGGCTTGCTGCCGGACTTCCTGAACGTCTCGCTCCGTTCCATCGCCAGCACAACGCCGGTGAACGCGAGATCCAGTTCCGCCATATCGATCCGCCGCCGGCCGATCGCTGGATCGTTGATATAAGCGTACTTGCCGTCGACGCCTTCCAGCACGACGAAATGGTTGAAATTCCAGTGGATGATGCAGGGCATCGGCACGTCGGGAAGTGCCGACGGCTCCGCGCGATACCCCCTGGCGACAAGACCGAAACGCTGCGCTGCCTTCAGGATGTTGCTCGCCTTGCTTCCGTCGCGCGACACGCCGCAAGCGATGCGAAGTTGCTCCAGCGGAATCCAGACCCCGTGATAGGCGAGCACGATCGCCAGCGCGGCGGCGCCGCATTCCGCGGCTTCCATCTGCAGAACAACTGGAGTTCGTCTCACCGCGTTGCGCCGGAACAGCCCTCGCGCGCGCCGCCGATCGGGTCGCGGTCGCGTTTTGTCAGGTGCCGGCCGGGAGGGTGGGATATTATCCATCAATTCCTGTGAAGTGCTTGATGAGCGGGATCACCAGATCGAGCGGACGTTGCTGCCGTGTGGTGATTTCGGCCCGTGTCAGCGTTCCGCTGGAAAGACGGAGGGGCGGGCCTTTTCCGACGGCCCAGCGATATCCGCTGGTTGTGGTGTCGTCTTGCTCCAGGCTGACCGTTGCGGCGTAGGGGGCGCCGTCGCGCGTAAAGCGGGTCACCAGACTGTCATTGTGAAGCACCGCGGCGATACCTTGCGGCGTCATCGGGAAATCGGACACCGACACAATGGTGCCGATCAGGGTTCCGAACTCCTCGCGTTTCACCGTGCTTGGTTCCAGACGAACCTGCATTCCCGGCCTTATGGTCTTGCCGCGTTCGGCAGGAACATAGATCAGTGCTTCGAGCTTGGAGCCTTCGCTATCGATTGCGACAACCGGCGTGCCAACCGAGAGCACCGAGCCGGCGGAGACCTTGATCTCCAGCACGCGGCCGTCGATCGGGCTAACCACCTTGGTGTTCTGGCTCAACATACCCGCAGCATTGTCCATCTGACGACGCGCGTCGTTGAGCGCGAATTCCGATTGTTGTTTGTCGTGATCGCGCTGGGTTTCCAGATCGGTCTTCTGGGTTCGCAGCTTCAGGATCTCGTTCTGGGTATCCTCCTTTCGCTGCTGTGCATCGGTGAGTTCCCGGCGGCGCTCCTCGACCGCGCGTCGCGTGGTATATCCCTTGGCCAGCAATTCCTCGAGCGTTTTGACGTCGGCCGTCAGATAATCGATGCGCTGAGTGGTCGCTTTCACGACCTGATCGAATGCCGCCTCCAGTCTCGCAAAATTTTGTCCCTTGGCCGCGAGTTCGCTGGCAATTTTTGCAACGAGGTCGGTATGTTCGCGCTGGCGCTCATGAAAGACCTCCACGGCGTTGGCGTGACGCTGCTCGATATCGGTCTGGACGATTTCGGCGATCGGCTGACCTTGCGAGACATGATCGCCCACCGCTACTTCCATCGAAGACAGTCGCCCGGTGGCGGCGGAGACCGCATCGACGACACGGCCGCCACTGCTAATGAAGATTCCCTCGCCGGCAGCGCGCGTGGGAATCCGCCCGACGACGCTCCAGGTGAGTGCCGCCGCCAGCGCCAGGCAAACCACGAATGTCAGAATCCAGTCCGACGGCCTGGTAATGCCGACGAGGTGGTCCAGCTGTTCGGGCGACGCGGCTCGCTGCAGCGCGACGCGGCGAAACGTCCGTTCCGACCCCTCGGTCACGCTATCCTCCGGCGCGCAGTCGAAAACATTGTTTGGTGGCTTAAAATGCCGAATTCTGTTGAAAATGTATATTGCGGGATAATACACAAAAGCGATTGTCGAACAACCGAGCCAAGGCGTCGCCGGTTGCTGGGGTCGTTGCTATCGCCGGCCGAGAGCACGACTTTCTCCGATCTGCGCTGGCGAAGCCGAACGAGCCGGATTATGCTTCATCCAGCATGTTCCGGAATTGATCCGAAATGATCGCGAACCGTGTCAGGAATTTAGCGCGCTTTTTTGCCAAATGCGGAGCAACCTCCGGGCGCGGATCGCTGCCGGCAGCTAAGGACGAACTGCAAGACGGTGGCGTCTTCCGTCTCGGTACGCCGCGTGCATCGATCCGGTCGCTGGGCATCGGGTTTGCGATCATTTTGCTCGCGACCAATGGCTCCGGCGGCGGTGTCCTGAGCGAGAGCGACGTCAAGAAAGTGGAAGACATCAAGCCGTTGTTCCAGAATTTGATGGGAGATCTGGTTCAAACTTCCAAGCGGCCGGATATTTCCAGCGGTGACGCGGAATGTATCAAATCGACCATCCAGGAACTCATGCAGATTTCCGGTGAGCTTTCGAGTTACGAATATCTGATCACGATGGAAAAAGAGATGACCGATTTCGGCGAAAACAATCCGATGCAGGATGTCGTCAAATTCGCGGTCGATAAGTCGAACACGATCCTGACCAGTGAACGAAAGCGGCTGGTCCAATTATCGGATCAGTGCACGCGCTTTCCCCTGTCCTACGCCAAGACGCAACAGGCGCTGCAATTCATCGACACCACGACCGGAATTTTGAAGTCGATCGAGGTGCGGCTCTGAAACGACAGGGTCGGCGCTCCGGGACTATTGCAGCGCGCTGATATTCCAGGTGGCGTGGCGAACGCCGGGCGTATTGGCGAGACTGGTCACGACCGCGTCGAGTTCGTCGGGCTCGATCGACAGGCTGACCAGCGTGGCCGCGATTTCGACTTCGTCCCCGGAGCGGTCGACCACCTTTGTGTCCCGCACCGGATAATTTGCCGCCGCAAGCTTTTGGAGCAGGGTCTCCCGGACCGATGCGACGGATCCGGGGTCGGTAGTTACCAGCACGTCATAGGTCGCTTCCGAGGATTGTTCGTCGATCGGAATGCGGTCGATCGCGTTGACCAGCGGCCGAAGCAACGTGTTGCCGCCCAGCACGAACACCGTCAGCAACGCGGCTTGGGCAATCATGTCGGCGCCGGCACAGGACCCGACCGCGGCCGAAGCCCATAACGTCGCGGCGGTGTTGAGGCCTCTCACATTCATTCCTTCTTTCATGATCGCGCCGGCGCCGAGAAAGCCGATGCCCGAAACGACGTAGGCAATGACATGAACGCTGCCCTCCGATCCGGTCAGGTGATTGGCGAGATCGACGAACGCCGATGCCCCGACTGCGACCAGCACATTGGTTCGCAAACCGGCGCTTCGCTGGCGATATTGACGTTCGGCTCCGATCAGCGTTCCAAGCACGAACGCAGTCAGCAGGCTGACCAGCGTGTCCAGAAAATCGTAAAGCTGAAAGGTTTGAATGAATCGCATTTTACTCTCGATCCAGGATCGTTCCTGCCGGAACGGGGCAGGCGGCGGCCCGGCATCGGGTATCCATCGCAGCCCCGAAATTTGCAACGAAATAAACCATGACGTCGATACCGGAAGGCCCGGATATCAACGATTGATCCGCCAACGTTGAAGCTTTTATGGTCCCGGCAAGACACCCTGCGAACCAATCGGCAAGACACACGTTGCCTTCATGCGCCAAGGCAGGGCACTTGAGCGCGCGGTCCGCCTCTCTTATGTTACGTGCCAACGACATAAATGGAACTTGCCTCAACCGGTTCCAGCTCCGAGGCAACAGCCCAATGGAGACACCGATGAAATCTTTCCGACCTCAACAAGGTGGCCGAGGCGATGGTGTCGCCGGGCAAGGGGCTTCTCGCCGCGGATGAATCCACCGGCACCATCAAGAAGCGGTTTGATGCGATCAACGTCGAATCCACCGAGGACACCCGTCGCGACTATCGCGAGATGTTGTTTCGCTCCGGTGAGGCGATGTCGAAATGCATCTCCGGTGTCATCCTCTACGACGAGACCATTTGGCAAAAGGCCAGGGATGGCACGCCGCTGGTGAAGCTGATCGAACAGGCCGGCTCCATTCCCGGGATCAAGGTCGACGAAGGTACTCAGCCGTTGCCGAATTGCCCCGGCGAGCTCGTGACCGTCGGCCTCGACAAGCTCGCGGCGCGGCTTGCGGATTATTACAAACAGGGCGCACGTTTTGCGAAATGGCGCGCGGTGATCGATATCGGCAAGGATATTCCGAGCATGACCGCGATCCATGTCAACGCCCATGCGCTGGCGCGCTATGCCGCGCTGTGCCAGGCCGCCCAGATCGTCCCGATCGTCGAGCCTGAGGTACTGATGGACGGCGATAACGATATCGACCGGTGTTACGAAGTCACCCAGCGCGTTCTCAACAAGACGTTCCAGGAATTGCGGATCCAGCGCGTCGCGCTCGAAGGCATGGTTCTGAAGCCGAACATGGTGGTGTCAGGCAAGAAATGCGCGAAGCAGGCTTCGGTCGCGGAAGTCGCGGAAAAGACCATTCGCCTTTTGAAGAGCTGCGTGCCGGCGGCGGTGCCGGGGATCGCGTTCCTGTCGGGCGGCCAGTCGGACGAGGACGCCACCGCGCATCTCGACGCCATCAACCGGATCGGCGGATTGCCGTGGAAGGTGACCTTCTCCTATGGCCGCGCGCTGCAGGCGGCGCCGCAACAAGCCTGGTCGGGCAAACCGGAGAACGTGGCCGCCGGACAGCAGGCGTTTATCCATCGCGCGCAAATGAACTCGCTGGCCAGCAAAGGCGGCTGGAATGCCGGTCTGGAACAGAAGCAGGCGGCTTGACGTTTTGGCGCGGGGCCGTTGAAGGTCTCGCCCCGCAGGGCCCCGCATAGGCCCGGGATCTGCAGCGCACCATGCCGCAAGGGCGGCGTGCTGTGCTGCGTCCGGGGCACGATGCAGGTGCGTTGACTCAACTCGAAGCCATCCCGCTTCAAAGCAGCTTGGCTGACGCTGTATTCGTGTTCTTCACGGAATGGATATCTTGCGGCGTGACCTTGCCACCCGCCGCATCGCCGGCCGCCACCGGGTCAAGTTCCGCATCCGTCAACAAAACGATTTCGCGTTCCTGAGTATGCTTGTCCATGTTCGTTCTCCTGAATCTGCCGGGGCCAATCCCTTGATCGATGGTCGCAGGAGTAACGCGGCGAAGTTCGTTGGCGCTGTGATGAGGATCACAAAGGACCTTGGGCGCCGCAAAGCGTGGCGGCGGCCTATTGCCCGTCGTATTCATCCGGGTCCATCGCCCAGGGCCATTGCTCGTGGCCGGCCGCGTAGTTGCGGTTGGTCTGGGTCGGATCGCGGTTGATCAGCGGACGCAGATACATCGGGTGGGTGGCGCTGCGCACCTCGTGCTCGACCGTGAACAGATGCCTGCCGCTGGCAGGCTCGACGATGTCGCGAAAGCGGTATTGGTACTGGTTGTCCTCGCTGTAGATCAGGTTGCGCTCCGACAGCAGGCGATAGGGTTCGGAGAAGTTGGTGATGTACATCTGAACGTGGTGGCCGTCATATTCCGGCTGCGGCCGGTCGGTCTCGCGAAATTGCAGATACTGGTCCTTGGCCATCTTCACACGCGCAACCGTGCCGTCGCCATTGGCAAGCTTGGCGGGAATTCCCAGGATCTGCGGATAGAAGTCGCAAATGCCTTGCGCGGTGCCGACCGGCACCTCGAATTCGACATAGGGGATGCCAAGCGCGATGCGCCCGAAGCGCGTGGCGTCCGGCTCATAGCAGCGCAGACGATTGCCCCAGGGGCAGGTCGCTTCGACATAATCGTTGTGCTTGCTGAATGCGAACGCGGTGCCATCGAGTTTTCGGGCGACCGACGCCAGCCGGTCGAGCAATGCCTGGCGGCCCGGCATCACGATTCCGGTATGGCCGCGCAGCACCTGCGCCTTGCCGCTCGGCAGATGAAATTGGCTGCGGCCGACATTGATCCACATATTGCTGTCGGACACCATCAGATAGGGGTCGCGGGTGAGCCCGAGCCCGGTGACGTAGAACAGCGTGGCCAGACGCTGGTCGGGCACTTGCACATTGACGTGTTCGAGATGGATCGAGTTGCCGAGATCCTCGGCGGCGCGGTCGAATGGCTGCGGCATGGACGCGGTCCTGGATGCGGATGACACCCCATCCTAAAGCGATTTCCGGCGATGTGGATACCGGGTTCGCGCAAGCCCACGCTTCAGGGTCGGGGGAACGGGCTTCCTCGTCCGCTTCAATCCGAATGCAATGGGCGGCCAAAGCGAGCGCCTGCGGCGGCTCTTGCGACGCCGAAATATGGCAACTATCTGACGTCAGAGGATTAGCCATGTTGGATATCACCCGAGACACTATCGACGACCTATCTTCATCAAAAACACCTGAGCCGGCGCCCGCCGACGATCAGGCCTTGCTCGATGCCTATTCCAATGCGGTGATCGCGGTCACCGAACGGATCGGGCCCGCGGTGGTGCGCGTCGAAACCGGATCGAAAGCGCCGCAATCGCGTGAGCGTGGCGGGCTCGGCTCCGGCATCGTCATTTCGCCGGATGGCCTGGTGCTCACCAACAGCCATGTGGTCGGCGCCTCGAAGCAGATCCGGCTCCGGGACCATGAGGGCATCGTCACCAACGCGCGCGTGCTCGGCGTCGATCCCGATACGGATCTGGCATTGCTTCGCGCCGACGGCTCGCGCGATCTGCATTATGCGTCGCTCGGCAATTCCAAAAGCCTGCGTCGCGGCCAGTTGGTGGTGGCGATCGGCAACCCGCTCGGATTTGAATCGACCGTGACCGCCGGCGTGGTCTCGGCGCTCGGGCGCTCGATCCGCTCGGCCAACGGCCGCACCATCGAGGATGTGATCCAGACCGATGCCGCGCTCAATCCCGGCAATTCCGGCGGGCCGCTGGTGTCGTCCGCCGCCGAAGTCATCGGCATCAACACCGCGATCATCGCGGGCGCGCAAGGCATCTGCTTTGCGGTCGCCAGCAACACCGCGCAGTTCGTGCTGTCGGAGATCATCCGCCATGGCTATGTGCGGCGCGCTTATATCGGCGTGTCCGGCCAGAGCGCGCCGATCCCCAGAAGGCACGCGGTGCTGGCCGGCGTCGAGAACAAGATGGGCGCGCTGCTGGCGCAGATCGAACCGGACGGGCCGGCGGCGCAAGCCGGGCTTTTGCCGGGCGACGTCGTGATCCGTCTCGATGGCGTCGATATCAATGGTGTCGACGACCTGATCCGCACCCTCGACCGCGATCGGATCGACCGCAAGCTCGACATGGACGTGCTGCGGTTGGGACGCCTGCGCGGGATCGACATCCACCCGATCGAACGCAAGCCCGCGGCCCGGCAGGGGACAACTCCGGCCGGCCGCGGCTCGTGACGTAACATCGCAGGCAATATCCTGCGCCAAAAGGCGGCCACTGCGGCCGCTTTTTTTATTGTCTGGGTGAAATCCGAGCGGCGACAAATCAAGGCGGAAGCCGTATAGGCTAGGAATCACGTCCAAACCGGGGATCGGGCTACCTCCAGCGTGGGCGGGCACGGGCACAATCTCGCAAAACCCCGCAATAAAGCTGTGCAGATCGCGACGGACGCTGTTTTCCGCGCTGTATTCGCCAATACTGTCCGAGGCACGAATTAACCTACCCACAGGAGATAAAATGGCAGTGCAGATGACGAAGTCGCAGCTGATCGAAAAGATCGCTACGGAAACTGAAGTCGCTAAGAAGGACGTCAAGGGCGTTTTGGAGACGCTGGCGACGGTCGGTTACAAAGAACTGAAGAAGACCGGGGTGT
The DNA here is from genome assembly GCA_963725555.1 of uncultured Pseudomonadota bacterium. Lineage (GTDB taxonomy): Bacteria > Pseudomonadota > Alphaproteobacteria > Rhizobiales > Xanthobacteraceae > Bradyrhizobium. The sequence continues at coordinate 170,307 of CAVRYV010000019.1, read as the reverse complement.
TTCTGGTTCCGGGATTCGCCAAGTTCGTCGTGATCAAGAAGCCGGCCACCAAAGCCCGCGCTGGCACAAATCCTTTCAACGGCGAGCCGATGACGTTCAAGGCCAAGCCGGCCCGAAAGATCGTCAGAGCGCGCCCGGTCAAGGCAGCCAAAGACGCGGTGTAGAAGTCAAAAGGCCCCTTGCGGGGCCTTTTGCGTTGGGGCGGGCCCTCAACGGTTTGATGGCCTCAACGGCGTCTGCCAGGCGATCGCGTAGCCGATGCCGGTCATCGGCAGCGATGGTACGCGCCGTCATGCCCCACGAAATAGCCGGTGGCGGGATCGTAGGAGCGATACCGTCGCGCGCAATAGGCTTGGTACGATCCGTAGGCCAGCCGTGAGCCGGCGTATTCGGGCGTGGAGCCGAATAGCCCGGCAGCGCCGATGGCCGCGTGCGCAGGGTCGGCGGCGAAATCACCGGGAAAGAAGCCGTTGGTGGGAAAGTCGCGGCGGTCGTCGCGGCCATCATAGTACCAGACGTGATAGGACAGACCGCGCCGCAAAAACGGCCGGCCCGTCACCGCGTCCTGAGCCTGGACCCGGTCCTGGGCCGAGACAGCCAGTGCGCCCAGCGCCGTCAGGATGGTCGCGACTAGAATTTTTGATTTGCCAGGTCCTGACTTACTCATGGCCGGTTCGATCCCCAATCGCCTTTCCAGCCCTCGAGCCGGCCGCGGCGGAATTGCAGATAGAGCCCGTCCTGCCGGTCCGATAGTGCGCTGCCCTTGGCATTGGGAAGCGCGAGATACATTTCGTCGCCGGGGCGACCCCTGACATAGACCAGCCTCGTGCCCAACGCCTGCGAGGCCTGTTCGGCATCCATGCCGAACCACAGCGGCGTGTTGTTCGGCGCGGTCGCGGGCGCGCCTTGCTGTGCGCGCACGGGCAAAAGCACGACGCCGGCCGCCGCAACCGCCAGAACCGCCGCCGCGCCAAACACCATGCTTCTCATGGCCGAGCCTCTCACGGTTGTGGTTGCAACGAGGACAGTTTCCTGTCCGGGGTCCATCCGCCGCCGAGCGCCTGGAACAGGCTGCTGGCCGCCAGATATTTGTTCAGGCGCACCAGCACCAAGGTGTTCTCCGCCGTGAACAGCGTTTGCTCGGTCTGCAGCACGGTGAGGAGGTTGACGGTGCCGCCGCGGAATTGAGTTTCCGACACGTCAAAGGCCTTCTGCGAGGCGGTCACCGCATCGGCCTGAAGCTTCTCCTGCCTTGTGTATTGCGCCAGCGCGACCAGCGCCTGCTCGACATTGGCGAATGCCGACAGCACCGCTTTGCGGTAGGCCTGCAAATATTGCAGTTGCAGGCCCTTCGCCTGCTTCAATTGGCTCTCCAAAAGGAAGCCGTCGAACAGCGGCTGGGTCAGTCCGGCGGCGAGCGTGTAGTACCAGGCGCCCGGACCGAACAATGCGGCGAGGGCAGCGCTTTGCACGCCCGTGGTCGCGGTCAGCTGGATCTGCGGAAAGAACGCGGCGCGGGCCAATTCGACGCTGAAATTGGAGTTGGCCAGTTGCGCCTCGGCCTGCCGGATGTCCGGCCGTTGATAGAGCAGCTCCGACGGCAGGCCCGGCGTCACGCGCGGAACCGTGAGCTGGCCCAGCCCTCCGCCCCTGACACTGAAATTCGCAGGCGCCCGCGCCACCAGCAGCGCGAGGGCGAAGATATTTTGCCGCAACGTGACTTCGAGCGGCGGGATCGAGGCGCGCACGGTCGCCACCAGGGCTTCCTGCTGCGACAGGTCGAGCTGCGACGCGGTGCCGCCGGCGAATTGTGTTTTGATGAGCGTCAAAATCCGCTCGGCGGCGGTCAGATTGCGGTGCGCGACGCGCAGTTCGTCCTGGGCGGCCAGAACCTGGAAGTAGGTGTTGGCGACGGTGACGATCGTCGTCAGCGTGACGACTTCGCGATTGTACCGGGCCACGGTGGCGTTTTCCTCGGCCGCGTAAAGCGTCGCGCGGTTCTTGCCCCAGAAGTCGAGCATATAGCTGGCCGTGAGGCCGAAATTGTAGTTCGTGAACGTCGAGGCGCTGGCGCCAGAACTGACGCCGCTGCCGAGGCCGGCACCACCCGCGGCGGAGGACGATCCGAAATGCTCGTTCTCAACGTTGCCGGTGCCGGTGACCGAGGGCAGCAACGGCGCTCCCGACACGCCGACCTGGGCGTCGGCCTGGACGATCTGGGCAATCGCCACCGCGATATCCAGATTGTAGATCTGAGCGGCCTCCATCAGGTTCGTCAGTTCGCCTGAGCGAAAACCGCGCCACCAGTCCAGTGCGGGAACGGCGGCGTCGGGCGCGCGATGGCCGCCTTCGCGATAGCTCGCCGGCAATTCAAGGCCAAGCTCCGGCTTTTCGCTGCCGAGAATGCAGCCGGACAATGCCGGACCGAGCAGCAACGCGGCGAGAGCAGATGCGATGCGGACCTTGCCGCCAAACCTCGTGACATCAGAATTTGACTTCAGCGAAACGTTACTCATCCGCCACCCGCTCAAGCCGCGATATCAACCGCAGCCGATCCCCCTGCGCCTGCAAAAAAGACAACGCTCCGCTCCAGACATCGCACGGCGCTTGTCGAAGGGCTAGGGCTGTCCTCAGAGCTGTTGTTGACATCTATTCGCCCGGCTGCAGGTTGGAGCCAGGCGCCAGCGGCGCCTTGCCGCCGTCCCGAAGACGCTGGCTCCAGGAACGAAGCCGCTCCATGTACAAATAGATCACCGGGGTCGAATAAAGCGTCAGCGCCTGGCTGAGCACGAGACCCCCGACGATCGCGATCCCGAGCGGCTGGCGAAGCTCGCCGCCGTCGCCGAGGCCAATCGCCAGCGGAAGCGCGCCCAACAATGCGGCCATGGTCGTCATCATGATCGGCCTGAAACGGAGCAGGCAAGCCTCGTAGATGGCGTCGGTCGGACTCAGTCCTCGGGTGCGCTCCGCGTCGAGCGCAAAATCGATCATCATGATCGCGTTCTTTTTCACGATGCCGATGAGGAGGATCACGCCGATCAACGCCATGATGCTGAATTCGGTTCCGCACGCCATCAACGCGAGCAGGGCGCCCACCCCGGCGGACGGCAAGGTGGACAGAATCGTCAGCGGATGCACGTAGCTCTCGTAGAGCACGCCGAGCACGATGTAGATCGTGACCAGCGCGGCCAGCACCAGATAGGGCTGGTTGCTGAGCAAGTCCTGAAACGCCTTCGCGGTGCCCTGGAAGGTTCCGCGAATGGTTGCGGGCACGCCGATGCGGTTCATCGCGTCCCTGATCGTGGTGACGGCCGTGCTCAGCGACACGTTGGGCGGCAGGTTGAACGAAATGGTGTTGGCGACCAGCAATCCCTGATGATTGACCGCGAGCGGGGTCGCGCCTTGCTTGAAATGCGCCACCGCCGACAGCGGGATCATGATCTCCGCGTTGGTGCTCACCGCCGAACCGGTCGAGGACGATCCGTTGCCGGTGGCGCCGATCGAATTGGTCGCGAGGTTTCTGGCGGCTTGCGCATTGGCCGAGTTGGCCTAGGCCGACTTCCCGGTGCTACGACCGTGCCTGACACCGCATTGGTCGCCTGCGATCCGCCGACCGAGCCGCCCGAGGTGCTGACATAGACGTCCTTCAGCGTCTCGGGATCCTGCCAGTAGCGCGGCGCCACCTCCATGATGACGTGATACTGGTTGCGCGCCACATAGATGGTGGAAACCTGGCGCTGGCCGAACGCATCATAAAGTGTGTTGTCGATCTGGCTGACCGTGATCCCCAATCGTGAGGCGGCATCGCGGTCGATCACCAGATCGGATTCGAGCCCCTTGTTCTGCTGGTCGCTGTTGACGTCAGCCAGCACGCCGGTTTCGCGCTGCAACTCGGCCGCGATCTTCGGCGACCATTCGTTAAGTTCCTCCAGGGTCGGGCCTTGCAGGGTGTATTGATACTGCGCGTTGCTGGCCCGGCCGCCGACGCGGATGTCCTGCACGGCTTGCAGGAACATGGTTGCGCCTGGCACCACCGCCATCGCGCGCCGTAGCCGCGCGATGACGCCGTCGGCGCTGATATTGCGCTGGCCGAGCGGATACAACGAGGCGAAGACGAAGCCGGAATTGGTCTGGCCGCCGCCGGTGAACCCGACCACGGTTTCGACCGCCGGATCCTGTTTGATGATGGTGACGAACTGCGCCAGCTTCTGCTGCATCAGCTGAAACGAGATGCTCTGATCCGCCTGGATCGAGCCGATAACCCGCCCGGTATCCTGCTGCGGGAAGAAGCCCTTCGGGATGACGTCATACAAATAGAAATTGAGGCCCAGAACCGCGGCGAGGATCAACATGATGGAGCGCGGATGCCGTAGCGAGACGGTGAGGCTGCGCCGGTAGAGCTCCAGCATCGAATCGAAGAAACGCTCGCTGATCTGATAGAGCCGCCCGTGACCCTCGTTGGTATGAGGACGGAGCAGCACGGCGCACATCATAGGGGTGGTCGCCAGCGAAATCGCCAGTGAGATCATGATCGCGATCGAGATCGTCATGGCAAATTCGCGGAACAGGCGGCCGACAATGCCGCCCATCAGCAGGATCGGAATGAACACCGCGATCAGCGAAATGCTCATCGACAGCACGGTGAAGCCGACCTCGTTTGCGCCCTTGAGCGAGGCTTCAAGCGGCGACATGCCGTTTTCGATATAGCGGGTGATGTTCTCGAGCACGACGATGGCGTCGTCGACGACAAAGCCGGTCGCAACCGTGAGCGCCATCAGCGAAAGATTGTCGAGGCTGTAGCCCATCAGGTACATGGCGGCGAATGTCGCAATCAACGACACCGATACCGCCACCACCGGGATCAGCGTGGCACGCAGGTTCCGCAGGAATGCGAAAACCACCACGATCACCAGCAGCACGGCGAGGATCAAGGTTCGCTCGACGTCGCGCAACGAGGTGCGGATGGTGGTCGACCGGTCGACCGCCAGGTTGACGTCAATGGCAGGCGAGATCGAGGCTCTCAATTGCGGCATCAGCGACTTCACCAGATCGACGGTGCTGATGATGTTGGCGCCGGGTTGCCGGTAGAGAATGATCAGCACCGCCGGCTTGCCGTTGGCGAGACCGGCGTTTCGGAGATTTTCAACCCCGTCGGTGACGTCGCCGACATCTTTGAGGTGCACCGGCGCGCCGTTGCGGTAGGCGACGATCAGCGACTGGTAGTCGGCGGCCTTGTTGGCCTGGTCGTTGGAGTAGATCTGATAGCGTTGATCGTCGACGTCGATCCCGCCTTTCGGGCTGTGCGCATTGGCGCTGGAAAGTGCGGCGCGCACGTCCTCAAGGCCGATGCCGTATTTGTACAGCGCCTGCGGGATGAGATCGACGCGTACCGCGGGCAGCGAACTGCCGCTGACGACGACTTCGCCGATCCCGTCGACCTGCGACAGCTTCTGCGCCAGCACGGTGGACGCCGCGTCATACAGATCGCCGCGGGTCGCGGTGTCCGAACTCAGGGTCAGTACCAGGATCGGGGCGTCGGCGGGGTTGACCTTGCGGTAGGTGGGATTGGTTCGCAGGCTGGTCGGAAGATCGGCACGGGCCGCGTTGATCGCCGCCTGCACGTCGCGCGCGGCGCCGTTGATGTCGCGGTTGAGCCCGAACTGCAGCGTGATGCGCGTCGCTCCCACCGTGCTGGAGGACGTCATCTCGGTCACATCGGCGATCTGGCCGAGATGACGCTCAAGCGGACTGGCAACCGTGGTGGCGACGTCCTGCGGGCTGGCGCCGGGCAGGGTCGCCTGTACCGAGATGGTCGGAAAATCGACCTGCGGCAGCGGCGAGACCGGCAGCTTGAAAAACGCCACAACTCCCGCCGCCGCAAGCCCGAAGGTGAGCAACGTCGTTGCAACCGGCCGGCGAATGAAGGGTGTTGATGGGCCCATCGTTCAGTTCAATTCTCAGTTCAGTTCGTTCGCATGGCCTGCGCCGGCCGGACGTCCGGCAAACCGCACCGCCAGCCGGTCGAACCAGAGATAGATCACCGGCGTCGTGAACAGGGTCAGCAACTGGCTGACCAAGAGTCCGCCGACGATGGAAATGCCGAGCGGATGCCTCAACTCGGAGCCGGCGCCGGTCCCGATCATCAAGGGCAATGCGCCGAGAACCGCCGCCATGGTGGTCATCAGGATCGGCCTGAATCGCAGCAGGCAGGCCTGGTAGATCGCTTCGCGCGGCGGCTTGCCCTGGTTGCGCTCGGCGTCGAGCGCAAAGTCGATCATCATGATCGCGTTTTTCTTCACGATGCCGATCAGCAGGATGATGCCGATGATGGCGACGATCGTCAGGTCATCGCCGGCCACCATCAGCGCCAGCAATGCGCCGATGCCCGCCGAAGGCAGCGTCGACAGAATCGTGAGCGGATGGATGAAGCTCTCATAGAGCACACCGAGCACGATATAGACGGTGACGATCGCAGCCAGGATCAGGAACAGCTGATTGGAAAGCGATGATTGAAACGCCAGTGCTGCGCCCTGGAAGGTGCTGATCACGCTGGCCGGCATCTGCAGTTCGGCTTCCGCCTTCTTGATCGCGGTCACGGCGTCGCCGAGCGCGGCCCCCGGCGCCAGGTTGAAGGAGACGGTGGCTGCCGGGAATTGGCCGAGATGCGAGACCTGCAGCGGCGCGGTTTGCTGCCGTATCTTGGCCATCACGGCGAGCGGCACCGGCGTGGTGCCGACCGATGAGGGCAGATAGATATCGTTCAGCGATTGCAGCGAGCTTTGCAGGCTCGGATCGGCCTCAAGGATCACGCGATACTGGTTGGAGTTGGTGAAGATGGTGGAGACGATGCGCTGGCCGTAGGAATCGTAAAGCGCATTGTCGATCGTCGCCGGCGTAATCCCGAAACGGGCGGCCTGGTCGCGGTCGATCTCGACGAAGACCGAGAGACCCTGGGCGGAGATATCGCTGGCGACATCGGCAAGCTCCGGCAGCGTGTTCAGCTTGTCGACGAGTTTGGGCGTCCATTCGCCGAGCGCCACCGGATCGGCATCCTGCAGGATGAACTGGTATTGTGTCCGGCTGACCGTGCCTTCGATCGTCAGGTCCTGAACCGGCTGCATATAGAGCGTAATACCTGTCAGCGACGCGGTGCTGTTCTTGATGCGCTGCATCACCGTGCCGATGTCGGATTTGCGCTTGTCGTGCGGCTTGAGATTGATCAGGATTCGGCCGCTGTTGAGCGTGGTGTTGGTGCCGTCCACGCCGATGAACGAGGAAAGACTGTCGACGTCGGGATCCTTGAGAATGACGCTGGCGAGCTGTTGCTGCCGCTCGGCCATCGCGGCGTAGGACACCGACTGCGGCGCATCGGATATCGCCTGAATGACACCGGTGTCCTGCAGCGGGAAGAAACCCTTGGGAATGACGATGTAGAGCACGGCGGTCAGCGCGAAGGTGCCGAGCGCAATAAAGAGAACGAAGGTCTGGCGATCGAGCACCCAATTGAGCGCCGTTCCATACACCTCGATGATCCGGTCGAACCCTTCGCGGCTGTAGCGCTGGAAGGCGTTCTCGTGGGACTCGATTTCGGCCTTGAGCAGTTTGGCGCAGGCCATCGGCACCAGTGTCAATGACACCACGGCGGAAATCAGGATGGTGACCGACAGCGTGATCGCAAATTCCCGGAACAGCCGGCCGACCACGTCGCCCATGAACAAGAGCGGGATCAACACCGCGATCAGCGACACCGTCAGCGAAATGATGGTGAAGCCGATCTGTTCGGAGCCGTGAAGGGCGGCCTGCAACGGCGATTCGCCTTCTTCGATGTAGCGCGAGATATTTTCGATCACCACGATCGCGTCGTCGACCACGAAGCCGGTGGCGATGGTCAGCGCCATCAGCGAAAGATTGTTGAGGCTGAAGCCGAACAGGTACATCGCGCCAAGCGTGCCGATCAGCGACAGCGGGACCGAGAGGCTTGGAATCAGGGTGGCCCGTGCGTTGCGCAGGAACACGAAGATCACCAGCACCACCAGGATGACGGCGAGCGTCAATTCGAATTCCACATCCTCGACCGAGGCGCGGATGGTCACGGTCCGGTCGGTCAGAATGTTGAGGTCGATCGCGGCCGGCAGCGAGGCCTGCAATTGCGGCAGCAGCGCCTTGATGCCCTCGACCACCGCAATGACGTTGGCGCCGGGTTGCCGCTGAATATTGAGAATGATGGCCGGCGTCTCGTTCATCCAGGCGCCGAGCTTGTCGTTCTGGGCGCCGTCGACGACGTCGCCGACATCGCTGAGCCGGACCGGCGAGCCGTTCTTGTAGGCGACGATCAGCGGGGCGTAGTCGCTCGCATTCCTGATCTGGTCGTTGGCGTTGATGGTGTAGGCGCGCATCGGGCCGTCGAAATTGCCCTTCGGCGTGTTGATATTGGCGTTGCCGAGCGTGGTGCGCAGATCGTCGATGTTCAGCCCGTAGGCGGCGAGTTTGCGGATATCGGCGCGAATCCGCACCGCCGGCCGCTGGCCACCGCTGATGCTGACGAGGCCGACGCCGGGAAGCTGGGAGATCTTCTGCGCCAGCCGCGTATCGACGAAATCTTCCACCTGCGTCAGCGGCATCGTCTTCGATGTCAGCCCCAGCGTCAGGATCGGCGCGTCGGCCGGGTTGACCTTGGCGTAGATCGGCGGCGCGGGCAGATCGGAGGGCAGCAGGTTGCCGGCGGCGTTGATGGCGGCCTGCACCTCCTGCTCGGCGACATCGAGCGAAATCGTGAGCCCGAATTGCAGCGTGATGACCGAAGCGCCGGCTGAACTCACCGAGCTCATCTGGTTGAGATTCGGCATCTGGCCGAACTGCACTTCGAGCGGCGCGGTGACCGAAGACGTCATGACGTCCGGACTGGCGCCGGGATAGAAGGTCTGCACCTGGATGGTCGGATAATCGACTTCAGGCAAAGCGGCGACCGGGAGGAATCTGAACGCGAGCGCCCCGGACAGCACGATGGCGATCATCAGCAAGGTCGTCGCCACCGGCCGCAGAATGAACGGCTGCGACGGGTTCATTGTTTTTGTCCGCTATCCGAATGCCGTTTCTTGCCGCCCGATTTGTCCGATCCGGCTGGTGCCGTGCCCGAAGGTGCTGCGCCGGGGTTGGTTTCCGACCGAACATTGATCTTGGAGCCATCACGCAGCTTGTCGGCGCCGTCGATCACAATGCGATCGCCCGGCACCAGCCCGGAGGTGACCTCGACGCGGTCGCCATCGGTCACCCCCAGCACGACCTTGCGTACGGAGACCGTGTTGTCCGCATTGACGAGGTAGACGAACGTGCCCGGCACGCCGTGCTGAACGCCCGCCGTCGGCATCGTCGTCACATCCTTGTGGGTGTCGAGCAGCAGCCGGACGTTGACGAATTGGTTCGGGAACAGAAGCTTGTTTTCGTTCGGATACAGCGCCCGCAGCTTGATCGTTCCCGTGGTGGGGTCGATCTGGCTGTCGGAGGCCAGGAGCGTGCCGTCGGCGATCTTGTTGGTGCCGCTGCGATCATAAGCGCTCGCGGGCAAGACGGCTCCGGCCTGGGTACGTTTCGCAATGGCCTGCAAATTGTCTTCGGGGACCGTGAACAGCACGCTGATCGGCTGTAGCTGCGTAATGACGACGAGGCCGTTGGCGTCGCCGGGCGTCACATAGTTGCCCTGGTCGACCTGACGCAATCCGACGCGGCCGTCGATCGGCGACAGGATACGGCAATATTGCAGGTTGACCTCGGCGGATTTGACCGCGGCGCGGTCGGCTTCCGTGGTGCCTTGGTACTGCGCCACCAGCGCGACCTGGGTGTCGAGCGTCTGACGCGGCACGGCATTCTGCGCGGCGAGACCCTGATAGCGGGTCAGATCGACCTGCGCGCCCTTTAGCAGCGCCAGGTCTCGCACCAGATTGCCATTCGCCTGGGCCAGCGTGGCTTCATACGGGCGCGGATCGATCTCGGCGATCAGATCGCCCTTCTTGACGTCATCGCCTTCCTTGAAATCGATCTTCATCAAATAGCCGCTGATCTGGCTCTTGATGGTCACGGTGGCGAGCGACGTGACGGTGCCGAGGGCGTCGATGTTGATGCCGACGTCACCCTTGCCGACAGCCTCGGGCACGATCGACATCGGCGCGCCGTTGCGACCGTTCCCTCCGGGCTGCGGCGCGCTCGCTTGCCTCATCCACCAGACCACGCCGGCGAGAATCAGCAACGCCAGAACCGATATCCACAGCAGGCGTCGGCCCGACCGGCGCTTGGTGGTCGGCGGCGCATCGACGAGAGGGGCTTCTTTCAACGTTTTGATGGGTTGATTCACGAACGTGCCACCGGAGAGCTCTCGTTCATCTGCAGGCCTCTTTTTGCGCGGCCTGTCCGGGGGGTGAAGTCCTTCAAACCATCCATGACGGGCCGACCATTGTAGGCGTTTTGAACAATATTGCGCAACCGCGACCGGGCAGCGAAGCTTGGCAGGGGCATAGGCACGAGCTCGTATCTTTCAGTCGCCTTGGGCGTTTCAAACCGTCGTATTTGAACGGTTCCGAGAACGTTGTCGCATTAACAATCGGAAAGACGGCAAAGGTCGTGACATTAAAAATCGGAAAGTTCAGCAAAGGTTGTATTGTATTCCGCCCCCGCGCAGCGCCGCCAGCCAATCGGCATTTTGTTCGGATAGATTTGTCGGCCAGCGATGCCCAAAAAGCACAATTTTGGGCCGGTCTCGGGATAGTTTTTTCGTACGTCAGGTAGTTGCCGGGAAACCGCCCAAGGTTCATTCCAGCGATCACCGAAAACCCGGTCATTGGCGGCTCCCGGCACCCGGAATTTGATCCAACTATTGCTGTTCCGCGCCGGTCTTCAAGATTTGCGGCGGCGGCCCCGCGAACGGAACAAGCAACAGGCCGAGCAACGCCGCACAGGCCAGCAGGGTCCAGGCTTCGTTGGCGCTTAGTGCAAACGCCGCACTCTCGACCATGGGGCGAAGATAGGCCTCCACCGTCGCGTCGGATACGTCGGGGGGCCGGTGGGTAAACAGATGCAGATCAAGTCCGATGGCCCGCGCCGCGGTGACGTCGCCTGCGATCAGCCGGTCGCGTAACGCTTCGGCATGTCCGCCGGTGCGGCCATAGAGGATGGTATCGATCAAGGCGATGCCGATCGCGCCGCCGAGGTTTCGCATCAGATTGAACAGTCCGCTGGCGTCGGGCACTTGGGCTGCGGTCAACGAGCCCAGCGCCAGCCGCGTTGGCGGCAGCAGGCAGAACATGATCGCGACGCCACGCAAGACTTGCGGCCAGAACATCTCGTCGAAATCCGCCACGCGGCTTTGAAACGCGCTGCAGGCCAGTCCAACCGCGAACAGGCCAAACCCCGCCGCCGACAACCAGCGCGGATCGAACCTGCTTTCCATCATGCCCGCGATTGGCGCGGTCGCGAGTTGGAAGACGCCGGTGACGAGCATGATGGTGCCGATTTCGAATGCATTGTGATGCCGCACATAAGCGAGAAACACCGGCATCAGATAGACCGAGCCGAACAAGCCGACGCCAAGGCAGAAACTGAGCGCGCACCCGATCGCAAACGAACGCGTTCCCAGTGTCGACAATTCGACCACGGGATAGGCGGCCTTGAGTGTTCTGAATGCGAAGCCAGCTGCGGCGGCGGCGCTGAGCAGGAACAGGATCGCGCAGAGCGGAGAAAGCCAGCCATATTGCGGGGCTTCCTTCAGAGCGATCTCGAGGCTGGCAAGCGAGATCACCAATAGCGCGAGAGAATATCCATCAAGCGTCGCCAGGTCTGAAAAATGCGGCGGATCGCGCGGCAGCAGGAAGGGCGTCGCGGTCGCGGCGATGATCCCCGGCACGACATTGATGAGGAACAGCCAGTGCCAGGAATAGGTTTCGGTGATCCAGCCGCCGACCACCGGGCCGACCGTCGGCGCCAGCACCGCCATGATCCCCGCCATCGTGGTGGCCATCGGGTGCAGTCGGATCGGAAACAGCAGGAACACGGCGGAAAACACCGCCGGGATCAGCACGCCGCCGGCGAAGCCCTGCAACGCCCGGAGGCTGACCAGCATCGCAAAGCTGCTGCTGAACGCGCAGCCGATCGAGGCGAGGGTAAACAGGGTGATCGCGGCCACGAACAACCATCGCAGCGTCAAAACGCGTGTGAACCATCCGGTCAGTGGAATGGCGATGATCTCGGCGATCAGATAGGCGGTCTGGATCCAGCTCATCACATCCTGCGATATCGCCAGTGCATCCTGAATCGCTGGGAGCGACGTCGCGACCACCTGAATGTCGAGGATCGCCATGAACATGCCGAGGCACATCAGGATGAAGCCGAACCAGGTGCCGGCGGTGGCCTCGATCGCCTGGCTCACCCGCTCGTTCATGATGTGCCCGGCACCATCATCTCCCGGGATGCGGCGATTGCGCGGTTTTCGGCGCGGATGCGGATGGCAAGAACCGCGGCGTTGAGGATCGTGAAACAAGCCGCCAGCAGCGGCAGGCCGAGAACCAGCGGCAGCATGGCGATCTCGCCAACGACCACAGCGTAATTGGGATGCGACAGAAATCGATAGGGTCCCGCCGCCACCAAAGGCTGCCGCGGCAGAACGATGATGCGCGTGGTCCATCGCGGGCCGAGCGTCCGCAGTGTCCAGAGACGAAGGCCCTGCAGGCCGAGATAACCTGCCAGCGCGACGAGATGGACCGGTTGATCGCGTCCAAATACCCACAGCGATAGCAACCATGCCGCGTGCACCGCGACGATCAACGGATAATGTTCCGGCGCCACTTCGATGGCGCCGTTTGCCATCAGCTTGCGGGTGTTATTTCGTGAAACGACGAGCTCCGCGACGCGCTGCAAGCGTGACGGCGGCGAGGATGAGTTCGGCGGCGGTCATGCGGCGTGTTTCAGCGCGACACAACTTGCGGTGAAGCCGGGCCCGAGCGCCGTCAACAGCGACCGCGGCGGCAGGCCTTTGGCACGCGCCTGCTCGAGCACGAACAGCACGGTGGGCGCTGACATGTTGCCGTAATCGGCGATGACCTGCCGTTCGCCGTCGAGCGTCCCTTGATGCAGTGCCAATGCGGTCTCCAGCGCGCCGATGACCCTCGCGCCGCCGGGGTGACAGATGAACCGATCAATGTCGTCCATGGTGAGCTGCATGCCCGCGAGAATCCGCACCATGGCGGGATTGAGATTTTCGGTGACGAAATTCGGAATCGTGCGCTGGAACACCACGCCGAATCCTTCCGGGTCGACATTCCAGCCCATGATGCGGAGCGTGTCGGGCCAAAGGTGTTCACCGGAACTCTCGATCTGCGTCGCGCCGCCATCGCCCGCGCGCAGGATGACCGCAGCCGCGCCGTCGCCGAACAGGCTGATGGCAACGATGTTGGCCTTGGTCAGTTCGTCATGGCGAAGCGCCAGCGAGCACAGCTCGACCGCCACCAGCAGCACGTTGGTGCCGGGCCGCGCCTGCGCCAGCCGTGCGGCGATCGACAGGCCCGAAACGCCACCCGCACAGCCGAGGCCGAACACCGGCACGCGCATCACATCGGAGCGGAATCCGATTCGGCCGGCGACACGGGCTTCGAGACTCGGCGTGGCGATGCCGGTGGAGCAGACCGTTACGACGGTGTCGATCTCGCCGGCGCCGAGATCCGCGCTCGCCAACGCCTTTTGCGCAACCTCGATAAACAACGCTTCGGCGCCGGCGAGAAAGGCCTCGGTACGTTCCGGCCAGCCGCGCGGTTGCAGATACCAGTCGAACGGCTTGACGCCGTGACGCTTGATGATTCCGGTATTGGAAAAAATGCTTGAGAGCGTCTCGAATTGGGGAAATCGCGATCCGAACACGTCCCAGGCCGCGGCCAGAACATCCTTCTGTAGAAATATATTCGGAGGAACGGATGTCGCCAGCGAGATCAAGGCGGCATTCGGGACCAAGGCGTTGGGCATCGCGCGCTCTTTCCTGGATTGTTGGAATCAGAATGGGAACATTCGTGGACCGCGAATATTTCGGAGGTTTGTGAATTAATGACCCGATGAGAAGTCACTATAAGTTGAACCTGTTCTGTCGCGCGGGATTTGGCGGGTTTCGCGCGCTTAAACCAGTCGCTGCTTGACATCGGACTTGCTGCGGACTGAACTTGATGTCCAATCGATAGCGATGAGAATCTGATCGTCGATATGGATCGGCCATTCGCAGAACTCATCGAGGTTTTGTTCCGCGCCTGCAACAGGCGCTGGAAAAGATGAAGCCCTGGTCCGCTGCGACGTCTCCGCTGTCATCTCATGCAAGGAAAAACCCATGACGCATGCCATCCGCTTTCACAAACCCGGCGGCCCCGAAGTTCTGGTCTGGGAGGAAGTCGAGCTCGGCAAGCCCGGTCCGGGCGAGGCGCGGATCCGGCACACGGCTGTGGGGCTGAACTTTGTCGACATCTATAATCGCTCGGGCCTTTACCCGGTGCCGTTGCCGAGCGGACTCGGCAGCGAGGCCGCCGGCGTCGTCGAGGAAGTCGGCCCCGGCGTCACCGATCTGAAGCCTGGCGACCGTGTCGCCTACGGAAGCGCGTCGGCCGGCGCCTATGCCGAGGAGCGGCTGATTGCAGCCGATCGGCTGATCAAGCTGCCCGACGCCATCGATGACAAAACCGCCGCGGCGATGATGCTGAAGGGCCTGACCGTGCAATATCTGATCCGCCAGACCTATCGGGTCAAAGCCGGCGAGACCATTCTGCTGCATGCCGCGGCCGGCGGCGTCGGCCTGATCCTCGGACAATGGGCCAAGCATCTCGGCGTCACCGTGATCGGCACCGTCGGCAGCGACGAGAAGGCGAAGCTGGCGCAGGCCCATGGCTGCGCTCACACCATTGTTTATACGCGCGAGGATTTCGTAAAGCGCGTCGACGAGATCACCGGCGGCAAGAAGGTGCCGGTGGTCTATGATTCCGTCGGCAAGGACACTTTCTTGAAATCGCTGGATTGCCTGGCGCCACTGGGTTTCCTGGCGCTGTTCGGGCAATCCTCCGGCAGTGTCGAACCGCTTAACCTCGGCCTTCTCGCCCAAAAAGGCTCGCTCTACGTCACCCGTCCGACCCTCAATACCTACGGCGCCAAGCGTGAAAACCTGGTTGCCATGGCCAAGGAGCTGTTCGAGGTCGTGCTGTCCGGCGCGGTCAAGATCGAGGTCAACCAGACTTATCCGTTGAAGGAAGCCGCGCGGGCCCATGCCGACCTCGCGGCGCGCAAAACCACGGGATCGACGGTGCTGCTGGTCTGAGAGGCCGGGCCGTGGCGCGCATTCTGTTTCCGTTGCCGGCCCGGGATTTCGATCCCAGCGAAGCCGCCGTAAGCTGGCGGGTTCTCAGCCGCGCCGGCCATGCGGTCCATTTCGCCACGCCCGACGGACGGCCCGCCATCGCCGACGACATGATGCTGACCGGGCAGGGCCTCGATCCCTGGGGCGCGATTCCGCTGCTGCGGAACTGGCCGCTGGTGGGACTGCTGTTGCGGGCCAACCGCGACGCGCGGCAAGCCTATGCGCAGATGATCGCCGATCCGAACTATCTGGCGCCGGCGCGCTGGGACGCCATCGATCCATCGGCGTTCGATGCGTTGCTGCTGCCGGGCGGACATCGCGCCCGTGGCATGCGCGATTACCTCGAAAGCGAAATCCTGCAACGCCATGTCGCCGGCTTTTTCGATGACCAGAAGCCGGTGGCGGCGATCTGTCATGGCGTGCTACTGGCGGCGCGCAGTGTCTCGAAACGAACCGGCCATTCGGTGCTCCACGGATACCAGACCACCGCGCTGACCTGGGCGCTCGAAAACAGCGCGTGGTCGCTCGCACGCGTGATGCGGTTCTGGGATCCGAATTACTACCGGACCTATCTGGAGCAGGACGGACAACCAAAGGGCTTTATGTCGGTGCAGCAGGAAGTGACGCGCGCGCTGGCGCGCCCGGAAGATTTCCGCGACGTACCCAAAACGGATCCGGATTATCGCCGCAAGACCTCAGGCCTGGAACGCGATTCCCTCGACAATGCGACGCCGGCCTTTGTGGTCCGCGATCGCAATTATGTTTCGGCGAGATGGCCGGGCGACGCGCACACCTTCGCCAGGGTTTTCGCTCGCGCTTTTGCCAAATTAGCCCGATCAACACAATCGGATCCACGCTGCCATGAACCTGCATCATCTGCTCAACGCCCGCCTTGCGGCCGGAAAACCCGTCCGTGTCGCCTTGATCGGCGCCGGCAAGTTCGGCTCGATGTTCCTGTCGCAGGTGCCGCACACGCCGGGGCTTGAGGTGCCCGTGATCGTCGATCTCGATCCGGAGCGGGCGCGCGAGGCCTGCCGCACCGTCGGCTGGGATGCCGAGCGGATCGCCGCGACCGACCTTCACCGCCGATGGCGCCAGGGCCACGGCCGGCAATATCGAGGTGATCGTGGAGGCCACCGGCAATCCCGCGGTCGGCATTCGTCATGCGCGCTCAGCGATCAAGGCCGGCAAGCATATCGTCATGGTCAATGTCGAGGCCGACGTGCTGGCGGGGCCGCTGCTCGCCGAGGAAGCCCGCTCGGCCGGCGTGGTCTACTCGCTGGCCTATGGCGACCAGCCGGCCTTGACCGCCGAGATGGTGGACTGGGCGCGCGCCACCGGATTTCGGGTGGTCGCCGCCGGCAAAGGCACCAAATACCTGCCGGCCTATCACGACGTGACCCCGGCCGGGGTCTGGAGCCATTACGGGCTGACGGCCGATGAGGCGCAGTCCGGCGGCATGAACCCGCAGATGTTCAACTCGTTTCTGGACGGCACCAAATCCGCGATCGAAATGGCCGCGATCGCCAACGCCACCGGGCTCGACGTGCCCAGTGGTGGATTGCTGTTTCCGCCTTGCGGCGTCGACGACCTGCCGCATGTGATGCGGCCGCGCGAGGCCGGCGGCGTGCTGGAGAAATCCGGTGTGGTGGAAGTGGTGTCGTCGCTGGAGCGCGACGGGCGGCCGGTGTTCCGCGATCTGCGCTGGGGGGTCTATGTGGTGCTGGAAGCGCCCAACGATTATGCCGCAGACTGCTTCAAGCAATATGGGCTGAAGACCGACGCCTCCGGCCGTTATGCGGCGATGTACAAGCCCTACCATCTGATCGGGCTGGAGCTGAATATCTCGGTGCTGTCGGCGGCGTTGCGCCGGGAGCCGACCGGGCAGCCGCAGGGTTTCCGCGGCGATGCCGTCGCGGTCGCCAAGCGCGATCTGCGATCGGGCGAAATGCTCGACGGCGAAGGCGGCTATACGGTGTGGGGCAAACTGATGCCGGCGACGGCCAGCCTTGCCGCCGGCGCGCTGCCGATCGGGCTTGCGCATCGGGTCAAGCTGAAAAACAACATCGCGCATGGCGCGGTGGTGCGGTGGGACGATGTCGAGATCGACGCCGGCGACGAGACCGTGCAGACGCGGCGGGCGATGGAAGCAAAATTTGCTGCGGCGCGGCGTTAGATTTTCCTGAAGCGATTCAAAGCGTAAGCGCACCGGTCAAGACGCTGGCCTCCGATGGTCGGGACAAACCGTCAGCCTATCGCTTGTTGATGAAAAAAATTTACAAAAAAATTGCAAAGACTGACGGCGCCAACTCTGCTATATTGCGTGTGTTAATTGGCTTCACACGGCAGGAGTGGAGTTCATGAACAAGCTCGTCGAAATTCGCAATCAGGAATTTATGTGCCGGGAGCGCGCTTTGCAGGATTCCGAGCGCAAGACTTTCTGGCTGGCTAAGGCGGAAGAGTGGGGACAATGCGCGCTCGATGAGATCGCGTTCCACTTCAGAGAATGCAATCAAACTGATTCCCAGGCGGCCAGTCACTAGAGCATTTTAGCGGGACCGTTACTCCCTCGTCCCGCTTGCGGGGTCGGAGACGAGCGAAGCTCGCTCTTGAGGGACTCGCTGAGCGCCCTCACCCGGATGGCACCGACGACGCCGCGCGTCGCCGAAGCAACCCGACCTCTCCCCGCAAGCGGGGCGAGGTGAACTAAACGGCCGCATCAATTCAATTCAAAGCTATCGTGTTCGAGCGCGAACCCTCGAAGGTTTCGCCGGGCGACGATCGCTGCGTGCACCGAGAGCTGCGAGCCTTGCGGCGATGGGCCGCCGAGCGAACGCGTTAATGCCGGCGTTCTGGTTTGACGACGGTGTGCCTGACTTCGGCGCCGCAGTCGGAGCACTCGTAGATGAAGTCGATCCTGGCCATGCTCCAATGGGGTTCGACGTCTCTGACATACATAGGAAGCAATCCTATGCAGCCGGGGCAGACGATTGCAGCGGTCTCAACCTGGTGATGCTGGACGTAAGCTGGCATGTCGGGTCTCCTTCACGGCGGAAGCACGATAAATTTCAACCCCGAGCCAGCCTAATCGCGGTTCGCCGCTGTGCATTATGAACTCTTGCGAACGTAAAAAGAACGCCGTCACTATCTTGATGTGTGTGGCTTTCCCGTAACATCCGGTTCCCTACAACCTGAGATCACGGAGCGCGATCTCAACATCTGTCATACCGCCTCGTGTTTCCTGAGATCTCGGGCGTGATCGAAGACGCTGGCCTGCAGGTCGGCGCCGGTGATCCGGATCTCGGGAAGCGGCCGCTTGCGCGAGGATCTCTTCGGTCACGTCGTCGACCGCGCTGTCGGCGACTTCATGAATGAAGCTGATGTTCTTGTATTCGCCGGATGCGACGCGCGCGATAACTTCGCGCCGGGTGATTTCGGGATCGACGATGGCCTCGCGTCCGCGCCGTCCATAATCGATCATCACGACAAAATATTGCATGGCGCCCCCGACCGTCCCGCGCGGTTTCGATCGCCGTGGACGGTCGGTAATCATTTCTGAAAATCAGAAATATGTCAAGGTAAAATTCTGAAAATCAGAAATATGCGCGACTGATGGCGAGCCGTCCGTCGGCGCCGGGCGCGAATCGCGTCGCGCGCTCATTTCGGGCTGCCCTTGACCGGCGTCTCCCGGGGCGGGGCGCCAGCATGAACCCTGGCGGCCTTGCGCGACCGCGTCACGGCCTTGGCCCGCAGTCGCTCGATCTGCCCCCTCGGCAGGGTGACGCAGATCTCGCCGATCCATTCCAGCTTCACCCCGCTGATCGGCTTGGCGTTGAAGCTGGTCAGGTTGACGAGGTTGGCGGACTTTCCGCGCTCGATGGTTTTCAGGTAACGCTCGCCGGTCTTCAGCCTGACCGCGGCCTCTTCCCCGTAGAAACTCGAAATGGGATGACGCTGCTCCCTGAAAACCACGATAATATCGCCATTTTCGTACTTCGGCAGCATGGAATCGCCCGCTACCTCCAAGGCGATGGTTTCCTCTGCGATCGGGAAAGGCAGTTCGACATTGCCGAGACCCTCCGGCGGCACCTGCTCGTGCTCCGGCTCGATGGTCGCGCCGGCGCCGACCCGGCCCATGATCGGCACCGTGTTCAGTTCGAGGTAATCGATGATCGGCGCGATCTCCGAAGCCTTGATCAGGCGGGTGTCGGCCAGAATCTCCGACACCGCGCCGGGCCGCACGCCCATCGCCGCCGCCAGACCGCCCTTGGTCTTGCCCGGCTTCTGCAGCCCCCGCTCGATCATCCTGATGTCCACCATGGCCCATCTTTTCCGAATTTCAGAAATGATAGCAATTCCGATTATCCGAAATCAAGCTTGACTTTGATTTCGGAATATCAGAAATTACTCCGACGGGCGTGCAGCATGGATTGCGCGCCGTTTGATCGGTCGGGACTCGTCGTTGCGAGCGCAGCGAAGCAATCCAGAAATCCGCAAGAAAGACTGGATTGCTTCGTCGCGTTGCTCCTCGCAATGACGGAGGAATCGAAAGAGGCGCGAATGCAATCGACAATCTGGGCAGCCGGCGCATTGCGAAGCGCTGCGGGAATACCTGGCCAAGGGGATGTCCTATTCGGAAATCGCCGAGGCCATCAACGCGAAATTCGCTACCGCCTATTCCCGCAACGCCACCATCGGCCGCGCCAAGCGGATGGGGACTTGCCGGTTGTGATCGGCCCAAGGCATGGCCCGGGCTGCCGTCGAAAGCCCAGCAAACCAGCCTTCGTAAACTGCGCGAACGCTACGCGCGCCAATCCGGATGGATCGTGCCGGTTTTCGAGCGCGAGGAGACCGTCAAGCTTCGTTGTGTCGAGGTCGATCCGCGCCATCTGTCGCTGCCCGAACTTGAGGCCGGCGATTGTCGCTACCCTTACGGCGGCGACGAGGAGGCCGAGGCCATCACCTTCTGCGGACATCCGCGCCGGCGCGGGTTCGAGCTACTGCGCGCCGCATTTTCAGCTGACCCGCGGCCCCGGCACCGCATCGCAACGGCGGACGGACACCGTCGCCGCGGTGGCGGTGCGACGCGGCATGCGAACCGAAACCAACGACGCCGGCTCTGCAGCCGTGAACACCCCGGTCGCGTTGATGCTGGTCCGGATGCAGCGGTTGCCGCGCCGTCATCGCATCGCGCATCTGCGCGCGCTGATCCGGCAGCAGCCGCACTGTTCGAGCCGCACGGCTGAACTGGTTGAGTTGTTGCGCGATGAAATGACGTTGCTGAGCGGCCGGGAAAGCCGCGCCGGATGAACCGCCCCTGGATGCCGCTTTATGTCGGCGATTATCTCGGCGACACCGGACACCTGACCACGGCGCAGCACGGGGCCTACCTGCTGCTGATGATGCATTACTGGCGCAAGGGTGAGCTTCCCGATGACGACAGGCAACTCTCCAAGATCGCCAAGCTGCCGCTGAAAACCTGGTGCGAGTATCGCGCGACCTTGCAGGATTTCTTCTACGACGGGTGGAAACACAAACGGATCGACGCCGAGCTTGCGAAGATGATGCGCGTTTCAGAAAAACGCGCCATCGCCGGCCAAAAAGGCGGCATCGGTTCGGCTCTGGCGCGCATGAAACTGGAGAACAGCGCGCGCTCCCGCTCGCTTCCGTCCCGAGCAATTGCCGGGCAATCGTCGAGCCAGGTCGCAGCCGGCGTCGACCACACACACCCACACTCATACCAGAGTCTTTCTGAGGGGGAGGGGACTTCAGCCGATCGTCGGAATCCGGCTGCGCCCGCACAGCAACCTTGCATTCCCGTCAGTTCAGAACTGGCGGCCTATGTCGCCAAAAGAACGGCGTAACCCGCGAACGGCGTGACCAGCCTGTTTCAAATTCCGTAGTTAGCAAAGGAGCAATCGATCGTGGCACGGGCAAGACGTAACAAGCCGCATAATCCCGCAAAGATTCACGACCGGCGATCGCGCGATCTTCCGCGTAACGCCGAAGTGGCGGCCATCGAAGTCGAAGATCCCTTGGGCCTGGAGCCGGGCGACAAGATCGTCACGCTGCGGTCGATCCGCAACGATCCCCTGGCGCGGCTGCACAGCGCATCGCCAGATCGACGAGGCGCAATACCAGAGCGGGCGAGCGTTTCAGGACGATTGGGAGAAGGCCGAGCGCGGCCCGCAGGCGGTCGATCCCTCGCGCGAATATGTCGATGGCGGCCAAATGCGGGAGCCGATCACCGAGCGCCAGCGCAAGGCCGTGTTGCGGCTCAACCGCATCGAGCGCGAACTCGGCGCCGACGGCTCCGCGCTGGTGCATCAGGTTTTGATCCTGGGCATGACCATGGAGCAGATCGGGCAGCGGCGCGGATTGCCCGGACAGCGCTGGATCGATTATTTCGCGCGCCGGTTTCGCGAATGTCTCGACCGGCTGGCGCTGATCTATGGATTTGCGACTGGAGCGGTAGCATCGCAATGACGGAATTCAACAACTCAATTTTCGATTGCAGATATCAATTACTTAATTGAGTATGGTGGATTCACTCAACGTTAGATCATCTAGCGTATCTCTATCGTGTTAGGCGATTTCAGCAAATTCCAAGGAGACCGATCTTGAAGCGCGTTATTCTTAAGTTCGTGTCCGATCAATCGGGCGCGACGGCGATTGAATACGGTCTGATTGCGGCGGGTATCGCGCTAGCGATAATCGCTGTCGTGAACGGCTTGGGCACCAACCTCAACACCGTGTTCTCGACGGTCAGCACCTCGTTAAAGTAAGCCTTCTCGATACTCCCTTTTTCAGAGGGAGCGTCTGGCTCTTCACCAAAATCAAATCAAACCTCTGAGAGAGCCCGCGCGAACCACTCCCTTCGCGCGGGTTTTTCTCGCGCGTGGCCTGTTGCGGCCGAATTCCAGCTGCCAATGTGCCCTGATATCCGAGCCTGCCACTGTCGGCGTTTCGGATCGCCTTGTCAGCTATTGCCCGCGTCGCCCTCGACCGCGTGCTAACATGGGCGGCATGAGCACCCTGCGTCAAAACACCCTGGTCGGGTTGCTGCTGCTTTTTTTCGTGATGGCGGCGCTGATTTTTATTCCCGCGCGGACGTTCGCTTACTGGCAGGCATGGACGTTTCTCGCGGTCTATTTCATCGCCTGCGTCGCGATCACGCTTTATCTGATGAAACAGGATCCGCAGCTTTTGTCGCGGCGGATGAGCGGAGGTCCCTGGGCCGAGAAGCAGCCGACGCAGCGGATCATCATGTCGCTTACCTCAGCTGGATATATTGGGCTGATCGTGATCGCGGCGCTGGATCATCGCTTCGCCTGGTCTCACCTGCCGCCGTGGGTCGCGCTCGCCGGCGATGGGTTGGTGGCGCTTGGCTTCCTCGGGGTGTTTTTCGTGTTCAGGGAAAATAGTTTTACCTCCGCGACCATCGAACTGGCGCCGGACCAGAAGGTGATCTCAACCGGTCCTTACGCGCTGGTGCGGCATCCGATGTATGCTGCGGGCCTTGTCCTGCTTGGCGCCATCCCGATTGCGCTCGGCTCACTGTGGGGCGTTCTCGTCTTTGTGGCCATTGTGCCGGCGCTGCTATGGAGGCTTTTTGACGAGGAAAAATTCCTGGCCAGGAACCTGCGCGGCTATGCGGAGTACCAGGACGAGGTGCGGTATCGGCTGATACCGCGGGTTTTCTAAAACAAAGGCCGCCGAAGCGCGATTGATAAAGATCAGGCGGATGCGCGAGCCAGATCATATGGAGACGTCAAGGCTTCAATCGGAATATTCCATTCCTTGCTGATGGTTCGGATCATGTCCAGAGTGAGTGGACGGATACGATTCAATATCTCGGAGGCGCGATTCCGGCCAATCAGGTTAGCCAGTTCGGCTTGCGATTTGCCCATGGATTCGATCGCAAAATCCAGAACGTCCACAGGGTCGCCATGGGGTGTTGCGAAGTGCTTGTCTTCGTACTCCTTGATGAGTGTTGACAGAACCTCGAAACGGTCGCCATCGGCAGATCCGGGCACGGGTTCGGAATCGAAATAACGGGTTACTTCGCGGATCGCCCAATCATAATCCCGTTCATTGTGGAGAGGCTTTACGTCCATCATCACACGGTCTCTGCGTTTATGCCGTCATACTCTTCATGCGTACCTACAAACTTGATAAGGGCGTTTTTGAACCTGTAGGAAAAGCGAACAACAAGGCGGTACTTGTTTCCGCCTATCTCGAAGATGGCTCTGTTGTCTCCGACGAAGTCCACATTATTTCGAAACGCTCTCTTCAGATCTGCGGGTCCACTCCAGTCGCCCTTGGAAACGATTTGATACCAGGTGCCAAGGGGTGTCTCGGCCTGGGGGTATTGTTCCCAAAAGTCCTGGAGCGTCTTCCTTGCAATTACGTTCATAGCCATAGCATGTTCCCAATATGGGATCAATTGATTTTCCCAAGGTGGGAACAAAATATACTTATCGGGGTTTATGCCTTAAATTCAATTTTGGGTAGTGCTTCGTCAACCGCCGATGCGCAAAGCCGCCGACCCTACGTCCGGCCCTCGCCACACGTCAAAACGATCTTTCCTTCCACCGTGCCGGTGGCGAGCAGCTCGATCGCTTTCTTTGCTTCCAGCAGCGGAAACACCGCCGCGACGACCGGCTTGATTTGCCGGCGTGCGACCAGCGCGAAGATTTTCGGCAGGTCTTCGTGGAAAGGCTTGGCGTCCTTTCGATACCGCAACGTGATGCCGTAGAATTTTCCGCGGCGCCCACGCAGGCGCGAACCGGCAAAGAGATCCCAGAACATTCGCGCCTTGGCGAGCGCGCTATCGGCGGCCATGAAGCCATAACCGACCACCATGCCGCCGCGTCGCGTCGCGCGCAGGCAGCGGCCGATGTTGGCGCCGCCAATGGCATCGAAGACGAAATCGACGCCCTCGGGCTCATAGCTACGGATCTGACGATCGATGGGGCCGAGCTGGTAGTCGACCGGCGTGGCCCCGAGCCTGGCGACGAGTCCGTGCTTTCTTGGCGACGCCGCCCCGTAGGTCTTCACCCCGGCAAGTCCCAGCAGCTGCAGCAGCGCGGTGCCGACCCCGCCGCCCGCGCCCGTCACCAAAGCGGTCTGACTGGCTCGAATATCGGCCACGCGATACATCATTTGCCACGCGGTGACGTAGTTCAAAATCACCGCAACCGCTTCGACATCCGAGACCTCGTCGGGGATCGGCACGAAATGCTCCGCGCCGCGAACCAGAGATTCGGCAAAGCCGCCATGCACGGTGAGGGCTGCGACGCGTTGACCGACCCGAAAGCCGGTCACCCCGGGGCCAAGCGCCTCGACCACGCCTGCGATTTCATAGCCGGGCACGAAGGGTATTTTGGGTGCGAACGGATAGTTTCCCGCCAGCATGGTCACATCGGTCGCGCCGACGCCGGCCGCGCGCACGGCCACGCGCAATTCACCCGGGCCGGGCTCGACAACCGGCAGCTCCAGGGTTTGCAGCACCTCGGGGCCGCCCGGCCTGGTGATCATCAGGGCGTGATAGGTCTTCGGCATCGCTGTTCTCCTCGTTGGCTGCGGTCGTGCGGAGGAGTATGGCGATCGGCGGGCTAAATGAAATTGCCGTAACGTGTATCCATGTTATACATTTATGTATGGCACAAAGCGAACCCGGCTGGGAGCTGTTCCGCACCTTTCTCGAGGTGGCGCGCGATGGCAGCTTGTCGGGTGCGGCGAGAAAGCTGGCGCTGACGCAGCCGACCGTCGGGCGGCATATCGATGCACTGGAAGCAGCCCTGGGATTGTCGCTGTTCTCCCGCTCGCCAAAGGGACTGACAGCCACGCCGGCGGCGCTCGAACTGGTCGGCCATGCCGAGGCCATGGCGGCGGCCTCGGCGGCGTTGCGCCGGACCGCTTCGAGCGGAGCGCTGACTGACCGCGGCACGGTCCGCGTCGCAGCCAGTGAGATGATGGGATGCGAAGTGCTGCCGACTATTCTCGCCAGCTTTCGCGAGAGCCATCCCGGCATTGTTCTGGAACTGGCGGTCAGCAACCGAAACGAAGACCTGTTGCGGCGGGATGCGGACATCGCCGTCCGCATGGTTCGTCCACGGCAGAAGTCGCTGCTTGCGCGCCGCATCGGCAAGACCGCGATCGGTTTCTATGGGCACCGGGATTATTTGAACCGACATGGCGTTCCGAAAACGCTCGCCGATCTCGACAGCCACACGCTGATCGGTTTCGATCGCGACGATCAGTCACTTCGGAGTTTGGGGCCGCTGCCGCAGAAGGTCACCCGCGACAATTTCAGTTTTCGTTGCGATAGCGATCTTGCGCAGTTCGCGGCGTTGCGGGCGGGGATGGGAATTGGCGGCTGCCAGCACAACATCGCCAAGCGCTACAAAGAACTGGTGCCGGTGCTTGCCAGGGCGATCCGCTTCGATCTCGAGGTGTGGATCGCAATGCATGAAGACATGAAATCCACCGGCCGGGTCCGGATGTTGTTCGATCATCTCGCCGCCGGTCTCTCCGCCTTTGTCCGCGCCGCCGACGTCGATTGAGAGGCGCGGGCTCGCGCACAAGCGGCGGCGATCGTTTCGGAGCTAGCCGCCGAAATAAGAAAGGGGCCGAAGCCCCTTTCTCTGCATGATCACCGGTAGAGATCATGTCACCAACCGCTGTAGTAGCGGTTCCAGTGATGCCAGTGGTGCCAGCCCCAGCCGCCATAATAATGCGGATGGTAGTATCCGTAGCCGTATCCGTAGCTCGGTTGGTGCCAGCAACGGCCCCATGCGTTGCAGACGTAAGCAGCCTGCTGAACGTCGGAAGTTTGCAGGGCCTGTCCCGGATTGGCGACAGGCATCGCAGACGCGGCTGCGCTGGAGAGTGCGACGCCACCTAATGCGGCGAGCCCGACAAGTGCAGAAACAAGTTTCATGATTATCACCTCCTAACGTTCGTTGGAGGCGAGCGACGAGCAATCGGTTCGGCGCATTACTGCGAATTAATACCGATGAATAAATTGCGTGCTTTCCAATTTGTAATCAGCGCGTTTCGAACGGCGCATTGATCGCGACCCACCAATCCAGGTGCCGATGGAGGGTTCGATGAGGACGATGTCATGGTCGCGTTATCGTTGCCTGTCGTGGTCCTTTACGCGTATCCGCGCTGGTCTGCGCCACGGCAGGTCGGCGCGAGCGGGCCACAGGACCACAACTCGTAGGGTCACACCTTGTCAGTTCACAACGGCCGCGAACTCCGCTGCGGCCGCGACCGAAGTGACAGCCCTGCGCCGCCGCCGTGTTGCACCTCCGATTTCCGACGCCGCCGCGACCGGCCGCTTTCAAATCGTCATCTGGCTTTTTCGAACCAAACCAGAGTCAGCGGATACCGATGTCTGACGTCATCCCCCAAAATCGATTTCGGCCGGATACCGCCATGAAAGATCTTCAGATCGCCCTGCCGCTTTGGGTTCGCGCCATCCTGCTGGCGGGCGTGTTTTGCCTGCTCGCCGGTGCAGCGCTTGTTTCGTATCGATATTACATGCGGCCGACCACGCTGACCGTCGCGGTGGGGTCGTTCGACGGCCAGGCCCAGAAGATCGCGTCGATTGTCGCCGGCCGCCTCGCCACCAGCGATTCGCCGGTCAGGCTCAAGGTCGACAATTCCGGCAACGCGCTCGATGCGGCCAAGGCCTTTGCCGCCGATACCGCCGACCTCGCGGTGGTCCGTGCCGATGCCGGCGACCTCTCGCAGGCTCGAACCGTCGCCCTTACCGCGCACGGCGTGGTGATGATCGTCGCGCCGCCGGGATCTTCCATCACCAGCATTGCCAAGTTGCGCGATCACACCGTCGGCGTGGTCGGTGGTGAAATCAATCACGGCATCGTCGAGGTGCTGAGGAAGGAATACGATCTCGGCCGCGCCAACGTCGTGTTCAAGGATATCGCGCCGACGGATGCGCGCCGCGCGGTGCAGGCCAAGGAGGTCAGCGCATTGTTGCTGGTGGTGCCGCTGACCGAGAAATATCTGTCGTTTGTGAAGAGCCTGTTTCGCGAAGGCCCGAATAGTTCGCCGGTGTTGATCCCGATCGATGCCGCCGGCGCGATCGCCGATATCAAGGGGCCGTATGAAAGCTTCGACATTCCCAAGGGCACCATGCGGGGCGCGCCGCCGGTTCCGGAAGATGACGTCACCACTTTGCGGGTTGGGTATTATCTGGTTGCCAACAAGCGTCTCAAATCCGGACTGATTACAGACCTTACCAAGAAGCTGATGGCTGTCCGCAGAGATCTGGTCAGCGAGCAGCCGCTGCTGACGGGGCTGGCGGCGCCCGACCTCGATCCCGACGCTTTCCTCTCGGTGCATCCGGGGGCTGCGGCCTATTACAACGGCACCCAGGTCAGTTTCATGGATAAATATGGCGACGCGATCTATCTGACCCCGATGGTGCTCGGCGGGCTCGCGTCGGTGTTCGCCGCGGCGTGGCGATTTCTCGGGGTTCGCTCGGAGCAAACGACCCAGACGACGCTGGATGCGTTGTGCGGCTTGCCGGGGCGGATACGAAAAATCGACAACGAAGCCGAGCTTGCGGCGATCGAGGATGATGTCGATGCCGTGCTGCGCGCCCAATTGTTGAAATCGGCGGCGCAGGAGGAGGGCGCCTCGGACGCCACGGTGCTGATCGCCGCCGCGTACCGGATCGATAATCTGATCCACCATCGCCGGACGCTGCTGCTGGCGGCGAGGGGGTAGAGTCGGCCTAGCCCTCACCCCAGCGAGCCTTGGCCGCTTTCGTCGCTATCTCCTTTCGTCGCCTCGCGGTCATACCTTGGGCCCGAGCCTTGCCGCCCATCCGCCCGAGCGCCACGGCGGCGGCGTTCTTGCCGTCCTGAGTAGTAATATCCTCGATCTCGCCGGCTGCGATTCTGGCTATCGCGATGGCGTCGGGAGAGCGCTTCTCGCTCTTAGGACGTCTTGGCACTACTTTTTATCCATTCCTTTCTGGCCGCTTTAAGCACTTTTTTGAAATCGGCGGGCGCCACTTGATCGACCAGTGCAGCTAACTGGGCATCGTTCGTCCCCTCGTTGGGGATTTCTGCCGGAAGGGCGAGGGCAACTCGAAATCTGGTGCCTTCCTTAATTTCGGTTACGACGACGCGCCACGTCATTCCAAAGGGAGGCAACTCCATCGGTCTGTTATTCTCGAATTGAACAAGGTCTCTCATGCGGTACTTCCGTCCACGATTTTGCTCAAACCAGACACGGTCACCCTCGGAAGCCTCGTCAATTGCTTTGCGATAAATCGCATCGGACGGATTTGAAACGTCCATTTCATCTCCTGCTTTACCCTAAACGTGCAATAACCTAATGCTTAGCGGTAAGCTTCGCAAGGCAGGCACGCAGGCGGCTTGGGGGGCAATTGATCTCGTTCGTTTGCGGAGAACACCGTTCAAATTTCAGACTGAGAAGCAACTCGGCCCCCGGGGATCAAAGTCGCATCCACAAATCTCAGCTGCGCTCGATCGCGACCGCGGCGGCGTCGAGGGCGGCGGCGATATCGCGGACTTGCTGCTCGGTCAGTGGACCGCGTCCCTCACGCAGCCGCAGCGCCAGTTTGAGGTTTTCCCTCGCGCGCATGATCTCCGGCGCGGGGCCGCCGCTATGCGCCGTGTTGACGGATTGCATGCGCTGCAGCGCGTTGTCCAGGGCAGCCTTGTTGGCCGCGAGATATTCGGCGCCGCCGGCGGTGATGGCATAGAGTTTCTTGCCGTCGCTTTCCGCCACGGTGGCGTGGCCGAGCTCTTCGAGCATCGTCAAGGTCGGGTAGATCACGCCGGGGCTCGGGCTGTAGGTGCCGGCGACGCGATCCTCGATTTCCTTGATGATCTCGTAGCCGTGGCGCGGGCGTTCGGAAATCAACGCCAGCACCACAAGCCGAAGCTCGCCATGGTCGAAGATGCGGCCCGATCGCCGCCCATGACGGCGGCGGCCGCGCCCGCTGCCATGTTCGTGCTGAAAATCGCCGTCCATCGATGGTCCGCGGCGAAAGGGCCAGCCGCGGCGGTGCTGATGTTCCGAGTGCTCGTGTTCTGAGTGATTTGAATGTCTATGACGCATGTTGATTTCTTTCTGAGATGCATTTTAGATATATCGAATTATTCGATATATCTAAACTGCATCTCGATGGGCTGCAAGCCCTTTTTTGGTGAGTTTTGCCAGGTTAGAAATTTGTCTTTAAAATCATAAGCTTGTTATGCATTTTTGAGGACTTTAGCGCGGACCGTGCGGAGAATGTGAGGTCTAATCTCCGCATATTTGTGCGGTGATTATCATCGGCGAAGGCCGTGCCTCGTGCATGAAGGATGCGCACCCGCCGCGGTGCGACGTGTAAGCAAGATCCTTATCGCTTCTAATGGCGACGCCGCCGCCGCTTCTCAGAGCTGCACCGGTGTAAGTCGTGATCTCTGAAGATCGATCCGTTTGATGATGCAGAGGACGCCTCGTGTTGTCATCGTTGATATCTCGCGCTCGATCGCAAGGGACACCGCGCTACGCGATATCAATGATCTCTTGCAACGCGGGCTTCTCACAAACGAACGACGCCGGCGGTCGCAGCACGAGCTATTCGCTGGCCGAAGGCGAGGGCGAATAAGCGCGCAGATCCCCACCTTGTGGAGGCGCGGAAATAGACCATAAATTCGGCGCGCGCGGCATCAACCTGCCGCTATCAGTCAATCGACCGACAAAAATAGGGACGGAACGATCATGACCGCCAGACCGCAATTGCCGGAGCGCACGCCGCGCGCAAAGGGCGCGCCGAGCGCCCTCGACGGTCTGTTGGTGGTGGATTTCACCAGGGTGGTCGCCGGTCCTGCCTGCACGCAAACGCTGGCGGATTTCGGCGCCGAAGTCATCAAGATCGAAAACCCGGATGGCGGCGACGATACGCGCCACTATGAGCACGCTGAAATCGGCGGCGAGAGTGCGGCCTATCTCAGCCTCAATCGCAACAAGCGCGGCATCGCGCTCGACTTCACCAAGCCTGCGGCGTGCGAGGTGGCGCGCGAGCTGATTGCGAAAGCGGATGTGGTGGTGGAGAATTTCTCCGGCGGCGTGATGAAGAAGTTCGGCCTCGATTATGCCTCGGTGGCGCCGACCAATCCGCGGCTGGTGTATTGCTCGATCTCGGCCTATGGACGCCAGGGACCGTTTGCGTTGCGCCCGGGCTTCGATCCGATCACGCAGGCCGAAAGCGGCTTCATGTCGCTGAACGGCTTTCCGGACGGCCAGCCGGTACGCACCGGTCCGCCGATCGTCGACATGGCGACGGGAATGTCGGCCTGCAACGCCATCCTGCTCGCACTGCTGGCGCGCGACCGGCTCGGCCGTGGCCAGCATGTCGAGGTCGCGCTGATCGACATCGCGGTGTCGATGACCGGTTTTTATGGCATGGCCTATCTGATCAATGGCGTGAATCCCGGCCGTTTCGGCAATTCGCCGAACGGATCTCCCAGCGTCGGGGTTTATGAAGCCTCCGACGGGCCGTTCTATATCGCGTGTGCCAACGATCGGCTATATCGCCGTCTCGTCACCGAGGTTCTGGAACGGCCCGATCTCGTCACCGATCCGCAATTTGCCACCCGCCGAGCGCGAACCGCCAACAAGGAAAAGCTGCGCGCTGCGATCGGCGGCGTTTTCGCGGGCGACCGGCTGGAGAATTGGATGGCGAAGATGAAGAAGGCCAATTTGCCGGTCGGCTATCTACGCACCGTCGAGGAAGGGCTTAACGCGCCGGAAGTGCGCGATCGTCATCGCATCAGCCAGATCCCGCATCCGACCGCGGGATCGGTTCCCAATATCGAAACGCCGCTTCGCATGGAGCTGACGCCGGCGATCGATCCGGTCGCCGCCCCCTTGCTCGGCGAGCATACGATGGCGGTGCTGCACAAGACGCTCGGCTACGACGAGGCCCGGATCGCCGCGCTGGCCGAGGCCGGCGTCTTCGGCACGACGCGCGGTCACGTCGCGCGCGATGCCGCAGCTGGCGCGAGCGAGCCTTAGAACAACGCGGGCTTCATCCTTCGAAAACTCGGATTCGTCAAATATTGACGAACGCATCAGGTTGTATATTTGTTTCTGAACAACCCAAAACAGTGTGCGCAACAATCTTGACATTCCACCATTATGGTGGATCTAGTTATGTCGAAAAAAGAAGACGGCCCACCATGAACTGGAAGAAATCAAGCTAGCGTTTTCAACGGGTAAAGGCTTTTTTACGCGGGTAGCTACCCAAGATGCCGCTGCTCTGGGTTACGGCTCCGAAGAGATTACAGCCATCATCCAGACGATGAATTCCGCTCAACTCTTCAAGTCCATGACCTCGAACTACGATGCAAAAATATGGCAGGACGTTTACCACGTCCCTCATGTTGGCGGCACTTTCTATGTGAAGTTCACCGACAACGGGACTGTCACTGAGTTCACGCTCCTATCGTTTAAGGAGAAGTAGAATGTCAAAAGCCCCGGTCTGTCCGGAAACCGGAAAGCCGATGGTTCGCGGTACGCAACCGTTGGAGATTTCATACAAGGGGCAATCAACCACTGTCGATATGCCCGGTTGGTATTGCCACGAATCCGGCGAGAGCATTTACACGGCCGAAGACATGAAGGTCTCGGACGCGGCCCTCAAGGAGCTTCGGCTTCAGGTTGAAAACCTGCTCAAGCCGCAGGATGTAAAGAGAATTCGGAAGAAAATCGGCATTACTCAGCGCGAGGCAGGAACCCTTTTAGGTGGAGGGCCAAATGCCTTCCAAAAATACGAACAAGACACTGTGACTGTTAGCAAGCCTATGAGTAATCTTCTCCGTGTCCTGGAGAGACACCCCGAAGAGGTCGAAGAACTCAGGAAACAGGGCTGACATCAACCCCGCTTCGGCGGGGTTTTTCTTGCCTTCACCACAAAGGAATCAGAATGAGTATTGATGTGGCGATCGTCGGGGCCGGGCTTGGTGGGCTGACACTTGCGCGTGTCCTCCACGTTCACGGTATCGCATCGACGATCTACGAAGCGGAAAGCTCCTTCTCATTCATCGAAACGTACCTGTTTGACGGCGACAACAGTCACAAGGCGAGTGCGGAAGCGGTTGGCGGTGCCGCTCGCGTCGACCTAAACCCGAACTTAACGCCTCAATGCACCGCCGCGTACATGATCTTCTCTTCGGTTGCTTCCAGCGCGGAGAATTCCTCGACCACTTTGCCTTGTCTGGACACCAGGATGCGATCGGAGAGTGCCATGATCTCGGGCAGATAGGACGAGATCACCACCACCGCCTTGCCTTCATCGGCCAGCCGCTGGATCAGTTCGTGAATTTCGACGATCGCGCCGACGTCGACGCCGCGCGTCGGCTCATCGAAAATGATCAGATCGGGATCCTGCACCAGCGATTTCGCGATCACGACCTTCTGCTGGTTGCCGCCCGACAGCTCGACCACCTTCATGTCATTGCCGGTGGAACGAACCCTGAGTTTCTCGACCCATGAGCTGCCGATCTTGTCGGACTCGCGGCTGGACAGGAAGAAGCGGCCGCCCGGAACCTTGGCGAGCAGTCCGAGATAGATGTTGCGGGCCACCGACATGGTTTCGAAAAAACCCTCGACCTTGCGGTCTTCGGTGACGTAGGCGATGCCGGCCCGCACCGCAGGCGCGGGAACGCGATAGCGCACCGGCTTGTCGTGCAGGATGATTTCGCCGCCATGAAAGAAATCGCGCTTGAGAACGCCGGCGACGACCTTGAAGGTCTCGGTGCGGCCGGCGCCGACCAGGCCGAACACGCCCGTGATCTGCCCGGCGAACACCGACAGCGAATTATTCTTGACCATCGGCGCCATTTTGAGGTTCTGCACCGTGAGCACCCGCGCGCCGGCGGTCCGCACCGTGGTCTTGCGCGTGCCATAGAGGGTGTTCGACAAATCGCGTCCGACCATCGCCTGCACGATCCGCGCCCGGTCGAAATTGGCGGCGTCGTCGGTCACCACGTGCTTGCCGTCGCGCAGGATCGTGATGCGATCCGCCAGGATCAAGGCTTCCTCGAGCGCGTGCGAGATGAACACGATCGACACGCCGCGGCGCTTGAGGTCGCGCACGAGGTCGAAGAAATATTTCTTCTCTTCCGGCGTCAGCGTGGCGGTGGGCTCGTCGAAGATGATGACTTTTGCGTCGTGAAGCACGGCGCGCGCGATTTCGACCATCTGCTTCTTGGCGGCGCCGAGAAGTCCGACCGTCGCGGTCGGCGTGACGTCGAAATTGAGCGATTGCAGGAATTGCTGGGCGGCGATGTAGATGCCGCGCAGCCGGTTGTAGAAGCGTTCCTGCCCCAGAAACAGATTCTGGGCGACCGTCATGGTCGGAACCAGGCTGTTTTCCTGAAACACCATCGCGATACCGAGATTTTGTGCTTCGAGCGGCGTTCGCGGCGCCACGTCGACGCCGTCGACCTGCATCGTCCCCGACGTCAGGGTCACAACACCGGCCATCACCTTGGTCAGCGTCGATTTGCCGGCCCCGTTCTCGCCGACCAGCGCGTGAATCTCGCCACGCCGAAGTTCGAAATCGACATTCTCGATGGCGGGAACGCCGGCATAGAGCTTGGTCGCGTTGCGAAGCGAGAGGATGATGTCGCTCATACCTTCAGTTCCTGATCGATCATGGTCAGCGGCGCGCGCAACAGCCGGCCCGGTCCCTTGGCGATGGCGAACAACGATCCGTCCATCTCGACGGCCGCCACCACGCCATGGTTGACGCCGTCGACCCGGCTGTGCAGCGCGTAAAGCGGCACGCCGCTGGCATTGAGCCGGATGACGAGGCCGTAGGATCGCGGCGGCGCCCATGGCTTGACCACGCCCATCGTCTTGAGATGAGCGCCCTGCATCGGTTCGAGGAAGGACAGGCCGGACCTCAGCTTGGGCGCAATCCAGTATTCCGGATCGATTTCGCTCATCATGCGGCGCCGGTAGGCATTTTCGCGCAGCACGAATTCGACAAGCTGGGTGCGCGCGGCGAATGCCGTCAGCCAGAAGCCGCCGCCCGCAGCGCTGGAAAGCCGCGACGGATAGACCGGCAAATTGTCCAGCACGGCGCGCTGGCTGCCATCCGCCGCGATGGCGATCACGCGATGCCGCCAGCTTTCGCTGACGAACAGCGCGTCGCCCGCGGCGCAGACGCCGAACGCATAAGCCAGTCCCGAAGCGACGGTGCGAATGCTGCCACTGGCGATGTCGAGGGTAAGCACTCGACCGCTGCGGCCCCGCTCCATCAAATCGTACGCCCATTGCCGATAGGGGCGGTCGGTCGATCCGTCGGTGGCGATCAGCGTGCCGGCGGGACCCGCCGACAACGCGTTGATCGCTTTGATCGACGGATCCGAGATGGTCGCCTTGGCCGATTGCGCCGTCGGCGTTGCGAACACCTGCACCTCGCGGCCGTCAAGGGCAACCGCGATACCGCCATCGGTGAGGCAACACAGCGCGGTGATGGTGCGGTCAAAACGCCTGACCTCGACCGCGGTTGCGCCCTCGAGCCGCAGAAGGGCGGCGCCGTCGGCGATGTAGAGTGTCTTGCCGTCGGTTGCGAGATCCTCGGGCGCGTCGAATTGCGCAACGGTCTCGACGTTTTCCAGGATCTGGTTGGGCTTCAAGGCGCCGTCAAACGACGGCACAGTGATGGTCGCTTCGCCGCGTCCAAGGAAGCGGTCGGCAAAGGCTTGCAGCGCTGCGATCACTGGCTCTTCCCCCAGCGCCGGTCGTACTGGATGAAATTCGGATCGGCGCCGGCAAGCTTGTATCGGCCGATACGGTTGTTGGAGATGCCGCCGAGATAGAGATAGCCGCGGTGCTCGCGCATCGATGTGATCATGGGGTGGTTGAGACCCTGCAGGTCCCAGAACGATTCGAGCACTTCGCCGCGCTCGTTGAATTTGATCACGCAGCCGGTGTTGATGTTCGGGAACAGCCACTCGTCGATCGGAACCCGCTTGCCCATTCGCTTGCGGAAGCCGGGCATCCGCCAGGCGAGATCGAGCGCGGGGCTGCGCATGCCGACCATCGCCAGCCAGTAATTTCCGTCCGAGGCAAGATTGATGTTGTCGGGATAGCCCGGCAAATTGTCCATCACGGTCTCGACTTTGCCAGTTTTTGGGCCGTCGAACCAATAACGCTTGATCGAGCAGCCGAAGGTTTCGGCGAACAGGATCGATTGACCGTCGCTGGCAATGCAGATGCCGTTGGGGAATTTAAGCCCTCGCAACGCGGTATGCGTCGCTCCGGTATTCGGATTGTAGCAAATGATCCGGCCGTTGCCGCGCGCTTCCAGTCCGTCGACCGGCCATTCGTGCATTTCGTAGCGGACGGTCGCTTCGGAGAAAAAGATGCGCCCGTCATCGGCGATATCGAGATCGTCGGCGAGGCGCAGCCGGCTGTCGTCGTTGACCGAATAAAGGCTGCGGTTGGTTTCGTCCGTCACCTTCTCGACCTTGCGGTCCGGCGTGATACGGTAAAGCCCCATCCCGCCGATACACACATAGAGATTATCCTCGCGATCGAAGGCCATGCCGAGCGGCTGGCCGCCGATATGGGCGAACACCTCCATCTCCTGATAGTCGGGCGGCTTGAAGCGCATGATGTCGCCGTGGCGCGAACCGGCATAGAGATTGTCGTTGCGATCGAGAATGACGTCTTCCGGCGCTTCGATCCGGCCCAGACCGATCAGCGTCACGTCGCGCAACTTGTCGTTTTGCGCGAACGGGCCGGAGCCGGGCGCGGTCGAAATAGGCGGGGCCAGCCCGTGAAAGGTCGGACTGACATAGACCTTGCTGATGATGCGGTTGCGGTTCTTCAGCCAGCGGATGTCGATCACGGCGGCGACCAGCAACACGGCCGCGAGCACCATGCGGTTGACGCCGCCGCTCACCGACATCGTGGTCAGGCCATTGATCAGAAACAGCACGATCAGCGTGCCGACCAGCGCCTTGGCGACCGAGCCCTTGCCGCCGCCGAGGCTGATGCCGCCGAGCACGGTCGCGGTCAGCACCGTTACCTCGAGCCCGACACCGACATCGCCGCCGACGGTGCCGAGCCGCGCGGCGAAAAACATCGCGCCGATCGCGGTCATCGCGCCGCTGGCGGTGTAGCACAGCGCGATCGTGCGCCGCACCGGAATGCCTGAATTGTAGGCCGAGCGGCGTGAGCCGCCGATCGCGGTGACATGCCATCCCGGCCGCAAGCGGGTCAGAAACACATGCCCGAACACCGCCACCACGATATAGACCAGCACCACCGCTGGAACGCCGGCGACAGTGCCGCCGCCCATGAAATTCCAGGACTCGAAGTCGGGCAACGCCGCGGCGATCTTGTTTGAATTGTCGACCAGCAGCAGATCGTAGGCGGAGCGATAGATGATCAGCGTGATCAGCGTGGTGATGAAGGCGCGCAGCCGCAGATACCCGATCAGGAAGCCGTTGACGGCGCCGAGCGCCGCGCCGCACACCAGCGTCGCAACGATGACCGCGGCCACCGGCCAGTTCAGGACATTGAGACAGTACAGCGCGCAGAAGTCGCACAGCGCGAACATCGATCCCACCGAAAGGTCGATACCGCCGACAATGACGACGAGCGCCATGCCGAGCACGACGAAGCCGATCTCGCCGGCCTGCCGCCCGGTATCGCCGAGGCTGGTGGTGGAAAGAAATCCGGGGATGGATCGGCTGAGCGCGATGGTGACGATCAGCAGCACGATCACCGGGATCGCGGTCTCGGTCCAACGCTTGGATAGAATTTCGCCGAGCAGATGATCCGGCCAGTAGCGGTATCTGAAACGAAGAAGTGCGTCTTGCATCGGTGGCCCGGAGTGGAAGGAAAAGGGATTTGGATGGGCATGCGGCTTGGCCGCATGAGACGGGCGGCCATGCGATGGCCGCCCGCTCTTTTGGCGTGACGATTATTTATTTCTTGAGATCGCTGAGGTTCCAGCAAGCGGTATCGGCATTTTCCTTCGTGATCGGAACCAGGGTCGTGTACATCGATCCCTTCACCGAGCCGGGTTTTACGCCGGAAGAGATCAGCCACTTGATCATGCCGGCCATGTCGGCCGACTGCGTCGGCACGTCGTAGCTCATGTCGAGGTCGAACGCGCCCGACTTGACCAGTTCGCACGCGCCTTTGCGTTCGCCGCCACCCGAGGTCGCGACGAACACCTTGCCGGTGAGCCCGGCTTCCTTCACCGCAGCCGCGGTGCCGATATCCATGCCGTCCCAGAAGCCGACGATGCCGCACAGATCCGGATTCTGTTTCAGCACCGTCTGGGTGATCGCCTTGGCTTTGGCGGCATCCCAATCGGCGGCCTGGCTCGAGACAACCTTGATATCCGGATTTTTGGCCAGAACGTTTTCGACACCCTTGAGCGTGTAGGCGCTGGCCGCCGCCGACAACGCGCCCTGGACCACCGCGATTTTCTTCGACTTGCCCTGGCAGGCCTTCACGACGGCTTCGGTCTGGCGTTCCCCGATATCGATCCAGTCGGCGCCGACATAGGCCGAACCGCGATAGTTCGAGCCCATATTGACCTGGAGGATATAGATGCCCTCGTTCTCGGCGCGCTGCGCCAGCTTGGCGTAGGTCTGCACGTCGGGATTGTGAAGGACGATCACCGCCGGCTTTTCAGAGATCAGCGTCGTCACCGCCTGGGCGCCGGCGTTGGTGCTCCAGTTCGGATCGCGGACCACCACCTTGATGCCGTAGGGCTCCAGTTCCTTCTTGAGGCCGGCGAACCAGCCCTCGGTCAGATCGAAATTCATCGCCACCGGCACGAAAGCGACCGTCTTGCCGGCCAGCGCTTCCTTGAAGGCCGCCTGAAACGGCTCGTCGAGGCCCTTTTGTGCAAGCGCCGGCGCTGCCGCCACGGCGGTCAGCCCAAGTCCCAACAGCGCCGTCTTGAGTATGGTTCGTCCAGATATCGTCATCCCGTCCTCCCGTTGATTTGATGTATTCCCAGTCGATCAGATGTCGCCTTGTTGCGCCGTCTCCTCGTTACGCGGATTAAGGAAAGAGTCCGCGATCACGGCGACCAGAAGCACCACGCCCTTGACGAGGTTCTGGCCGGAATAGGAGACGTCCATGATGGTCATGCCGTTGAGCATGGTGCCGATCAGAAGCGTTCCTATGATCACATTGACGACGCCGCCACGGCCGCCCGAGAGCCCGATGCCGCCAAGGACGACAACCAGGATCACGTCGTAGATCAGCGTCGAATTGAAGATGCGCGTCGGCATGCTGTTGACCGATGCCGCCAGAATGAGGCCGGCGCCAAAGCCGATCAGCGCGGCCAGAACATATTGCAGCACGATGATGGGCCGGGTCGGAATGCCGGTGACCCGCGCGCCGTAGGGATTGTCGCCGATGGCGTAAATATAGGCGCCGATCCGCGTCCGCCGCAGCAGGAACGCCACCGCGAGGCATGCGATCGCGAACATCACAACCGGCATCGGCACGCCCAACAGATTTCCCTGACCGAGATGTTCGAAACCCTCAAGTCCCGGGCTCCATTGCACGACGTCGAGCTTGAACAATGCGGCCTGGCCGAGACCGGCGAGAAACAATCCGGACGCCAAGGTCGTGAACAGCGACGGCACTTCGGCATAGGCGATCAGCCATCCATTGACGAGACCGAACACCAGCGTCAGCAGGAACGCCGCCGCCAGCGAGGCCGACAGTGAATGACCGTCCTGCACCATTTGCAGCACCAGCCCCGGCGGAACGGCCAGGGCGGCGATCAGCGAAATATCGATGCCACGTCCGATCACGACGATCGCCATCGCCAGACCGAGAATGCCGAGCACCGCCACACTCTGCAGCAATGTCAGCATATTCGCGGTGCTCAGAAAACCGGGCAGGGCGACCGCGAATATCACAAAAAGCGCGGCGAAAACCGCAAACACAATTCCTTGCTGGCCAAAACGCAGGTTCTTCATGCCAACCTTTCCCCGACAGTAGCCAACGCGCCAACACCGCGCTGGCCCCAAGCTCCATCGTTGCGGGCCCTGACGCACAAGGCCGCTCCGATGAAAGCCTTTACGCCTTCGATGAATGTTTCGATCAAGACGCCGCGCTTGCGGTATTTGGCGCGCTTGACGTACCAGTCCTGTAGCAACGGCTTGATCAGCGACGCCGTCAGCGTGACGTCCGCGATGGCAAAGGCGCCACTTGTCACGCCTTCGGCAAGTACATCGGCAACGATCTTCTCGATCGCGACTTCGGCGTCGACCGCCAGCTGCCGCTCGGCTGACGGAAACGATTTCGCTTCCATGAAGGCGAATACGAACCAGGGGCGCATCGACTCGGTCAGGCGGATGTGAGTTTCCAGGACCCAGTCGAGATGGGCGCGGGCGTCGCCGACGACATTGTCGGGCGGCTCGCTGAGGACCTCCAACGTGGTGGTCATCACCTCGCCGAGGATCATCGACAACAGCATCGGCTTGTTGGGAAAGTAAGTGTAGAGCCCGCCCATGCTGAGGCCCGACGCGCGCGCCAGCTCACGCAGGCTGGTGGCGTGAAAGCCCTTTTTATTGGAGAGTTTCAGCGTCGCGACGATGATGCGGCCAAGGTTGGCGACGGCCAGTTCCGTCTTTTGCACCCGGATCGCTTCGCGATGCCGTTCAAGGATGCGCGCACAGAGCGCCTCCGTAGAGAACGATCTGGGCAATGACCGACATATCGTGATGTCCATCGCCTCCCCCGGGGATCAGCCTTCTTTGACGAGGCTGATTTTTCTTTTTAGTTCCGCTCCATGACCCTTCGGCAGGCGCAGATTGATTAAAGCATTGCATAACTCATTCTGTTGCGAAAGAGGAAAAAATGAGCGAGCGCTCGATAGATTTAGGTGCTGGATCGATGGCCTCGACCTAAGCGCCTTCGACTAATTCTAAATCGCGAGAATAATTCCGACGGCTCTGTCTCGGCGTATTTTGAGAGTTGCAACGTCGGGTGGCGGCGACGTTCGCGTTGGCGCCACAAGCAGACATCGGCTCCTGATTGATCACCTCGTTAGCGCGCAACAGGAACGATCCGAGTGCGTCGTTGACGACGTAAAGTACATCCGCGCGACCTCTGAGCGATGCGCGGCACCACGTGCCATAGCGACGGTGAGGCCCCGCTCGGCCCGCGGGTGCGGCAACTCCTGCCAACCACTCAACGGAAATTTACTGGTTCGCCCGTTCGGCGGCGGCGGTGGCCATGTATTCCGAATAGAACTGCGCAATCCGCTCGCGCCACATTCCGACGAACGCCCCCGATGTCAGCTTATCCACCGATTTCCATGCGTCTTTGACGACCGGAAGGGTATTGCGCCAGATCGCGCGTTTGCACCATTTTTCGCCTTTCTCCCTGCCTTCGCTGGTGGCACACATGGATTTCCAAGCGATGCGATCAGGTTGGCTGATGTGCTCGGCGGCGCCTTCCCAGCCTTGTTGATGGATCAAGTAAAGATCACTCAAGGTCGGCTTCTTCTGCGTCACCCACTCGAACAGAATGCCTTCGGTAATGAACTTGTAGGCTGCCGCAATGGCATTGTCGCGGGAATCGAGAATCTGCCCGGAGCCGAATTTGTTGAACTCGTATTTGCTCAGTTGGAACAGGCCGATATACGACCCGGTGCGTTGCTTGGGATCGAAACCGGACTCGACCTTGGCAACCGCTTTCATGAAATTGAAATCCAGACCGAAAGCGTCGGAAGCGCGCTTGATCTCCTCGACCGGCGTTCCGACCGGGGTGTCCTTGAGTGACCTTAAGACGATATCCGCCGGTTTCTCGGCAGGCGGCAGTTCGGACCAGACGTAATAGATGAGATACCGAAAATCCTGCGTCACCGGCGCCGGGTTGGAGGCATTGCTGGTTGTCGGCACCGGTTGGGCGACATCATGGTGGCCCAAGTCCACCGATTTTGTCTCGATAAAATCGTCGCCGATTTCGGCTTGGGCCATCAACGACGGTCCGGAACCCGCCCCGGGCACCGGGCCAAGCTCTGCTCCAAGCACTGTTCCAGGTCCGGCAGATGCTTCCGGCACGGCGGCGGAGAGCGCAGGCGCACCGGGCGTCTCGGCGCTCACAGCCGCTTCCGGCATAGCGTCCGGCACGGTCGCGCCTGGCGTGTTTCCGCCAACCTGATGGATCATCCCCGTGAATGTTATGGCACCCACGATGCAGGTAGCCTGCAAGGCTTTCATTGCCCCCAACTCCGCGGCACGGTCCCCGAAAGAACGCTACACGCATGTTCCCCATAGTCCAAGACGACACGCTAGATGCTTTTCAGTGGAATGTCCTACGCGAGGCGACGGACAAGATTGGGATGGGTCACATTTACTGGAGCTGTTGCTAAATGGGACATCCTTATCGCCGCTCGCGACTGCCAAGGCTGTTAGGCTCGACATCCCGCCCACGATGCTCGCACTCGCGGATGAATCATCGAGTAACCCGCTACTTCGCCTTTAGTTAAACTGCGAAGAACTCATTGTGAGCAAATGTTTTCGGGGGTGCCCCTGAAAGCGGGCATTGCGCGATAGGGTCAGCACTTCGCATTTGCGCCAGAAGCGGTCATTGGCAGATCAGCGGCCACGCGCTCAGTGCTCACGACGGTTGCAAGCTTCTCTAATTGTCGGAGGGCGGCAACCTCAGCATTTCCATCGCCTGCTCGACCGAGAAAGAGCCGGGTCGTTGACGTGGTGGAAATTGCACAAAGCTCGCCAGATGTTGGCCCACGATCCCCTGCGCCGGGATTATTACAAACGCGTGCTCAATAAACCATCGCACGTAATCGCCGGATTTGTGTTGCGCCCGCTCGAACGGATCGGAGCGCAGATTGAACAACATGGGCAGCCGCAATTGTGTCATCGGCTGTTGCCACACCGAAAACCCTTCGGCCTTTTGTTCGAGAAAAACTGCCTTCCACTGATCATAGCGGAGGCCGGCCAGGTTGCCGTCATCGGTCCAGTAGAAGAACTCACGGCGCTTGTCCGGCCCTTGGCCGACAGCAGATCGCGCTGATCATAGCCGTCGAGATGAACCTTGAAGTTTTTGCCCGCCGCATCATAACCTTGCAGCAGCTTTTCCTTGACCGCAGGCTCGCCGGCTGCGGCAACCAGCGTCGTTGCCCAGTCCTCTGCCGAGAAGACGTCGTTGATTTCGGTGTGCGCGGGCACCGATCCGGGCCAGCGAATCATCGCAGGCACACGATATCCGCCTTCCCAGTTTGTGTTCTTCTCGCCTTTGAATGGCGTGGTGCCGCCGTCGGGCCAGCTGAATGTTTCGGCCCCATTATCGGTGGTGTAGATCACGATCGTGTTGTTGGCGATGCCGAGGTCGTCGAGCTTCTTCAGCATTTGCCCGACCTGCCCATCATGCTCCACCATGCCGTCGGGGTAGAGACCTAGTCCGGTTTTCCCCTGGGATTCGGCCTTCAGCCGGGTCCAGATGTGCATCCGGCTTGGATTGAACCATACAAAGAACGGCTTCTTGTCGCGATTTGCGCGATCGATGAAATCCGTTGATGCCTTCAGGAATTCCTCATCGATCGTTTCCATGCGTTTCTTGGTGAGAGGCCCGGTGTCCTCACATTTCTGCTTTCCCCATGTACCGAAACGGGGATCGTCGCCGGGGGTATCGGTGGAGACCGCAACGCATTTCATTACGCCGCGTGGACCGAACTGCGCGGCAAATGCCGGATTCTTCGGATAATCCTCATGCTCCGGCTCATCCTCGGCATTGAGATGGTAGAGGTTGCCGAAGAACTCGTCGAAGCCGTGCACGGTCGGCAGGAATTCGTTCCGGTCGCCAAGATGGTTCTTGCCGAATTGGCCGGTGGCGTAGCCTTGCGGCTTGAGAAGTTCAGCGATGGTCGGGTCTTTTGCGGAGAGCCCTTCCTTCGCACCAGGCAGACCCACCTTGAGTAGTCCGGTCCGCAAAGGACTCTGTCCGGTGATGAAAGCCGCACGACCGGCGGTACAGGATTGCTGGCCATAATAATCGGTGAATATCGCGCCCTCGTTGGCGATGCGGTCAATGTTTGGCGTGCGGTAACCCATCATCCCGCGATTGTAGGCGCTGATGTTCCAGTAACCGATGTCATCGGCCATGATGACGAGGATATTGGGTTTTTGCTGTTGCTGCGCCAACGCGGGCACCGCGACCTGGGTCATGGCGGCAAACGACGCCAACAGAGAGAGCCGAATTCTTCGTGCAATACTGATGCTTAAAACCTTGCGTTGAAGTTGCATTCGGCGAGCGATTGGATCACACAGATTGATCGCCGTCTACTTCCGCAAATGTCAGTTCCGGGGTCCAGGCTGTGTGAAAACGCTTCTCAAATGATATGATTCCTCGGTGATTTGCCGGGAGGATTCGATGACGCGCTTTGTCGTTGGCGAAGACCGCAGTCAGAGCACCTTGTTTCCCGAGCGATTGGATGACTATTTAGCCGAGGATAATCCGGTCCGGGCGATCGATGTTTTTGTCGATGAGCTTGATCTGGCCGGGCTGGGCTTTGGCGGTGTCGAGCCGGAGGCGACTGGAAGGCCGGCCTATCATCCGGCGACATTGTTGAAGATTTACGTCTACGGATACCTCAATCGGGTGCAGTCGAGCCGGCGTCTGGAGCGGGAGTGCCAGCGCAACATCGAACTGGTTTGGCTGACCGGACGCCTGATGCCGGACTTCAAGACCATAGCCGACTTCCGCAAGGACAACGGCGAGGCCATCCGCAAGGTCTGTCGCGAGTTCGTGTTGCTGTGTCGCCGTCTCGAACTGTTCAGCGAAGCGAGTGTTGCGATCGACGGCAGCAAGTTCAAGGCCGTTAACACGCGGGAT
This sequence comes from uncultured Pseudomonadota bacterium, assembly GCA_963725555.1. Taxonomy (GTDB): domain Bacteria; phylum Pseudomonadota; class Alphaproteobacteria; order Rhizobiales; family Xanthobacteraceae; genus Bradyrhizobium. The sequence continues at coordinate 126,026 of CAVRYV010000019.1, read as the reverse complement.
CGGAACTTCACCCAGGCCAAGATGCAACGCCGTCTGGCGCAGATTGACGAGAGCATTGCCCGTTATCTCTCGCAGCTCGACAGCGCCGACCGTCAGGGGGAAGCGGTACCGGAAGCCAAGATCACCCGGCTCAACGAGAAGATCGCGGCGCTGCGCCAGGAGATTCAACGCCTGAACGGTCTGAACAGCCAGATGATGCAGACCGAGGACAAGCAGATATCGCTGACCGATCCCGATGCTCGTTCGATGGCCACCAGTGGCCGAGGCAGCGGAATGGTCGGTTACAATGTGCAAAGTGCCGTCGACACCAAGCATCATCTCATTGTTTCTCATGAGGTCACCAATGTTGGTTCTGACCGGAGCCAGCTGTCCCGCATGTCTGAGCAGGCGCGTGCAGCGATTGGTTCCGAGGCCATCGAGGCTGTAGCCGATCGCGGGTACTATAGCGGCGAGGAAATTGTGGCCTGCGAGCAAGCCGGCATCACAGTTTATCTGCCGAAGCCGATGACCTCGGGTCTTCTCGCCAAAGGCCGCTTCGGCAAGCAGGACTTCGTCTATGACGTCGCGGACGACGTTTATCTTTGCCCCGCTGGCGAGCAGCTAACCTATCACTATACCAATGAGGAAGAGGGCAAGACACTGCGGCGCTACTGGACCAACGTTTGCCAAGGCTGCGCGCTGAAGAGCAAGTGCACAACAGGCAAAGAGCGGCGGATCTCACGATGGGAGCACGAAGCCGTCCTTGAGGCTGTGCAAGCGCGGCTCGATCGGAACCCGGCTAAGATGCGAGAGCGCCGGCAAACTGTGGAGCATCCCTTCGGTACGATAAAGTCCTGGATGGGAGCCACGCACTTCCAGATGAAAACGCTAAAGAACGTCGGTACCGAAATGGCGCTACACGTCCTCGCCTACAACATGAAAAGGGTAATCAGCATTCTGGGCGTTGGTGGTTTGATGGAGGCGATCCGGGCATAGAGCGCCTCATCGGACACCTACCTGCTAACCTCACCGCCAACCTCACCCCGCGTTTTTACACAGGCTGGGTCAAAATGCGAAATACTCATCTCGAGATGATGTCTTCCGCTTTGCCTCCAAACTCGGACATTGCTCGATGCCGTCGGCACTTCGCATTTGCGCCACGAACGGACATCCGGCACGCTTCCCAATCGCTCGAAAGTGCGGTCATATGCCGTCCGGGGACACTTGGCGTTTTGGGGCGAGGGTGTCCGCTTGCACGGGGGAGAATGCGCGTGAAGGAACTCGCTGGAAAGACTGCGTTCGTGACCGGTGCAGCGTCAGGCATTGGACTGGGGATCGCGACCGCCTTCGCCCAGGCGGGGGCGAAAGTCATGCTTTGCGACATTGAAGAAGCGGCTCTGTCCGCAGCGCTCAAGCAACTGAGGCTCACCAACGTCGATGTCGACGGCGTGAAAGCGGACGTTTCACTCAAAGCCGAACTCGTGGCGGCCGCCGAAGCCACGACTGCCCGCTACGGCAAGGTGCATATCCTCGTCAACAACGCGGGCGTCGGCGGCGGTGGGCCTTATGGCACATGGACCGAGGCGTCGTGGAATTGGACCATGGGCGTCAACCTGATGGCGACCATTTGGGGGATCGAGATTTTCGGGCCGTTGATCGAGCAGCATGGCGAGGGTGGACACATCGTCTCCACAGCCTCGATCGCTGGCCTTATTTCAGGGGAGAGCAATGCATACAACGTTTCCAAGTATGGCGTTGTCGCGCTGTCCGAGGGCCTGCGGCGTGAACTCGCGCCCCGCGGGATTGGCGTATCGGTGCTGTGTCCAGGGTTCATCCGCACTCAAATCATGAACTCAAGACGCAATCTCCCCAAGCGCTTCGAGGGGGCGGTCCCTGCCTTGCCGACTTCGGGCCCACTTGCCCTGCAGATCAATATGGTCCGGGCACGCATCTCTCAGGGCATAGATCCCATCTATGCCGGTGAACTCGTCCGCGAAGGCGTCGAAAAGGACTGGCCATATATCTTCACCGACCTCGAATTTGAGCCGATGATCGAAGCGCGCTTCGCCGCAATCAAGCAAGGCTTTGACCACATCCGCGGGCGCAACCCGAAACGTTGAGCGCGCAGCCCTTCCACCAGCCTGATTGTGCTTTTATGGGGCCGTGCCGCCGAGACGATTTTGTCGGTAGTCACGCCATGTCCGGTTTGGGGTCAAAGTGCGAAATACTCATCTCGAGAAGATGTCTTCCGCTTTGCCTCCAAACTCGGACATTGCTCGACGCCGCCGGCACTTCGTATTTTGTGCCAATTTCGGAAGTTGCGAGCGGCGGCCAAAGAAAGTACCGCACAATGTCCGGCCTATCTCAGACAGCCGACGTCGGGAGGGTTGGAGCGCCGCGCGCGAACGACCGGCCCCGCAGTGGTTTACGCTGCCCAATCTAAAACGGCGTCGATAAAGGTTTGAGCCTGAAGGATTGCATTTAGTCTGGTGGCGCAAACGCCGACCGAGACCGTTTTGCCCTTTCCTACGGTCCATTTCCAACTGCGCGGAAAGCTCATTTCGACGACCGAGAAACTGATGCCGCGATGTTCCACGGAGGACCTCCGTTGACATTTAATAATTACGTGCTGGTCGAAGCTACTGCTATCGCCAGTGCAGGTCCAGTGCGAGCAAGACAGGGCAGCTCCGCCTTGGGTCAAACGCTACCGCGGCGAGCTAGCAGCAAGTCCGGCCATGTCCGCTTTGCCGTCGAAAGCGGAAGTAAATGAAGCGGCTCGCGGGAGGGTGGGACGCTCCCGGTTCGAAAGGCTATGGGGCTGTCTCGGCTTTGCATTCTGGGGTATGAAGCGACTGGTATTTGCAATGGGCATGGTGGCGCAGTGCGGATAAGGCGCTCATGCTTCGTGGCAGCCGGCAAGCCGGAGGGTCGGGAGGCAGCGGTGGAAAAATCGCATCGATTTCTCGTCGTGTTGGTGTTGGTGCTGACCTGGTTCGGAGCTGTTTTCTCGCCGGCCACCGCCGGCGTACGATTGGCGCTGGTGCTTGGCAATTCGAAATACGCCGCCGTTCCCGCGCTCGACAATCCGTCCAATGATGCCGCCGATCTGGCGCAGGCGTTGCGCGGCGTCGGCTTCGAGGTCATCGAGCAGCGCGATGCCTCGCGCGAGATGATGGCCAAGGCGGTTCACGATTTTTCCGAGCGCCTGCGTGGCGCCGACGTGGCGCTGTTTTTTTATGCCGGGCACGGGCTGCAGATGAACGGCGAGAATTATCTGTTGCCGGTCGACGCCAAAATCGACAGCGCCGCCGACGTGCGGTTCAACACCATCAATCTCAGCGACATCCAGCAGGAGATGGAAGCCTCCGGCCGCACCAACATCATCATTCTCGATGCCTGCCGCAATAATCCGTTCGCCGAAAAGCTTTCCCACGGCGGTCGTGGCGTGACCACACGTGGCCTTGGCCGCATCGAGGCGACAGCGGAGGGATCGCTGATCGTCTATTCCACCCAGCCCAACAATGTTGCGCTCGATGGCGCCGGCCGCAATTCGCCGTTCACGGCGGCGTTGCTGAAACATGTCGCGACGCCGGGACTCGAAGTAAGGCAAATGATTTCAAGGGTGCGAGGCGACGTGTTGCAGGCGACCGACCGCCAGCAGACGCCGTGGGATAGCTCGTCGCTGGTCGGAGACGTCTATCTTGCCGGGCCGCCGGCGGCGGCAACGGCTCCGCAGCAGACCCCCGCCGCGAACAGCGTAGCCGCGCCTGCCGCGCCCGTCGTGGCGCAGGCGGCGCCGGCAACTCCGGCGGCCGCAAATGCGCCGCAGGAACGCGCCGCGGCCGTGCCCGACATCGTCAAGGAATGCGATCGGCTGACGATGCCGCCCGACCCGACCGCCCCCGTGGTGCTCGGCGTCAAGACCGACTGGAATCGCGCCGTGGTCGCCTGCGAAGCTGCGATCAAGGCCGTACCGAACGAGCCGCATTTCCATTTTGCGCTCGGCAAGGCTTATTTCTACGCCAAGAATTATTTTGAATCCGCCCATCATCTGGCGATCGCGGCCGACACGCTGCCGGAAGCGCAGAATGCACTGGGGGTTTGCTTTGCCAACGGGCTCGGCGTGGTCAAGAACGAACAAAAGGCCTTCGAGCTCTTCACCAAAGCGGCAGCCAGCGGTTCCGCCATTGGCATGGAAAGCCTCGGCGGATCCTATGTCAGCGGGACCTATGTCAAACAGGATTTCGGCAAGGCGCTGGACTGGTTTGAGAAGTCGGTCGAGGCCGGCAACGCCGATTCATTGCAGCAGATCGGCAACATGTATTTCAACGGCCAGGGCGTGCCGAAAGATTATGCAATGGCGGCGCAATATTTCCAGCAAGCCGCCGACCTCAACAATGGCTATGCGCTGAGATTCCTGGCCAACATGTACGAGGTCGGACTTGTCGGTCCGCCCAACCTTGAAAAAGCCGGTGCTTTGCGGTTGCGCGCCGAACAGGTCGACCCCGATGGGGCGCGACAACCCGAGCCGGTTTCATTCTTTCGACGGGTGGTCGCCGCAAACCAGTCCCATCCGCAGGCGCGCGCCGTCGGAGCGAGACGCCGCTATGTGGTTTATCGTCGCATTCGACTGCTGGGCGGCTGTAACTGGGCGTGGTGTTGATGCGGCTGCTCCCTCGCCCCGCTTGCGGGGAGAGGGGAACCGAATGTTTTGCGTTGATACAATTCAACGCCACCGTGCTCTAATGGCGAGACAGCCAGCGAGGACGTCATGGACCTGATACTTCTTCTGATCGTCGCCTTCATCTTTTATGCGCTGGTTTCGCTCCGCGTGCTGAAGCAATACGAACGCGGCGTGGTGTTTCTGCTTGGCAAATTTGCTGGCGTCCGCGGGCCGGGGCTGACGCTGATCTTCGTTCCGATCCAGCAGATGGTGCGGGTATCGCTGCGTACCGTCACCATGCAGATCCCGTCGCAAAAGATCATCACCAAGGACAATGTGTCGATCGATATCGCGGCGGTCGCCTATTATCACATTACCGACCCGGAAAAGGCGGTGATCGCGATCGAGAACGTCTACAACGCGATCAACCAGATCAGCCAGACCACGGTGCGCAACGTGGTCGGCCGCTTCAGCCTCGATCAGCTGCTCTCCGACACCGCCAGCATCAACGACCAGATCAAGGACGTCATCGACCAGCACACCGAGCCGTGGGGCACGCAGGTCACGGCGGTCGAGATCAAGGACATCACGCTGCCGGAAAATATGCAGCGGGCGATGGCGAAGGAAGCCGAGGCCGAGCGCGAGCGTCGCGCCAAGATCGTCGCCGCCGAGGGTGAATACCAGGCCGCGGTCAAGCTCGGCCAGGCCGCCGACATCATCACCCAGCATCCGGTAGCGCTGCAACTGCGCACCCTGCAGACCATGGCGGAAATTTCGGTCGAGAAGAATTCCACCATCATCTTCCCCGCGCAATTCATGACCACCGTGCAGGAGGCGATCGCGCTGCTGTCGAAGGATTCGGCGGGGAAGTAGGTGGACGGGGGCGTTGGGCGAAGATGCGGGCGATCGAGTCTTTGAGCGGGATGGCTTTTGGTTCACCTCTCCCCGCAAGAGCGGGGCGAGGGCGAAGCGATTCCCGGCCTTAACCTGAACTATGATGCCTTGGACGCGCGCGCGGAACGCCAATCTACGATGACAGCGCCGAGCTCAATACGCAGCCGATCGAGGACCTCTGACCACTGACGTTCCTCGGTCTGCCGGAACAGCTTGGCCGTCGGATACCAGGGGGTCTCCTTGCGATCGAACATCCAGCGGTAGTCCGGGGTGTAAGGCAGCAAGATCCAGACCGGATGGCCGAGGCCGCCGGCCAGATGTACCACGCTGGTATCGACGGAAATGACGAGATCCACGCAGGAAATGAGCGACGCTGTCTCCTCAAAGTCCGACAGGCTTTCCGTCATATCAAGGATAGGGGTGCTGGCAAGGAGTTGCCGGTCCTGCTCGCGCGGGTCCTTCTGCAAGCTGATGAACATGGCGTCCAGATCGAGAATTCTGGTCAGTTCGCGCAGGGGCATTGACCGATTGTGATCGTTGGAGTGGGCGGCATTGCCGGACCAGACCAGACCGACACGGAATTGATCATGGGCGCCAAGCCGTCGCTCCCATTGCATGATGCGGTCGTGGATCGGCGGCGGGAGATAGGGAACAGCGGACGGGATCGTATCCAGGGTTGTCTTGAAGGCCAGTGGCAAGCTGGAAATGGGGCAATGGACGTCATAGGCCGGCAACGCGCCGGTCGGTTTCGCAATGCATTCGGCAATGCCATTCATTCGAGACATCAGGGAACGCGTCGGACTGGCGACGACGACGATAATTCGAGCGCCGAGAGCGGCCACCATCGGGACATAGCGAGCGAACTGGAACACATCGCCAATGCCCTCATCGGCGTGAAGCAGGATCGTCTTGCCTTCGATGCAGCTGTCGCCCAGCCAAAGAGGTTGCGGCAATTTGGGGTCCGGTATCAGTCCGAGCTCCCATCGGACTTCACGACCAAGCCAGCCCGCCTCGAAATTTCCAACGAGCATCTGGAGCAAGGCCAGGCCCCAGTGGACCTCCGGATTTTTCGAATCGAGGGCGAGGCATTGCGCGTAGCAGGCAAAAGCCTCATCAATCCGCCGAAGCTCGATCAGTGAATAGGCCTTGCCGTTCAGGGCGAGCACGAAATTGGGGCGAAGCGCGACCGCGCGATCAAACCACGCCAACGTTTCTTCGGGTCGCCCCAGCTTCTGCAGTGCGATGGCCAGATTATTATGCGTATCGGCATTCAACGGATTTAAAAGCTGCGACTGATGGTTGTCTGCCAGCGCTTCCTCGAACCGTTTCAAATTCAGCAACACCAGAGCGCGGCCCTGGAGCGCGCCCGCCTGTGCCGGCTCAACTTCAAGCGAGAGATTGAAATGTTCAAGCGCCTCGGCGTACCGCTGTTGCTTGTAGAGAGCCATTCCATAGAGGTTTGTGGCGTCGACGTAACGGGGGCGCAGCTCCAGCGCCTGTTGAAGGGCCAAAAGAGCTTGATCCGGATGGTCGAGATCAATCAGAACCGAGCCGAAATTCTTCCAAATCTCGGCGTTCTCCGGTTCGATCGATATTGCTTTTTCGAAGGCCTTGAGCGCCTCCTCAAGCCGGCCTGACCGCATCAGCGCGGTTCCGAGGGTTGAGACATAAGCGGCTTTCGGCGCGATCCTGACCGCGCGGGCAACCCACTCGACGGCTTGGTCGAAGTGTCCCAAATGAAGCGAGACCTCTCCCATCAAGCACAGCGAATCGGCGTGAACGGGATCCATCGCCAATGCGCGCTTGAGCAAATCGGCGGCTTTCGTGGCTAGGCCAGCTTGCAGGAGGCGGCGCCCCAGATCGCATAATGCAGAAGCCGAGGTATCCGGCGCGCCAGCTGGAACCGCTCCGCTCGTCCTGGAAACAGCGCGGCGCTGATGGCGATTCATGCGGGAGTTCCGAACTTGGGCTTAAGGCGACGAGCTTGAGTGATTCGAGTTAAACGGGAAAGCGGATTGCAAGTCCTGCATGCGGGCGTGGGAGAAGCGATCGGACATTGACCTGAGTTCAGGATGTTTTAGACCGGCTTTCGGTCCAAGCTGCGGAAAGCGCCAGCGGTCGCGAATTTCTCGCAGCATCGCATCGAACGCCGATTTGATGCGAATGACGAACGGCCCCTTGTAGGGGAAGTCCTCGTTGTGCTCATGGACCAGCATCGAGGCATTGACCTCGAACACCACCAGATTGCCATCACGATCCAGCCCGCAATCGATGCCGAAATATTCGAGGCCCATGCAGTGCTGGATCGCGCGCAGCGCCTGATAATGCCCGGCATGGAAAACCGTGGTGGGATCCTGCAAGAATGCTTCTTCTTCCCTTTGCATCCAGGGTTGATTGACCATGTCGGTGGAAACGTGATGCACCTTCCAGTCGTTTCCGATCGCGAGGTGGTAGGGAAGAACCTGATCGCCGACGAAGATGAAACGGTATTTGCGAAAATGGCCATCGTCGGAGCGATAATCGACATACTCGATCAGATAATGATCGGCATCAGGACGTTGCGCCAGAAAAGCCGTCAGTTCGGCCGGGTCTTCGATCTTTTCAAAATCGTCGCCGCCATGGGTCCCGACCGGCCGGGCCAGAACCGAAGTAGACGGAACGGCTGATCGCAACGTCGCGATGGAAAGATCGGCGCCGGCCTTCAGACGCATGACCTTCGGGATGCGGCAACCCGGGATTTCCGCCAGCAGCTCCGCGACGGCGTCGCGGGTAGTGCGCTGGATCTTGCGCGGATCGTTGATAATCGGTTTGCCCAGTTGGTCCGCCAGATCGGCGGCCAATGGCAACAGCCCGTCAGCCTGGTCGGCATCGGAAATCAGATTGACCACAATCTGTGCATCAAGCTTCAGAGCTGCCACGTCGTAGCTGTTGGCGGCGAACAGGGCCAGCGTGTCGGTATCGTAGGCCGCATCCTTGAACAGATATTCGGTCGGCGTGTTGCCGGCGAACGGGCCATACAGCGCCAGCACGCGAAAATCCGCGGGCGTCTTCGCGGCCGGCCGTGTGATCAAGGGCTGGATCTGCGCGGCTGCCGCATAGGCGGCCTTGGCGGCCTCGATATCGCCGGTTCGTTGTTTGATGCCGCCGATCCAATACAGGCTCTCGGCATCGCGCGGATTAAGGGCAATCGCCTGCGCAAAACACGCCAGCGCCAATTCCGGCTCACCGAGCTCGAAGTAAGTCTTGCCAAGCTGATGCTGGATCTGGCCGTCCTGCGGCCGCTCGCCCGCCAGTTCGATCAACAGCGCCCTCGCCACAATATATTGCTTGGTGGCCATCAGCGCCTGAACCAAATTGGTCCGTGAGGCCCAGTGGCCCGGATTGAGTTTGAGCGCCTGAAGATAATAGGCGATGGCTTCCTGCGGTTTGCCTGTCTTCTGATAGGCGTTACCGAGGTTGCACCAGCAGGATGTCTGGTCGGGCACCAGCCGCAACGCGGCTTTATAGTTCTCCGCTGCCGGTTCGAACTCGCCGCGAACCATGCAGGCGTTGCCGAGATGGGAATGCAGCTCCGAAACGGTCGCGGCGGAAATGCTATCTGGCAATTCATTGGCGACCGCGGCGAGGCCGCGTTGATAGGCCGCCATGGCGTCGCCGATCCGGCCGGCGGCGTAATGCTCCCGCCCCACGCGCAGTTGCTGCGCGGTGAATGAGATGGCGGAATCGGCGTCCGGGACGCGGTCGGCCGACGCGGGTGCGGTCATGAATGGGTGCCTTGGCTCGCGATAAGGGTGAAGCAACCATGAAGATTCTTGGTAAACAAAGTCTTCCCAGAGCAACTATCGCGCGTGGGCGCCAAGGGAAACATCCGGCAATAATTGCTGCGGCTGACGAAAATCGCCGATACGCGCGGGCTGCGAATCAGCAGATAAGGGGCGATGCAAAGCCATTTGCAGAGCGCGGCTCTCTCGCAAGACCATGCCGGCAGCACCGGCGGCTGGGCGCCCCGGCTGGCCCAGGAGTCGCGGCTTGCGCAGATTGACGAGTTGCTGGCGCGCCAGCCGGCGGGCGCGACTACGATCGGCATCGAAATCGAACGCGCGGTGCTGCTTGCAGCCCTCAACCGGCGGGCGGATGCCCAACAGGCATTCGTCGACATCCTGCGACGAGCGCCGACGCATTTCAGCGCGCTCAACGAATTCGGGACGCTGCTGACCAGCATGGGCGCGATCGATGCCGCCTGTCGCGTCTATTCGGAGGCAATCCTCCACCATCCCAAAAATCCGATGGCCTATGTCAATCTGGCCAATTTGCTGCTGCGCGCCAACAAGCATCTCGAAGCGCGCGCGCATTACGAAACGGTGTTACGGATCGATCCGGATTACGCCGAGGCCCATCAGGGATTGGGCGCGGTGCTGTCGGATCTCGGCGACCGCGCCGGCGCCCGCCATCATTTTCAACGGGGTTTTCGCGACCACGCGGTTTCGACGCTGCCATACCGTGGCACCAAGCCGCCGGTCGCCTTGCTGCAACTGGTCTCGTCGGGCGGCGGCAACATTCCGACCGCTTCGTTGCTGGACGACAGCGTCTATCTGACTTCGGTTATCGTCACAGACTATCTCGATCCGTCGGTGCCGTTGCCGCCGCATCAACTGATCTTCAATGCCATCGGCGATGCCGACCTGTGCGAGCCCGCGCTGGAGGCTGCCATCCGGTTGACGGCACGAACCAAGACACCTGTCATCAACGATCCGCACGCGGTGATGAAGACCGGCCGCATCAGCAATGCAGAGCGGCTGCGCGCCGTGCCAGGGGTGGTGACGCCACGCACGATCGCGATCGCGCGGGACATCCTCGCCGGTCCCGATGGCGTCGCCGCGCTAACGACCCACCAGTTTAGCATTTCCGCTGCTGCTGCGTTCGCCCGGTTATCACACCGGGCGCAACTTCATCATCGTGGAACGGGCAGCCGAGTTATCCGCAGCCGCGGCCGGCCTGCCGGGAGACGAGTTGCTGGCGATCGAATATCTCGATGCCCGTGGCCGGGACGGCAACGCGCGTAAATATCGCGTGATGATGATCGGCGGCCGATGCTATCCGCTGCATCTGGCGATCTCCGGCAAATGGAAAGTGCATTATTTCACCGCCGATATGGCCGACAAGCCGGACCATCGGCTGGAGGAAGCGCGCTTTCTCGGCGATATGCCGGCCGTACTGGGCGACAAGGCGATGGCAGCACTTGAGCGGATACAAGCCGCGCTCGGGCTCGACTATGCCGGCATCGATTTTGGGCTCGGCCCCGATGGCGATCTCTTGCTGTTCGAGGCCAACGCCACCATGGTGATCGCCCCGGTGGCGCCTGACGAGCGCTGGGCCTATCGGCGTACGGCCAACACCGCGATACTGGAGGCCGTGGCCGCCATGATCATGCAAAAGTCGGCGCAAGCGGAACGAGTTTGAGTTTCAAACCGGACCTGAGTTTGGACGCAAGTCGTCAAGGATTGTACCGCCTGCGGCGCCGCCAGCCCGCGGCGATGGTCGAAAGCAGCACGCGAATCACGATGATCAGGGCAGTAATCTGGATCCAGATGAAGCCGCCGAGTTCCCGCAAAATGATTTCGATACGATCGCCCCACGGCGATGGCAGCGCGTCGCCGACGGCTTCGATGCCATGCGTCGCGGCGCGCAGCGCCCATTTGATCCAATCCGGCCGGTAGTAAAAGGCAACGCCGATCAGAACCCATGCCAGGATGGCTGTGACGATGCGGAAGCTATGCACCTTGGCGTGATGCTTCAGCCCCGAATAATCCCGCTTGCGATCGATGATGTCAGGCATGCAGCGGCTCTCGAAGTCACAGTTGCCGGTCCAGTCGTTAACGCGCGACACGGCGACGGCGATCCTGGGCCGGTCGTCGGGAACCAAATATGAGCGTTGAGTATTGGGGGCGGGCTGAGGCGCTCGGCAAGCCTGATCGCTTCGCGCCCAGTTGATTCCCGCCTAGCTGCTTGCGACCGCCGGCCGAGCATCGGCTGCGACCGCTTCGCCGGTCGGGACCGAAACCGGATCGATGCGAACCGGAGCGGTTGGGATCGCTTTCGGGTCCGGGATCGCCTTCCGAAGATCGATCTCTTTGCTGACGCCAGTGATTGAATTGCCGACTTTGGCGACGACGACCTTGAGTTCGTCCGCCGTGATGCCCAATCGTCGGGACCAAGCGCGAATCTGCGTGGGGTCGCCCAAATCGATCTTGTTGCGGACTGGCTGGGGCTTGGCTCGGCGCATCGGTCTCTCTCCTGCAAGAGATAAAGATCGCCGCGCCCGTTTTGTTCCGCGAGCGGAAGTTGCGAGGAACGTTTAGCCAACCAACCGGTTGGCTCGCAGGAGTTGCGTTGACTTCAAATGGTTGCGTTAGCCGGAAATGAAAGCAGCCGATGAAAGATTTTTCAAATGCCGCCTTTCCTCCCGACCTGATTGAGGCGATGGATCAGGCGCTCGAAGGCGCGGTCGCCACGTTGCCGCATCCGGTGAGTTCGCAGCGGGTGCAAAACATCGCCGAAAGCATTCTCCGCAGCGCCAAGCAGGGGGAACGGGATCCTCGAACCCTGCAAACCATGGCTTTGGTGGAAATGCAGATCCGATCCGAAGAGTTATAGTCCGAAGTAGTGATAAACTGGCGTGAGTGCCATAAGTGGCGGAGAGCGAGCACGAGAGCGGCGAGGGCTGTCCTTGGTCGGCCTCACGCATGGTCAGTTACGCCAGCTTCCCTCTCGGTTTACTCCCTTCCAAGCTGCCTTTTTTATTGACAGCGCGGCGTTCGATCAGCCTTGCGTGACTTCAGAAGACCGATCATAATCGAACCGCCGGGCGATCGTGATGGGGGACTTGAATACAATGGTTACGGTCTCGGCGGAGACGCGTCGATCGCTGGCATCGACGCGTTGGGTTCAGCTTGTGCTCGGGCTGATCGCCATGATGTCGATTTCCAGCCCGCAATATGTCTGGACGCTTTTCACGAAGCCGCTGCAGGAAAGCCTGGGCGCTACCCTGGCCGCGGTCCAGGTCACGTTTACGATTGTCATCGTTCTGCAAACCTGGCTTTCGCCTTTGCAGGGCTATCTGGTCGACAGAGTTCGGCGCACGCTTGCTGATCGCCGCCGGCTGCCTGTTGTCCGGCCTCGGTTGGATCAGTGCCGCCTATGCGACCAGCCTGACCGGGCTTTACCTGACTTACGGACTGTTCTGCGGCATCGGGACCGGCATCGTCTATGTCGAAATCATCGGCCTGGTGGTGCGATGGTTTCCGGACCGGCGCGGATTGGCCACCGGGGTCGTGGCTGCCGGCTATGGCTTCGGCGCCATTCTCACCACGTTTCCGATCGACACCATGATGAAACAGGCCGGCTACCAGCATACGCTGGTGGTGTTCGGCATCATCCTTGGAATTGTTGGCGCCGCCGCAGCACTGGCGATGCGGATGCCGACATCGGCGGATGTGTTGCCGCCGCCCCCGGCGATGGCGTCGCAGGCGGGGATCCCGCCGAACCAGATGCTGCGCAGCCAGGTGTTCTGGCTGATGTTCGTCATGATGACCATGATGTCCACCGGCGGCTTGATGATCATCTCGCAGTTCGCGGCGTTTTCGCGCGACTTCGGCGTGGCCAATGTCGTGGTGTTCGGTTTGGCGGCATTGCCGCTGGCGCTCACCATCGATCGTCTGACCAACGGATTGACCCGCCCGTTTTTCGGCTGGGTCTCCGACAAGATCGGCCGTGAGAACACCATGGGGATCGCGTTCCTGATGGAAGCCGCAGCCGTCACCGCGATGGTCATGTCCCGCGACAATGCGCCGGCGTTCGTGATCCTGTCCGGCGTGGTTTTTTTTGGGTGGGGCGAAATCTTTTCGCTGTTTCCCTCGACGCTAACCGACACCTTCGGTGCCAAACACGCCACCACCAATTATGGCTTGCTCTATGTGGCGCAGGGCGTCGGCTCGATCCTGGGCGGGCCGCTCGCGGCGCTGCTGCGCGAGCAAACCGGAAGCTGGCTGCCGGTGTTTGCCATCATCATCGCGATCGATGCCCTGACCGGCGTGCTGGCGCTGGCGGTGCTGAAACCGATGCGGCGCGCTTACATCGCGAAGCTATAGAATCGCAAGATTCGGCGCCGTAGGCCACTAAAACTTGCGATTCCGGAATCGCCCGTTAGCCAACGGCGGGCCCAACGGCTGCGATTGCCGTGACTGCGGCGCCGGTGAAAATGGGCGAAAGAACGCGCCAGTTCTGTTCCGTGGTGGCCTGGAATGGCGGAAGGGGCTGCGGGTTAAGTCCGCCGGCGACCGTTTCGAGTTCTGAATCGCTAAGCCGCTGGATTGTCGTGTCTTGGTCGCGCATGGGAAATCTCCTCAAATAATTCGCTGGCGAACGGACCATTCCGCCGCCGTGGCCAACCATTAAAAGGACCCGTCGCGTGCCGTGACCTTGGTCACACTTGTCTCGGAGATTTAAAAAACGGGATTGGCCCGAGAGCCTGACCCCAAGAGGTTATCCCGCTCCAGTCCAGAAGGAGCTCCAAAATGTGCGTGGCTTCGTCGTACTCCGAGGAGGCAATAAACGCGGGGCATTTGTTATTGCCGGCTGCGCAAGCGCGCCAGGTCCTGGGGCATATCCTCCAGCGCCAAGCGCCGGTCGGCGACGGCATGATGGAATTGTTCGAACACCAGGTTGAAGGCCGAGAGATCGCCTTCGTCGATCGCGCCGTCATCGAAGCAAACCAGCACTTCGCGGAGGATGCTGTCGACCTCGTGTTGCATGTCCTGCACTGCATCGACCGAGCCGGCGTGCCGCACCCGAACGATCAGCGCCAGCACCCGGTCGCGCAATGTAACGCTTTCGGCCTTTTCATCCCGCTTCATATAGCTGCGGAACCAGGCGCCGGCAGATCCAAGACCGGACAGCAACAGAATCGTTGCCCACATATAGTCGCTGTACTTCTCAAGAAACGTGCGCTCGGTGCCGTCGATATAGGCCGCCGCACCCCGATGCGCCGGCAGTGCGGCGGCCTTGTCGGTGTCCGGCGTCGCGATGTTGGCGGCCGCGGGCAGTTCCCTCACCAATAACTGACGGTCCGCGAACAGTTGCCGCGTGAACGCGCCCACCTCCGACTTGGATAGCGCGTGCCGCGCCACGATCAGATGGTTCACGCTAACGGTTTCGATCTTATCGTCCGGCCTAGCCGGCGCCGAACTAAAGGTGCTGCCGGGAATTTCCTCGGATTCATACAAAGGATGCTTCTGCGCAATCGCCTCGGATACATCGATGGGCAGAAATTTGGGTTCGCCCCGGTCGCGCGCGGTGGCGGCGATGGCATCGGCGGTAATCTTGCTATCCAGAGGTCCCACCGCCATGAAGGCATCGATGGTCGGATCGCGGGCCATTTCGCTGATCTCATTTGTCGCGAACTGAACCACCGTGACCTTGTCGGGAACAATGCCGGCCTCGGTCAAGATAACACGAAGCAGCGTGACGTTGGCTTGGGTTCTCCCGATCACGGCGACGCGGTGCCCCTGCAGATCGTCGAGGCTTTTGATCTTGGGCGCTGGACTTTTTTCGATCCCTTGGCCGGCAATCCCGAGGGCGCCCAGAGCACGACGACGTTCTTCCGCACGATCGCAACCGACTCGGCATCGGCCGGCAAATCGAGGTCGCCGCGCGTCACCGCCAGATCCGTTTTGGAGGCGGCCAGCAGCGCGACGCTCTCGACCGCGCCCTCCGTCGAGATCGGCGCAAGCCGGATCGAGTTTTGCTGCCGGGAAAAGGTCTGCGCCAGCAGCTGAATGAGCTTCTGATCGTCACTGCCCGGAGGCCCCACCGCGATGCGCAGGGTTTCGGGCCGCAACGCGAAATACAGCGCGCCCGTGATCGCGACGAAAACAAATATCCCGGCAAGTAAAATAAACAGCGAATTGCGCCTTCGCTGCTGGCGCCGCGGTGGCGCGCTGCCGGCCTCTTCGGTCTGGTCGGGTGAAGACATCGGTCCTGAAAAGCAAGTTGTTAAGGTTTTCGCCTCGAACACCGTCGCTATGGGTAGCGTCGCCTACCCCGCGCGATTTCCGTCCGGATCTACAGTCTATGCCGTTTCTCTTGCCTACGGTACAGTAATCGCGAACGGTCTTTCGGATGATCTTTGTAAGACCATCCGTGAAATCGTCGTCACCCAGCAATTTACCGGCGTTGATACCGCCGCGCGCGATCGCGGCCGTTGAAATTTGGCTGACGAAAATTGCCATATTCAGCAGCGTAGTCGTCACGGCGAGAAACAATACCAGAACCAGCCACTTTCCAGACATTCCATCCCCCAATTACCAGCGGCAACCCGCAAACCCGAAAGCGTCGGTTTCGGGATCGCTCCATTTGTTAAGACGCAGACTAGAGCCTTTTCCGTTCTGATTGAATCGGAACCGGGGCTCTATTTCGTATTTGACGCGTTTTCCAAGCGCGAACCGGCATCCACTTGGCTGGAAAACGCTCCAGCCGCGCGATGCGACTGGGGAAAGAGTGCGAGCAGCCGCGCTGGAGCAAGATGGTTTTTCGTCGAAATCGCCATCTCGCTCTGTCTTTTTGCGCGAGCTTGACCTTCGGAAAGCCGGTACCCACTTTTCCGGATCGTGCTCTAGACAGCCGATCAGCGAGATGTTCCCGCCTTGCGGGTGGGTCGAGCTAAATACCACACAGACGCGGTTGCGGAAATGTGTTAGCTTTTTGTCGAAATGGGAGGAGTGCGACATGATTGAACCAAAACTGGAAGTCCCGGCCGAATTGCGCGACCTGGCCGAGAAGACAATCGATCAGGCGGAGAAGGCATTCGGGATGTTTTTCGATGCCGCAAACAAGTCCGTGGCGTCGATGCATAGTCCGGGAACCGAGCTTTCCAAGCAGGCCCTTAGCTTCACCGAGCAGAATATGAAGGCTGCGTTCGAGCACGCGCGAAAACTGGTTCACGCCACCGATCTTCAGCAAGCAATGCAGATTTAATCAGAGTTCTTGCGGAGCCAATTTACCAATGCCGGAGAACATATGAGACAGATCACCGGCGAGGTGATGTCGGTTGCGAAGAATGCGTCCAAAGGACGAACTTGATGCCCAGCGTTATCTGGTGACTGATTATCGCCCTAGCTAATTAGCAATGCGTTGCCAAATTTTCCGGGCGTGATACAAGCCCGGCTCCAGAATTTAAGGAGCCGACATGGCCAAGAAGAAAGAGTCAGTGAAGAATATGCCTGCCAAGAAAAATTCAGCGAAGAAAAAAACGATTCGGCGTGCATGGACGGCGTCGGACGTGCGCGAACTAAAGTCGTTGGCCAAGAAAAAGTCCGGCGTCTCCCGCATTTCGAAAGCGCTGAAGCGAACCGTCGGCGCGATCGCGGTCAAGGCGCACCAGTTGGGCGTGTCGTTAGATACACGTGGATGATGATATCCGTGCCCACAAATTAGCCTTGCCTAGATTTGCGTCGCGGGCTTTAATATCTCTGCAGGCCCTTGACGGGCCACCGGGCTACTGCTCGCCGTCCGTCATCTTTTCTGCTGATCCCTGTCGGCTCTCACCGGCAGGGATTTGCATATCACGGCGATTTTCGCATGATCGCGGCAGGGCAGTGTTCAAAGGGTCGCGTCTGCCAGCGCTGTCCGGTGCCGCATCCAGACTGTTTCGTTTGGTTCCGATGGTTCCGGTCTCGCCTTTGATCGTGACCCGACACGGGCTGTTCGCTCGCGGCAAGCGCAAGCAATGTGTCAGAACGTGAAGAGGATCGAGGCGTACCACGAGAGCTGATTTGTCTCATTGGTGTTCTCGATGCCACGATTGATATAGCCCAAGAGATGATAGGTGTCGCTCAGGTCGTAGCGAACCCCAACACCTAAACTCGATGTTGCCGGTGTTCCGATCTTGTCCGCGGTTTGATGATAGAATTCGGCGCCGATCTGGAGCTTAGGCAGCAATTGGTAGGTCAATACGGCGCCAGCCAAACAAAAATCCTCCGAACCGAGGCCACCTCTCTCACATCCGCCGCCGCCGAAGCTGGACCATCCGCCGCCCCAATCCTTCTGGACCCAGATCGGCAACAGCACCGCGGGGCTATTAAAGCCGATGACATTCGAGCCGCTCGGAAGAAACACCCGTGGGAAAATACTGACGTCGAGCCCGAACGTGTCCTGGCGCAGGAAGCGGTACTTCGCCGCCAACTCGATATCGCTCGTGCCGAAGCTGTTCGAGCCGGCGGAACTACTGAACCCGGCAGGAAGCATAGCAGTCAGTTGCAGGTCCGGGGCCGCCCCGTAATTGAAATCGACGCCGGTCGTGCCCGTCGTCCCGCCTCGCGCGACGGTGCCCAAATTGAACGAATAAATTTCAAAATGAGCATAGTCGGTAGGCTCAGGGTCATCCGAGATGTATGGCGGCCCCGCGAGCGCGGGCCGCACCAGAGCGGCAAACACCGCGGCAATGGGCCACACACGTGCCATCAAGCATCGGGTCCGATCATGTTTGCCGTCGCAGCAGCGTGCGGCCGGGATGCCGTCATGGTCGTCGCCCGCCATGCCGGTAAATCCGTGCTGTGATATCCGCAAGACCGCGCCACCGGAACCGCGACCCATCGACGCGCCGGCCGCGACGATGCCTTCAACGGTTTTTAGCAGCTTTTAACTCTGCTGATTAACCCCTGATCGCGCCGGGGCGGCTATAACGCTGTCCGGATTTAACGGGCATTCAGCCGTGAACACAGCCATCATCGATCAAGCCGTCACGGACAAGACGGAAAACCAGGCCCGGCGGCGCAAGCCCTCGGCCGCCAAGAGCTGGCTGAAGGCGATTGAGCTGACGTCGCGCATCGAGGCCGATCCGCAGCGGTTGTTTGCGGATGTGGTTGAGGATTGGTCGGCGCGACAGCCCGACCGCCCTGGGCTGATATCGGAGACCGAGACGTTCAGCTACCGGACCCTGACTGAGCGCATCAACCGTTATGCGCGCTGGGCGTTGTCGGCGGGAATTAAAGCCGGCGACACCGTTTGCATTTTGATGCCGAGCCGGCCGGATTATATCGCCGCCTGGCTCGGGATCAGCAAAGTCGGAGCCGTCGCAGCGCTCGTCAATACAAAACTGGTCGGGTTATCGCTGTCCCATTGCCTCAACGTCGCCGACGCCGACCATCTCATTCTCGCTGGCGAACTCAGGGCGGCGTTTGAGACAGCCTTGCCGCATCTGACCCGCGCGCCGCGGATCTGGATTCACGGCGGCAACGTCAACCCGAAAAATCACGAAACCGATATCGACGCCGTCATCGAACAAATCGATGGCAGTGCGCTGACGCCAGCCGAACGACGCGGCGTCACCATCAACGATCGGGCGCTGCTGATCTATACGTCAGGCACCACCGGGGTGCCGAAGGCGGCCAGCATCAGTCACCGGCGCGTGCTGAACTGGGGCGGCTGGTTTGCCGGATTGACGGACGCGTCGCCCGAAGACCGGCTCTATAATTGCCTGCCGCTGTTTCACAGCGTCGGCGGCATTGTCGCGCCATGCAGCATGCTGACCGCGGGCGCATCGGTGGTGCTGTCGGACAAATTCTCGGTCGGCCATTTCTGGCACGATATCGTGCGCTGGGAATGCACGTTGTTTCAATATATCGGCGAGCTGTGCCGCTATCTCCTGAAGGCTCCGCCTTCTGAATATGAAAGCCAGCATCGGCTTCGGCTGGCTTGCGGCAATGGTCTGCGCGGCGATATCTGGGAAGCGTTTCAGGCGCGCTTTGGGATTCCCCGGATCCTGGAGTTTTATGCCGCGACCGAAGGCAATTTCTCGCTTTACAATGTCGAAGGCCGGCCGGGGGCGATCGGCCGGATTCCGCCGTTGCTGGCGCATCGTTTTCCAGCCGCGATCATTCGTGTTGACACCGAGGGCGGCGGTCCCGTTCGCAATGCGGATGGGCTTTGCACGGTCTGCGCCAGAGGCGAGGTCGGCGAGGCGATCGGCCGCATCGGCGCGGCCGACGATGGCGGTGGCCGGTTCGAGGGCTACACTGACGCCGCCGAGACCGAAAAGAAAATCCTGCGCGATGTGCTCGCCAGGGGCGATGCCTGGTTTCGGACTGGCGACCTGATGCGGCTCGATGAAGGCGGCTATTTCCATTTTGTCGATCGGGTCGGCGACACTTTCCGCTGGAAGGGAGAAAATGTCGCGACATCCGAGGTCAACCAGGCCGTGGCCGATTGCCCCGGCGTGGTCGAAGCTGCCACCTATGGCGTGGAAATTCCCGGCGCCGACGGCCGTGCCGGAATGGCGGCGGTGGTGGTTGACGACAGCTTTGACCTGATGGAGTTCCATCAGCATCTGTCGCGCCGGCTGCCGGCCTATGCCTGCCCGGTGATGGTCCGGATATGCGCGACGCTCGATACTACCGAGACCTTCAAGCAAAAAAAGCAGGACTTGATGCGCGAGGGGTTTGATCCGCGCGTGGTGAAGGATCCGGTTTTTTTCAGGGATCCGGAATCCGGCGCTTATGTTGCGGTCGATGCGGAAATTTTTGCGCGCATCGTCGACGGCGCGATCCGGCTGTGAGTTTTTTGTGATCAAGCGAGACGGTTTTTGATTAAATCGGCACCGTCGCTGAGCTCACCTCAGCTCTCCGCCCGATGAACGAGACTGGTGATGCAAAAGCAACCTAGCGCTGAGAGCGCTGATTTTTTTCCATGGAGCGACGTCGGTTCGCCACCGAAACGATAGACCGCGATACGCCGAGGTCTGGCGGCAGGTTTGGTTCGGCGGCGCATTCATTAGGTTTGGCCTATGAACTTCATGAGAGGACCAATGTCGTGTTGGTCTGCAGCCTTGAGGGCCGCGATGTACGCCGTGCGGCGCTCATTCATCCTTTGAAGGTCATGCCCGCCCGCCCAGTCGATTGGCTTTGTTTTGTAAACGCGGTCCAGAACCGTGTCTGCCATGATGCGGGCATGCCTGCCGTTACCGTTGGGAAACGGGTGAATCTTTACGAGGCGATGGTGCAGGCGGACCGCAGCTTCTGAAGGCGGGTATATTCTGCTGTCGGCCCAATGCTTCGCGTCGCCCATCAGGGTACGAAGCTCGATGGGGATGTGAATGGGATCGATGCCGATGTTTTTTCCGGTCTTTCGAAACGTGCCTGCCCAGTCCCACACGTCACCGAATAGTCGCTTGTGCAGGGTAATGGCAAAATCATCGGTAAGGACGTGAGCCCGCTGGCGGCCAAGCCAGCGCAGGCCGGACTCGATATTGGCCTGCTCCAGCTGATCGAGCTCGCCCTGAGTTCGTAATGTGCTTATGCTTGAGACCACCAAGCTCGTTCGGATCGAGCGGCGTCGCTCCGTCCGGATATTGCATGTTCTCGATCATCAACCGCGCCAAAAATCAGATGGCATTTCTTGGGCAATCTCGCGGGTGAGGCGTTCGACTTCTTGAGCGATCTTGTCGTCTGGCAATTTCTGATTTTCGAGGGCCATGTGCTTGCTGGCTGTGCCGACGATCGCGATGGCCTTTTTGCGGGCTTGGGCCGTAATTATATCTTCAATGCGTCCTGACGAGGGGATGATCGCGTACACGAAGCGGCATCCCAGCGCCTCAGCCGTGGCTTGCATGGATTTTAGGGTGACGCCGCCGGTCAGTTCGGCGTGCTCTGCCTTTGTGATGCGCGCGCGGGTGACGCCCATCTTCTTCGCGACCTCAGCGCCAGACATGCCAAGGGCGCTGCGAACCGTGCGCAGCCAGCCCTCCGGCGGTGTTTTCAGGCCGGCGACACTGGCGGCAGCGTTGTCGACGATGCTGCGGTACTGCCGCTGGGCGACTGTTTTGACGCTCATTTGTCAACTCATGTGCTTAATCGAAAGCCAATTTTGTATACTTATGTATATCCAATATATCATAAGTTGGCAACTTATAAGTATTCGTATTTGGATATTTTGGTTACATATAAGTATACGCTTAAATCCGAAAATTGGCAGCCAATTTGCGGTCGCTCATGAGTTCCGGTCCAACTCTGGGAGCGGATACACGACGCAAGTCTCATCGCCCGTCGGCGCAGGCGGTGGTGCGGGACTGGCAATGGCCGCGCGTTCGCTCGTCGGAGTTGCAGCGGCCGAATGCCGCGCTTTGCGTTTCGGGATAGGTCATGCCGGGCGCGGTAAATGATAATTCGAAGCGCCGCCGCGCATATGCAAAGCTTCACCTCGCGGTCGTCGCCGAATGATGCCCGTTCTGTCACCGCTATCGCAACATCCGGAAGTAGGCCCGCACATCGCGGACAAACAGGTCAGGCTGCTCGAAGGCAGCGAAGTGACCGCCCTTGGGCATTTCGCTCCAATGACGGATGTCGGTGTAACGGCTCTCCATCCACTTGCGCACGGGAGGGACGATCTCTTTTGGAAATACCGCCACTCCGGTCGGGATGGTGACCGGGTGGGCAATCCGACGTTCTGGCCCGAAACTCTCCCAGTAGAGTTGGGCGGACGACGCGGCGCTGGCAGTCACCCA
Organism: uncultured Pseudomonadota bacterium; assembly: GCA_963725555.1. Lineage (GTDB taxonomy): Bacteria > Pseudomonadota > Alphaproteobacteria > Rhizobiales > Xanthobacteraceae > Bradyrhizobium. The sequence continues at coordinate 103,938 of CAVRYV010000019.1, read as the reverse complement.
GTACAACATCACGTTGTCGAGCAACTCGTCGCGACTGAGGATGTTTTCGGGGTGTCCGTCGCAGTCGGTCCACGCCCAGAACTTCTCCAGGATCCAGGCCGCCTGTCCGGAAGGAGAGTCGGTGAGACCATACCCTAGTGTCTGCGGGCGGGTCGATTGCTGCTTGGAATAACCAGAATCCCAGTCGCCGTAATACTTGATTCCCTTGAGCGCTCGCGCTTCTTCGGGGGTCGGTTGGCCATCGACTTTGGGACGGCTGGCCATGGCGAGCGTGATGTGGATGCCGGCGCAGTGCCTTGCGTCGTGCGCGCCGAGCGAAGAGGTCACAGCGGAGCCCCAGTCGCCACCTTGCGCGCCGTAGCGCGCGTAGCCCAAGCGGTCCATCAACGCGGCCCAGGCGGACGCGATACGATCGACGCCCCAACCGATAGCCCTCGGCTTGGCCGAGAAGCCAAATCCAGGCAATGACGGGCAAACCACGTGAAAGGCGTCAGCACGGTCGCCGCCATGGGCGGTCGGATTGGTCAGTGGCTCGACCACCTTTTGGAACTCGACCACCGAGCCAGGCCAGCCGTGGGTGATGATCAGCGGCATGGCCTCCGGGTGCGGGGAGCGCACGTGCAGGAAATGGATGTCGAGCCCGTCTATCTCGGTGGTGAACTGCGCAAAGCGGTTGAGCAGAGCTTCGCGGCCGCGCCAATCGTAGTCCTCAGCCCAGTACCGGCAGATCTCTTTGATCCACGTCAGCGGTGTGCCCTGGCTCCAGTCGTCAACCGGCTCGGACTCCGGCCAGCGAGTCCTTTGTAGTCTCGACTTAAGGTCGGCGAGCACGTCATTACCGACAGAAATCCGAAAAGGCTTGACCACCATGGAAATTTCTTTCGCTAACAGCCAACCAAGAAGTGCGAACGGGAGGTCGAAGCTTACCTGATCTCACCGCTCGCGCCAGCGTGAATGGCGTTTTTGCAATTGGCACCTGAGCCATTGGCAAATTTTCGATTGGGAGTACTGTTGCCAACGCAGGAATGTTTAATTACGTTTTTGCTGTTAGTAGGCTCAAACGGCCTTTCGATCGGCTGCGCGTTCATGCCCAAGTTCCTTCGCATTGGCGTCCATCAGTCGAACGTTTCCGGATACACGTCAAAGGCGTGGTGCATTCGACGGGTTGGCTCCACGGTTTCTCTGCAGTGGGGCGCTGTCGAGGTCCATGGCGTCGGAGATGGGCGAAGGATTTACTGGAAGCTTCCGCCGAGGGCGAAAACAATTCGTTGCGGTACGATGCAGCGTGCCAAAGATTATGCAAAAAACGCAATCGCGCGACGACGCAACCATCGCTATGAACTGGTGGCCGGGAATATTGCGATCCGGCGCCGAACCGTCCGTCGTGGCGCCGAACTCGAACAAGCGCTCGCCACGATCCTGTTTGTCGATATCGTCCGGTCCACCGAAAAAGCCGCGCGGCTGGGCGATTCGCGCTGGACCCAGGTGATGAATCTCTATTACGCCGCGGTCCGTAGAGAGCTGAAGACTTTGCGTGGAAAAGAAGTCGTGACGACAGGGGACGGACTGCTGGCGACGTTCGGCGCGCCGGCTGCCGGAGTCCGTTGCGCGACCGCCATCCGCGAGTCCGTGCGCACGCTCGGGTTGGAGATCAGGGTGGGGCTGCACGCGGGCGAATACCGAGTGAGCGGGCCGGAGGTGTTCGGTCTGGCGTTTCACATCGGCGCGCGCGTCGCCGCGAAGGCGCGGGCCGGCGAGGTCCTGGTGTCGAGCGCGGTGAAGGATTTAATGCCGCAGTCTGGTATCCGCTTCAAGGATCGCGGCGTTCACCAACTCAAAGGCGTGCCGGAACGATGGCGCCTTTACCGGGTCGAACATTAAGGCGTCCTGCGAGCCGGCAGCGAACCACGGAACCGACGACATCGATCGAGCTTTTCCATGAGCAACCGCATCCTGGTCTTTTATGGCTCCTATCGTTCCGACCGGATGGGTATCCGGCTTGCCGAATTCGTGGTTGAGCGGTTGCGTCGCCGGGGTGACGACGCGGAGCTGATCGACGCCAAGGCGATAAACCTCCCGATGCTTGATCGGATGTACAAGGAATATCCGAAGGGCCAAGCCCCCGCGCCCCTTGAAGATCTGGCGCAGAAAATTCGCGGAGCCGACGGTTTCGTCTTCGTTACCGGCGAATATAATTGGGGCGTCCAGCCCGGACTGAAGAATCTCACGGACCATTTTCTGGAAGAATGGTTTTGGCGACCTGCCGCGGTCGCGAGCTATTCGGCCGGCCGTCTGTCCGGCGCGCGGGCAGCAACCGCCTGGCACGGTACGCTGTCCGAGATGGGGATGGTGGTGGTTTCCAGCACAATCGCGGTCGGTCCCATCGGTCAGACGCTGTCGGCTGAAGGTGAACCGATCCGCGAGAGCGGCAAGGCGCTTGAACAAACATTTCCCCGCTTCGCCGACGACCTCATGTGGTGGGTCGAAGCCGCCAAGGCGCAGCGGCAGCGCAAGCCGCCGCCGTATTGATCGCAAGAAGAGGCGGTTCACGTCGCCTACAAACGTATGGCGGGCATTCTCATTGAGCGCGGCTAGTATCGGCTATCGGCACCTTTGTAAGAGCCCGGGCCTTTGGGCTGTCACGGTCGTTCCGCACGGCCGTTCGAAAAAATCCTTTGGCCGATGTCGGCGGGTGTCAAGTTGCTTCGTCCTTGGGGTATCTTCAACCAGCCACACAGCGCCAAGCGAAAGGTAAATTCATGGCCGATGCAACCAAACAGAAGTTTCTTGTCCTGTATCTGATCCCCGCCTCGGTGATGGCGGACTGGGCCAAAACCGACCCCACGACACGGCAGGCCGAAGAACAGAAAATGCAAGAAGCATGGGGAAAATGGATGGGCGAGCACGCCAAAATGATCATCAGTACGGAAGCGGGCGGCAAGACCAAGCGCGTCACCGCGAGCGGCGTTTCCGACACCAAGAACGACATCATTTTGTGTTCATTTGTCGAGGCTGACTCCCACGAGGCGGCGGCGAAGGCTTTCGAAAATCACCCGCATCTGCAAATTCCGCAATCATCAATTGAGATCATGTACGTCAGGCCGATGGGCGGAATGTGATGGGCCTCGGGCTGGCCCTTTATTCCGAGCGGCTGTTCGCCCGAAATGCTGCCCAACAAGCGAGGGTTCACGTGGCGTTGGTTTGGGACGAATCTCGAAGGCGCGGCGGGTAGAGCCGACATTGCCCAATCGGGCCGGCAGGTCATCGCAGTGGGCAGACCTCCGGCCGCGCTGGCGAGAGCCCAAATCTTTATGGTATGACAGCGGTTGCAAGGTTAGGCGACAGGAGCTTTGCGATGGGTGTCGAACGACGACTTGCGGCGGTACTTGCGGCCGATGTCGTTGGTTACTCACGGCTCATGGGGATCGATGAGCTTGGCACACTAACGACCTTAAATGAATTCCGCCTCGAGCTCATTGAGCCGTCGATCGCCGCCTACAAGGGCCGCATCGTCAAGACGACTGGCGACGGGATACTTGTCGAATTTGCCGGTGCTGTGGATGCGGTGACGTGTGCGATGGCCGTACAGAGCAAGATGCGGGAGCGTAACGACAGCGCCGCTCAGGTCATCACCTTTCGCATCGGTATCAATGTCGGAGACATCATCGTCTATGGAGACGACATTTTCGGGGACTGTGTCAACGTTGCTGCGCGGATCGAGAACGAGTGTGAGCCCGGTGGAGTATATCTGTCGGGCAGCGCCTTCGAGCAAGTCCGTGACACGATCGGTTTTGCGTTCGACGACCTCGGCGAAAGATCTCTGAAAAACATTGACCGGCCAGTACGTCTTTTTGCGGTACGAGTGGCGTCATCCGATCGTGCTGCAGCGCATCAGCCACTCGCATGAACTCAACGAACGCCATATCTGTCGTTACCTGCATTGCAACGCTTGCATTGGGATCGGGTCCGCTAAGGGCAGCCGAATTTGGCACCGGGGGCGTTGTTCGGCAGGTCAATCTGGTCGGCAGCAAGAACGCCAACGGCCAGTGGATTGATCCGCGAGGTTTGCTGAGCGCGAAGGGACCGGAGCTTGGCCTGTCCGCGCAAGAGATCGCGCAACTGCGGCAAACGGTCGGCGACGTGGTTTGTCCGGGCACGCAGGGTACCGCTTTCGTGGTCGGACAGGGCCGCGTTATCCTGACAAATGCGCATATCTTCGTCGACGAGAACGGCAACGAGCGGGCCAATCTCGACAAATGCTTCTGGCAGAACAAGGAGGAGCCGTTTCAAAGGATCGCTGTCGAGACTGGCGAACACGATATCAAGCTCTTCACCCGATCCACGGCAAAGGAATTCTATCTGGATCTGGCCATCGCGCGGCTCGGGCAAGCCATCCCTGGGGCTCATCCCTTTCCGCTTGGCACCACGGCATCGCTCGAGGTCGGCGAACGACTGATCATGGTCTCCGCGGGACAACTGCGCATGCCGTCGCTTCCAAAGCAGGTCACGGAATTCATTCGCGGTGATCCGGAGCAGCCCGCGTTCGAGTTCGACTACAACCGCGAACCCATCCTGCAAGGCTGCACGGTGATGGCGGTGGGCAGGCCCGCTGATGCGGTCGCGAACGACGCGATCTACAGCGACTGTTCGGCGACCAGGGGAACCAGCGGTTCGCCGATTCTGGTCCGCTCGCAAACTGGAGAACTGGCAATCAAGGGCGTTCATGTCGGGGGCGGGCAGGATGCCGCCGACTACACGGATTTCACCCTGGACGGTGCCAGCCCCATGGGGCGAAGTTATTCGAACGCCCTTCAATTGAACCCCGCCATCCTTGGCGAGATCAGGCGCTTCGAAACCAGCCAACAGACTATTCAAACGCGATAGAGTTTGCTGAGCCGGCGCGGCGGCGCTTCGTCCGTGTTTGGCACTGATTCGGGCTGCCCCGAAGTAACGACAGCTATCTGAACCTCACGTCGATCTTGCGCGAAGGCCGAGAAACCGCAAATATCCAGGCAGGTTCAAGTGTTATCCCGGGAATCCCACACAAATGCAGTTTGATGACGTTATCCTCGGTCGCCGGAGCATCCGCGGTTACAAACCCGATCCAGTACCCAAGGCGCTGATTGAGGAAATCATCGGTTTGGCGATGCGCGCTCCGTCGTCAATGAACACCCAGCCCTGGAATTTCTATGTCATCACCGGCGAACCACTCAATCGGATCCGCGCCGGCAACACCGAGCGGATGGTGGCCGGCGTACCGCAGTCGCGCGAGTTCCGCACCGGTCAGGGCTTTGCGGGTCAGCACCGCGACAGGCAGGTTGGCGTCGCCAAGCAATTGTTCTCCGCAATGGGGATCGCGCGAGACGACAAGAATATGCGCCAGGACTGGGTCCTGCGCGGCTTCCGTCAATTCGACGCGCCTGTATGCGTGATCGTGACCTATGACCGCGTGCTGGACGGCAGCGACGATACGCCGTTCGATTGCGGCGCGGTGGCGACCGCCCTGGTCAATGCGGCCTGGTCTCGCGGGCTGGGCGCGGTGATTAACAGCCAGGGCATCATGCAATCGCCGGTAGTGCGCGAGCATGCCGGAATAGCTGACGATCAGGTCATCATGAAAAGTATCGCGCTGGGCTGGCCGGATGAAAGCTTCCCGGCAAATGCGGTGGTATCCGAACGAAAGTCAGTCAAGGAAGCGACGGTGTTCGTCGGTTTCGACAATTAGCTAGCCGCCTGAACGCCAGTTGGCCGGAAGGAGCAGGAAAATGGTGACATGAAGCTATGCTACGCACCGGGCACGATATCGCTTATGCCCCATGTCGCCTTGCTCGAGAGTGGTCTTTCCTTTTTCTCCGTAAGGGTTGATGAAGCCGGATCGCCGATCGCAACGCCGTACGTGAAGTTCATCGGATCGAGGGGCCTATGCCGGCATGACCCCTGGACGGTGAGATTCGATACCAAGCTTGAGGCGCGGCTCGAACACCGCCTTGCCATTCTCGCAACCGATGTCGCTGGCTACTCGCCTGATGGGTGCTCGCTGCCCATAGGGCCGCATCGTCAGACCACCGGCGACGGCATAATATCGCCGGTCAAGGCTCGTCGATGATGCCCGGTGGAGAATATTTGGCATGGCTCTCGCCGTCTTCGGCCCAGCCTCGCTCCCATGCACCAGAAGCCAGAAAGCCCGCGTAGCTCAATCTTTCATCCCCGACGAGCCGAGTCGACGGCCCAAGCCGCTGATTGAGCAGTAGCGTCGCAAAGCAGCGAAGCAGCTCCGATCTTGGCTCGTCCTGTTCCACCCACAGAAACTGCCCCATCTCGTTGACCTCGAGGAAGATGTGTTCCCCCTCGGGCGTAACGATGAAATCGATGCAGCCAAAGGCGAGTCCGAGCTGGCGCATCAGCGCGATACACCGCTCCTCGACCGTGCGTGGCAATGCGACAAGCGCCGGCTTGAGCGGCGCCACCATATCCGATCGCCAATCGAGCCGCGTCGAATCGCGCGACTGCGAGTTGAGACGGACGGCCACGCAGCGCTCGTCCATGCAGGTGACGCGCAGTTCGTAGGCCTTCTCGACCTTGCGCTGATAAATCGCCGGGCAGCCCGCAAGCGGCGCATCGTCCTGAAGGTTCTCCGGGCGCAGCTCGGTGGTGAAAAGCGCGTGGCGCTCGCCGCTCGATTGCGCATGCCAATGCGTCTGCATATGCAGCTTGAAGATGACGCCCGCCTTGCGATGCTCACCCCAGAAGCGGCGGATCGCGTCGGGATCGTTGCTATAGAGCGTCTCCGGGATGGCAAAACCACACCGCGCGGCAGCAATGAGTTGAGGCATCTTCAGCAACATCACCTCACGTGCCGCGATATCATTGACCCAGAAGGCGTCAGGCGCGATGAGCCGCCGCACGTTGCGGATGTGGTAGTCGCATTCGCGTGAAGCCACTGCCCAATCCGCGTCGGACATGCCAGGCGGCGGCATCGGCAGCCCGCTGCGGCGGAACCATACCGTGCTCCAGTCGCCGCTTGCTCCATGGCTCCGGCCATCATGAACGGAGATGGCCTGTGAGGTTTGCGTAATGTGCATTGAGGAACGCAGCACCAGCGGCAGGTCCGACGTGTAGACGGTGTGATGCCGTCCCCCCGCTTGCTCGATCGCCCAGCGGACCGCATGAATATGGATATCGCGGGGAAAGCCGAGAATGAGGACGGTCATTGGAAATCGATCCCTTGCTTTGAATATGGCTCGAGTGAAGGATCCCCGCCGACCGACGCAACAGGTCGGCGGGGAGAAGGTAAATCACGCGTCGCTGTCTTTCTCGGGGCAACCCGTGCCCGAGCACGTATCGGCACGACTCGCGACCGAGATGCTACCGTTCTCGCCGCGCGAAATCATGCCGCCGGCAATGTGGTCGATCTCGTCGTCGGTGAGCGGCCGCGCGAGCTGGCGGGCGAGGATCCGCGGCGCCGCAGCCTCGAGGCCGTTGGCGTTGTCCTTGGTAACTTTACTGTCGTTGATCATGAGTAGTCTCCAAGTCTGTGGTTGCTAGGGTCGGCGGAAGTGCCTTCCGCTTTTCACGTAGCCCAGACATGGAGGCTGCGCGATGTGATCGCGCTCACACTGGTGATGGGCAGGCCCGACTCGCTTTAACGAGTCATCAACCCCGTGCCCCGATCTCGACTTGATGCTCGCTAACAGACAGATCGAAGAAAGCGGGGTGATGTCGCCTCTTGGCACATGGGGTTGGTCATTGCGGCGTGGCGACATGACCGGAATAAAATCTAAACCAGAAGTGACCGGCTTAAAGCGAAAGCGACGCGATTGATGTGGTGGACGACGCCCGCTCCAGGCATCGAATGTGCCAAAGGGGTGATCGTTGAACAACGAATCACCGGAGGGGGTCGTCCACATGCATGTTAACACCATCGGCGTTGATCTCGCCAAGAACGTCTTCCAAGTTCACGGCGTGGATAGTGCGGGCAAGGTTGTCATCACCCGTCAGTTGCGACGCAAACAGGTCTTGGAATTTTTTAGCAAGCTTCCCGGTTGCCTGGTCGGTATGGAGGCCTGCGGAACCGGTCATCATTGGGCACGTGAAATCTCCAAGCTCGGTCACACGGTTCGCCTTATGCCGCCGAGCTATGTGAAGGGTTATGTCAAGCGGTCGAAAAACGATGCTGCTGACGCGGCCGCGATCTGTGAAGCCGTGACACGCCCATCGATGCGGTTCGTGCCGATCAAGTCGACCGATCAGCAAGCCTTACTCATGTTGCATCGAACGCGGGATCTTTTGATCCGTCAGCGCACGCAGCTGATCAACGCACTCCGAGCCCACCTTGCGGAGTTCGGCCTCGTTGGGAGACGGGACGCGAAGGACTCGCGCAGCTTGGCGCAATCATCACGGACGAGAGTAATCACGAAGCTCTTCCATCTGCGATGAAACAGGCACTGCAGGCTATTGTCGATCAACTCGCTGCTCTGGAATTGCAGGTCGGAGCTCTGGATCGCGCCATTCACGCGCATCATCGTGCCAATGATATGAGCTGCCGCCTCGAAACCGTACCCGGGATAGGCGTGATCGGGGCCACGGCCATCGCTTCCACTGTCGCAGACCCGAGTGGCTTCAAATCCGGCCGGGATTTTGCAGCATGGATCGGACTTGTGCCGCGGCAGCACTCGACGGGTGGCAAGGAGCGGCTCGGCGGCATCTCCAAGCAGGGAGATCGCTATCTCCGACGGTTGCTCGTCATCGGTGCAACAGCCGTTGTTCGACAGGCCCGGCTGCATCCGCAAAAGCATCCTTGGATTATGAAGCTGCTGGCGAAGAAGCCGGCCAAGCTTGTCGCCGTTGCGGTGGCTAACAAAATGGCGCGCATCGCTTGGGCGATCATGGCCAAAGGAGGACACTATCGAGCGCCACAACTTGCTGCAGCCACCTGAAGAAGCTTGGCAATGGGAGCATGAGGCGACGGCGGAGCAAGACAATCGAATTGCGAGGGTGACAATGGCGTGATGCGAAACGGTCGAGCCGTCGATTGGGACAACCCGCCTCTGGGTCATGGGCGTCAAAGCCCGGGCGATTGATTGGGACCTGATCCGCGAACTACATCAGGGCCAGCGGTCATGGTGCCGCGCAAACAGGCCGGACACATGACTTGCACCCGACCGCAAGCCGAACGTCAAAATCTCCTTGCAATGCGGGCGTCGTCCACACATGACCCAAAGCGGGAACGCACTGATCGCCCGGGCGCCAGTCCAAGCTATTTTTCAATCGAATTTTGCGCTAGGCTTCACGCGTGAGAGCGCTTGCATCGGTACCTATACGAACGCATTCGAAATAGGAGTTGGTCATATGAAGAGCATCGGCGCCATCAAGCACGCCTCCGCGCTTCTCACGATTACTTTGCCAATGCTGGTGATCGCTTTTGGTGACGACGCTTATGCGTTGAACCCACATATAGCGTCGTGCCCTAAAGTCATATACGCAGTCGGCGGATTTAATCTTTTCGGACAGAACTTCGGAACGGCGCCAGGTGCGATCCACATCCGTTTCCTCGGGGCTGCGGTTCAGCTTCCGAATGGTGTCACCACAAACGAATTGACTCTCACGGCGCAGTCAAACGGCTGGTCGTCAGGTCTTATCCAATCCAACGAAATTGCGCATACTTATCCGATGGGCGCCGCCGACAGTCAGAAGGTTTCCATCACGGTGTCCATCCAAAATTCCAAGATCACGTCGAACCCGTGTCAGGCGTATTTTAAAAGCGTCCCGACCATCGTCGGCGGATCAGGCGGTATAACGCCGGACCAGCTGTTCATGCTGACCGGATGGAACTTCGGACGTGCAGGCTCAGTCAATGTTCATTTCGCAACGCCGTCGCATAATACGAATGTGCCGATACCAACGCCGCAGTCCAGCTCCTGGAAGCGGTATGCCATTAAGCTCAAGCTGCCGTCTGTTTCAGGTTTCGTCGGGCAAATGGCGGATATCAGGTTGGTGAGACTATGATGGCAAGGGTCGAATGTGTGGAAGGCGACGTTCACTCCAACGATCGGATTGACGAGCGTGCCGAAGCCGGATGTCACTTCCGTCACGTGCAGTAATGCTGGCATCGACAATCTCATGTAACCCTGGCGGTATTCATACTACTTTTGCATAACCGATCCATTTCCGCTTGCGGCAGCCCTTTCAAACTCCAGTTTTATGGCCAGCACGTCGGCTGTTGGGGTATTGGCAGCACCAATGGGACCGATACCTACTCGGTGACGGTAAAAAGCGGTTGGTTGCTGGCGTATGTCGATTTCACGCCTGCAACGCAGTACGACCCGTGTTGCCAGGACAACGGTTCGGTCTATCCATCCAACATTTACCCGATCGCCATGTCGAATGTGCCCAATCCCTACATATTCGAGGTTCCCTGGCACATCGGGTCGAGTGGCGGATGGGTAAGTTATGAGGGAAATTTCGTCGTCCAGGGCCCGAAGGGCGTTCCGTACTAGCGTCTGGGACCAGAAGGGCGGATGTCATGCTGAAGAGAAAAATGCTGATGTACACGATGTGCCTGGCCGCTATGACCGCCGCGGCGCATGGGAATGAGATCATCGAAGCTGAGAAACTAGACAGACCTCAACTCCTGGAGGCCATCAAGGCGGCGTCCGACGACACGGTCATCAAGATACAGGGCGTGAGCAAGACAAAGGCGCAATGGCAGAGTGATTTTAAAGCGCAACACCAACCGCCGGACGCAGCCAGGCTGAAAGAGACGGCAGAGCAATGCCAAGCCAAATTTGAAGCTGCCGCCAAAGCGCTGCAGGACAAGCAAGATCGCGACATTGCGGAACACAATGCAAAGATCACGAAAGAATTTGAAGCGATCACGTCGCGTTGAGCGGTTCAACGTGTTTGCCACCTGCTGCTGGATGTCTGCTTTGAGCACGCCGTTGCTTTGCGGGAGAAGTACCCTTGGGTCATAACGAGATTGATGACATTCGAGCGTTGTTGGGCTCGAAGCCGCGGCCGATTGGATGGTCGGAACGTCGTCAGCGTCTTGACGAGGTGGGGTCGGTCTGGCCGGTAGCAGACGATGTGACGCTCGAAGCCGTCAACTGCGATGGCGTTCCCGGGGAATGGTCGTTTGTGCCCGGCAGCGACGCTTCCCGGGTACTGATATTTTTCCACGGCGGCGGCTACTGCTCGGGTTCGATCCTGAGTCACCGGCGGATGGTGACGGAAGCGGGTCGCGCGGCTCGCATGCGCACGCTGGCTGTCGGCTATCGACTTGCGCCTGAGCACCCTTACCCGGCGGCACACGAGGATGCGATGACGGCATGGCGCTTCGTACGCCGGCAGGGCATTCCGGCTGACCGCATTGCCGTCGGAGGCGACAGCGCGGGCGGAAATCTCACGATTACCTTGATCAATAGACTGCGCGCGGCCGATGAGCCCTTGCCGTCCTGCGCCTGGCTGATCTCACCCTGGACCGACCTCACCATGTCCGGCACCACCCTGGACACCAAGGATGCCGTCGATCCGATTATCCACAAGGGCTATCTCCGCGAATTGGCCGACGCTTATGTGCCGGGGCCTGTCGATCGCAAGGACCCTCTGATCTCGCCGCTGTTCGCGGATTTGAACGGTTTCCCGCCGACGTTGATCCAGGTTGGATCGGCGGAGACGCTGCTTTCAGACGCCACGCGCTTCGCCGCCGCCGCTGGGTCCTTTGACGTCGACGTGACTTTGGAAATCTGGCCGCACATGATTCATGCGTGGCCTCTGTGGAATGCGGGGCTGGTCGACGGGCGGCGAGCGTTGGCGCGAGCCGGAGAGTTTATTCGCACCTGACGTCGCCCGGCGCCGTGCGCCTATCTGCCCGAAGTCGCGCACCCGATGCGCTGGCCGCAGTTTCTGCCCTATCAAGGGACTCGTTTTACCAGCTAAGATGCCGTCTCTGAGGGTTGATCAGAATGCAGCGTCGCGATTTCATTGCGCTACGCGGCGGCGCACGGAGAGGTTTCGTTGCAATTTCATCTGAACGGATTCGAACCCGGTGACCCAGAAATTTCGGACCCGGCGCAGCGCTATGCCACTGCGGGCGCTCTAGGCGCTGCCCCGGAGGAAGTCGACGTCCTCATCGTCGGCTGCGGGCCCGCCGGCTTGACCCTGGCGGCCCAACTGTCCGCCTTTCCCGACATCAAGACCTGCATTGTTGACCAGAAGTCCGGTCCTTTGCTCCGCGGCCAGGCCGACGGCATCGCCTGCCGCACGATGGAGATGTTCGAGGCCTATGGCTTCAGCGAGCGGGTGCTGAAGGAAGCCTGTTGGATTAACGAGACGACATTCTGGAAACCGGACGGCAAGCAGCGCCTGAACATCGTCCGCAGCGGACGGGTGCAGGACACCGAAGGCGGGCTGTCGGAATTTCCGCATGTCGTTCTGAATCAGGCGCGGGTGCACGACTTCTTCCTTGACGTCATGCGTAAATCTCCGGCGCGAACTCGAGCCGCACTACGCGCGGCGTCTGCTCGATCTGCGGATCGATCCGGAGGCCACGGCCAGCGACAATGCTTATCCCTATCGAGTGACCGCCGGGCTTGAGCGCCTCGATCCTGCGCATGAGGGACAGATCGAGACGATCAAGGCTCGTTATGTGGTGGGCTGCGACGGGGCGCGCAGCACGGTGCGCAGGTGCATCGGGCGCGCGCTGCGCGGCGACTCCGCTAATCACATCTGGGGGGTGATGGATGTGCTCGTTGTCACCGACTTCCCGGACATTCGCTTCAAGTCGTTGATACAGTCCGCCGACCACGGCAGCCTCCTCGTCATCCCGAGGGAGGGCGGCTACCTTGTGCGTCTTTATATCGAGCTGGACAAGCTTGACGCCGGCGAAAGAGTTTCAAATCGCAACATCACCGCCGACGATCTGATCGCGGCAGCGCGGCGCATTCTCCAGCCGCATACGCTCGAGGTGAAAGAGGTTGCCTGGTGGTCGGTCTATGAGATCGGCCAGCGCCTTTGCGACCGGTTCGATGATGTGCCCGACGAAAACATCGAGCGCTGTCCCCGCGTGTTCATCGCCGGTGACGCCTGCCACACGCACAGCCCGAAAGCGGGGCAGGGCATGAATGTCTCCATGCAGGACGGCTTCAATCTCGGCTGGAAGCTGGCTTCGGTGCTGCGGAAGCGGTGCGCACCTCGTCTGCTGCATAGCTACTCGGCGGAACGGCAGGCCATCGCCAAGGAACTGATCGACTTCGATCGCGAGTGGGCCGAGATACTCGCCTCCTCGAAATCAACGACGGTTGGAGAGGGCAAAGGGTCCGATCCGGCAGCGACGCAGAAATATTTCGTCAGGCATGGGCGCTACACGGCGGGAACCGCGACCCGATACCATCCCTCGCTCATCACCGGCGAGCCGACCCATCAGCATCTGGCCGAGGGGCTGGCGGTTGGCACGCGCTTTCATTCCGCGCCGGTGATCCGTCTGGCGGACGCCAGGCCGGTTCACCTCGGCCACACCGTCACGGCGGATGGCCGCTGGCGCATCTTCGCCTTTGCCGGAGCCGAGGATCCCGCCGCGACCAACTCCGGCATCCGAACCCTGTGCGACTTTCTTGCCGGGGCACCGGACTTTCCCGTGAGGAAATACACCCCGACGGACCAGGACATCGACTCGGTGATCGATGTCCGTGCGATTTTCCAGCAAGGTCATCACGAACTCGCCGTCGAGGCCATGCCGTCCCTTCTTCTGCCCCGGAAAGGACGTTACGGACTTTGCGACTACGAAAAAATGTTCTGCCCCGATCTGGCAAGCGGCAACGACATCTTCACCATGCGCGGAATCGATCGCGCAGCGGGTTGTATGGTGGTGGTGCGGCCAGACCAATATGTCGCGCACGTTCTTCCGCTCGATGGGGTTGAGCAGCTCGCGGCATTCTTCGATGGTTTCATGACGCGACCGCACTGAAACGCAGCAGCATTTTGTATCGGCACCGGACCATCGTGAGAGTTTTGCAAGATGCTGCAGCGACGGCGCTAAGGGGCACTTAAGTATCTCACAGGCCGGTTCGCTCCAGCCCGGCACACATCGCGGCCAAAAGATCGGTAGCAGATCGGCATACGAGGCTCATGCACATCATGCTGGATGCCATGTGCCTGACACCAGCACGATCGGTTCCGAAATGCAGGGCAAGAAGCGTCAAATCGCGGCCGACGACGAAAGACATTTTCCAGCCAATATGGTATCCTATTTTGTTGGCGCAGGCCTGCGGCAGTGGCCGCCGTCGACGAGGCGCGGTTCTGCGCTGTAGGGATGAGTTTCGGGTTCGGGAGCGTATTGCGAGTGCAGGGCCACGGACAGCCAGGAAACGTCATGCCTTTCCCCGCGGGCCGGTTACCGCTTCGGCTCGCACTCATAACAGAAGGCCGCGAGCGAGAGAATTCCTTGCTATCGCTCGGATCTCGTGACCTGGACATGACGACACCTGAACAAGCGGTTCACATCAGAGATCTGATGAAGTCTGCCGTGGACGATGTAACCGTGTTCTTTGATCTGGCAGACTTTATCCAGCAGGCTCCCCAGCTCCATGATGCTGTCATATGGCCACATTGGAATGGTTCAAGAAATCGCAATCGCACCGGATATGCGGCAGCAATCTGCGAGATGTATGGATTGCGATATGTCGGGCCCGATCCCTATGCCCGGCTGATTGCCAACGACAAATCTCTTTCGAAAGTCTTTCTCAGGCGAGCGGGCCTGGAATCGCCGGCATCCGTCTTGGTTGCAACCCCAACGCAAATTGACCTGATCAGCGCCCTTCGGCTTCCCGTGATCGTTAAACCCAATATGGAAGGGTCATCGATCGGCATCGACCAAGGGTCGATTTGCACCGCGATGGAAGAAGCCAAAGACCTGGCGCTACATAAGCTGGCCGACTTTCCGGAGGGAATAATAGTCGAGGAGTTCGTGTCTGGTCCGGAGGTGTTCATTAGCCTTGCGTTCGATAAAGGCGGGAGCTTTCGGTGGGGGTGTTCTGAAAGGATTGTGGGAGAGGAATCAAGTTTTCTGATAAACCATGTCTACGACTATAATCTCAAATTTTCGGGTGACCGACGGGTTGCGTTACGTTCCGTCGAGTTTATGACCGACGAATTGCTCGCGAAAATCGTTCAGCTTACCGCCGATCTCAAGACAATAGATTTGATTCGACTTGATGGCCGGTTGTTGGACGGCGAACTGCTCGTCATCGAAATCACCCCTGACCCGCTCATGACTCCTTACTCGGAATTCTTGGGCACCCTCGCACTGGCAGGTCATGAGCCCGCTCTGGTGATAAGGGACATCGTCGAGCGTGCCGCAGCAAGGAGCGGAGCCACTTTCGAGTTGTAAGCTCACCAATGGAGATAATCATGGGATCTGAAACGGAACGTAAGGACCCGACGCCGTGGCAGGCTGGTTTTGCTGACGGCCTCACCGGCAGGCGATCGCCAAGCGAAAACCAAGACGCGTATCGCTCTGGTTACATTGCGGGTTCCGCGCGGCGCATCAGCCGGCGGACCATGATGGCCGCGGCGCTCGCGACCCTCGTGGTTCCGAGCGTCGCTCTGGCGACTCCGGAGCCCGACCCGATTTTCGCCGCGATCGAGCATCACCGGCAAGCCTGGGAGACTCTCACGAGCGCGACCCACGATGACGATCAGATGCGTTTGCACGAGGCAGTCCTGGTTGCCGAATCCGAGGTCGTGAACATTCGACCGACGACGATGGCCGGTGCGGTGGCTCTGCGCACCTATCACCGCGAACATCGGTACCGCGAGCGCACGTACCCGTCTCCCGTCCCGAGTGAATATGGGTACTGGGGCAAAGGTTAGAGTGTTTTGCAGCGAAAGCCTGCCCCGGATTTGGATGGTCCCGGTTCGCGCCTAGAAAACCCGGCCGAGGTCGTCCTGGTTCTCGTGGCTGTCAAAATCGGAGGAACCGCCGGAGTGGATGGCCTGGCCGACGCGACCATGGCGGTCGGCGACTTTGCGTATTGCTCCATCGTCTACGCCATCGGCGCCGTCCTGATCGGCGTGGTCTATCGCGACCTGCGCGTCGCCAGGGAGGGCGTTGGCGACGAGACGGGCACCAAAATCAAGCGACAACAATTTTAGGGGATAGCGCGCAAGGAAATTAGATCAGAGATCCGCGGTACTGTCATTTCGGTACTCGTCAAGGTGGGGGACACTATTTCCGTAGTCGATGAGCTTGCGTTCATCGAAGCCATGAAAATGGAGATACCCCTGACTGCGCCGTTCTCCGGGAAAGCTATCGAAATTCGAATCACCGAAAGCGATGCGATTGCCGAGAATGATTTGAGCTTCGTTCTTGAAGGGTGATTGAAAAAGTTCCTTGCCGGCGCGAGATGAGCGCCTTAGCCGCTCACCTTCTTGATCAGAGATAACAGGTGGTCGTCCAGGCCCTGGGCAACCTTGTCGATATCGACATTGTGGAACTGGCCGAACTGCGTTGAAGGCTCATCGTATTCGAAGGTCGTTCCGCCTTGCGCGTTTTCATAGATGTTGAGCCGCAGCGGGGCGTAGAGAGCGGCGCTGAAATTCAGCTTCGTCATCTGGGCGGCAGCCACGACGTTGCCGAGATAATAGACGTTGCCCCGTTGGCGGCCTCCTTCCAGCGCCAGCAGATCGCCTTGCGCCGCGACGAAGTGGATCATGAAGCCATCAGGCTCCAGGCCCTGGGTCAGCTTCACGCGAAGTTCGTCGATCTTGTTCTCCTTCAGAAGTTCGCGATAGCTTTCGTCAAACCGCTTGACCTCGTCGTCGAGCCGAGATGTCACGAGTTGATAGGGCGTCGACGTCTCGATCGTAATGTGATCCATCACGACGGGCGTGTTCGAGACGCGGAACTCGTTCGGTGTGCCGGTGATGGCCGTACCTCCCGACGCCAAACTCGCTCCAAGCAGAGCGATGGCCACTGACAACTTTCGAAACATCATAGTCTCCATAGTTGGCCGAACCTGCAAGTCCGGGCTCGACGCGATGGCGTTGTCGCACAGTATGATATCTGCCAGCGGGATTGGCGATATCAGGCCTCATCAAGTCCACAAGCCGTCCAGCGCCTGCTTCGCAGGCCGGTGAGCAACAGTGCCATAGTGGCGGTACAGTGTTATTTATTCGGGGGTGTTCGAAGCACGCGACGCAATAATTACGGGTACGATCGGTGCGACGGAACCGTTGTGCGCGATAAAGTCTTGGTACATCCTGGTACACTGGGAGGCTTCCATGCTTACCGACGCGCAAATTGCAATTCTATGTGACATCGGCCAGTCCGTCGGATTCAGCGACGAAAAGCGTGGCGAGCTCTCACACCTGTTAGCTGATGGGTACGTCAGGAAGGACGGGGACATCTTTGCGCTAACATCCAAGGGGGAGAAGGTACTGACTGATCGGGGCGCCGGTCTTAACGAGTCATAAGGAGGGGCTATTTCCGGATTCGAGCATGCCCGCAATCCCGGAGAATCTCTGTTGATGGACCGTCGGGCCTGCACTAGGCTGCGGAGAACTTTGAATTTAAATCGTCCTGCCGCCGCCGGCTGTCTATGGTGTGCCTATGTCGCGCTTTGCGTGTCTATCAATTGCTGCCGTTCTGTCGCTGCTGTCGGTCGTGGCGACCGCTGCGCCAGTTCAAAAGCGGCCGGCGCCACGCTGGCATGGCTACGGCTTCCTGCCGGGCTACCAGCAGCCGTTAAGCAACAGCCTTCCACTGTACGCCCAGAAAGATGCGACGCGGCGGTTGGCGAACCGCGAACGGCGCCTCTGGTATATCGACCCGGTTCCTCGTTATTACGGGTATGATGGCGAGTGGCATTATTTCGGCCGGCCCGGCTTTTACGGCGGCCACTACAATGGCGGCAGCTTCGGTCCGTGCTGGACCCAGACACCGATCGGGGCGGTCTGGAATTGCGGCTGATCAGCCTGTCGTTCAAGGACGGCGCTTCATCGATCTGACAACCCGCGTTGCAGCTTTAGCGACTTGCCATCCGTGCCATCGATTGACGCCGTCCTTCCCTGGCGCTTGTACGATTTAGAGGATCGCCCTACTTATTATGCGGTGTTAGGTCCGGTCGAACGCGGTAGGTTGCCATGTTCAATGACAGCTTTGATCAGGCCGCCTGGCTGCGCCGCATCGGTTACGAAGGATCACGCGCCCCGACGCTTGAGACCTTGCGCGGCCTTGTAGCGGCGCACGCTTCCGCAATTCCCTACGAAAGCATCGACGTTCTCCTGGATCGACCACCGAAGCTTGATCTCGATACATTGCAACGCAAGATGATCGCAGGCGGCCGCGGCGGCTATTGCTTCGAGCAAAACATGCTGTTTCGCGGCGGTCTACGTTCGCTGGGCTTTGACGTGACGAGCTTGCAAGCTCGTGTTGTTCGCGGGTTCGCGATCGACGCGGCACGTCCGATGTTGCACATGGTGCTGCGTATCGACCTGCCGGAGGGCGCGTTCCTGGCCGATGTTGGCTTCGGCAATCTCGCACCGACCGCGCCGCTGGCCCTGCGCCCCGACATCGAGCAGGACACGCCTCACGAGATCATGCGCTTTATCCAGATGGGCGACGAACTGACCCTGCAATCCAAGCTCGGCGAAAGCTGGGAGCATATCTACCGCGTGGTGCTGCTCCCGCGCGTCGATGCCGAATACGAGATTTGCAACTGGTTTACGGCCAGTCATCCCAAGAGCCCTCATCGCAGTAATCTGATTGCCGCGCGTCCTGGAGCTGACCGGACCCGCATCACGCTGTTCAACTCCAGGCTCAGCGTCAGGCTCGCGACCGGCGAAGTCGAGCGGCGAATCGCTTGGCGACATTTCCGAATATCGGCGCGCCCTCGCGGACATTTTTGGGCTCTCGCTGGATGATGCCGACCTTGCCGCCGCTCTTGACACGGTCGAGCGCAAGGGCACCCGCGGACCTCCGCATCCATCCTTTGCTTAAGGCCGCCTCGCACCGGTGGTTCAGGATTCGTGACCATCGCTGCGTTTGTTCGCGGCGGCAATCAATCCATTCGAAATGCGATCGACATAGGCAATGCCAACGGCGGAAAAAACGAATACCACGTGGATGATGGTTTGCCACCTCACGCCGGCTTCGGTGTAATCGGTGGCACGGCCGCCTTCACCGAGATTTCCCGCCTCGATGAAGGTTCGCAGCAAATGAATCGAGGAGATCCCGATAATCGCCATCGCCAGTTTGATCTTCAAGATACCGGCGTTGACGTGGCTGAGCCACTCCGGTTCATCCGGATGCCCGGCGAGATTCATTCGGGATACGAAGGTCTCGTAGCCGCCGACAATGACCATCAACAACAGGTTTGAAATCATGACGACGTCGATAAGTCCGAGGACGACCAACATGATTTGCTGTTCGGAAAAATCGAATGAGTGTAGGATAAGATGCCAAAGCTCCTTAAGAAAGAGCACAACGTAAACGCCCTGAGCGACAATCAGTCCGAGATAGAGTGGCAATTGCAGCCAACGCGATCCAAACATGATCATTGGAATTGGGCGCAAAGCGATGCCGTTCGCTGGAGTGGGTATTTCGGGTGTAGATGACATCGGCTGGTTATTCTCCCGAGGCAAAGTTGCGATGACGACTGACGAACGACCGAAAACGGCGGCCTATTTTTTCTTGCTTGCGATCCAGGTAGTTGGAGCCATGACGTTTATTTTGCGAGAATTGCCGGAATTTCAGCAGATATTACAATTTCCCGGCGTGCAACCGCCAAAGAATACTCGCTCCGATCTTATAATGGTTGTTGTTTTTTAGTGGTATGCAAATCCCGTTTTGGGTCCGCGTGCTCTTTGATCCCTGTTCCGCTTCAACGTCCGAACCTGTTGCTGAGCCATATTTTTCTTTTTCTGGGACGTCTTACTTTTATTTTCGGCAGCGCGTTATTTTCGGTCGTCGTTTTCAGGCATCTTCCGGAAATGGGGGTGAGGCCGATGTAATTCTGGCAGGCCAGCGTGGAATCATATTCCTGGCGTGTCTGTTCGCGCTGTTTTGCAGCAGCCTTGAAGTGGAACGACTGGCCCATGCATTCGAAGCGAGCGCCGAGTGGCTAGCTTGGTCATGATCGAGCCCTGATTTCCGTTGAAGTTGCGACCAACCGTCCCAATGATCACCGCGTGCATCGGCCACGCAGTTTTCGATGCGTCTCATGATTGCATCGATGGCTGCGCGTGCGCACGCAACTGTGCGTGGATAGCCTGGGCTTGCCATTTCCAGCTTTCTGCAACTATACAACGGAGAGGCCGAGGGCGCCGGGCGGGGCCTTCCCGGCGCACCGCTTGCATTTCGGAAATGGAGTACGACGTGAACGAGTCACTTCATCCGAGCGCCCCGCATGATCTGCCGGCCTTCATCACCGCTCCGGGCGATACCGATGTCCTGATGGTCGTTGTCGGCATCATGTTGATCCTCGCGGTTCTGGCGGTCGGCAATCTCTATCTGCACTTGCACACGTTGCCGGAACGCTTGGCGCACAAATCGCAAAAGCTGCAGTTCGAGATCGTCGGTGTGCTGGGCTTGCTGGCGCTGTTTACGCACAACCACCTGTTTTGGGTGATCGGACTCTTCCTTGCCCTGATCGATTTGCCCGATTTCGGGACGCCGCTGCGCCGTATCGCGGGATCGGTCGAGAAAATTGCCGGCGTCCCGTTGGACGACGAAGCAGCCAGCCTGCTCGACGCAGACTCGCCTCACGCGGCTGCGCAAGAGCCAGCCACGAAAGCCGACGCTGCCAAGAGCGAGGTAAAGAACCATGCTTGAGGTACTGCTCTGCTCGCTTCTGACTATTCTTCCGGACTATCTCTATCGCCGTTACAGGCAGGGCAAGCGCTTTGGTCACGAGATCACATTCTTCTCGGTATGGTTCGAACTGAGGTTCGGCATCATTTCCTGCCTGATGCTGACCGTCGCCCTGATCACGGTCATTTTCTACTATCATCCGTCAACCAACACGGCGACGTTGTATTACAGGACCGTGCCAATTCTTCCCGAGATCAGCGGCCGGGTATCGGAGGTCAATGCCGACTTCAGCGCGCCGGTCAAAAAGGGAGACGTGATCTTCAGGCTCGACAGCTCAAGGCAGCAAGCGGCGATGGAAACGGCGCGGCGCAAGATTGCCGAGGTCGATGCCGCCATGCTGGCCGCGCAATCCGATGTTCAGAAGGAAGAGGGACAGATCCAGCAGGCAAAGGGCGACTATCAGCAGGCGTCCGATGAGTTGGACGTCAAGCGAGAGTTGCAAAAGCGCAATCCCGGGATCGTTCCGCAGCGGGACATCGAAAAGCTTGAAGTGCTGCTCGCGAGCCGTCAGGGCACTCTCGATGCCGCAACGGCTTCGAAGCAATCCGCGATGATCCGGGTAACCGGCGCTTCTTCCCGCCGAGAAGGCGAGCGCGCAGGCGGCACTGGCCGAGGCGCAGGTGGATCTGGACAAGACGACGGTTCGCGCGGGCGTGGACGGGCGCGTCGAGCAGTTCACGTTGCGCCCCGGAGACGTCGTCAATCCAATGGTGCGGTCTGCCGGCATTCTCATTCCTGATGCGGGGCGACGCACCCTCGCGGCAGGATTCGGGCAGATCGAGTCGCATGTCATCAAGGTCGGCATGGTCGCCGAAGCCACCTGCATATCAAAGCCCTGGACGATTATTCCGATGGTGATAACCGGCGAGCAGGATTATATCGCCGCCGGCCAGTTCCGGGGCGGTGAGCAACTGGTCGATGCCCAGCAGGTACAGGCTCCAGGCACCATCCTGGCGTTCCTGGAGCCAATCTATCAAGGCGGACTGGACGGCGTCGCGCCTGGAAGCAGTTGCATCGTCAACGCCTATACCAGCAACCACGATCTGATTGCCTCAAAGGACACCGGTGCCTTCAAGGGCTTTGTGTTGCATGCGGTTGACGCCGTCGGCATCGTGCACGCGATGCTGTTGCGCATCCAGGCGCTGCTGCTGCCGATCAGGACGCTGGTTTTAAGCGGGCATTGAGTTAGCCCGGCTTCGGGGGCGCCAGCTTGAAATTCCCGATCGTGGCAACGCGACACCCGGAAAGGCACGACCACCGGTCAGAGCGCGGAAGCGAGCACAGCGATGCGATGTCGGATATCGGCACAAAACAGGAGGTAACCGCAGCTACGCCAGCGAGGGCGTCGTCCGCTACGCTTGCTGCTATTTTCTCGGCGCTATCGCGATACGGTCAGACGCAGGAAGCTCATGATGCTGCCGAGCGCGGCAAACCCGGCGCCAAGGGCCAGCGCATACCCGGCGCCGCTGCGGCCGGCCAGGCTGAAACATAAAGCTGCCAGGGCGGCGCCGCTGGTTTGACCGACCAGACGGGCGGTCGCCACGATGCCGCTGGCGCTTCCGCTCCGGTGCGGCGGCGCGCTCGACATGATGGCTTTCATGTTCGGAGTCTGGAACAGCCCGAAACCGACGCCGCAGATCGCCATGCGCCAGACAATATTGGCAACGCCGGGGCTCGCCGGAAGCAGGGCCAGAAGCGCCATGCCGATCCCCAGCAATGCCAGGCCGAGGCCGCCGAGAACTCCGGCAGGATAGCGGTCTGAGAGGCGGCCACCGATCGGCGCCATGAACGCAACCACCAGGGGCCACGGCGTCATGAAGAAGCCGGTCTCCACCTGCGAACGCATCAGCACGTCTTCGAAGTAAAACGGCAACGAAACGAAAGCGAGCCCCTGCACCGCAAACGAGCAGACCGCGGTGCCCGCGGACAGGGCGAACATCGCCCGGCGGAACAGATCCATCGGCAGCATCGGCGCCGGATGATTGGCCTGCCGCCGGGTCAACATCACGCCGAGCAGCAGCGCGGCGGTCAGTTCGGCGATCACCGGTATCGGCGCGGCCTTGTGAGCCGCGCTACTGATTCCGATAATGAAGCAGCCAAGGCAGCCGGCCGCGAGCAGGGCGCCGAAAAAATCAAAGGCGTGCACGGCCCGCGGCGTTTCCGGCAACGTCCTCATGCCGATCAGGATGGCGATCAGGCCGAAAGGCAGATTGATGGCGAACAGCCAGGGCCAATGACCTACCGCCAGAATCGCGGAGGCGATGGTCGGGCCGAGGGTGAAGGCGGTGGCGACAACGAGGGCATTGTGGCCGAAGCCGCGGCCCTGCATTCGGCTGGGATAGACGAAACGGACCAAGGCGGTGTTGACGCTCATGACACCGCTGGCGCCGAGGCCCTGCAGCGCGCGGGCGACCAGCAGGCTCGGCAGCGACCATGCCAGGGCGCAGCCGAGCGATGCCAGCGTAAACAGCACGAGGCCGCCGAGATAGATGCGCTGATGGCCGACGATTTCGCCGAGCGCGCCGAGCGGCAGCAGCGTTGCGACCAGCGCGATCTGGTAGACGTTCACCACCCAGACCACGTCCGCCGGGCTGACATGCAGGTCGGTGGCGATGGCAGGCAGCGCGATATTCGCGATCGCAGTGTCCAGCGAAGCCATGGCCAGCGCGGTGAAGATCGCGGCGGTCGCCCAGCGCCTGCGCTCCGTCGGCAAACCGTCGGTTACCGGCGCGGCAGCCGATTTTGCCACGAGGGGATCCGTTGACATCATTATTGCCCGCAAATTGCGCTGACCGGATCAAGCTGCCAGCTATCGAATAGATCTGAAGCAGTCCCTTACTTCGCGCCAACGCCCGTGACCAGACCCGCCGGCAGGACGAGATATCTGCCTTGCGCCGGGCGCGCAGCCTCAGCCTTGGGCATTTTTCGGAGATGCCATCAATCGCGAATTGTCCGGTAAAACCGTAGTTCAAGTGGTCAACGTTCGCAGTTCGCCGGTCGCGACCCCATACAGCGTGCGAACGAGGAGGCCGGCGATGGTAAGCGTGGCGATCGCCAGCAGCGTATCCGTTTGTCTGCCTTTCCAGTGATAGGCGGACGCCGCTGGATTAGCTAGGTTCGAGTTTTATTGGAGATCGATTGCTGCGTCCCGGTTGGAGAATGATCGATGACGGCTCCGATGACACACCGCGTCTTTGTCTACGGCACCTTGAAGCGCAATGGCTCAAACCATTGGCTGCTCATTGGTGCGAGCTTTATGGGTGAGACCGCGACAAGGCAGCGCTTCCGCATGATCTCCGCGAGCTTCCCGGTGATCCTGGACAAAAAGGACGGCTGGCCGGTTCACGGCGAGATTTACCATGTCAACGACGAAACGCTGGCCAGCCTCGACCGGCTCGAAAGGGTCGGCCGCCTCTACGACCGCAAGATTGCCGACGTCATCGAGAACGACCGTGAGGTCAAGGCCCACATCTACGTCGGCCGGCTCGAATACTGGAAGCATAGCGACATGCCGCCTTGGCATCAGACCAACAGCAACGGCGAACTGGATTGGAAGCAGCCGACATTGTTAGCGTCACCGAAGCATCCGAGATCTGAACGCCCCTGCGCGACGCGGTTTGGTTGAATTGACATCGCGCTCTATCTTTTTGTGAGGGCATGTTCTGCGCGCAAGCGCTTCGCGTTTGTCACGAGCGAAATCGGTTTCCACTTTTTTCCGGCCGACGGTCTAACCGATGTTGGCGGCTATCGAGGACCGCGCCTTCTCGACGCCACCGACGATCGCGAGCTTGATCGCCCACGCCACCCGCTTCGTGGCCCAGTCGCTGTCGTGCAGCCTGCTGTCATCCCTCGGGTCGACCATCCGGTCAAACGACACCCGCTCGACCTGATGCAAGCCCTTCATGAATGCGAAGCGGCGGAACACATTGATGCCCGCGTCCCGCGCCAGTTCGCCGATCGCCTCGACCATCGCGATCGCCTTGTCCTTCTTCGCCGGCGTTAGCACGGCCGGCACATATTGGAGATCCATCAGAATGACGTCGGCCTGCGTTTCGTCGCGCAGCTTGACGAGTCCTTCGCGGATGGCTCTGGTCGTCTCGTCGAAGGAGGGAGGTGCAGGAATCAGGTCCGGGCTTTGCCAGACTGCATTCGTACCAACCTGCCAGATCACAAGATCGGGCTTCTCGGCGACAACGTCGGTACTGAATCGCTGAAGCTCGATTGGCGCTTCCTGGCCGCTCGCTCCCTTATTGACCATGATGATCCAGGCATCCTGATATTCGGCTTGAAGTAACGATAGCAGCCGCTTTGGATATGCCTTGATATTGCCTTCGCCCGCCGTCGTCGACGAGCCGATCGCGACGATCTTGGCCCGCCCTCTGGTGAGGCACTGCGCAAAGTGGGGCAGGCCGTGCTCGAAGGGGATCGGCACAACCGGGATCCGTGAGGGATCGCTGTCCATGAGTCACCAGTCTGTTGCAGCCGGGACAATTTGAGGTGAAAGAAGAATAGCTGATGACGGCAAGAGCGCCTAGCCTGCGGGCGCGAGTCACCCGTGCCGTTGCGTTGACGGACACGACGTAGGCGGAAACCGAACCGAAGCGGAGCCATGACGGACCGCAACCGTGGCGCCGATCTCACGTGCAGAGGCCGTGGGGCGGCCGCTCAAAGGTGGCATGTGGAATGCGAGTTTTTTATCCCGATACTCGCCGATGATTGGCGCGACTTGCGGGGTTTCGAACAGCCACTTCGCTTATTCTAAAATTCGCTCTTTCGGTGTTATCTCGTTGTCAAAGGAAAATGGCCCCGATTGAGGGGCCATCTCTTCGCTCTACATCGGCTTCATCATGTGATGATGATGATAGTGATGATGCACGTGCATATGATGGTGCATGCCGTGATGCATTCCTTCGTGCATGCCTTCGTGCATTCCCTCGTGCATCATCGGCTTGTCTTCAGCCACTGCTGGCGCGGCGATTGCGATCGTGGCCAACGCCGCCAAGACGTAAGAAATATTCTTCATGGAAATCTCCTGGAGGTGAGTTTACCCAGATGGAACGGAAGGACGGCCAATTCGTTCCCTTTAACTCCGAAATAAGAACTCGTGAACCGTTGTTCATCGGCTGCTTATTTCGAGGAAATCTCCAGGCGCCGGCGACGCAAATCCACGCCCGGAAATCATCGAACCGGGCTATGCCCGTGGACCTTGAGTTACCTGGTTTTAGTATCCTCTTTCAGCTCGGGCTTATCACGCAAGACCGCATCCATCAGCGAACTGTGAACCTCGATTTTCCCGTTGTAGCTGATGAGGCCCAGCCTGCGAAACTTGTTCATGAAGTGACTGACGCGCGAACGGGTCGTGCCGATCATCTCGGCCAGCGTTTCCTGACTGACGTTCGGGCTGATCGGCTGGGGGCTGCCTTCCTTCCCGAAGTTGGCCAGCAGGAGCAACAGGCGCGCAAGTCGCTTCTCGCTCGAATTGAATAGCTGGTCGATCAGGTCTTCTTCGATCCGGCTGTTTCGGGTGAGGAGATACGCCATGAACAATTCGGAAAACTTTGGCTCGTCATGAAGGGCGGTGATCATGGCCGCTTTCGTAATTGCGGTGATAGTACAATTTTCCATGGCCGTTGTTGTCGCGATGCGGACCGAATGACCATTCATACAACCTTCGCCAAAAAAATGGCCCGGCTCCAAAATCGCGACCACCGCTTCCTTGCCCTGCTCGGATGTGACGGTCAGCTTGATCCTTCCTTTTTGAATGTAAAACACGGTGTTCGCGACGTCGCCTTGCGAAAACACAATCTGATTTTCTTGAAATTCAACAACAGTCTTCCCCGCGCCGACTTTGGCGAGAAATACTTTGGGATCGAACGCTGATTTGTCGGTCATCTCATCACGGTTTGGGAGCAACGTTTGCCCGCCTGAGACTACCAGTGGTTGCGCGTCCAGCCAAGCCGTCGCGAACGTCGGCGGTCACCGCTTTCCCGTGTCTGGCCTGGATGGCGCGTTGAAGCCACACCACAGCCTGATCTATCCAGTAATCGTAGCGCGCAGGATCGGCTTGGGCCTTCTCACGACAGATTGATGCTTGGGCTATACACTCGTCGCGCCGATACATCACAACGCCGGTCGCCCGGGGGCCAACCAGGCCTCGGTCACGGCGCTGTCGAGGAAGTGCCGCTGAACCCTTCTGCAATGCGGGCAGGTATAGAAGCGCAAGTCCTGCCCGACGCCGCCCGGCTCAATCGCTGTCAACTTCATCGGTGAACCGCAAGCCGTGCATTGCGGACCCTGGTTTTGTTTGTCGAGCATTGCATCGCCCCCTCAGTTCGGTGCCCTGAGTTCTCCGGTAAGCCAACCGGCCGCTTTCGATTTGAAAGGATCAGATGCGATGACGCTTATCTCAACGTGATCGCATTTGGGGCATTCGAATAGCCGGTGTTCAAAACCGATGGGGCCAGTGGAAACCCGTTCCAGCATCATCCGCGCCTGGCAGCGGGAACAGCGAGGGCGCTCGATTGCGGTCAAGAATTGTTGCGTCGAGGACACGGTGCTTCCCCTGTATTAAGGCGGGAGCACTATCGTACTCTCTGTCACCGGTGATTGCCTGTGGTGGGCGGTGATAAGCAATCATGACGAACACGGTTGGTGTTGACTGGTCAATATTGCTCATTCACGAAAATTTCACGAATGAGGGCGCCGGTATCAGATAGCAGCCGCGTCTTACCAGCTCTGCTGTTGTTGTTGCACCGGACGATAATACTGGCCGCCGACCCGGCGCGGAGCGACAGGTTGAGCCACAGGTTGTTGGTAACCCCAACCGGGCTGGGCGACAGGTTGCGAGCCCCACTGCGAGCCCCAGGCCGGCTGGAAAAAGGAGCCGAAGCCATCGTCGGTCTGGACGTTGCGGCTCGCATAGCGGATATCGGCCGTGGGCTTGCGCGTCACGAAGCCGCCCTGGGGCTGGTTGTTCAGAACCGCGACGAATTCGGTGCGATAGTTGGTCTCACGGCTCAGCGGCTCGTCCGAAATGACGATCGAGGATCGTGGCAATGCGGTTGGCGCGATGCGATCGAGCACATCTTTCGGGATGGTGATGCGGTCGAGCGCATCCTTGGCGTTGTCCCCGTCGTCGATCGTAACCGCGGTCCAGCGCAGGCCCGAATCATGGAGCGCCATCGCCGTGAACACGTGCGTGCCGATCGGTTTTTCGGGATTACGGATGGTGACCGGAACCTCAATGGTCGCATCGAATACCTCGCCGCCGTCCGGCCACTCCTTATGCGTGTTGCGCCGCACGTAAAGCTTCTGGGTCGCGCGGCTGATGAAAACCGAGACCGGCTCAAGCGCGAGCTTCGCCTCATGCGCCGCCTTGGCGACGTCGGCCTTTCTGGTCTCGGCCGCTTTGGCGGCGTCCTTGGCGGCGGCGGCTTCGTCGAGCTTCGCCTTCGCGTCGGCCCTGGCGGTGTCGAGCTGGGTCCCCAGTTCCGCGGCCCTGGCGGTGGCCTTCTGCTGCAGATCCTCGGCCCGCGCCTTGGCCTCGTCCGTCTTTGCGGCGGCGAGCGCCCTGTCGGCGAAGGCGAGCTCGGCGTCGGCACGGGTCTTGAGCGCCTCCAGCTTGCGCAGCGACGCCGTCAGCGATGCTGTCGCGCGTGCCGTTGTCGCGGCGGTTTTCTTGGCCTCGTCGGCCGTCTTGGCGGCCTCTGTGGACTCGCGGGCAAGCGTCTCGGCGCGCGCGGGCGCAGCCGCGACGGCTTGCGCGTTCGGCGCGAACAGCGCCGGGTTGGAAAACTCGACCGGGGCGGCGTCGTTCGGCGAGATGATCACCCGCATCCCGATTCGCGTCTTCTCGAACAGATCCTCCGCAAAGCCGTAGGGCATCCGCACGCAGCCATGCGAGGCCGCATGCCCGGGCAGCGGCCCGCCGTGCAGCGCGATGCCGTTCCAGGTAATACGCTGCATGTTCGGCATCGAGGCGTCGTCATAGAGGCTCGAGTGGTGGTCCTTGTCTTTCTCGAGGACGGCGAAGACGCCGGCTGGCGTCTCGCGTCCCGTGGTGCCGGTCGACACCGGCGCGCGCAGGATCCAGCCGTCGGCGTCGTAGAAAGTGACCTGCTGGGTCTTGATCGACACGATCGCCATGATCGGCTCGCCGGCATCGCGCGGCGCCGTCTCCTCGGTAGGTGGCGCGGGGCGCGCCGGTTTTGCCGCGGCGCCGGCGGTCAATGCCGTCAGTGCGGCCATCGCCGCGAACGTCACAATGGCGGGAGGCCCCCAACGCCGCATCGCCACGGTGGATTGCGCCGATGTAGATCGATTTGCCATGCCATGCCTCGGATGAATGCGTGACCGCGCTTGTGTCGATCAAATATCAGATTGCGATTGTTAGGTTAACGAACTCTCTCTTATACGACAGCCCGCGTCGAAGAAAGGGTGGCTCGCCGGCGGAACCCGGTACATGGCATCCGTTATTGCGTGAGTCATTCCCGTGCGGCGACATGTCCGGAGTTGGAACCAACCGGAAGTGATCGGCTCACGGGCATCATGACGCAATTGACCCTGAACCGGCACCAACGAGCGGCGGGGCCAACCATCACGTCTGTTGCGTCGAGTTCAGGGCTTTTGACCTAAATAGAAGCGGAGACGCGTGATCCGGAGGTCCCCGGTGACCCACTCACTGTTTGTTCAGGCGACAAAGCAATTTTCGATGACGCCGACTCGCAGGGTCTCGCTCGCGACAAGCGCTTTTTCTGAGTTCGACCTTGCGAATTCGAACATGCGAGCATCTTAATGCTCAGGGATGGCGAGGGCTGCACTCAATCTGTCGGCGCGCCGATGCTCGACGCAATGTCTGCGTGCGAACAATGTTAGCAAACGCAGCGCGATTTCGCTGAAATATTTATCCGATATTTAAGTTGGAGTTCTTGAGGCTTTCTGATAGTACTCATTTGCGCTGCTCTACCAGCATCGGCCATATGAAAAATCCGGGTGAATCCGGCTTAAAGGACAACCACCATGAGAAGTGGACTGATTTGTCTGACATTTGTGATCTCCATGATTCCAGTCGTTATGATTCCGGTCGCGGCGAATGCACAGCTAACGATTGATATGGGAAGTGTTACATGCGGCCAATATGTCGCTATGCCGCCGGAACAATCGGCGAAATTCTCTGCTTGGATGAGTGGCTGGTTTAGTTTCCAGAGCAACAAGCAATATGTGGATCTTGTCGCGCACCAGAAAAACATCGCAAGCGTGAAGGCATGGTGCAGCTACCATCCCGACGAGCGAGTTATGACCGGCTTGAAGAATGCGTATGTCATCAATTAAAGTCGCCGTTGATTGAAGTCATCAGTTGACGGTTTGGAAGGCGGAGGATTGCCATGAGATACAGGGCTCTTGTCATCGGCGTGGCTTTGCTGGCCGCAGCCTCAGCGCCAGCTTCGGCGCAGATCAAGCTCGACATGAACAAGATCACTTGCGGGGATTGGCTGGGCTACAGTCCAGAGGACCGGGATTTCGTAAGATTTTTCATGAGCGGCTACTACAACGCGGCAGCGAACAGTAATGTTCTGGACTACAATCGGCTGGAAAAGAATTCCGCGAAGGTGATAGCCTACTGCAAAAGGCGCAAATCCGATACGTTGCCGACCGCCATCAAGAAAGTCGCAAGCTAGGCTGTATCGACCGTCTCGCTCTCTATCGTTATCGGCAAGCTGAGCCATTTGCACGGCATACTAGTTCCGTGAATGGCGCCGTAGGCGGTCGCTCTCTCATTTTGATGCAGCCCCTGATCGACCCGCGTTTGGCATTCATGAAATGATCTGAATGGCGCGGTCGCGGATCGCGTCGCGAACAACCAACCCTCCAGTCTGAGAGCAGATATTCCGTGTGGTGCTGCTGCTACGCGTTGATGCCGAACAAGAGATTTGCAACTGATTTGCCGCCCGTCATCCCGGGATCCCTCATCGCCGTAGTCAGATAGCGGCGCGTCCCGCAGCCGACAGGACGCGAACAACCCTAGTGAACTCGAGGTTCAGCGTCCGCTTGGCGGCATCTCGCATGATCAATTCCGATCAAGCCGGCCACGCGCACTTAAGATCAAAATCCGGCGGCAACGGAGGAGATTCAGATGGCCTCATTCGTCCTTGTTCCCGGGGCAGGCGGCATGTCCTGGTATTGGCATCGCGCGGTCCCACTTATTCGCGCGGCGGGACACGAACCGATTGCGGTCGATCTGCCGGGCGACGACAACCGCGCCGGTCTCGCAACCTATGCGGACATCGTCCACCGCGCGATCGCGGAACGCAGCGACGTCATTCTCGTTGCACAGTCGCTGGCGGGCTTCACGGCGCCCCTGGTCTCCGCGCGCGCATCGGTTCGGATGATCGTGTTCGTGAACGCGATGATTCCGAAGCCCGGCGAGACCGCCGGTGCATGGTGGGGCGCGACAGCGGCGGTCGAAGCTCGGGAACAAGGCGCGGCGCGGCGCGGCTATGCACCGAAATTCGATGTGGAAACCTACTTTCTGCACGACGTGCCGCAGGACGTGCTGCGCGACGGCCCGAAACAGCCTCGTGAGGAAGCCGAGGCCGTTTTCGGAGAGCCCTGTCGCTTCGAGCGCTGGCCGGACATCCCCATTCATGTCCTTGCGGGAAAAAATGATCGCTTTTTCCCGATCGAATTTCAACGGCGTGTCGCGCGCGAAAGGCTTGGCAAGGAGGTGGACGAAATCTCCGGCGGCCATCTCGTCGCATTGTCGAACCCGGAAGGACTGACGGAACGCCTGGTCGCGTACGAGAGAGGCTGACGAGCTGAGGTAATGAGATCGGGTTCCGTCCCCGGCAACGAATTTTCTTTCATTTTATGAGTCCAGGCCTAAGAACCGCGTACGCCGGCGGCCCACTCACATACCGAAAATGGCGAGTTCGGTGTCGGCGAGATCGCCGAGCCAAGGCCGATGGGGGCCCCTGAAATATTTGCGGCCGCGCGCTTCGGTATAGATGCCGGGCAATGCGGCCATCGGGCCGTTGGCATCGGCGATAATCACCGGCTTGCCGTGGCGAAGCAGATAGCGCCCGATCGCGCCCGCGCAGCGAACGTAATCGTCGATGCTTCGGCAAAACCCGAGTTGCATCGCGGGCAGGGGAATGACACCGCGACGCTTTCGCAGCGGAAAGAAAATAAAGGGTAGCGCGCTCTCGGCGCCACGGCACACCAGACTGAGGCAGCCATATTCGGCGTGACGCCGCAGCAGCGCCAGTTCATCGCCAGTCAGCCCCACGACCGCCGGCGTGTCCGGGGCGACCGCCTCGATGGTCATTCCACGTCCGCTCGCCGATAGAGCCGGCACTGAAAAATGCAGGCCGCGGCAGTAGGCGACGTAACCTTGCGCTTCGAGGATTGGCCAGGTCGGCGTCGCCGGCGTGACGTTGAAATAAGTAACGTCCTTGCGCTTCTGGGTCATCGAAGCGAACAAGGCCGCATAGTTGCGGAACGCCGGATCGACGTACCAGCTCGATACGTTGCAGAACAGCGCTGGCTTGCGGTCAACGATTCTGCTGGCGTAAATCAACAGCAGGCAGCCGACGCCCACGCCCTCGCTTTCGAGCAGGTAGCCGTAGCGTGGAACTTGCGATGGAATCGGCCGCGTGCGCTGGCGATGCAGCCCGCGCATCCAGTATTCGCGCTTTCGATGCACGAAGCCTCGGGTCAACAAATCGCCGACCGCGTCCAGATCGCTTTCCTGTATCTCGCGAACCCGAGGTTTAACGGCGATCATCGGTTTACCAACGAACCTAAAAGATCTTCGAAGCGCGAAGTTATTTCGCATTTTCGCTCTATCATGGGCTCCCACAATTAAAAGAAAAGGCGAAACAATCGATGTCGGTAAGGTTAAAGATTATTTCAGCGATGCAGCAGATCGCCGTAGAGCAGAAGGTCACTTTGCCGCCGCTGGACGATGACTTGTCGCTTCATGAGACCGGTTTCGATTCGCTCGGCTTTGCGATCCTGGTGGCGCGGCTTGAAGACGATCTCGGCATCGATCCGTTTACCATATCGGAGGACGCGGCGTTCCCTCTCACGATAGGCGACTTCATCAGGGCCTATGAAAATGTCCCCGCGTGAAGTCTTCGCGCTTCGCGATTATCTCGGTGCGGAACTCACGGGCCGCACCCTTTCGGATGCGCGACAAATCGTATCGCTGACGAATATTCTGGCGCAGACCTGCCTCGGCGACCGCGGCGGGGAACTGTCCGGCCGGTCGGTGCTGTTGGCCGTGGCGGATCAGTTGATATCCGGGCTTGCGATGACCGAACTCGACGGCGTGGTCCAGCGCATGCTGCTGTGTCCGCCCGATCTCAACGCCGATTACCTTCAGGCCCTGATGGAAGATGCCGGCATCGATGCCGTGGTGACCGACCAGCCGGAACGTTGGGCGGATGCGCCGATCAAACTGATCGTGACCGCGCGCGCGCCGGTGCCGACGACCGTCAAGGCCCGGACCGAGCGGGCGACGGAATGGTTGATGCTGACATCGGGTACCTCAGGCATCCCGAAGATCGTCAGCCATACCCTGGAGGGACTGACCGGCGCGATTATCGCGGATGGTCCGGCGCGGCGTCGCCCCGCGGTCTGGGCGACCTTCTACGACATTCGCCGCTATGGCGGGCTTCAGATATTTTTGCGCGCCGTGATCGGCGGCGGTTCGATGGTGTTGTCGGAACCGGGAGAGCCGATCGCCGATTACGTCGCGCGGCTGCGCACCGCTGGTGTCACGCAGATATCGGGCACGCCGTCGCATTGGCGCAAACTCCTGATGAGCGGATCGGTTGAGGGATTTTCCCCGCGCTATGTTCGCCTGTCGGGAGAGATCGCCGATCAGGCTGTACTGGACGGCCTGGCCCGCGCGTTTCCCGAAGCTTCGATCGGTCACGCCTATGCGTCGACCGAGGCCGGCGTCGGCTTTGCCGTGAATGATGGCCTCGAAGGTTTTCCCGCCAGCATGATGGGCGAGAACCGCGATGGCGTCGCCATGAAGGTCGAGGACGGATCGCTGCGGATTCGATCGACGCGAACCGCGCATGCCTATATCGGCCGCAACGCTGCGGCGCTGGCCGATGCGGACGGATTCGTCGACACCGGCGACATGGTCGAACTGCGTGGCGACCGCTATTACTTTGTCGGGCGGCGCGGCGGCATCATCAATATCGGCGGCCTCAAGGTTCATCCGGAGGAGATCGAGGCTGTCATCAACCGGCATCCCGATGTGAGCATGTCGCGCGCCAGGTCGCGGCGCAGCCCGATCACCGGCGCCATCGTGGTGGCGGACGTCATTCTGGCTGACGGCGCCGACGCCAGCCGCAACAACGAAATCCGCAATCAAATTCTGGCCGATTGCAGGGCGTCGCTGGCGTCCTACAAAGTCCCCGCCGTGATCCGGTTCGTGCCGTCGCTCGATATTACCTCGGCGGGAAAGCTGGCCCGACACGATGCATAATGTTCTGGTGACCGGCGGTAGCCGCGGAATTGGCCTCGCCATTTCGCAAAGGATAGCCGCGGCAGGCTACAATGTCATTGCAGTGGCGCGGCGCGAAAGCGACGAACTGCGCGAGGCCATCCGCGAAGCGGTCGAGCAAGGCGCCGGCGGCCTTCATTTCAGGTCGTTCGATCTCGGCGAGGTCGATGCGATCCCGGCCTTTGTGAAAGGACTGCGCGACGAATTCGGCGCCATCTACGGCCTTGTCAACAACGCCGGGATCAGCGCCGAGGGGCTTCTCGCGACCATGCACAATAGCGAGATCGAAGCGCTGCTGCGCCTCAACGTCCTGTCGCCTGTCATTCTCACCAAATATGTGGTGCGGCACATGATGGCTGATGGCGCCGGCCGCATCATCAACATGTCATCGATTATTGCCACCACCGGCTATAACGGTCTGTCCGTCTACGGTGCGACCAAGGCCGCGGCGACCGGCTTCACCCGGTCGCTGGCGCGCGAGGTCGGCAAGCTCGGAATCACCGTCAATGCGATTGCGCCGGGTTTCATGGATACCGAATTGACGCAAAGCCTCGGCGAAGAGCAGCGCCAGCGTATCGCCGGCCGCAGCGCGTTGCGCCGGCTTGCCGCGCCTGACGATGTCGCCCGCATGGTGGAATATTTGCTGGGGGATGGCGGTCGCAATATTACCGGAACCGTCCTGACGGTCGATGCGGGGAACACTGCCTGAGGGAGTTTGTCCAAGCGGCCTCTGTCTTCCGGTCCGATCTGATTCCGTCTCGCGCACGATCCCGCCCGGCGGCCATGAATTTCCTCTCATTGGTCCTGAAAATGCGCCAAACTTTGACGTTTTTGGCCACAATCCCCAACGAACATTAAGCCATGAAAACCTTGGTCGTGATTTCGATTCTGGCGCTGCTCACGATTTCCGGCGCGGCCTATACCGATCAGGTCATGACGAGCGCTCAGCAGACCGCGGACAGTGCGAATTAAGGCCGCGGTTTGAAGCTTGGGCTTGGGGGGACGACTGGAATGCTTTCGGTAGATCAAGTTCTCAGACTGATATGTCTGCCCGCCGTGGCAGTCGCATTTCTGGTCGCATCGCAGGTCTCAGGGGCGGGGATACTCCATCCCGCGCAGGCCCAAATCGCCAGCCAGCAATAATCGGATCCCTCGCGCTCTGGCGTGACGAGGTTCCGCTCGATCGTTTTCGAGCTTCGGCAAACCCCGCGCATCTCCCGAATTCCGTTTTTGCCGCGCCCGACCGACGCCCGCCGTCGATGCGGATGTTTGGTTCACCTCACCCCGCATGCGGGGAGAGGTCGAAGCCGAAGGCTTCGGGTGAGGGGGCCCATCCGCTACTCAGAGCTTGGAGAGAGGCCACGCACCCCAACCGTCTAAGAGAGAGCTTCGCTCGTCTCGCCCCGTAAGCGGGGAGAGTGAGAAGTGGTCCACGGCTGCCTCAACCTAAACTTATCATGCTCTAGCACCTCCGCGGTCCGGTATGCTTAGATCGGCAGGGCGAGACACCAAGCCAGAGGGTGGGGCGGTTTGACCAGCGCGCGGGTGGAACGGCGGCTTGCGGCCGTGCTGGCGGCGGACGTCGCCGGCTATAGCCGGCTGATGGGCGCCGACGAAGAGGGCACGCTGGCCCGGCTCAAGGCTGTCAGAAAATCCGTGGTCGATCCGGCCATCGCCGAACACCGCGGACGCATCGTCAAGACCACCGGCGACGGCTTGCTGGTCGAGTTCGCCAGCGCGGTCGATGCCGTGCGCAGCGCGGTCGAAATCCAGGCCAGCGTAGCGCGGCAAAACAGCGAGGTGTCGCGGCAGCGGCGGATCGAATTCCGGATCGGCATCCATGTCGGTGACATCATCATCGACGACAACGATATATTCGGCGACGGCGTCAATATCGCCGCCCGGCTGGAGGGGATCGCCGAATCCGGCGGGGTTTGCATCTCGGACGATGCGCATCGCCAAATTCGCGGCAAGGTCGATATCGCCTTCGACGATATGGGCCCGCAAAACCTGAAGAACATCGCCGAGCCAATGCGGGCATGGCGAGCGCGGATCGATGCGGAGCTGCCATCGATGGGGCAGGTCACGACGGAACAGGTCACGGCGGAACAGGTCGCGCCGGGGCAGGTCGCGCCGGGGCACGCAACGCCGGAGCTGCCAAAACCGAGCGCCAGAGCGCCTCAGGTGCTCGCGCTTCCCGACAAGCCGTCGATCGCGGTGCTGCCGTTTCAGAACATGAGCGGCGATGCCGAGCAGGAATATTTCGCCGACGGTATGGCCGAAGACATCATCACCGCGCTGTCGCGCTTCAAGTCGCTGTTCGTGATCGCGCGCAATTCCAGCTTTACCTACAAGGGCAAGGCGGTCGATATCAAGCAGGTCGGCCGTGACCTCGGTGTGCGTTATGTCCTGGAAGGCAGTGTCCGCAAGGCCGGCAACCGCGTTCGCATCACCGGCCAGCTGATCGAGGCCGCGACCGACCGGCATTTGTGGGCGGATAAATTCGACGGCGCGCTCGAGGACGTCTTCGCCTTGCAGGATCAGGTCACCAGCAGCGTCGTCGGCCTGATCGCGCCAACCCTCGAACTTGCCGAGATCGAGCGCGCCCGACAAAAGCCTACCGACAGGCTGGACAGCTATGACTTCTTTTTACGCGGCACCGCATTGGCGAACAAAAGAAAGTTTTTGGAGGCGCGCGAGTGGTTCAGAAAGGCATTTGAGCGAGATCCGGAATACGGCGCGGCATATTCCATGGCGGCCTCGACGTTAATGTTCGAACAAGGCACCACCGGCGTGCCGCTTGCCGCTGATGCGCGGGCCGAGGCCATTCAGCTGGCTCATCTAGGCGCGAGATTTGGAAGCGATGATGCCTTTGCATTAGCCAGATCAGCACACGTACTGACATACCTCGGGCACGAATATGATCGCGGAACGTCGATGGCCGAGCAGGCGGTCGCGCTCAATCCCAATCTGGCGATTGCCTGGTACGGCCGGGGGTGGATCGCGCTGATGTGTGGCGAGGCGGAGCGCTCGATCGAGAGCTTCGATCGAATGATCAGGCTGAGTCCGCTTGACGGCCTCAGGGTTCGCGCCTGGAACGGAAGTTCATTCGCGCTGTATCAGCTCGGGCGCTATCAGGAGGGGTGGGCGGTGGCGATGAAGTCAATTCAGGTCGCCAAGGACGCTCATACGCTGGGAGCCTATATCATCAACGCTGTTCGTGGCGGCATGGCTGCCGAAGCCAAAGAAGCCGTCGCACAACTGCTGAAAATGCAGCCGGACTTTCGCGCTTCCCACGCCCGCGATGCATTTCCCGTCCGCTCCCCCGACGCGCGCGAACGAATCGTTTCCGCGCTCCGTGAAGCGGGCCTGCCCGAATGAACCCGGTTAGGGCAGCGGTGTCGGGCCGGGGTTTTCAACGATCAGCTTTTCGGTATCCACCGTCGACAGCTCGCTGCTCGAACTTTGGCTGAGAAAATGATCCAGGGTCGCCTGAATCGTCTCCTTTACCGAATCCGGGCCCCGGTCGCTCATGTCGGTATGCTGGGCGTTGGTCTTGACGATATCGATGCCGTCTTTCACGGCTTCTTCGACCGTCGGCAGCACGCCGGGATCGGTTTTAAAATTCGGATCTTTTGAGCGGAATGACAGAATCTTCAATTTGTCGCTGAGTACGAACGGGACGCGCAAATTATCCAGCGTGATGATCTTTGACACCAATTCTGGATGTTGCTTGGCGAAGTACATGGAAATGTCGCCGCCGTTCGAATGTCCGACCAGCGTCAGGTGATCGTAGTCGGCGGCCGGATACATTTTTTCCAATTGCCCGACCACAAACAGAATGTTGGCTTCGCCGCGTTCGTAGACGCCCTCTCTTCCCACATAAGGCATTCCGATCTTGGTCATCAAAGGCGGATCGGTCGGATTATCCTGCTGGATGCTGGCCACCAGATATCCTCGTGCAGCAAACACGTTGGCGAGGAACGAATACTCGGTGTTTTTGACAGTGTTGCCGTTGCTGATGATGGCGACCGGAAGCTTCCAGTAGCCGGCCTCCGCCTTCACCTCGTAGTCGCGGCGCACGGCCACATCCACCGCGACCGGCCGTTGGCGGGCGGTGTCGAACAGATCCAGCGTTTCGTGTCGAATGGCCCATTTGCTGGCGGTGACATAGAGGCCGGCCATCAAAGCGCAAACGCACACTAAAATGGCGACTGCCCTTTTCATCGTTTCCATCCCGATCGCGTTGATTCAATAAATGGTACCGAGCCATTCATTGGTCGAGGCCAGAGCCGTTGGGACTGAATTAAATTTAGGCAAGTATTGCACTGCATCCTTAATGATTCAGTGCACCAAACACACCGACCTTTAGCTCGCCGCGCTATCGAGCCGGATGCGAGCCGGCCCGTTGCGGCAGCACCAGAAGACAGCCGAGAATAAAGACCGCGATCACAGCCGAAGCCAGCGGGCGGCTTAAGTCAAGGCCGCCATCGCTGACCGGCTTGTCGAGGAAGTCGCCAACGGTCGCTCCCAGCGGCCGGGTCAGAATGAAGGCTGTCCAGAACAGCGTCACCCGGGATAGTTTGGTCCAGTAATAGGCGGCCGCGACCACAGCCAAGGCGGCGCCAAATACCAGAGCGCCGCCCTCATATCCGAGGCCAGTTGAATCGGCCATCCAGTCTCCGAGCGCCGTTCCCAGGGTCTGCGAGAAGGTGATCGCGGCCCAGTAGAACACTTCTACCTTTGGTCTATTCACAGTGTCGACCGAGATCGAGCCGAGCGACCCGTACCAAAGCCCAAGGGTAGCCACCAGACACAACAGGAGAATCGACGAGCCGCCGGCATAGCCGACGCCCAGTGAACGGTCCGCGAAATCCGCCATTGTGGTGCCGAAGGTCGTGGAGGCGATGATCGTCGCCCAATACAGGAAAGGGTGAAATCGGCGGGCGGCGATCTGAAAGCCGACCAGCACCACCAACGCCACCACAAACAGCGCGGTGCTGGCGAGGTAGCCCCATTGCAGCGTCATCGAGAGCGTATCGCCGGCGGTCTCGCCCAGCGTGGTTGCGGCGATTTTGATAACCCAGAACGCGAGCGTGACTTCGGGAACCTTGTTGAGCGATTCAGTCTTGTCAGTTCGCATTCCGCTTTTCTCCAGGGATAGTTTGCACGCACCGGATCCGTTCCGCAGCTTCTTTCAGCAAGCCGCGCACCCTATTTCAAGGGACATCACGATGCGGTTTTCCCCCGATGCGGACATTGAGCGAACACTGAGAATATGACCAAATGCAGCTCAGCCCCATAACCCTGCAAGCGCCCCGGCAAAATGGCGATCCGGCAACGGCGAGCTCAAGCAAAAACAAGGGAAGATAAATGGCACCCAAATTGCCGAAAACTGCGGGTGATGCGGATGGCCCCAAGCGTGAATTGTCGCGCCGGCAAATCTTGGGCGAGGGCAGCGCCCTTTTGGGCGGCGCACTGATGAGTGGGGTTGCCGCAGGCCAGGTGTCCGCGGAGACGGCGAAGATCAATTCCGACAATGCGCCGCCCAACGTCCCGGAATGGATGAGGACGCCGGGCGATGCCATGGGAAGCCAGCTCTACGGAATGCCTTCGCCGTTCGAGAAGAACGTCGTCAAGAACATCTCTAAAAAACTGCCGCAATATCTGTCCGCATCGGGGCGAACGCCGCTCGGGGATCTCGACGGCATCATCACGCCGAACGGACTGTTCTACGAACGCCATCATGGCGGAGTGCCGACGATCGATCCCGAGCAGCATCGGTTGATGCTGCATGGACTGGTGGACAAGCCGCTGATTTTCACGATGGAGGACATCCGGCGTTTTCCGTCGGAGTCCCGGATCCACTTTATCGAATGCTCCGGCAACCCGGTTTACACCAAGCCTTACGGCAAGACCGCCTCCGACCTCGTCGGTCTGTTGAGCTGCGCGGAGTGGACGGGGGTCAGCCTGAAGCTTGTTTTGCAGGAAGCAGGATTGCGGCCTGAGGCCAAATGGCTCGTGGCCGAAGGCGCCGATGCGGCGGCGCTAACGCGCAGCATTCCCATCGACAAATGTCTTGACGATGCGATGCTGGTCTACAGCCAGAACGGCGAGCGG
This sequence comes from uncultured Pseudomonadota bacterium, assembly GCA_963725555.1. Classification (GTDB taxonomy): domain Bacteria; phylum Pseudomonadota; class Alphaproteobacteria; order Rhizobiales; family Xanthobacteraceae; genus Bradyrhizobium. Next base: position 63,436 of record CAVRYV010000019.1, on the reverse strand, counting down.
CTGCGCCCGCAGCAAGGCTATCCGCTGCGGTTATTGTTGCCCGGCTTCGAAGGCAACATGAATGTTAAATGGCTACGTCGCCTGAAGGCCGTTGCGGAGCCGGCCTATTCGCGGGAGGAAACATCGAAATATACCGACCTGATGCCGGACGGCACCGCGCGCGAATTCACCTTTTACATGGAAGCGAAGTCCATCATCACGCGGCCGTCGGGCGGTCAGAAGCTGAACGCGCACGGCTTCCACGAGATCACAGGCATTGCCTGGAGCGGGCATGGCAAGATCAAGCGCGTCGACGTCTCGGTCGATGGCGGCAAAAACTGGCAGGTCGCCAAACTGCAGGAGCCGATACTTACGCGCGCGCTGACCCGCTTTCGGCTGCCATGGCATTGGGACGGTCAGCCGGCCGTGATCCAGAGCCGCGCGATCGACGAGACGGATTACGTGCAGCCTACGTTTTCCGAACTGCTGGCGGTTCGCGGCGAGAATTCGTTCTACCACAATAACGCGATTCAGCCGTGGGCGATCGACGCCCAGGGGCAGGTGACCAATGCCAACGGTTAGAGCATTTTTGAACAAAGGAAAAAGCTCGGGTCCGGCGCTGCTGATCGCCCTGGTGCTGGGATTGTCGACATCGGCCCTCGCCCAAAGCCCCTACGGCATCGGACGCGCCGCGACGGAAGCGGAAATTGCAGGCTGGAATATCGATATCGGCCGCGACGGGTCCAACCTTCCGCCGGGAAGCGGCAGCGTCGCCCATGGCCAGGAAGTATTCGAGCAGCAATGCGTGGCCTGCCATGGCGAGAAGGGCGCGGGCGGTGTCGGCGATCGCCTGGTCGGCGGCCAGGGCACGATCACAACGTCAAAGCCGATCAAGACCGTCGGCAGCTATTGGCCCTACGCCCCGACGCTGTTCGACTATATCCGCCGCGCGATGCCGCAGAACGCGCCGCAATCGCTCAGCAACGAAGACGTCTATGCGGTCTCCGCCTATATTCTGAATTTGAACGGTTTGCTTCCAGCCGATGCCACACTGGACGCGCGTACGCTGAGCGCGATCAAGATGCCGAACCGGGGCATGTTCACCGGCGATCCACGGCCCGATGTGAAAAATCCGGCGTGTGTGGCGGGTTGCTAAGATCGCCGACGCGTCGTTGCCGAGGACGGGAACCAATCAGGCGGTCACGATCGCGAGAGTTATCGACGTCCGCGCCATCATTTATATGCATTTCGTTCAGAACATATTCATGCGCTTCAGGCCAGATTGATCGGCGGGGATCGCGAGGTGAGCGCCTGGGTGCGTCGCAGGGTTGCCGACGAATCCGGACGTAGGCCGAAAGCTCGCGGGATTGGTAAATTTACAGGGTTAGTGAATTTACAATATTTGGCCGGACCGATGATTGAACCACACACCTCGAAACGTTCCCGCCGCGCCCGATCGACGGCCGTGCTCGCGTATGCGGCGCTCGTCATGGTCGCGGGACTTCTCGGCGTTGCCAAAGCCGAGGCGGGCGAGTTGTCGCCGCACGACATGGCTCTGCTCGATCGGCTGACCTGGGGCATCAATGCCTCAAGTGCCGCGCATCTGCAGGCGATCGGCGCCGATCGCTGGCTGGCCGAGCAATTGCATCCGGCGCCGGACGCGGCGTTGCCCGACGCGGCCCAGGCGCAGATCGAGGCGATGCCTGACGTGCACAAATTTCCGTTCGACATCGCGGTCGCGTTCGATCAGCAGGGCAAGGCCGCCAACCAGATCACCGATCCCGACCAGAAGAAGGCCGCGCAGCAGGCCTATCAGCAGGCCATGAACGATCGGGGCAAGCAGGCGGCGGCGCGCAGCATCCTGCGCGCGCTCTACGCGCCGGATCAGTTGCGCGAACGCATGACCTGGTTCTGGTTCAACCATTTCAACGTGCATCAGATACAAGGCCAACATCCGCATCCTGGTCGGCGATTATGAGGACCGCGCCATCCGGCCGTTCGCGCTCGGCAAGTTCCGCGATCTGCTCGCCGCCACGCTGTATCATCCGGCGATGCTGCGCTATCTCGACAATGCCGACAATGCCGCAGGGCATCTGAACGAGAACTACGCCCGCGAGATCATGGAACTGCACACCATGGGCGTCGGCTCGGGCTATACCCAAGCGGATGTCGAGGCGCTGGCGCGGATTTTGACGGGCGTCGGGATCGACCTGAAGCCGGAAGATCCCAAGCTCAAGCCCGAGCTGCAATCGCAATTGGTGCGCGAGGGCGCTTTCGAATTCAATCCGGCCCGGCATGATTATGGCGACAAGACGTTCCTTGGCCATACGATCAAGGGACGCGGGCTCGCCGAAGTCGACGAGGCGGTCGATATTCTGGTCCGCCATCCGGCGACCGCGACGCATCTGGCGCGGCAGATCGCGACCTATTTCGTTTCGGAAAATCCGCCCGAGCCGCTGGTGCAGCGGATGGCGCAAACCTTCAAGACCACCGACGGCGATATCGCGGCGGTGCTTTCCACCATGGTCCATGCGCCGGAATTCACCGCGTCGCTGAAGTCGGGCGCCAAATTCAAGGATCCCGTGCAATATGTGTTCTCGGCCGTGCGCCTTGCCTATGACGACAAGGTGATCCTGAACACGGCTGCCGATCCAGAGCTGGCTCAATCGTCTTGGCGAAGGGTTGTTCAATCACGAGACGCCGGATGGCTATGCGATGACTTCGGCATCCTGGAACGGGCCGGGACAGATGATGGTGCGTTTCGAGATCGCGCGGCAAATCGGTTCGGGTTCGTCGGGCCTGTTCAAGCCGGAGGTGCCGAACGCGGTCGATCAGCCGGCTTTCCCGCTGATTGCAGAATTCGCTCTACTTCAACGGATTGCGGCAGACCCTGGGCCCGACAACGCTGGCCGCGCTCGATCAGGCGATCTCGCCGCAGGACTGGAATACGCTGTTTCTGTCGTCGCCCGAGTTCATGCGCTAAACCGTTGCCGCTAACCAAGCGAACCAATAGGGATCGCACCATGAATCGCCGTGATCTGATCAAGGCTTTTGCCGCCGCGGCGCCGCTGACCGTGGCTGGCCGCGTCTGGGCGGCGCCCGCAACCGATGCGCGGCTGCTGGTGGTGTTTCTGCGCGGCGCCTACGATGCCGCCAATGTCGTGGTGCCGGTGTCCAGCGACTTCTACCACAACTTCGCGGCCGACGCTCGGCATCGCCAAGCCCGACGCCGGCAATCCGAATGCGGCGCTTGTCGCTGAGCGCGGACTGGGGACTGCATCCGGCGTTGCGGGACAGCATCTATCCGCTGTGGGGCAAGCGGGAAATCGCGTTCATTCCCTTTGCCGGCACGTCGGACGATCTGACGCGGAGCCATTTCGAGACCCAGGACACGATCGAACTCGGCCAGTCCGACCGGCGGCTCGCGCGATTATCGCTCGGGCTTCATGAGCCGGCTCGCCACCGAGCTATCGCGCGCCAAGCCGATTTCCTTCACCGACCAGCTGCCGCTGATCTTTCGCGGCAAGTCGCAGATTCCGAATATCGGGCTCAACAGCGTCGGCAAGCCGGGCGTCGACGATCGCCAGGCCCGGCTGATCAAGAACATGTACGCGCAAAGCGATCTGGCTTCCTCGGTGTCGGAAGGGTTTCGAATTCGCGACGACGTCTACCGCTCGATCTCGGAGGAAATGACCGCGGCCAATCGCGGCGCGGTGTCGCCGCGCGGCTTCGAATTGTCGGCGCGGCGGATCGGCCGGCTGATGCGCGAGCAATTCAATCTCGGCTTTGTCGATGTCGGCGGCTGGGATACCCACGTCAATCAGGGCGCCGCCACCGGTTATCTCGCCGACCGGCTCGGCGAACTCGGCCGCGCGCTGGCTGGATTTTCCGAAGAGATCGGGCCGGCGGGATGGCGCGATACCGTGGTGGTCGTGATCTCCGAATTCGGCCGCACCTTTCGCGAGAACGGCGATCGCGGCACCGATCACGGCCATGGCAGCGTCTATTGGGTGATGGGCGGCGGCATCAATGGCGGCCGCATCCTCGGCGAGCAGGTCAAGGTCGACCAGGCCAATCTTTTTCAGAACCGCGACTATCCGGTTCTGACCGATTATCGCGCGATGTTCGCGGGGCTGTTCCAGCGCATGTTCGGGCTGGAGCCGGCGAGCGTTCAGCGCATCTTCGCGGGCGTCCACCCGGCCGAATTGGGATTGGTGTAGGCGGAGCTTTAAGTCAACGCACTATCGGAGATTGCGTTGGAGCGGCACCTTGGCTGTCCAGCCCGTTCGATCGCCCGAACGCGCACACCCGGTCCCGGAACCTTCTATCCGTCTCCCCGTTAAGCCCGTCGTATTGCTGTTAGGCGTGAACCGCCATACGGCGCGCGGGAGGCGACAGACGTAAATCCATGAAACAGGCGGTCACCTTCCGGATCGATCCCGATCTTCTGGCCGCCGCGCGTCAATGCGCATCCAGGGAGAACCGGACGCTGACCAATTTCGTCGAGACCGTGCTCAAGCAACATATCGTCGATGTCAGCGGTTCTCCAAAGGACTTTCCGGTCAGCCAGCTAAGAAAACCAACGTCGTCGATCTCTTCGGCGGACTTGAACAGGAGGGGCGCGCACGATGAATAGGGGCAAGCCACGATCCGCGCATCGGCCCGACAAGCCGCCCGAAATTCGGAAACTGGACAAGACCCCTACCGGAATCGGCGGTCTTGACGATATCACCTTCGGCGGCCTGCCCACCGGGCGGCCGACATTGATCTGTGGTGCTGCGGGCTGCGGCAAAACTCTTTTCGCCATGACGTTTCTGGTGAACGGCGCGATCCGGTTCGGCGAGCACGGCGTGTTCATGAGTTTTGAGGAGCGCGAAATCGATCTTGCCGCCAACGTGGCCTCGCTCGGCTACGATGTCGAAGCGCTGGTGGCGGCCAAAAAGATTGCGATCGACCACGTCCGCATCGAAAGTTCCGAGATCGAGCAGAGCGGCGAATACGACCTCGAGGGGCTGTTCGTCCGCCTCGGCTATGCGATCGATACGATCGGCGCCAAACGCGTGGTGCTCGATACGGTGGAGGCGCTGTTTGCGGGATTGTCCGACACCGCGGTTTTGCGCGCTGAACTGCGACGACTTTTTGCCTGGCTCAAGGACAAGGGCGTCACGGCGGTTATCACTGGCGAGCGTGGCGAGGGCCAACTCACCCGCTACGGAATTGAAGAATATGTTTCCGATTGCGTGATATTGCTGGACAACCGGGTGCAGGAGCAGGTGACGACGCGGCGGCTTCGCGTCGTCAAGTACCGAGGCTCGGCGCACGGCACCAATGAATATCCGTTCTTGATCGACGATCTCGGCATCAGCGTATTGCCGATCACGTCTGCCGGTCTTGGTCACACCATTTCGCAAGAGGCGGTGCCCACCGGGGTCCCTGACCTCGATGCGATGTTGGGCCATGGCGGCTATTATCGGGGCTCCAGTGTCCTGATCTCCGGGCTTGCCGGAACCGGCAAATCGACTTTCGCCGCGGCCTTTGTCGATGCCGCCTGTGTCAGGGGTGAGAAATGTCTCTATTTCGCGTTCGAGGAATCGCCGGATCAGGTCGTGCGCAACATGCGTTCGGTCGGCATCGATCTCAAGCGCCATCTCGATAGCGGGCTGTTGTGTTTCGAAGCGGCGCGGCCGAGCCTTTATGGTTTCGAAATGCACCTGGCCCGCATGAACCGCGATATCGAGCAGTTCCAGCCAGCCGTGATCGTGGTCGATCCTATTTCGGCGTTCCGTGGTCCTTCGACCGAGATCCACGCCACGCTGGTTCGCCTCGCCGACATCTGCAAGACCAAGGGCATCACCGCGTTGTTTACCAGCCTGTCGTCGGTAGGCGATCTGATGGACGACAGCGAGCGAAGCGTCTCGTCGCTGATGGACACCTGGATATCGCTGCAGGACCTCGAAGCCAATGGCGAGCGCAATCGCGTGCTCTATCTTCTTAAATCCCGAGGCATGAACCACTCGAACCAGCTTCGCGAATATCGTCTGACCGATCATGGCATCGCGCTGATCGAGGCGTATGTCGGCCCGGATGGCGTGCTGACCGGCGCCGCGCGCCGGGTGCAGGAGGCTCGCGAGCGCGAGTCTGCCATCGTGAGGCAGCAAACCACCGACCGCCGCCGCCGCGAGGTCGCGCGCAAACGCGCGGCGCTTGAGCGCCAGATTGCCGAGATGCGCGCCGAGATCGAGGCCGAGGCAGACGAAGTAACCAAATTGATCGAGCAGGAAGACGCTCGCGAAACGGCCATGAATTCGGACCGAAGGGCGATGGCCGTCAGCCGTGGAGCGCGATGATGATCGAGAAGGACGACAGCATGACGATGCCCGCTCTTTCCATCGAAAAAGACGGTCCGTCGGACCACTATAATCTGCGCCTCTATGTCGCCGGGCAGACGCCAAAATCCCTGGCGGCGATCGCCAATCTGAAACGCGTCTGCGAAGAACATCTGGCGGGGCGTTACACGATAGAGGTCATCGATCTCTTGATTACGCCGCAACTGGCGGCCGGAGATCAGATCGTCGCGGTCCCTACGCTGGTGCGGCGGCTACCGCCTCCGCTGAAGCGCATCATCGGCAATCTGTCGGATACCGAGCGGGTGCTTGTCGGCCTTGATATCAGGGCAAGACCGCTGGTGTCGCCATGAGCGAGCCCGCGAAACAGGGTGCGGAGCATTACAAGCTCCAATTGTTCATCACTGGCTCGACCCCGCGCTCGACGCGCGCCATCGAGAACATGCGGCGGATCTGCGATCAGAATCTCAGGGGGCGCTATGACCTCGAGGTGATCGATGTCTATCAAAACCCCGAAGCAACAAGGGATCTGCAAATCGTTGCCACGCCGACCCTGGTCAAGATCTTGCCGGAGCCGCTGCGCCGGATTATCGGCGACCTGTCGGATAATGACCGCGTGCTCGCCGGCTTGAATTTGACACCCATCCAGCCAAACGGTTGATCGGACTCGTGAGCGAACCGCTTCATAACCGCAGGGCGGCCCGTATCGACAGCACGACGGTGGCTGAGCTGGAAGCTCGACTCAGGGAAGCCGAGGAGACCATCGAAGCGATCCGCACCGGCGAAGTCGACGCGGTGGTGGTCGGAGGTCCGGCGGGGCAGCAAATCTACACGCTGCAGAACGCCGACCGTCCCTATCGCGTGCTGATCGAACAGATGCAGGAAGGCGCCGTGACGCTGAGCGGCGATGGCACCGTGCTGTATTGCAACGAGCGGTTTGCGACCATCGTCGGCGCGCGCCGCGAAAGCATCATCGGTGAGGGGATTGGACGCTTCTTTGGCGAGCGGGAGCGCGGGCTATTCCAGCAATTGCTGGCAAAGGACGCCGGCCAGGGATCCTCCAATGAATTTACCCTTTGCGCCGCCGGCGATGTGAATGTCCCCGTCAACATTTCCCTGGTCGACCTGAAGGTGGACGACGGAACGCCGCGCGTGGTTTGCGGGGTTGTCACCGACCTTACGCAAAATCGCAGGCGCAGCCACGAACTGTCAGCCGCCAATGAGCGTCTCGCCGGCGAAATCGATGAGCGCCGGCGCGCGCAGGACAGTCTGCAAATCGCACTCGATGCCGCCGGCATGGGAAGCTGGGACATCGACATCGCGACCGGCAAGACGCGGCGCACCTTGCGGGCCGATCAGATTTTCGGTCATCAACAGCAGCCCGCCGACTGGAGTTTGCAAGGAGCGATTGCGCAGTTTGTGCCTGAGGACAGAAAGGCGGTCGGTCTCGCTTATGAACAAGCCCTGGAGACCGGCGTGGTGGAATTCGAGAATCGCATTCAGCGGGCCAGCGACGGCGCGATCCGTTGGCTTCATGTCAGGGGGCGAACATTCTACGACCACGGCAAACCGGTCCGCATTGCCGGCGTCGTCACCGACGTCACCGAACAGCGCGCGGTGGAAGATCAGTTGCGGCAGGCGCAGAAAATGGAAGCGGTGGGCCAGCTCACCGGCGGCATCGCGCATGATTTTAACAATCTGCTGATGATCATCGGTGGCAGCCTCGACATGCTGAGCCGGCGGATACCGAACGATTCAAACACCGGCAAGCTGATCGAAGCCGCGCGCCAGGGTGTCGCGCGTGGCTCCAAGCTCAACCAGCAGCTGCTCGCCTTTGCCCGCCGCCAGGATCTTCATACCGAGGTCGTCTGCGTCGATGAACTGATTCCCACATTCGAGCACCTGCTCGACCGCGCGGTCGGCGACACCATTACCGTCAAATTCAAGCCTTGTTCCGGAACCTGGTTGTGCCGAACCGACCCGCATCAATTGGAAACCGCGGTTCTGAATCTCGCCATCAATGCCCGCGACGCGATGCCCAAGGGCGGCACCTTGACGATATCAACCACCAATCGGACGGTGAGCGAGGAGGAGGGGCAGAAGCTCGGCAGCAATGGCGGCGACTATGTGGTGGTGTCCGTTGCCGACACCGGCATCGGCATGTCGCCGGACGTCGTAGCCCGCATCTTCGAGCCGTTCTTTACCACCAAGGCGCTTGGCAAGGGCACCGGTTTGGGGCTCAGCCAGGTTTACGGTTTTGCAAAACAGTCCGATGGATTTGTCACCGTCGAAAGCCAGAGCGGACGAGGGACGACCGTGTTGATCTACCTGCCGCGGACCGATCAGCTCAAAGCCGAGGCATCGGTCACCGCGTCGGGTCCGGTGGAAGTTCATGGCAACGGCGTCATCCTGGTCGTTGAGGACGACGCGGAAGTCCGCGCGACCACCAGCGCCATGCTCCGGGATCTCGGTTACACCGTTCGCGAAGCGGGATCCGGTCGCGCGGCCGTGGCCTTTCTCGAAGGCAATGAATCCATCGATCTCGTCTTCAGCGATGTGATGATGCCCGATGGCATGAGCGGAATTGAGGTCGCGCGCGCCGTCGAGACCGTGCGCCCCGGCCTGCCGATGCTGCTGACCTCGGGCTATACCGCCCAGCGCATCGTCCCTGCCAGCTTTTCGGACCAGTTGCGTCTGCTGCCCAAACCTTACACCCAGGCCGAGCTTTCGCGGGCCGTCAAAGACGTGATGGGTTTGGTGCGTCAGCCGCAGCACCCTTGATCTCGTCGCCGAATTGAAGCAAATGGCCCCGGTGGCGTTTGTTGCGAAGCGTCTTCTTTGTCACGTCAAGGATGGATTCGTGTCGACGAAGGATGAAGACGGCCCTTCGGCGCCATCGGGCCAACCGAAAAGTCCTGGCGGCTATGATTCGCGGCCGATCCCCGATCGCCTGCTCGCGATATTTCTGGCCGCCCTCGTGGTGGCGGTGGTGCTTGGCTATCTGTTCGTGAACAAGCTCGCCGCTATTTCAAGCGAAGAGGACTGCGCGCTGGGCCATCGCTACAATTGCGCCGCGGTAGAAGTGCCGCGCTAGGGCATGACTTCGATTCATGCGAGCGTTCCTTAGTTTACCTCGCCCCGCTTGCGGGGAGAGGGAGAAGCGATCGATCGCTGCCGCGCCTCACTCTAAACTTACCTCGATCCAGGCAACCCAAAGCGCTTTGACGATGGGTGCAGCCTTGTGCGACACTTGCCTGCGAACGCGGAGCGCTCGCACGCGAAGCGCGGGGCACTGATGAGTGTGAGACAGATGGAACAGCAACTCTCGGCGCCTTCAGCGGTTGAACAGGATAGACCGAAGCCTGGTCAGTCGCGGCACCCTTGCCGTGACCATCGGCAATATGCTCGAATTCTACGACTTCATCACTTACAGCTTTTTCGCCATTCAGATTGGCCACACGTTTTTTCCGACCGATAGCCGGTTTGCCAGCCTGATGCTGTCGCTGGCGACGTTTGGCGCGGGCTTCATTACCCGCCCGATTGGCGGATTGGTGATCGGCTCCTATTCCGACCGCGCCGGCCGGCGACCGGCGATGATCCTGAGTTTTGTGATGATGGGGGCCGCCATCATCGTGCTGGCGCTGACGCCCTCCTATGCATCGATCGGGATCGCAGCACCGATCATCGCCATCGTCGCGCGCATGGTGCAGGGCTTTTCGCTCGGCGGCGAAGTCGGACCGACCACGGCCTATCTGATGGAAGCGGCAGCACCGGGCAAGCGAGGGCTCGCGGTTGCGTGGCAGCCGGTGAGCCAGCAAATCGCCGCCACCACCGGCGCGCTGGTCGGCTTCGTGCTTTCGCAGTTGATGACCGCCGAGGCGCTGGAATCCTACGGCTGGCGTATCGCCTTTCTGCTCGGCGCGATCTGCCTGCCGTTCGGTCTGTGGCTGCGCACCGGTCTGCCGGAGACGATCCATCTGCAGGAGACCGATACCGCGCTGGCGCCTGCCGGCAGCAAGCCGCTCGGGGTGATCCGCACCCATGCGCGAACCATCGTGCTCGGTTTATTCGTGCTGGCGAGCGGCACCATCATGACTTATGTCACCCAATACATGACCACCTATGCCAAGAACACGCTGCAAGTCGGGAACGATCTTGCGTTTGCCACCACCGTGGTCAGCAACGGGATGGGCATTATCGGCGCGCTGTGCGGCGGCTTGCTGGCGGACCGGATCGGGCGATGGCCGGTGATGGTGTGGCCGCAGGCTGTCGCGCTGTTGATGACCTATCCGGTGTTTCTGTGGATCGTGGAAACGCGCAGCTCGTGGGCGCTGCTGGGCGGCTTCGGCGTGTTATCGCTGATCGGCAGCATTCCCTACACCGCCTTCTACGTGGCGCTGACCGAAGCCCTGCCGAAGAAAATCCGCGGCGGCACCCTGGCGACGATCTATGCGGTCGCCATCGCCACTTTCGGCGGCACCGCGCAACTGATCGTGACCTGGCTCATTCACGTCACCGGCAACGCGCTGGCGCCGGCCTGGTACATGCTGTTTGCCGGCACCGTCGGCCTGATCGCGATGGCGATGATGCGCGAAACCTTTCCGGCGAAGCGAGCCGTGGAAATGGCGGATGCGGTTAGTTAAGCCGTTGCTGGTAACGCCGAAAAATGGTAATTTTATGGGTTCACTAAAGTTGACCGCATCGAGGCGGTATACTATAGTGAACCAGTGATCGAAGTACGCAAAACGCTGGTTTTCGAGAAGTGGTTCAACCGGCTTCGCCACGTTCGGGCTCAGGCGCAAATCCAGGTGCGCCTCGACAGGATTGAGTTGGGCTTGCTGGGAGACGCCAAATACTTTGACGGCATTGGCGAACTTCAGATCGACTACGGCCCGGGATATAGGTCTATTTCGTCAAACGCGGCAACGCGATCGTTATTCTTCTCTGCGGTGGTAACAAGTCTTCCAGCAACACGATATCGCCAAAGCCAAGGAATTGGCAAAGGAGTGACCATGGTCAAATCAACGAAATGGGACGGCGCCGATTTCCTCACCTCTCCCAAGGCGATTATAGCCTATCTCGATGCGGCCTTTGAGGATGGTGACCCTCGCGTGATAGCCAAGGCGCTTGGCAACGTCGCAAGGGTCAGAAAATCTTCCAGAATTGCCAGGGATATCGGCCTCACAAAATCAGGTCTCTACAAGGCTCTGAGCGAGAACGGAGACCCCCGCTTGAGCACGTTCATCGGGGCGTTAAAGGCGATGGGCTTCGAACTGAAGGTGAAAAAGGCCGCCTGAGAAACCATCGAAGTCTGAAGGTCGAACATCAGCGACGGCGTCACTGCATTTTCGTTCCGGGGAAGTCAACCGCCGGCCTCAAATTCAACTAATGATAGATAGCGCGCTCTTCCGCACCTTCTGTATAGCGTTACACGCAAAAAAGTATCATTCTGCCTTCATCGGACGTGGTAGCGCGGTAGTACGAACTCGGTGCACGCTCTTTCCCGGGAAGAAGCGTTTTTAGAACGGCGCACAGTTGATTTCGCAGCCGAGCTTTGCTGCCAACAATTGTTCGGCACAGGGGCGTGGAGAGCGATGCTTGTCATCACGGGTCAGATCCGGGCTGCAAGATCTTTCATCCGATGGGAGCAGCGCCAGCTCGCTGCCAATGCCGGAGTCGCGATTTCAACGGTACGTCGGCTGGAAGGCCTGGACGGTCCGATAGCCGCGCACTACGAAACCGTTAAAAAGATTCGAGTAGCGTTCGAGCGCGCCGGGATCGAATTTATCGGCAATCCGACGCCGGGCCTTCAGATCAGGTTGCAGGTTCCAGCAGCATCGTGACGGACAGGCGGCTTGTCTGTTTCGAGGCGCTGACGGGCGCCGCGTGCATTCGCCGTATTTCCATGATGCGTGAAACCTCATCGGCGTCCGGTCCGATGGCGGATGCGGGTCAGATGGCGTGATACGGCCCGGCCAGTCGTTTGGTTGTCGCAATCCACGGCAATAGTTTATACCGACAGCGACGCCTGTTGCTGCCGGCCGATCGATCCGGCGCCGACGTCGTCCATAAACATCAACTTCTGTATTGGACGGTACATTGAGCGAAATTCAAGCAACGGCTAGCGGCGAGGCGACGCAGCCACGCCGCAGGGCAAGCTGCCCATTCTGGCGCTGTCGGCGCTGGGCATCGTGTTCGGCGATATCGGGACCAGCCCGCTTTATACCTTCAAGACCATTCTCGGCACCGCCGCCGCGCCGTCGCAGGCCGCGACCGTGCTGGGCGCGCTCTCGCTGGTGCTGTGGACGCTCTTCATCATCACCACGGTCAAATATGTGTCGTTCGCGATGCGCGTCGACAATGACGGCGAGGGCGGCATCCTGGCCTTGATGGCGCTGCTCGGCGTCAAGAAACAACGGCGGCCGACCATCGTGGCTTTCGGCCTGTTCGGAGCGGCATTGATCTACGGCGACGGCGCCATCACGCCGGCGATTTCGGTGCTGTCGGCGCTGGAGGGCCTGAACATGGCAACATCAGCGCTGCAGCCCTATGTCGTGCCCGCCGCGGTCGCGATCCTGCTCGCGCTGTTCGCGATCCAGTCGCAGGGCACGGCCACGATCGGTCGCTTCTTCGGCCCGATCATGTTGCTCTGGTTCCTCGTGATGGCGCTGATGGGGATCTCGGGCATCGTGCAGCATCCGTCGGTATTCGCCGCGCTCAATCCCGTCTACGGCTTGTCCTATCTGTTCTCGAACGGCGTCACCGGCTTTCTGGTATTGGGCGCGGTGTTTCTCTGCGTCACCGGCGCGGAGGCGCTCTATGCGGATATGGGGCATTTCGGCAGGGGACCGATCCGGCTCTCCTGGTTTGCGATCGTGTTTCCAAGCCTGATCCTGAACTATACCGGTCAGGCGGCGCTGGTGCTCGAGGGCGCGCCGACCGACGGCAATATTTTCTTTCGGCTGTGTCCCGGGCCATTGCTGATACCGCTGATCGTGCTGGCGACGGTGGCGACGATCATTGCCAGCCAGTCGATCATCACTGGCGCGTTCTCGATGACCCGGCAGGCGATCCAGCTCGGCTGGCTGCCAAGGCTGCGGATCAAGCAGACTTCATCGGAGGGCTACGGGCAGATTTACGTCGGCGTCGTCAACTGGCTGCTGATGATCGTGACCGTTGGGCTCACCATCGGGTTCGGCAAGTCAGACAATCTGGCGGCGGCCTACGGCATCGCGGTTTCGCTGACGATGCTGATGACGTCGGCGCTGCTCTTCATTGCGATGCGCGAGATCTGGGGCTGGAGCCTATGGGCGGCCGGCGCGGTCGCGGCCTGCTTCCTGGTGATCGACGGCGCCTTCTTCCTCGCCAATCTCACCAAGGTTGCCGAGGGCGGCTATGTTCCGCTGATCTTGGCCATCTCGGTCTACGGCGTGATGTGGATCTGGCATCGCGGCGCGGCGGCGGTGACGGATCGCATGCATGAAATGCTGATCCCGGTTCCACAATTCATGCAGGACATCGCCGCCAAAGGCATTCCCCGCGTTCCCGGCACCGCGGTGTTTCTGACCCGGACCGAGCAGGACACGCCGCCGGTGATGATCTGGCACATCAAGCATAACCGCGCCCTGCATCAACATCTGTTCGTGCTGCGCGTCGAAATCCTCTCGGTGCCGTGGGTGGCGTCCGCCAACCGGATCGCCGTCACCGAAGTCGCAAAGGATTTCTGGCGCGCCGACGCGCGCTTCGGCTTCATGGAGCGCCCGCATATTCCGGAACTGCTCACCGCCAGCAAATCGCTCGGCTGCACCGTCGATCTCGACGACGTGACCTATTATGTCGGCCATGAAACCGTGATCGGCCGCGAGGACGGCAAAGGCTTGCCCGGCTGGCAGGAGGAAATCTTCGCGGTGATGGAGCGCAACGCGATCCATGTCAGCGATTTCTTCAGCCTGCCGACCGATCAGGTCGTCGAGATCGGGCGTCAGGTTTCGATTTAGGGTGCGAACGCCAGCCGGCGCCGGCCGAAACTCATCATACTCAGAGGGCAGGCGTCAATGGCCCGGATGGACAGCATCGTTGAGGTAGATGCAGGCCAGGACGGCGAAGACGTAGGCCTGCAGGAACGCGATCAACAGTTCAAGCGCGGTTAGCGCCACGGTCAGGACAAGTGGGAAGATGGCACCGATCCAGCCAATTAGGCCAAGAGCGCCGAGCATACCGACAAAGCTCGCGAATACTTTCAGCGCGATGTGGCCCGCCAGCATGTTGGCGAAAAGCCGTAGCGAATGCGAAACCGGCTTCACAAAGAAGAATGCCATGATTTCGATCAGCACCACCAGGGGCAGAATGCCAATGGGGACACCCGACGGCACGAACAGCTTGAAGAATTTCAGGCCGTTCTTGTAAAGGCCATAGAAAAGCACGATGAAGAACACCAACAGGGCCAAGGCCCCGGTGACGATGATGTGGCTTGAAACCGTGAATGCGTAGGGGATGAGCCCGATCACATTCGAGATGCAGATGAACATGAACAGCGAGAACACCAGCGGGAAGAATTTCATGCCTTCCGGGCCGATCCTGCTCTTGATCATGCCCGCAACGAATTCGTAACTGAGTTCAGCCAGTGATTGAATGCGGCCCGGAACAAGCCGGCGTTGCGCGGAGCCGCCGATCATCAGCAGCGAAATGACCGCCACCGAACCAAACATGTAGGCCGACGAGTTGGTGAACGCGATTTCCTGTCCGCCAATATGACCGATGGTGAAGAGCTTGGTAATCTGAAACTGATCAATCGGGTCGACGGCCATTCGTCTCCCATCCCCCTGCGCTTCACGAAAACCGAATTTTAAATGAAGCTTTCAGAAAGACAATCCTTGGTTGAATATTTTTTCTTGCTGAGCGAGAGCAGATCGAACCATTGCTGCCATCACGAGGCCGCGAAGAAGCCGCCTCGTGATGGAGCGCAACGCGATCCATGTCAGCGATTTCTTCAGTCTGCCGACCGATCAGGTCGTCGAGATCGGGCGTCAGGTTTCGATTTAGGGTGCGAACGCCAGCCTACTTTTCGACGGGACGTCGAGCCGGCGCTGTCAGCGGCAGGGTGATGTGGATTCCGGTTCCTCCGCCGGGCGCGCTGTCAATATGGAGCTGGCCACCCAGACGATTGGTGACGATGTTATGGACGATATGCAGGCCGAGCCCGGTGCTGCCACTGTCGCGGCTCGTCGTGAAGAACGGATTGAAGGCCTGGCGCCGGACCTCGGCGCTCATGCCACAGCCATTGTCGGAAAACAGAATTTCGACTTTATCGCTGCCCGCCGCCCGCACCTTGATGTCGATCGCACCTCCCTTATTGTCCGGAAATGCATGCATGACCGCATTGAGGAAAAGGTTGGTGAGGGCCTGTCCGTAGGGTCCTGGATAGCTGTTCATCGCAAGATCAGGCTGGCACTCGATGTTCAGCGCGATATTTTTTTCGCGCAACGCCGGCCGTAGGCTGGCGAGTACCTGCCCGGTTACATCGCCGGCATCAAAACTGCGCCGATCGAGATAACCCTGATCGGCGGCCACTTGCTTGAAGGACTGGATCAGGTTGGCGGCGCGGTTGAGATTGGATGTCAGCAACGAGGAAGCGTCCTCGACGACTTTGAGGAACTCGGTCAGGCTCGATCGTTTCAGTTCGCCGCGCGCGACATCGGCCGCGAACGCGGCACGCTTGCGCTCCAGCGCCGACACGACCGTCATGCTGGTGCCGACCGGGCTGTTGATCTCGTGCGCTACACCAGCCACCAGCCGTCCGAGGGCGGCGAGTTTTTCGGCTTCGGATCAGCTGGTCCTGCGCAGCACGCAAATCTTCCAGCGACTTGGCAAGTTCCCAAGCGCGCGCTTCCTCCTTTTCAAACAGTTGAGCAAGCTCGTCTGTTCGCTGCCGAAGCTCGCTCAGCAGCCGGGCGTTTTCCATGGCAATGACGGCTTGATCGGCGAAGTTCTGCAATAAGGATATGTGCTCGTCGGAGAAGGCGCGCACTTCCTGACGGTAGAATACGAAAGCCCCCACCAGCGTATTACCCTTGAGCAGCGGCACCAGCAGCCACGTGCGGACGCCCCCAAGTTCGACCGCCTCGACAATGGAGGGAGCCCGCCGGCGATAGCCTTCGCCATCTTTCAGGTCGAGCACATGAATGACTGACGGGTTCTTGAGCGTAGAGCCGAACAGGACTGACCACCGGTACGGCTTGCTGGTGATCAATTCGGCATATGATCCCGTAATGCCGTGAAGTGCGACCCATCGGGCAAATTCGCCATCGGGAACGGCGAGGGCGCCGAATGAAGCCTGGCATAGCCGCATCGCCTTCTCCACCATGGCGGCTAACACAGGAGTGAGGTCGCCGGCCGATGCATTGATGACCTGCAGCACCTCCGAGGTGGCCGTCTGCTGCTCTCGTGCTTCGTCCAGCTCCTTCATCAAACCGGAAACCGTCAGACGCTTGCGTAGCGTGGCCGCTGGAGCGACGTGGCGCTCGGTCGTGGCGGTTTCGCGGCCCTTCGCTTGCCTCGCCTTGCCGGCTTTTGCGTCACTTAGGCCGCCCGTACGCCGCGTCATATCCGCTCCCGAGTTTCGAACGGCATCTTATCGAGCTAAACCACCGTTCTGGAAGCGCCGAATTGGCCTGGATTGGAGGTTGCCGACAGGCTCGGGGCGTGAACCGAGCGCCGCTAAAGATCGAAATTGGTCGGCAGCATGACCACGTCGCGAATCGTCATGCCGCGTGGCCGCGTCAGCATGAACATCACCACATCAGCCACTTCGCTGGCCTCCAGCAGACTTCCCGACTCCCTGGCTTGCTTCAGCTTCTCAGGCGGCCAGTCCGCGAGCAGGGCGCTGATGACGGGGCCGGGTGAGATCGAGCCCACACGAATGCCGTGCTTGAAGACCTGGCGTCGGACCGTCTGGACAAAGCAGTTGATCGCCCATTTGGATGACGCATAGACCGGCTCCCATGGCGTCGGAAAATGCGCCGCCAGGGAACTCGTGACGATGATGTCGCCGGTCTGACGTTCGATCATGTGAGGCAGCACGTCGTGCACATTCTTCATCACGACGTTGACATTGAGGTTCAGCATCCGGTCGATTGCCCCCGTGTCGGCATCGATCAAGTCGCCGCCGACATAGGTCCCTGCATTGGCGTGGAAGATGTCGAGCTGTCCTGCCTTGTTCAGGATTCTAGGCAGCAGTGTGGCGCAGTCCCGGGGATCGAGCAGGTCGATGACCAGCGGGATCACGGCGTCGCCGTGTTGGTTGCAGAGCGCGTTGAGCGCAGCTTCGTCGCGGTCGACCATCACGACGCGAGAGCCCGCGGCCAGCATCGCTTCGGTACTCGCCAATCCGATGCCCGACGCAGCTCCGGTCACCGCGGCAACCTTGCCTTCCAATTCTCTCGCCATGGGTCTCCACCTTGCTGGGCTCACCACTACACACGCCGGAGTATAGCAATCCAGGCGGGGTTGTCGGGACAAAGGAGCGCACCCGCAATGTCGGCGGGTCCATCCTTGCCTCCACAACAGGCGTCTCAGCCACGGCGCTCGGGCGCCGAGTTCTCCGGCGCCGGTGGAACCAGCGTTTGCAACGTGGAGCGGGTTGGGGCGAAGAACGTCGTTCCGGTGTGCGGCGTCGAAAAATCAAGCAGCCGGTCGTAAGCTCCCGGCGGATCGCCGACATACATTCGTTCCAACATCTTCTCGATCACCCAGAGATACCGGGAATAACCAATAAAATAGGTTCCGAATTCCCGTTGTCCCGGTCGGCCGAACGGCATGTTGTCGCGCAGGATGTCATATTCGTTTCCGTCGGCATCCACGATAGTGGCCAGCGACTTGTGCGATTTGCGCGGAGCGTCGTCGTCATCGAGTTCGACATTGTCTATCTTGGTGCGGCCGATGATCTCCTCCTGGAGAGGCGTCGGTGTTCGCGCCCAGGCGTCGAGATCGTGCAGATACTTCTGAACGACGATATAGCTGCCGCCGGCGAACTCAGCATCTTCGTTGCCGACCAGCGCCGATGCGGGCAAATCGAGGCTGGTCGGGTTGGCCGTGCCGTCGACAAAGCCAAGAAGGTCACGGGCATCGAAATATCGAAAGCCCGAAACTTCGTCGATGACCGTCACGCAAGCGCAAAGACTGTCGAGCAGAATCCGTTCGAATTCAAAACACAAATCGGGGCGTTCGGACCGGATGTGGAACAGCAGGTCGCCTGGGGTTGACGGCGCCGCATGAGCCGTTCCCTTGATCGGCGCAAACGGTCTCAGTTCCTTCGGCCGCCTGTCTGAATCGAGACGATCCCAGAGATCGCGACCGATCCCGGCAACGCACGACAGGCGGCCGGAAAGATCACGGAATCCAACGGTTTTGACGAGATCGTCAAGCCCACCCAGTACGGAGGAGACCTTCGCCAGAGCGGCCGGTTCGCTCGCGACGGTGACCACCAGAAAGACCGCGGCCAGCGACAGCGGAGCATCGATGCTCTGCGCGTCGATCGGCACTCTGTCCCAACTCTTCACCGGCATCCCGAATTTTCCGCCTTCTCTTGAAACTACTTTTGGATAGCCACGAACCGGCATCATGGCTGCGCAAATAGAACGAATACATTCGGCAAGATATCGCGATCGCGAGCGGGCACGCAACACCGGCCCCGGAGGGGCCGGATTTGGCGGGTTTGGATCGCAAGCACGCCTGCGGCCATGCATGACAGTTCTGTGATATAATCTGGTGCTATGAAGCCTGATCCGTTCGCCAAGGCGTTTTTGAGCCAGCCCGGTCGTGATAGCGGGCGTGACGGTGCCTGGTGGACAAGGCTATAATTTCGAACGATGGGCTCATCACTTTAGAGCGCCAGCAACAGCAACGACAAGACCGGGACGAGGATGACATCGATCTCCCCCACAGTGGCATCCGCGGCGGTTGGAGCGCCACCGGCAGCCAAAGCGCGCAACCTGTCACTCGACCGCACCCGCACTTTCCTGACGCTGGTGGTTCTCACGCACCATGCGGTGATTCCCTACACTCACTTCGGTCGTACCGACCCCAAGTCATGGATCGGCTTCGACTGTGTGGTTCTCGCTACCGACAGTTTCTTCATGGCGATGTTCTTCTTTATCTCGGGCCTGTTCGTCTGGCCGAGCGTTAGTCGCAAGGCGCCGCGGATGTTCTTTCGCGAGCGCCTGCTCCGGCTCGGGCTGCCCTTCCTGATCGCCGCATTCACGATCATACCGATCGCGTACTATGCTATTTCGCTGCGTGAGCATCCCGAAATCGGCTTCGCGACATTCTGGTGGAAGACGATCACCGTTGGCCCCTGGCCCAGCGGTCCGATCTGGTTCCTCTGGGTGCTGCTGGCGTTCGACCTTTCGGCGGCGGTGCTGTACCGGATCTCCCCCAAACTGCTTGATCCGATCAATCGCCTGTCCCTGCGCGCCTTCGACAAGCCGGCCAACTTCTATTTGTTTCTCGTGGTCGTCAGCGCCATCGTCTATATTCCGGCGCGGCTTTATTTTGGACCGCCGCGATGGTTTGCGTTCGGACCGTTCGTCGTTCAGGCCAGTCGAGTACTGCTATACGCATCCTACTTTTTCATCGGAGCCGGGGTCGGGGCGGCGAATTTTAATCGCGGACTGCTCAGCGCGGACGGACGGCTGGCGAAGAGCGGCTGGGGCTGGGTGATCGTGACGCTTGTTCCGTACAGCCTGTTATGGGGGCTGATCGTCATCAAGTACCGGATATTGGATAATCCCGTATTCCTGCCGGATTGGTATGAGGCGAGCTACGGTCTGTTCTTCGTCGCCTTCAGCGCGGCCATCCTGTTTGCGATCTTCGCCTATTTCCTGAGGTTTAAACAATCGGGGTCGAGCGTGCTCGATCCGATGCAGGCTGACGCCTATGGCATGTTCATTGTGCACTATCCGATCGTGCTGTGGCTGCAGTACTGGCTGTACGATTTCAATCTACCTGCCATCGTCAAGGCAGCGGTGACCCTTGTGCTTGCCGTTGGCCTGAGCTGGGCTGCGACCGCGGCTTTGCGCAAAATTCCGGGCGCGACGCACGTGCTATGAGAGAAACCCGCGAACTGCGCAACTCTCTCACGTTCTGGACGGTTCTGGGTGCGGTGTTGCTTGCGGCGGCCGCGCCGCTTGGAGCACAGACCAGTATCACAAACGGGGACGATGCGAAGCCAGTAGCGCAACCGCTGCGCTCCGCGGTCTCGCGGGCCATGGTTGGACAGAGCTTCGTGGCTGGCCTGGCCATCACCCATGTCCAGGGTCAATCCCGGATGCGAATGGCTCTGGGCGATGCGCCGCTGTCCGAACTGCGGGTTTGCTACGGCAATTGGGGCGGCCCGCATGAAGCCGTTGGATCTGGCGATATCACCGTCGAGGCCGCCATCGAAAGCGATAGCCCGCGCGCGGTGGCCCGGTTTACGTGGTCGGGCGCCAATACGATTACATTGACGCCGGGACAGACCGCCTGCTCCGACGCGCTGTATCCCGCGGCATTCGGCCTTGCGGTTTTCCCGGCAAACGCCGCCGAATGGTTCAGGACCGGCGTTGTCGCGGCCGACAGCACGGGATTTCCTTTTTCCTATTTATTGAGTGGTCCCGGCGAGGGCATGTATGCCGGTCCTGCGTTCGCGAGCCAGGTCAACGCCACCGGGCCGATGACGACGCCGAGTGGCGGCACCCCGGCATCTGGAATGCTGACGCCGTTTGCCGTACTTGGCCGTTATACGGTGGCGATGCCGACACTATGCGACATCGGCGACAGCATCAGTGCCGGCATCGAGGATACTTTGATTACGGAGGAGCAGAGCCAGTTGGCGGGCCATGGCTATGTTGGCCGCGCCGCTTATAACTCCTACGGCGCCCGCATTTATCCGATGTTCAGGCTGTCGATTTCAGGCGACACCGCCGACGATGGCGGTTATGTCCGGCGCGCCGCCTTCTTTCAGTATTGCACGCACGGCGTTGCCGCATGGGGCGTCAATGACATCCAGGTTGAAGGCGCCTCGACGGTGTTTTCGAATCTGAAAACCGCGTGGGCGCTGATGCATGCGGATGGCATCCAATATATCTATCAAACCACCCTTACGCCGCGGACGAAAAGCACGGACGGCTGGACAACGGAGGCCAATCAAAAAGCCTACGATTTCGAATTTCGCACCGGGCGGACCGCGCGATCAACTCAATTTCCTGATCAAGGCCGGCGTGGGGACGAACTTTCTAACTAACACCATCGATGTCGCCGCGCCGGTACAGGCCCCAGACAATCTCGACGTCTGGTTGACCAATGGCACGTCCGGCTATTGCACAAGCGACGGGTTGCATCCGCTGGGGCCGTGCCACGCCTTGATGGCGCCGCCGCTTATTGCGGCCCTTCAATCCGCCGGTCCGCAACTGCCGACACCGAATTATCAGGCCGCCGGCTCCGGCGATCAGCCGGTGGGCTCCGGTGGGAATAACCTGGTCGGACAAAAGTAATGCATGGCCAAGCGGGGATCGACTGGAACAAGCGGCGATGCGATCGCTCACATCAAGCCGTCAGCCGAGCGATGGTTTCCGGCAGAAACGCTTCGGCGGGAAGCCGCTCCGGACCAAGCAGACAAGCGGGAAGCGGTGAGAGATACCCCTCGGCAAAACGCTGACCGACTCTGGCGCGGCGTTTACGCGCCTCTGGCCCAAACTCAGCCCGGACCTGCGTTGCAAACCTGCCTGCAATTCGCAAGCGGCGCATTCTTTCCCGCCGTTCGTTCACATAGGAAGCAAAATCGCCTTGTTCCCAGCCCTGTTTGCCGGACAATAGAATTTCACTCACCAGCCGAACATCTCTGAGCGTTATTGATATGCCCTGACCTGCTACCGGATCATTGTGGCCGGCGGCGTCCCCAATCAGCACCACGCCCGGAGCCGTCGGGTTATCGACCCAGTGGTCCTCATTGGAATAGGAATTAAAGGGTCCTACCGGCGTCCCCGCGGCAATCGCATCGGCCAGGGGTAGACATTTCATCTGAAACGCCTGAAGCAGTCGCTCCTTTTTGTCCGGTCCTGCGAATCTCGATTTGTCCGCGAAGTCGTAACAGGCATATAGCCGGACCAAATCCTTTCCTTGCGGAAAAACAAGATAATGCAGTCTCTCCTCAGTACCGATCGCCTGCAGGTCGCGCGGCCAATCCGGCACGTTCGCAACCAGCATACCGCCCAGGAGATTATGAGGTTGATCGGCTTCCGTTGAAAAACCCAGTTGTTTGCGGACCGTCGAGTTACGGCCGTCCGCCCCGACGATCAATCGCGGCTTCCATTCGATTTTCTGGTCGTCATGCAAAAACGATACAACCGGCGAGCTGCCGCGAACGCATACGAGATCTTTGACACCTTTCAAAACGACCGCACCTGCCGATACGGCCGCCGCGGCGAAAATATTACACATGGCTGGATGCCCGATGCAGAGCGGTCCCGGTGCATCCGGATGGAGTTTAGTCATATCGATCGCGTGCTGTTCGGCCTGCGCGGGCGACCAATTCTCATCGTAGGAAATGTTGCGTTTGGTGTGGCTTGCACCGTGCTCGTAGAGCAGATCGAGCAGCCCAAGTCGTTTGAGTTCGGCGACCCCCCATGGCACAATGAATTCGCCACGAACGCGGTCCGGATAATCGGTTTCGCGCTCCAGAACCACGACGTCGATATGTTGCCTGGCAAGAACGGTAGCCAACGCACCACCGCCGATACCGCCGCCTATAATGACGATCTCTGGAGTCGTATTCATCATCGGTATGCTCTGCCCACTCATCTTGCTCAGGTTGATAGCTCTTGCTGTACTCGAGATCGCCCCTGGGACAGGCTTGCCGCTGTAACCTCATTCAACCAGCTCGAAATCGCTCGGCTTCCAAGTCTTGTCGAACCATGGCTCCAGCGGCGCGCACAGACGCTCTCAACCTTGTCCGGAGTCGTGATGTAGGGTGGGACCTTGGCGGAATATTTCGGCGCGGTCTGTGCGTTAGCAATTGTTACTATCAGTGGCAAAGCCAGCGCGGCTGTCATGAGGCCAAGCGTGCTTCTCGCATTCATCGTTGGTACTCCCGTTCAGGTTATGTGCGGTTCGGCATCATGGTGCGCGCGTTTCGGCCTCGATAAGCGCCCAACGGCGGACTAGCGTTGAGACGCTTCAATCCGGTGCCAGCAACCGAAAGACTACCTCCAATTGAACGCTCTGCTTGCCCGCGAGAGCCGTTGCACGAAATTCGGCATCGTCTTCGGTATATGTGCCATTAAATCCCATGCTGACGACATGACCTGCAAACGTCCTGGTGATCTCAGCAGGCGTGTGCTCTCGTATCGTCAATTCGCCCTTCCACTTGCCGCCAGAGCAGACGTAGCTTCCTACATGGTAGTAGATCGAGCCGCCCCCGCGCATGGTGCCGTCCCGCAACACGGATACGCCGGTCGAGCCGCCCTCCGCGCCATCCAATAATTTTGAACTTACCGAGTAGAGGCCATTTCTAATCATGACGATTGTCTTGCTCTTGGGCCAACATAGCCAGCGCTTCGGCCCCAGGCGCACGGCCGTGCGACGATATGGGAACACGTTGCACGATTTGGGCCAACTGGCTGTCCAACCCGCTTGCTCCTCGGGCTTCGACGAAGCCGCATTTTGCCGATGCCGCATAGGCAACCGGCACCGGCAACCGATCGCAGACCGCGTTCATCTGCGCCGCACCGGCGGCACCGAGATCACGATCACCGCCATGATGCCGCGCTATGGGCGCGTGCCAAACATCTGGTGATCTGCCGGTTGCTGCAGTGGTTCATGCATTTGTTGTAAAACGTCCCGCCACCGGGGTTGTGACATCTGCCCACGCAATTCGAGAATTGATCCTCACATCGCGCGGCGTCCATTGCTGCTTGCGCCGGCAAGTGGAGGAACATTCCGCCGCCTATGAGGGTGATCGCGAAGAAAAGCTTCCGTGCCATGGTCGAACCTCCTGGACAGGTGAGCGGGCCACTCTAAATCCTAACCTCTCGACGAGGTTAAACCTACCTTTTTTCCAATCAGTGATGCGCGCCTGCGGCAACCGATCGCAGACCTCGTGCATCTACGCAGCAACGGCGGACAGACGAACCTGATCTTGGACAGCACCGCTGTCACCCTCATGCCAACGTATTTCCGCCGGCGGCAAAATGAGCAATCACCCCTGGTTGCATGGAGGCTGCTGACGTCGGTTTAGGATCGATACTGTCGAAAAATCTTGGACGCAAAGAACGGCGTTTTCAACCACCGCGGACGCCATAGGCGACATCAAGGTTCTTGAGACAATCAAGGAAGGCAAAACAATCTATTCCACCGCCCAGTAACGCGACGGTTCGATGCGATGCCAGCATGTGGCGATATACGGCTTATCAGGAGGGCGCTGTCTGTCGATCGTCTGAGACAGCCGGCTCTGCCAGGTCTTTCGCGCGTGCCGGCAGGATGGCAAGACCGAAGACGGTCAGCAGCATGCAAGCCGTGACGTAATAGATGGGAGCCATCTTGTCGCCCGTAATCTCGATCAGCCATCCGGACACCAGAGGAGCCAGCCCGCCGAATATCGCCACCGCGAAATTATAGACGATCGATGCGCCGGTCGATCGCACGCCGACCGGAAACACCTCCAGCGCGAGGACACAGGAGGGACCATTGATGAAGATCACCACCAGCACCAGCGCCTGCATAGACCACAGGGCGGAATTGGACGGCGCGGCCAGAAGGTGGCGCATCAGGATATGCAAAAGCACGAGATAAACGACTATCGCGGGGATCATGATCTTGCGTCGCCCGATGCGGTCGGAAAGCGCCGCCGTGGCAGGCAAGCCGATCGCTGCGACGAGACTGGAGAAGAGGACGCCGATCTGCGCATCGGCCATCTTCAAGCCGAGGACGGTTGCCGAGAAATTTGGCGCGAACACCGTGTTGTAATAGGTCACCGCGGTCAGGCCGGCGATGATGAAGAGCAATGAAAACAGCGCCCGCGTGTGGTCGCGCAGGACATCCCGCAAGGGGGTGGTTTTCATGCCGGCGTGACGTGCGGCATAGGCCTTGAATTCCGGCGTCTCGTCGACCGCCCGCCGCAGATAGAACCCGACGGGACCGATGATGATGCCGAGCAGGAACGGCACCCGCCAGCCCCAACTGTGCAGCGCTTCGGGCGACAAATACGAGTTCAGCGCGAAGGCAAAGGCCGCGGCCAATGAGAACGCGACGGCCTGCGCCACGAACTGAAAGCTCGCGTAAAACCCCCGTCGCCCCGGCGGCGCGAATTCCACCAGCATGGCGGTCGAGGTTCCGAACTCGCCACCGGCGGAGAAGCCCTGGATCAATCGTGCCGCGAGCAGCAAGGCAGGTGCGGCGAGGCCGATCTGCTCATAGGTCGGCAACAGGCCGATCATGGCCGTGCCGAACGCCATCGTCAGCACGATGGTGACCAGTGCGCGCTTGCGGCCGATGCGGTCCGCCCAAGTGCCGAACACGATGCCGCCGAGCGGCCGCGCAATGTAGGCGATCCCGAACAGACCATAGACCGATAACAGGCTCGCGGTCGGATTGGTCTTGGGGAAGAATTGCTGGCCGATGATCGCCGCGAACGAGCCGAAGACGGCAAAATCGAACCACTCGAGCGCGTTTCCGATGGTGGATGACCAGATAACACGTTGGCGCATTGCCGCGGTGCTGACGACCTCGTTCATATCGCGCCTCGAAAATCGCGTTCGTGCAACGTCACCGCTGCTGCTTTCTGGCGGTCCAGCGACCATTGCAGCCATCGGCTCGCCGGTACGAGCCGCTTCCGCTGTTACCTGACATTTTTCCGGTTGCTGTCAGAGCCACGCCGTCATCGCTGATGGTGGCCGTGCGGTAGGCCCCATCCGGACTGATTCGACCGACGACGCCTCTCTTGCCGCTGACCACACCGCCCGAAATGACCAGGAAGCCCGAACCGCTGCCCCGGCAATTGGTGCCAATGCCGGTATAGGCCCAGGTGCCATCAAAACTGTTCCCACCCGCGTCGCCGTTTCCGCGCGGCTCATCCGCTCCCCGACTAGGCGGTGTCGGCGCTCCTCGATCTGGCGAAGGCTCCGGCGGCGCGGTCGCAACCTTTGGTCCCGCCGCCTCGGGCGCGACGAAATAGAAGGAGCCGTCGATTGGCGAGGACGACACCCAGGGCTGCTGCGATCCGCCGGTTTGCCGCTTCACGGCGAGGCCGACCTGATTGAAGGTTTGAAAGATGTCGAGCCCCGCTTGCTTGATGGTCGTTGCCAGCGCCTTGGTATAGGGGCTGTGGCCATCGCCGCCGTCCTGGGCGACGCTTCCCGGCTGGGTCGCGTAAGAGATCGAGCGTACCCTCCGGCGCCCGCATCTGGGCAAGGCCGCCATCGGCGGAGCGGAGGCCGCGGGCGCCGAAAGGATTGTTGCGGCAGGCGTCGAGGATCACCATGTTGAGCCGCGTGCCCGAGCCTTGCATCTGGCGCAGCACGAGATTGATATCCACCATTTGGAAATCGACATCGGCTTCGCGGGTCGGGTTGGCGCCGACCGGCACCAGATAGTTCGAGCCGTTTACCTGCACGCCGTGGCCGGCATAATAAAACAGTGCGACGTCCGCGCCCTGAATTTGCTGCCCGAAGTTCTGCACGTCGGTGTCGAGCGCGGCCTTGTCGAGATCGAGCTGGGCGCGTCCGCCGACCAGGGTAAAGCCGAGGCCCGAAAGCGTCTCGGCCATCAGCGTCGCATCGTTGCGGGGATTATCGAGCCGGGTGATGTTTTGATAGGCGGAATTGCCCACCACCAGCGCGATGCGCTTCTCCGCGGCGGCGGGATCGGCCGATAACAGCGACAGCAACGCAATGACCGTTGCCAGCGCGCCGCAAGTTCCCGTCCAGTTCAACAATAGCCGGCGCATCCCCAGCGCATTCCCCAAAATCAGCTGCGCTAGCTTAGCAGCCGGCAGATGCCACGCAAGCTCCGCCGCAGCTTCGCGGGTGGCTGCATCGCGCCGGCTGTTGTAGACTGCCGGCGTCAGTCTGATCAGGGACAGCATGGATCGACGCGGGTTCATTTCTGGATTGGCCGTCACCGCGGCGCTTGCAGGCGTTACATCGGTGTCCGCCGTGGCCGATGGCAGGCGTGTGGCGCTGGTGATCGGCAACGGCGCTTATCGAAGCGTGCCGGCGCTGCCCAATCCGCCGAATGACGCCGGCGATGTCGCCGCGGCGCTGAAACGTCTCGGTTTTGAGGTGACGCTGCTCACCAATGCGAGCTTCGACGAGATGCGGCGCGGCCTGATCGCACTTGGGCGCGATGCTGCCGGCGCCGACATGGCGACGGTGTACTTCGCTGGCCACGGCATGGAGATCAATGGCGAGAACTGGCTGATCCCGGTGGATGCGGAACTAAAGCGGGACACCGATGCAGCGAATGAAGCCGTCAGCCTGCAGAGCGTGATGATGCAGGTCTCCAGCACCTTGAGCCTCGGCCTCGTCATCCTCGACGCCTGCCGCAACAACCCGTTCGCCGCCAAGATGAACCGGTCGCTCGCCTTGCGCGCGGTTGTGGGCGGTGGCCTCGGCCGCATCGAGCCGGTCGGCAATGTGCTGGTCGCCTATGCCGCGCGCGACGGCACCACCGCGCTCGACGGCAACGGACGCAACAGCCCATTCACGGCGGGACTATTGCGCAACATCGAGACCCCTGGCGTCGAGGTTACATTCGTATTCCGCAACGTCCGCGATGACGTGATGGAAGCGACTCGCAACGAGCAACAGCCCTTCGTCTATGGCTCACTTTCGCGCAAGGCGATCTATCTGGCGGGCCTGCCGCCGCCGGGCTCGGCGAGCACGACGGAGGCAAATGCGGTGCCTGTGGTCGCGGCTCCGGCATCACCGGCGATGGTGACGCCGGCCACCGCCATCGATCCCGCGCTGGTAGGCACCTGGGAGATCATGGTGCCGAGCGGCCGCAGCCAGTCGCGCTGGATCTGGCAGATGATGGGCGACGGCACCTACAAATTCCACACCGAGGGCGGCCGCGCCACGGCCCCACATGAGGGCACGATTACCGCCGCGAACGGCCGCTGGACGCTACACGCGCTCAAGGGCCTCTCGAAGGATTACAGCGACGGCGGCTCCTACGAGATCCACGACACCATCGCCGTGATCACCGGCAAGCTGGGAACCGGATACTGGAAGCGGAGCGTGGAGTGAGGCGTATGGCGGGCGCGCGGCATTGCGCGACCGCCATGGTTGAATCTATGGTTGCGGATGAAGCCGGGCGGAGGAAGTTGCGATATGCGTCGGCCGCGCGATGGGGACACGCGATGAACAGGCCGATGGCCTCGGCTCTGGGCGCGCTGGCGTTATTTGGTGTTATCGGTTTCGGAGCGGCCATCGCGCAGAATGCCGGACCGGATTCCACGCCAGCCGCGCCGGCATCTGACTCATTTCCAGCATGGGCCTATCCGTGGGCGCCCGACTTCAAGCTTCCGCCTGACGACGGCCTTGCGGTGCATGTCCCCGACAGCACGGTCACGTTCAAGACCGCGCAGCTGCGCGATCTGTTCTTCGCGCCGGACTGGCATCCCGGCGACCATGCTCCGATGCCCGATGTCGTGGCGCATGGCCGGCGGCCCGATGTGCGGGCCTGCGGCTCCTGTCATCGCGTGGGAGGGACCGGCGGTCCGGAGAATGCGAGCCTCGCCGGGCTTTCCGCCGCCTATATCACCCAGCAAATGGCCGACTACAAAAGCGGTGCCCGGAAATTCTCGGGCCCGCAACGAAGCCCGGTTCTGCTGATGACCGCGATCGCCAAAGCCGCCACTGAGGCCGAGGTGCAGGCTGCCGCGGCGTATTTTTCATCGCTGAAGCCAAAACCAATCATCAGGGTTGTCGAGACCGATACGGTGCCGGTGACGCAGGTCGCGCGCTTTCTTTACGCGGCCGTACCAAACGGCGGCACCGAACCGATCGGCCGCCGCATTGTCGAAATTCCCGTCGACCTTCGAGCAATTCGAACATCGCGACTCGCGTTCGCAGTTCATGGCCTATGTTCCGATCGGCAGCATCGCCAAGGGCCAGGTGCTGGCCAAGACCGGTGGATCGGGCATCACGATCGCTTGCGCGGGATGTCACGGTCCGGGCCTCAACGGCATCGGTTCAATTCCCGGAATCGCCGGACGCTCGCCGAGCTATATTGTGCGCCAGCTGTATGACTTCCAGCAGCAGACACGGATCGGAAGCGCGGGCGCGCTGATGGTGCCGGTAGTCGAAAAACTCTCGCAGGACGACATGATTGCGCTCGCGGCCTATGTGGCGTCGTTGCAACCCTGAAACAGCCCATCGGCAGATAGTTCCGCGCTCCGACTGAAGTTGCGTTAAAATAATCCGGGTGACGCGGCCCCGAAACGCGCCTAAGCCAGTCAAACGATTTCAACGGCGACAGTCTGAACAGCAAGGAGGCCGCCATGACCGGTCATATGCCACCGATTCCCCCAGGAAATCGAAGCAGCAAGGGACCTAAGTCTGCCGACGCCGATGCCGCCCGCGATACCTCGGTGAAGGAAGGTCACGCGCAAAATACCGCCGAACAGGGCGATACCGCCAACATCAAACAGAACACCACCAACAAGGGCTTCTTTCAGGGCCGACGCGTGAAATAGCGCGGCTGCTTGGTACGACGCGAGCGCTTAGCCGGCCAAAAAAGACCAGAACAAAGCGACCACGGCCAAAGCCATCAGGGCGGTGCCGATCCAGCCGGTGACGATTAACGCGGGCCGGGCCTTGAAGCGGCCCATCAGCCGGGTATTTGCGACGATCACCATCATCATCGCCATGATCGGAACCGCGACGATGCCATTGAGCACGGCGCTCCACACCAGCATGTGAATAGCGTCGATTCCGGTAAAGCCCAATCCGAATCCGATCACGGTAGCCGCGGCGATAATGGTGTAGAAGCCGACGGCCTCGGGCGCCTTTGCTTCGAGCGTTGCCGGCCATCCGAACGCCTCGGACACGCCATAGGCCGCCGAACCCGCCAGCACCGGGATCGCGAGCATGCCGGTGCCAATGATTCCGAGAGCGAACAGCAGGAACGTAAAGTTGCCCGCCAGCGGTCTCAGCGCTTCGGCGGCCTGGGTCGCTGAATTGATGTTGGTGATTCCGTTGCCATTCAAAACCGCGGCGGTGGTCAGAATAATCGAAAACGCAATCACATTGGAGAAGATCATGCCGACGGTGGTATCGATTCCGATGCGGTCAAGCTCGGTGACGCCGCCTCGGGTCAGTTCGCGAAGCGGACGGCGGATCTTGCCCTGGTGCATTTCCTCGACCTCCTGCGAAGCCTGCCAGAAAAACAAATAGGGGCTGATGGTGGTGCCGAGAACCGCCACCACCATCAGGAAATAATCCGCATTGATATTGGGCTTGGGCCAGATGGTCGCGAGCAGCGCCGTACTCCAGGGAATGTTCACGGTGAACGCGGTCGCCACATAGGCGAACAGCGTGAGCGTCATGAATTTCAGCACCGGCGCATATCGGCGATACGGCACGAACACCTGCAGCAAGGTGGATGCGGATGCGAAAATCAGCGCGTGTTCGTGATTGAGCCCGCCAATCACCAGCGAAAGCGATTCTCCCATCGCGGCGATGTCGGCCGCGATGTTGAAGGTGTTGGCGGCAACCAGAAGAAAAATCAGCGCCAGCACCAGCCAGCGCGGCGCCAGTTCCATCACATTGGCGGCGAGGCCCTTGCCGGTCACCCGGCCGATTCGCGCACTGATGAGCTGGATCGCGATCATGAACGGCGTAGTGAGGAACACCGTCCAGAGCAGGCCGTAGCCAAATTGCGCGCCGGCTTGCGAATAGGTCGCGATCCCCGACGGGTCGTCATCGGCCGCACCGGTCACCAATCCGGGCCCAAGTAACCGAAGCACCAAATTGTGGGGCTTCCTGGTTTCCGGGCGATTCGGTTCGGTCATGAAATACTTGATGCTCGTGGATGAATTAAATTGGCAATCGCTTACCGCAAAGACATTCGCTATTTTGTGCCGGCAATCAAGAAAATTGATTGATCAAAGGGGTTGTTGTGATCGACGCCGTCAAATCAGATACGCCGCGACGAATTGCGCTCTTGGGTGCGCCGATCGATATCGGCGCGTCGCAGCGTGGAACCTTGATGGGACCCGCGGCGCTGAGGACAGCCGGCCTCGTGACCGTGCTCGACGGCTTGGCGTGTGAAGTAAGAGATCACGGAGATGTTTCGATCCGTGACGTCGCCGAGCTCGCCGACGTTCCGCCTCACAATGCCAGGCACTACCGCGAGATTCAAAGCTGGACCCGGGAAGTGAGCGCGCGGGCCTATGAGCTGGCGCGATCGGGGGCCACGCCGATCTTTCTCGGCGGCGACCACACCCTTTCGATGGGTTCGGTGAACGGCATGGCCCGGCATTGGCGCGAGGCTGGCCGCGAACTGTTCGTGTTATGGCTGGATGCGCACGCGGACTACAATACGCCGGTGACGACGATCACCGGCAACATGCACGGCATGTCGGCGGCGTTCCTGTGCGGCGAGCCCGGGCTGGACCACCTTTTGGGCCAGGAGCCGCGCGCTTCGATCGAGCCTGATCAACTGGAACTGTTCGGCATCCGCTCGATCGACAAACTGGAAAAGGATCTACTGCGCCATCGCCGCGTCAGCACAGCCGACATGCGGCAGATCGACGAGTTCGGGGTCGGGGTGTTGATCCGCCGGGTGATCGACAAGGTGCGGGCGCGCGATGGCGTGCTGCATCTCAGCTTTGACGTCGACTTTCTCGACCCTGGCCTCGCGCCCGGCGTGGGCACCACGGTGCCGGGCGGTGCGACCTATCGGGAGGCGCATCTGGTGATGGAAATGCTGCACGACTCCGGGCTGGTTCAATCGGTCGATGTCGTGGAACTTAACCCTTTCCTTGACGAGCGGGGCCGCACCGCGCGCACGGCGGTAGAACTGATCGGCAGCCTGTTCGGCCAGCAGATCACGGACCGGCCGACCCCGACCAATGCCATTGGATCAGACGATTGAAGCGCGATTGGAGGGCCGGGATAGCCAGACAGCGAATCCGCTCGGCAAATAATTTGCGGGGCGCCCTGATCCGCGGTTGATCCGATCGATTCCGCGAGCGACAATCGAGGCCCCAATTCAGGGTTGCCGTCGATGAACGACTTCGCACTGCCCGTCACCCGTTACGCGCTCAGCGGTGATGTCAGCATCGCCTTTCAGGTGATGGGCGAAGGGCCGATCGATATCATTCTGGTGCCGGGCTCGGTTTCGCACGTGGAATTCCTGCATGAAATGCCTGGGTATACCGCTTGCCTGCGCCGGCTCGCGAAATTTGCGCGCGTCGTGACCTTCGACAAGCGAGGCCAGGGATTGTCCGACCGGGTTGCCGGTGCGGCACCGCTTGAACAGCGGATGGACGACGTTCGCGCCATCATGGACGAGATAGGCTCGACGAGAGCAGCCCTTCTTGGATTTTCGGAAGGCTCCGCCATGAGTGTGATGTTCGCGGCGTCCTATCCGGAACGCGTTTCTCATCTCATTCTGTTTGGCGGCTTTGCGCGCTTTGGCGACCTGTCCAACGTCGAGGAGAGGGTGGTTCAGCGGGTGAAGATTTGGGGCACCGGTGGGATGATCAGGGTAATTTCCCCTGATCAGGCCGAGAACCCGCAAGCCGTCGCCCAATTCGCGAAGTTCGAACGGCTGTCGGCCAGCCCGGGCACCTACAAGGCCTTCATGGTGATGAACGCGCAGATCGATGTCCGCTCGATACTTTCGAGCGTACGCGTTCCGACGCTGGTCCTACACCGTTCGGGAGATGTTCTCATTTCGGTTGCGCACGGCCGCGAACTGGCCGCGCAAATAGCGGATGCGAAATATATCGAATATCCCGGCCGCGATCATACGTTTTGGACCGGTGACATCGATGGCATCGTCGGCGATATCGAGGAATTCATCACCGGGCATCGCGAGAGCGACGCGAGCGATCTTGAACGCGTGCTGGCCACGGTTCTGTTCACGGATATCGTCGATTCGACCCGAAGCGCTGCCGAAAAAGGCGATCAAAGCTGGCGCAGATTGCTGGATAACCATGACCAGCTGGCGCAGGAAATGGTCGCAAAACACCGCGGGATCTTTGTGAAGTCGACCGGCGACGGAATCCTGGCGACCTTCGATGGTCCCGGTCGCGCGGTCCGATGTGCGCTGGCGTTTGGAACAGCTTCGCAGCGGATCGGCCTGCCGTTACGGGCGGGTCTTCACACCGGCGAGATCGAGATCAGGGGCCGGGACATCGGCGGCATCGCGGTGCACGCCGCGGCGCGCGTAATGGCGCAGTCGCAATCGAGCGAAGTGCTGGTGTCGAGGGTCGTCACCGATCTGGTGGCCGGCGCCGGCCTGAAATTTTCCGAACGCGGCTCCTATGAATTAAAGGGCCTGCCGGGCCGCTGGGATCTGTTCGCGGCGAGCCTGTAGGTTCGCAAGTCGAAGAAAGGTTCCCGAAAACAAGGCCTCGAAGGACGATAAGCAGCGGAACTTTCACCGCCCGCCCTGATTTATTTCGGGTGAGTGAAAGCAGGCAAAATCCAAATCGGGCATATTCAATGAATGCACTTCATTCCAGCGCAGATCTTTTGCAGCACAGCAATGTTTCGAGAGACGAAACGGTTTCGAGAAACGAAACGCATTCGAAGAGCGAAACGCATTCGAAGCCTAAGTCGCGCGCCCCTATGCTATTTGCGCTGGCGATTGCGGTCTTTGGCTTGGTGGCGATGCTGATCGTCGATCATGGCCCCTGGAATCGTCCCCACCCGCAAACCGCGGAATCCAACCACATCACCACGGGCGCCGCCGCCAGCGCGGTCGGAGCGACGGTGACACCGACTTCGCCGAGGCCGCAGCTCGAACCGACCGCCCCTGGTCCAAAGCCGGTTCAACCGCCCAACCCGAAGACACCCTAGAGTTAGCCGGGCAAACGACTTGCAAGTTCGACCGTTTAGCGGATGCTGACAAATCCGGCCCATATCGCGGCGAGGATGGCGCCCGCCAAAACATAGACGGGATGATCGCAAAACGTGTTGCCATATTGGCACATCGTCGCGCCCCAGCTCCCGAGTTCATTGTTGCCGGCGGCATAGAACAGCCCGGCTAGCACAGCCAGTACTGCGGCCACAAAATACATCAGACGCTCTCCCCTGGGATGCCCGGTCTAGCCGTGGCCGATCGGCCGGCGGCGATTTACTTTCCCATATATCGGCCGCGCTGTCGCCAGCATTGCAAAAAGTCTCACCAGGAAATCTCGCCAAAAGAGATTATCAAAAACAACTTGTAAAAAAACTTGGCGATAGAACTTGCCAAAAGAACTTGCCATGTCGGGCAAATCACCTGCATATGGTCATCGTCGCAAGAATTAGGCCCGCCCCGGGAAACCGGTCGCGGGCTTTTTGATTCGGACGGCGATCCGCATGAGCGACGCGTTCACCCTCGTTGTCAGCGCATTGCCGCAAGGCGCGTCCCGGGATCGTCGTCCGAAACCTTTACGATAGACGCGGCGACTTCTCCCTCTCCCCGCAAGCGGGACGAGGTGAACCAAATGTCCTTCAATTCAAAGGAATCATATTCTAGCCGGCACGCGCGAACGTGCCGGCACGCGGCATGGTCTTCCACGTCCGCACGCGGCGTGGTCTTCCACGTCCGCGGCGGCCCCTATGCGACGATCCGCGATGCGGATCGAGCTTGCAGGGATAGGGTTCGCGCCTGAAATGATCGCGAGGCGATCATGCCGCATATTTTTTTATATAGGCGCGCCCGCAAGTCGCGCGCAATGACCAGGAAAGAGGCCACATGACCATTTATTTGATCTCGCTTTCTCTGGCGGGCCTCCTCGCGATCGTAATATCGGAGGCCTGGTCGTGAGCGCGGAAATCATTGCATTCGTTCCGCGGCTCGACCGCAAGCGAGAGTCGACGCATTCGCCGTCGGCCGCGTTTCGCTCGGCGCCGTCGCCCGACGACTTGACGATGGATCATGTCGACGCCTCGCCGTGCGAATATATTCCATCCCCCGAAATGCCCCGGACATGATTTGAAAAATGCCTAAGACCCTTACCGAAATACGGGCGGACTTTCAGCATCTAAGGCGCTGGCGCAAGAGCGTCGAGCAGGCCCAAAGTTATACCTTCAAGGCCGCGATCACCATTATCGTCACCGGCCTTGTCGGGGCAGTGTGGCTTGGCCTCAAAGTCATGCTCGGCAAATGATCCTTATCGTCCGAACATGACCCAAACGCGCCCCGACAAGGAATTGGGGAGGTCAGGGCGATGCCATTGAGACCGGGGTTCAGGCTATGCCCGCTCAGGCCGCGGTGTTAGATTTTGTCTGATCATCCATGAGGCAGCATGACCTTCACATCGTGGCAATTCGGCGTATTCGTTGCGATCGTATTTGGGGCATATTATCTCCCGCCGTTGAGGGCACTTCAGGTCCGGCTGCTGGTTATCGCAAGCCTGTTTTTTTATGGTTATGGCCAGCCCGAACTGCTCCCGCTGCTGGCTATTGCGGTTTTAGGAACCTATCTGTTTTTGGTTCTGGCGTTGCAAAACCGGCCGCTATGGTTGCCGATTGGAATTGCGTTCAATCTGATCTTGCTGGCGTTCTTCAAGTACAAATTCCTGTTCATTGAGCCGACCTCGACCGTTTCGGCTGGCACGACGCCGATCGATTTTCTGCTGCAATTGCCATTGCCGATCGGGATTTCATTCTTCGTGTTCCATAATATCAGCTTGCTGGTTGATTTGACCGGGAAGCGGGGTGTACCGCCGGATCTCAAGAGCGTTTTTCTCTACATCATATTCTTTCCACAACTCGTTTCGGGGCCGATCACGCGCGCCGAAATGTTCATGCCACAGATCCAGCCAAAATTCATCGAAGATATTCCGTTCGTCGAAGCCGCGAAATGGATTTTGACGGGATTCTTTTTCAAGCTCTACGTCGCGAACAATCTCAACGAGATGACGTCCTATATGGAGTTCCCTCTGTACGAAACGCTTCGGACGCAGGACCGCTGGCTGCTGGTTTTCCTCTACAGCTACCAGATTTACGCCGACTTCTTCGGTTACTCAGCCATCGCCATTGGTCTTGCGTTGCTGTTCGGCTATCGTCTGCCGATCAACTTCAATCTTCCCTATATCTCGGCATCGTTTTCGGAATTCTGGACGCGTTGGCACATATCGCTGTCAAGCTGGTTACGGACTTATCTTTACGTGCCGCTGGGCGGCAATCGTCATGGCGCGGTCAGAACCTATCTGAATTTGATGATCGTGATGGGGCTTGGCGGTCTTTGGCACGGCGCCGGACCCGGTTATTTGTTGTGGGGACTGCTGCACGGTGCGTTGCTCGTAACGGAGCGGCCGTTCCTGTCGCGACTGGCGTCGATCGACTCTGCAGTTTTTCGAGTGGCGCGCATCGCATTTGTTTTTGTTTGCGTCACCTTGCTTTGGATATTTTTCAAGCTGCCGAATTTCGACCATGCCATCAGCTATTTGCATGGCATGTTCGTGCCGAGCGCGAACCCGAATCCACCCAAGCTGTTTTATAATCTGGCACTGCTCTATTCGTTGCCGGTCATGATCCAGCATCTCGGCTTCCGCGCCGGAGTTCGAACGCACAATGCGCGGCACAGAACCTTATCTCTACGGCTTGATGGCCGCGCTGACGTATCTCGAGGCGGGTCCCGAGACGTCGTTCATCTATTTTCAGTTTTGAGCGCAGAGATGTCGCCCATGCCAGCCGTTCACTGGTTCGTAAAATGTGGCTTTGGCGCAGGAATACTGTTGCTGGCCTGTGGCGCGGCTACGGCCTGGTTCGGCGATCGGCTGCAATTGCCATCGACCACGACGCGCGACGGTAGGCAGGCCACGTTGAGCCGCTATGTGAGGGAACCTGTTCCCGATGTGGTTCTCGTGGGTAGTTCGCTCACCGTCCGGCTCAAGGAAGAATACTTTACGACGCCCCGGTTGCGGAATTGGCGCTTGCGGGGGGCTCTCCCGTCACGGGACTAGAGATCGTCGCGAACCAATCGCGTCTACCCCGGATCATTCTTGTTGAGACAAATGTGCTGTCCAGGCGGACAGATACGGCTTTGATCGATAAATACTCAAAAGCTGACAATGCCCCGCCGTTGTTCTTCCGTCCTATCCGGACTGCCGTGGCGGCCTATGAGAATCGGATTCATGCGCCGCTCAATCATGCACAGGTTGCTGCGGCCCTGCAGCAATTGCTCGAGCAACCGCCCAGCGATTTCGACAGCCGCATCTATGCGGACCGGGCGTTCGAGGAGTGGAACGCCGATGATCCGACGATTGCGGTACAGACGAACGTCAGTAGAATTCAGCAACTGATAGCATCGATCGAACAAGCGGGCGCCCGGGTTTTGCTTTTTGAGCTTCCCTGTTCGGCGCAGCTTGAAGAATCCAGATACGCAGAAATCACCCGCGAGATCGTTCGCGCCGAATTTCCGGATCCTGCGCGATGGTTGCATATCGACTATGCGAGAGGCGAGTTACGCTGGGCAGACGGCGTTCATCTGGATGAGCGGTCCGCTGTGATCGTTGCGCAATCTATTGATAGAGTTCTCTCGTCTCGGCCTGGCCCGCCGTGAAGGCGCCGTGTGGTCTAGCGATGCCGCGGCCGTAAGCTGCCCATAACTGAGGCGTTTCGAGCAGGCAGCCGCTTGGCGTCTCGATTTGTCATCGCGATGTCATTGGTCAAGCCTGATCCGTCGAAAAGATGCATGGCATGGAAGTTCAGTGCGATTCAGAAAAAGTAGAATCTAAGAGGTGGCCGATGTACAGGGTTCGCGAGGTCGATGGGCATGACGACGACATCGCGGACACCCTCGCGGACCTGCACCGCCTGACTTTCTTTGATGGCGCGTCCATCCCTAAATTCGATCAGGGTCATTGGTGGCTTGCGTTTTTCGAGGCCACGCCGGTCGCTTTTGGCGGACTCGTACCGTCAACGCGTGCGGGCAATGCCGGATATGTTTCCCGTGTCGGGGTGTTGAAAAGGCACTGCGGCAACCGTCTTCAGTTGCGCCTGATGCGCGCGATGGAAACGCGAGCAAAGCGCAACGGATGGAGCTGCCTGGTGTCGGACACCACCGACAATCTCGCTTCCGCGAACAATTTTATCCGCGCCGGCTATTGGCTGTACCGGCCACCGTGTCCCTGGGCATGGCCGAATACGTTGTATTGGCGAAAATCCGTCGCAGTTAGCATTCGTCGCTGAATATTCGATTTGAACGCATCGCGTCTCAGGCACCTTTAGGCCGCTCTCCGTTTTCCTGTGATCTGAACGTTTGAACCGGGTTCAGCCGGTATTCTCCAGCGTAACGCCAAACTTCCAACTCGCCCGATGGCCGAAATGGCCATCGGGCTTTTTTTGCTTTCTGGCGGCGGGATTCCTGAGGGGGCACCTGAGGCGCGTCGGTTGAAGGAATTGCCTCAGAACCCCGATTGTATCGGACATGCGGATGCCCTATACGACAGCAACGGAGCATCACATGACGCTGTTGAACAAGGTTTTCACGACCAGAACCCTGCTGAAGATTATTCTTGTGCTGACAGCGGTTGTGGCGATGAAGGCGGTCAGCCTCCACTATGATTTTAGCTGGGCCACCGCTTTGGCGGCGGAATAGTCAGCCGCTAGCGGCGCGGTGAAAGCGGATTGGAGCCATACCTGTTAGAGCCTGCGTTGCCGCCCAGTAAGCCGATTTCAACAAAACCCCAGATCGAGAGACCAAAAGCCGCCAGCGTCAGGACGTAATGCAGTCCTGTCCCGGTTGCTCCCGTGAGCCATGCGGCTTTGGCACAATGGCCCAGCGCTCCCGGTACGACGTAGAACACCAGCAGCCACCACGCGCTCTTATCGCGGTCATGCAATCGCTCGGTGTGGAAAGCCAAGCCCCACATGAGCCAGGGGAGGGCCACTACCAAGAGCGCGACGACGAACAGCGGTGCTGCGATGTTCGCGGCGGTAAGCAGGATAACGCCGACAAGCAATCCTGCACCCACAAAGATGATAAGCGAGCGCCAGTATTTGGCTCGGCTGATGCGGCCGCCGGCGCCGAACAGGAACTCGAACAGCTCTTCCATCGTATTCCGGCGTGCAAATACGCCGACTGGCGCACAGGAATGTGTCGGTACGAAACGGCGACGAGTTCAAAGTCAGCTATTCGAACGATACGTTTTTCCACGTATCCGCTCTAACTCGATCGGCGCCGGAGCAGGGTGGTTCGGCATCTCCTGGATGAGCTCACCAAGCGTGGCCACCCCGTCATGAGCTGGTTCATCTTCGATTTTCGTCGAATCGATTGCCATCTCCGGAGCGCTATCCTGGAGCGGCTGTCCCCCGCGCCTTGGGCTGATCGCCGCAAGGTGGCTCCAAACGCTTGTTCCTTCACGATCTTTCGTTAATCTGAATTGGGCGTATGGAGGAAGTCGCAGGTGTCTTGCCAAGTGTGTCGATCGGCGTTGAAGGCGGGCGATTTGTATTGCTCGTCCTGCGGGGCGGTCGTGCCGGAACATCTCTCCAAGCCGCGGGTCGCAGAAGTCCGCGACCGTATCGCCCGCGAGCGGAAGTACCTCACCGTCCTGTGCGCCGACCTGCAGCGCTCAACCGATTTGATCTCGGAACTGGACCCTGAGGCGGCAATTTCGCGGCTGGAGCCGGCGCTGGTCGCCATGCGGACCGCGGTTCGCCGTAACCGCGGAATCGTCAGCAAGGAGGGCGGGGACGGCCTTATCGCGCTTTTTGGCGCCCCTCATGCAGACGACAACCACGCTCTCATGGCGTGCCATGCCGCGGTCGAACTGGTTCGCCGGATCAAGCTCCTGGATGATCCCGCACTACAGGTTCGGGTCGGCGTTCATTCCGGCTATGTCGTCGCCCACGTCATCGAGGCCGACTTCTCGTCTATTTATGAGGCAGGCGGCCCCGCAGTACATCTGGTCAAACGGATCGAGGGCGCCGCGCAAGCCGGACAAATCCTGGTGTCGGAATCATGTCAAAGCCTGGCCGTGGGGCTCGTAGTTTTCAATGCTCTGCCGCCGAAGCGGCTGGAGGGATTTTCTGCGCCCGTTCCCTGCTACGAGCTGCTTGAGATCAGCGGACTTACGCGCTGGCGAGCGCGCTCAACCAAAGGGCTCTCCGCGTTCGTCGGCCGCGCCGAGGAGATATCGCTGCTGGAGCGGGCGGCCCGGGACACAGGGTTGTCCGGACAGATCCTGGCGCTTGTGGGCACGGCCGGCATCGGAAAATCCCGAATCGCGCACGAGTTCGTTGGCGCATTGCGGGAGATAGACTGGCAGGTTCTGGAAGCCGAAAGCAATCCGCTGGAGCAGGCCGTCCCGTTTGCGTTGCTGAAGAAGTTACTTCAGAGCGCTTTGCAAGTCGGAAACTTTGCGGCTGCGGGCCAATCCGAATCGCCCGTAGACCCGGCGACGGCGCATTCCGACCTGTGGCCCGCCGCCCTTCGCGCCGTTCTCGACCAGCCCGTCAACGATCCCCGCTGGAACGAACTTGAACCGTTGCTGCGGCGACGGACCATAATCGACGCCGTGCGCCATACGATCGAAAAGGCGATCGCGGCACGGCCGACCATATTGCTTCTGGAGGATCTTCACTGGGTCGACGGACAAAGCGAGACCGCGATCGAAGCTTTGATGTCGCTCGCGGTGGGCCACCCGCTGCTGGTATTGCTGACATGGCGCACGGAAGATACGCCGGGATGGCTGGCGCGGCTGGACGTGCGTAGAATTTGGCTTCGGTCGCTCGATATGCCATCGGCGAACGCGCTGCTTGACGGATTGCTTGGAACGGCACCGGAACTCAATGCGCTCAAAGCCCACGTGCTCCGGCACACCGGCCAGGTGCCGCTTTTCATCGAGGAAGTTGCGCGGCAGCTCGTTAACCGTGGTGTTCTCAAGGCCGATGCCGCCCGATTTGCCGCGAAAGCTCCCTGGGATGCGCTGGAAATTCCTCCAACCGTGCAGGGGGTGATCGCCTCTCGAATTGATCACCTGGCGAAAGAAGACAAGGCCCTTCTGCAACTCGCATCGGTGGTGGGACCGCGCGTTTCGACGCGCTTGCTGGCGGCGGTCACCGGCATGCCGCCCGCGCAATTGCAGAGCCTGCTTTGGTCGCTGGAAATCCTGGATCTTCTGGTCGAGTTCGCGATGGCTTGCCTCCCCGGAATACGAATTTGCCCACGATCTCATTCGCGAGGTGGCTTATGATTCGATCCTTCGTTCGCAGCGAGAGCAGTTGCATCGCCAGATATTGACGGCGCTGGAGGCTGGTTCCGCTGGCCGTGAAGAAGACGTTGCAGAAGCGCTCTGTCATCACGCGGTCAAAGCGCAGGACTGGGTGAAAGCAGACCGATACGGACAACTCGCCGCGCAAAAGGCATTCACCAGATCGGCGTTTCGGGATGCTACCGAATATTTCCAGATTGCAATGGACGCGGTAGACAAGCTGCCGGCTTCTACGGCACACGAGCAGCGCGCGATCGACCTGCGCATCGAGGCTCGACTCGCATACCTTTCGCTTGGAAGCATCGAGCAGTGGTTCGGTCTCGGTCGCGATGCAGAAGACCGCTCCGAGAAAATCGGCGATGAGCGGAGGCGGCTGGCATCGATTGCGATCAGGGCGGCGGCGCTGAATTTCTACGGAACGCCTTATGAAGCGATCAGCGCGGGAGAGCAGGCCGTTGCGTTGGCTAATCAACTTGACGACATGACCTGGCTCAGTTTCTCCGAGTATGGACTCGGTCAGGCCTATTTCATCGCTGGCCGATATCGGGACTCTGGAACGGGTTCTAAATAAAGCGATTGCGCGGCTGGTCCATGCGCCGGAAAACGTGCCGCCGGGAACGACGGGCTCGAGCGTACTTGTGCTCTGTTACATGATGAAAGCCATGGTCTACGCATCGATCGGCGAATACGACGATTCCGAGCTGTGCTCCCGGCAAGCAAGCGACCTGGCTCAGACAAATGAGCGACCTTACGACATTATCGCAGCCGGTTACGGACGCGGCCTCGTGCAAATGAGTTACGGCAATCTGGAGGAGGCTGAAAGCGCCCTTACCGAAGCCTCATCCCTTTCACGAGACAACGAGGTCTGGCTGTTTCTGCCCCTCGTATTGTCTGCGCTTGGAAACGTCTACTTGCAGACGGCGCGCCCGGCGGAAGCAAAAAAAATCCTGCTTGAGGCAAAGCACGAAGCGGAAACGCTTGGGCACGGCACAGGTATCCTGCTCGCATCCGCATATCTGGCTTCCGCCTATGCGCAACTTGGAGACATTCCCCTCGGGTTGGAAGTGGCGCGTGCCTGTCATGCGAACGCGAAACAGAAGGGCTATCAGGCCATCGAAGCCTTGGCGCTTTTCGTCGAGGCCGTTGTCTTGTCGATTCAAGGACCGTCCGCCGCGCCGGACGCCATCGCTCACCTTGAGCGAACGATCGAAATCACGAAGCGGCTCGAGGCCAGGCCCTTATTGGGGCTGGCGAAGGGAACATTGGCCCGTCTATTGGCCGCTTCGGGCAAGAAAGCCGAAGCTCAGGAAGAGCTGGTCCAGGCGATAGAGCTGTTTGCCAAGTCGAAAATGACTATTCAACTCGAGCGTGCTAAGGCAACGCTCTCCAAGTTCTCGGATCTATGACATTCTTGTAACCGCGGCAAATCTTGGCGCCAATTAAGGGAGCGAAACATGGGTGCAGTCGTCTATAGCGGCCAATTTGAGCAAACAATGAATGATTTATGCCACCACAACAACGTTGCTGCGACGGCAAAGAAATTCACGGATCTGGAAAAGCAGCACGGACCCTATAGCTTTGGAAAATTCGCAAGATTGTTGATGCCAAATCCGGGCCAATTTGCGAATTGGGACAAGGATGCTGGTGGCATACCTGAACCGATCCGCAATCGTCTGACTGAAATCATCTCTACCAATCTGAGGTCTGCGACGCCGTTACCGGTGGTGTTGAAGGTTGGAGAAAATGTCGATGCAACCCACGAACTGATCGTGAAGACGTTTGCGCATAACGGCCACATCTATATCGGCATTCACATGCTTTGCCCGAACACGTCGCTATGATGATTGATCTTCCGAACCGGCGGTTCTGGCTGAGAGCTTTTTGATTCAACCCATCAACCCCAGGGTAATCCGTAATCCGTCTTTAGGTCTTGGGATCGGCCACATCTGCCAGGCTGGCTGATAGCCCGGTTCGAGCGACACCGTCAGATTCTGTAGGAAATGTCGCGCAAAGCATTTGGCTTGCATGTTTGCAAAGTGCAATCCAAGGCACATGTGCGCGCCGCCGCCGAATGGCAAGTAAGCGTGGCGATGCCGCTCGCGTGGCGCGGCATCCGCAAAACGCGTCGGGTCAAACCGCTCCGGCTCGGGCCAGTGCTGGGCCATATAATGAGTGTAGAGCGGATTTATTCCGATCAGCGTTCCCGCCGGAATAGTGTAACCACCGAACGTGAAATCGCGCACGGCGCGACGTGCAATCGACGGTACCGGCGGCTTCATCCGCATGGCTTCCTTGAATGCCATCTCGGTCTGGGTCAGAGCCCCCAGCTTCTCATACGGAAGCGACTGCCCTGGGCGCAACCTCAGTGAAGCGATTTCGTCTCGCAGCGTTGCTTGCCAGCGCGGATTTACGGCAAGAAAATAGATGAGGGTTGTCAACGACGAGGTCAGCGTATCGTGCGCCGCCATCATCAGGAAACTCATGTGATCAACGATTTCCTGCGTCGATAGCAAGACGCCGTTCTCATCGGTCGCCCGGCATAGTTGCGAGAATAAATCGTCGCCGGGAAGGGTACGCCGCATCGCCACCTGCCGGGAGAAATGGGCGGCGATGCGAGCGCGAGCCTTGAGGCCTCGCGCCATTTTCGTGCCTGGCCACGGCTTGCGTACCACGGCGACCGCTGCTGCGA
Source organism: uncultured Pseudomonadota bacterium (assembly GCA_963725555.1). Taxonomy (GTDB): domain Bacteria; phylum Pseudomonadota; class Alphaproteobacteria; order Rhizobiales; family Xanthobacteraceae; genus Bradyrhizobium. Next base: position 19,011 of record CAVRYV010000019.1, on the reverse strand, counting down.
CCATGTCGCTGATGGCGCGTTTGACCTCATCCATCTGGCAACCGGTATCCGGACCGAGAAACGAGGTCACCGCCAGATCGAACGTCAGCTGTTTCGCTGCTGGATAGAATAGCATCGATCCTGGTTGGTTGCGCCAACGCGCGACCTGAGCGGCCATGCCGGCATCGAGCACCGCCAGATAAGACTTCATTGCATCGGCCTTGAATGCGACAGAGAGCGTACGCCGATGCAGGCGGTGTTCTTCGAAATCAAGCAGCATCAACCCGCGCGGGAACAACTGACCGAGTAAGACGCCCCAGCCTTGGCCCGACGAGAACAACCGAGTTCTGATCGCATAGAACGAACTCATTTGCGTCAGGTCCAAGCAGCGAGATGCCGGTCTCGCCGAGCACGCGCGTACGAAAAACGGGACCGTACCTTGCGGCCATTCGCTCGACTTCGCCTTTGGGGTCGGCAAGTATCTCCAGCGTTCTGCCGACGATAGGCCAGCCCTCGTCACCCGGAATATGCGCAAGCCCATGACGCCGCACCCGAAGGGCCGGTGCGGACGTGATCGCAGCAACATCGAGGGTCCGCGCCGACATCAATCGTCTCGTCGCAATTTACGAACGTAATTCCACCAAAAGCCCGAGGTCGGTACATCGACCGAGGTCATTAAACGACGAGAAGCCCTCAGCGGATGGCCGAAGGCACGGACAAGGCCTCGGAGCCGTACAGCGCGAAACAGTCTCTGTATTTTGCATCGCGCCGCACATTATTTCAATGCTCAGCTTACCTCGGCGGTTGCTTTATCGGTTTGCTCCGATTTGACCGCGGACTTAAGCACAGGAGTGGGGCAGAGCATCAGGATGCCGTTATGTTTGATCCCTCGTGATCAAAGGCTTGATCTGCACATCGTAACTTCCGTCCACGTTCGAGCCCACTCTTAGCAGGTTAGGAAACGGGTGGAGAAGTGTTATTCATCTCACCGCCGCCGGCTTCGTATTTCGGTGGCAGTTGTTTTCCGTGTTCCAAAGGTCGCCGCGCTCATCGACGCAGATCTTGGTTATCAACGCTTCGCTAATTGTAATTACCGCCTTCGTGGCGCGCTTTGGCATCGAGGCGCTGGCAGGATACGCATTAGCTTGTCGTCTGGAGCTTTCAATTTCTTCGTCGGTGCTCGCATTCGGGATAGGTACGACGGCAACGGTTGGGATATGCGTCGGCGCCGGCCTTGTTGAACGGACACGCCGCGTGACCTTCATTTCATGCGCCCTGGCCGCCGCCGTGTTCGAGACGCTCGGATTTTGTGTTGCAGCGTCGGGAAGGTGGGTCACCGAGCTCTTTACCAACATGGAAAGTGTGGTCTTTGCCGGGACGGCCTATGTTCAGGTGATGGGACTGGTTTACGGCTTTATGGCGGTCTCAGCCATGCTGTTTTCCGCGTATCAGGGGTGGGACCGAGCGGTCGCTCCGCTCTTGGTCAGTTTGCTAAGATTTGCTATTGTTCTGTTAGGCGGTTGGATGGTCCTCCGAACGCCTGTTCCCCGGCTCGATTTGCTGTACTATCCGGTTGCAAGTTCCGTTATTCTTGCAGCATTGGTGCTGGGCTCTGTCTTTCTTTTTTGGCCCCCAAATCGGAGTGGCAGTGCGCTTTCCAGTGGAAAAGGCAATCGATTATAGTTTCCGGACAGGCTCGTTCCTGCCGGTGCCGCTTCCGGAGTTTTAACGAGCGTGCCTCAGGACAAGAAAAGTGAAGCTCGCGGATCGACGAGCAGCAAGTTCGCGGTCCTGCGCCAGCATCCGATTTTTTGCGATCTGGAACCTGATGCCCTCGACCAGCTCTCCCGCTACGCCAGACATGCTACGTTCAAGCGGGGAGCGGCCCTCTTTTCCAAGGGAGATCCCGGCACCAGCCTGTTTGCAGTGGTGAGCGGCACGGTGAAGATGAGCGTGTCTTCCGCGGACGGCCGCAGTGCGATTTTCAATCTCATCGGTGCGGGCGAGCTTTTCGGGGAAATCGCGCTGCTCGACGGGCTGGCCCGGACGACCGACGCTACCGCAAACACCAATTGCGAGATCCTGGTCCTGGACCGCCGCGAATTTCTTCCCTTTATGCGAAGCCAGCCGGCGCTGGCGATGAAGTTCATCGAGCTGCTTTGTACGCGCCTGCGCTGGACCAGCGATCAGCTGGAACATGTCATTCTTCAGAATCTGCCGGGCCGGCTCGCCAGCGCGCTGATTCGGCTGACCGAGAAGCACAAGCTCGAACCATCGGGGCGGACCGTCGCCGTGACCCAGCAGGAAATCAGCGAGATGGTCGGTATGACCCGGGAGAGCATCAACAAGCAGTTACGGATCTGGGCGGCGCGCAACTGGGTTCGCCTCGAACACGGGGCCATCGTCGTGCTCAATGCCCCGCCGCTTGAAGCGCTGGCCGAAGCGGGATCCGAAGGCGATTAGAGCGTTTTGCGGCGACAGCCTGGCCGGCGCTTGATTCGAGGCGGAAACCGGCCCGCGCATCGTCCCGAGGTGCTATGCCGCGGCGAATGTGAAGCAGGTCACATTGCCTGCGCACACCTTGAGCTATGCCAGTGTGAGGCACTTCAGCACGATGGAGGCATCCATGCATGGTTCGTTCGACAGACCCAGCGAATCCGAAAACCGCATTCAGCGAAGCTGGAGCATCGGATTTTTTGCTTTGCCTTTGCTGTTTGCGATCGCGCTGATCGGGTTGGTGATAGCTCAACCGGCTGCGTCCAACTGGATATCCCAGGCGGTACAGGCCGAGTTTGTTGGCACCAATCTGACGCCGGAGATTGCTCCGGTCCAACTGGCGAAGCCGGACATCCGAATTAGCACAATCAGAACGTATTGACGAAAACCACGCGCGTTCGATCTTGACCGCAAGGCACGATAGGCATCCCCTCGTCGGAATTGTCGCGTCGTTGCTTTTGCCGTCAGGAAATCCGGCGCGGATGGCCCCAATGGAAACCCGTTTCGGCGCCCCATGCATAGCTCGCTCGCGCCTTGCGCACGCCCGTGCCGGATAAATGCGCTCGGCTAGGAGGACATTTGGTGGTACTTGTCGCTGTATGAACCAGCATGCCAAGATCGACATTCGGCATTCGACCTGTCCGCACGATTGTCCGTCGGCCTGCGCCCTCGATATCGAGGTCATCGATAATTCCACAATTGGCAGGGTTCGCGGTTCCAAGCTGCAGAGCTATACGGCGGGCGTCGTCTGCGCCAAGGTCGCTCGTTATGCCGAGCGCATCCACCACCCGGATCGGCTGATGTATCCGCAGTTCCGGGTCGGCCCGAAGGGATCGGGCAAGTTCGCGCGCATCTCGTGGGACGACGCGCTGGATGAGGTCGCGGCGCGGTTCAATCAGGCCGAGCGCGAATTCGGTGCTGAGTCGGTGTGGCCATATTACTATGCCGGCACCATGGGTCTCGTGATGCGCGACGGCATCAACCGCCTCGCCCATGTGAAGAAATATTCCCGTTTCTACAGCACGATTTGCTCGACCATTGCACGGGTGGGGTTTGCCGCCGGCACCGGCAAGATCGCCGGCGTCGATCCGCGCGAGATGGGCGTCTCCGACCTGATCGTGATCTGGGGCACCAACCCGGTGAATACCCAGGTCAATGTCATGACGCATGCCGCTCGCGCTCGCAAGGAACGTGGCGCGAAGATCGCGGCCGTCGATGTCTACAATAACGACACCATGAAGCAGGCCGATATCAAGATCATCCTGCGGCCCGGCACCGATGGCGCCTTTGCCTGCGGCGTCATGCATGTGCTGTTTCGCGAAGGCTATGCCGATCGCGATTATCTCGCGCGCTATACCGATTGCCCGGCGGAGCTCGAGGCGCATCTTGCGAGCCGCACGCCGGAATGGGCTTCATCGATTTGCGGCGTGCCGGCGCAAGAGATCGAGGCGTTTGCGCGTACGGTCGGACAGACCAAGCGTTCGTTCTTCCGTCTCGGCTACGGCTTTACCCGAAGCCGCAATGGTGCGGCGCAGATGCATGCGGCATTGTGTATTCCGGCCGTGACCGGCGCCTGGCAATATGAGGGCGGTGGCGCGTTTTTCAACAATTTCGCGATCTGGAAGTTCAACGAGTCGCTGATCGAGGGCCATGACGCGATCGATCATACCACGCGGCTGCTGGACCAGTCGAAGATTGGACGTATCCTGACCGGCGACGCGGCGGCGCTGAAAAACGGCCCGCCGGTAAAGGCGATGCTGATCCAGAACACCAATCCGATGACGGTGGCGCCGGAGCAGGCGCTGGTGCGGCAGGGTTTCGCGCGGCAAGACCTGTTCATGGTGGTGCATGAGCAATTCATGACCGAGACCGCGCAGATGGCCGACCTTGTTCTGCCCGCGACGATGTTCATGGAGCACGACGATCTTTATTATGGCGGCGGTCACCAGCACATTTCGGTCGGCGCCAAACTGATCGAACCGCCCGGCGAATGCCGTTCGAACCACGAGGTGTTGCGGGGGCTCAGCCGGCGTCTCAATGCCGTGCATCCCGGGTTTGAAATGTCGCCGCGCGAATTGATCGATGCCACCTTGAAGAAAAGTGGTCATGGCGACATCGATACCCTGCAAGCCGATTTGTGGCGTGATCTCCAGCCGGATTTTCGCACCTCGCATTATCTCGACGGCTTTGCGCATACGGACGGCAAATTCCACTTCAAGGCCGACTGGGCGCACGTGCCGCTTGGCAACGCCGGCATGATGGGCGCCTGGGACCGGATGCCATCGCTGCCCGACCACTGGACTTCGATCGAGGAGGCGGATGACGCGCACCCGTTCCGGCTCGCCACCAGCCCTTCACGAAGCTTCCTTAATACCAGCTTCAACGAAACGCCGTCGTCGCAGGCGCGCGAAGGCGCGCCAACTGTAATGATCCATCCCGAAGATGCCGCCTCGCTCGCAATCGAGGATGGCGATGCCGTCACGCTCGGCAATGTCAGGGGCGAGACGACACTGACCGCAAGAATATTCGATGGTGTGCGCCGCGGCGTCCTGATTGCCGAGTCGGTTCACCCGAACCGGACCCATATCGGCGGTCGCGGCATCAACATGCTCACCGGCGCCGAGGCCGTCGCGCCGGTCGGTGGTGCGGCATTCCACGACAACAAGGTCTGGGTCAAGAAGGCGGTTTCGTCTATTCCGACACCCTAAATCGTTCTTGCAGTCGGTCGCCATCCTGCTGCTAATGTTCGCGGGGTAAACAGGCGAGCGAGCAGGGCAATGACTGATAGTAGCGGTGTGGTGCTGGAAAAGCGGGGACGGGCGTTCTGGATCACCGTCAATCGGCCGGAGAAGCGCAATGCCATCAACGGCGATGTGGTCGCGGGCATCGCCAGGGGCTACCGCGATGCGCATGACGATCCGGATGTGCGCGTCATCGTCCTGACCGGCGCCGGCGACAAGGCGTTTTGTGCCGGTGCCGATCTGCAGCCCAGCGGTGCGGCCTTCACGTTCGATTTCGCCAAGCCGAATGTCGACTACGCCGATCTGTTGCGGTTGTCGCAGAACGCCACCAAGCCGGCGGTCGCCCGGGTCGGCGGCGCCTGCATGGCCGGCGGCATGGGCCTTTTGTGCATGACCGACATGGCGATCGGGGCGGATCACGCGATGTTCGGATTGCCTGAGGTGAAGGTCGGCGTGTTCCCGATGCAGGTCATGAGCTTGCTGCAATCGCTGGTGCCGCGGCGCCTGGTCAACGAATGGGCGCTCACCGGCGAGCCGTTCGATGCGCGTGCAGCGCTTGCCGCGGGACTTCTGAATTATGTGGTGCCGTCGGCCGAACTGGACGCAAAAGTTGACTGGCTGATCGGCCGCATCATCGACAAGTCGCCAACCGCGATCCGGCGCGGCAAATACGCCATGAACGCGATCGCCTCGATGTCGTTCGATGAAAGCATCGCCTACACCGAGAGCCAGATCGCGCTGCTGGCGATGACCGAGGATGCCAAAGAGGGCCTCAGCGCCTTCAGCGAGAAGCGCAAGCCGACATGGCCGGGAAAGTGAGCTTGATCCGCCGTCCGGTGAGCGTGGGGCTTCGGCGATCGTCGGTCTCGGCTTGACGTTGATGTTGACGTTCCTGCTTCACGACTGGATTGTTTATTGCGCCGACCCGCTGGGCTTGCGAGCGACCGCCGCGCCGCCGCTGCCGCCGGAGCGTATCGATGACCTGATTGATCAGGCCGAGGCGCATGGGGTGCTCGGCGCCGTCCTGCAAAACTTTCCCGCCTTTGCCGGCGATCCGGCGTTCGCGGCGGGGCGCAACGCGGCACGTAATCGCAACCGTGCCAACGCGGCGTTCTCATTGCTGCTGACGCGCGAGGCCGACGCCTTGATGGCGGATGTTCGAGACTTGCCGGCCGCGGTGATCAAGGGGCCGGTTTTTGCCCGCCGTCTCTACCCGTCGCCTTCGCTGCGCTGCTTCACAGACATCGATGTTTTGGCAGCACCGGAAGCCTTGCCGCGGCTTGATGCCGCGCTCGCGGACCACGGGTTTCGATTGGTGGAGAGCTATCCGCGAGAACACAAATGGCTGCACCGTGACAATGACAGCGTGATGGTCGAGGTGCAAACCGATCTGGTTCACGCCGATAGCCTCCATGACGTGGTGTCGTTACCGTATCGCGCGATTGCCGCGGCTCCCAGAGTCACCCGAAGCGCTACTGCTCGTGGCTCTCGTGCATGGCGGCGGACACCAATATGAACGGCTGCAGCAGGTCGTCGATGTCTGCCAGGCCGCCCGTGCCTTGCAGGGAGCTGCCGAAGAGCGCCGCTTCGAGGAAATGGTGAAGGCCGCCAATGCACGGTTTATTGCTGCCGCTGGCCTGTTGCTCGCGGATCGTATCCTCGGCGAACCGCGTTGCCGCGAGATAGCCCGCGGACTTGGTTCGGTTCTCTGGCCGGGCGTTGCGGGCCTGTTGCTCGACCGAACCGTGATCATGTCCGCAATGGACCATCGCCGCACGCGCTACGCGTGGCTACGTCAGGCTTTTCGATGGCTGATCCGGCAGAGCGGGGCCCATCAGCCTTGATTGCCCGCGCAACACCGCTTCAAACAATCTTGGGGATCTGCTAAGGTCGTAGAGTTTCTGCAGCATTCATTTCAACCGGGTCCCCATGTCTAGATTCCAATTCCGATGCCATCCCAATCCCGCGCCAGGGATTTGTGCTGGAAGAACTCGACGGCGAGACGTTGCTTTACCGGCATTCGCTCAAGAAGCTGATCTATCTAAACGCCAGCGCCGCCTCGGTCTGGAAGCTCTGCGACGGCAAGCGCAGCGCACGAGAGATCGCGGGCATTTTGGCTGATGCCTATCCGGAAGAAGCAGACACGGTCACAACCGACGTCAGCGATGCGCTTGATGGCCTGATCCGCGAGGGTGCGCTGCGGATCGCAGATCAGCCGGCGGAAATACAGCCGGATCGAATCGACGATTCCGCTGCACCGCAAGTCGCCTCAGGATCCGAGCGTTGAAAGATCCTGCTTCAGGTTTGCAATGATCTCGCTGCCCTTGGGCTCGCCGATCAGCTCGCGGAAATGGGCTTCCATTTCGTCCGACGGCAAACCCAGTTCGCGAAAGCCGACCAGATAATTCCATATCCGGTCTTCCTATGTATTTCGGTAGGGGGTGCCGATCGGGCGGTTGAAGCGATGGACCCAGCGCAGAAACGGCAGGCATAGTGTTCGGCCGCCGGCGCTGCCGGAATTTCTCGTGGATATAGCCTTCTTCGCCGCCAAAGCCGCGGAACGCGGCGTTGAAGCCGGACGCCAGGCGGCGCGGCGGCATGCGAACAATCCCAAGCCCTGCATCGGGATTTCGAACGGCGGGGCATCCGGATCATCCGCACGACGGATTGTTCTCCCAGTCGCCGTACATGCCGGCCCCCCATGCCGGCCGGAAATGCGTGGCGAGTCTTGGTGAGGTTGTCGGAGATCAGCGGTCCCTGCAGCAGGTCCGACGTATGCGGGATTGTCGTCGAAATAGTCGAGCAGTCTCTTCACGGCGCCCGGCAGACAAAAACGTGGCAAGTCCATGCACAGCACGAACTCGCCCACGGCTTCCTCGAATATCACGGCCTCGTACCGAAGTGCCGGAGCGCGTGAGACGGTCCGGAATGTAGCGGTAGTTCGGAATGTAGCGTCTCCAGCTGCCTTCAGCGCCGCGGCGCAGGGCCGTCGGGATGATTGTCGATGACGATAAACTCGGCGTCGTCAACGATCTCGGGATGATAAAGCCGCAACGCCTGGAGCGTGAAATAGACACCGTCATAGTCGTCGTAGGTCGCCATGCCGATGGTCAGCTTCACCGGGTCGCGGCGCGGGGTCGCTGCCGGAATTTCGTAGCGGACGGGTGGGGCAACCGTCGAGGGCGGCGCTGGCGCCGTCGGCAAAGATGGCGCTGGCGGAGCCGCGAAGGCCGCCATGAATCGCCGTCCCGGTTGGCATCGATGCCGCCGTCCAGCATCAGCCTTGCCAGCATGTCGGCGACGTGGTCGAGCTGACCAAACGCGCCGTAGTTCAGCTCGACCGCCGTCGCGCGCCGGGCGAGGCCGCTGATGACTGCAAATCCGCCGTCCCGAAGGTTGCGGGAATTGACGTTGCATCCCATCAGTCCGATGCAGGCCCTGGCGGAGGTCAGCGGCCGGATTGTCAGGTCCGCCCCCGGCGTAAACGACGGGAAGATGATCAGCCCGCAAGGGAGAAGGCTGGTCGGCGCCTGATTGTCTGGCTCAGGCCGCAGCATCAGAGTTTCGCCGGCCTGATGACGCGGTGAGGATGCAAAGCGCGGCAGCGCGGAGAGGAACGTATCGTCAGCGCGCTTCAGCATCAGCGCGCGCGAAAAACCTGCTACGGCGCCGTCGGCGGTCAGGACAGCGAGTTCGTCGGTAAGATAGGCAAAGCCCTTGTCGACAAACCAGGCGGTGAGGGATGATTTGCCCGCGCCCGATTGCCCGGGAATCAGAAATCGAGCGACCGTTCCACCCGACCGCGCCGGCATGCAGGGCAACTCCGTTGGTCAGGTGAGCCGCAAGGCGGCTGGCGACGATTTCCGAAATCTGGATCAGCGCATCGGCGCGGCTAAGGCCGCTCATCAATGCGGCCGGCTTGCTTCCCTCGCGGATCGAATAGCGCCCCTCGGCCTCGGCTGCGATCGTCAAGATACGTGCAGGGCTTGACCATCGACGGGGCGGAAACGCCGAACAGCAAATGAACGTCGCGTTCCCAGTCCGACGGCAATCGCAGTTCGACCGACTGACCCTGAAGCGAAACAATCGTCGTTGTCACACTGTGGACTCTTGCCTGCCGGATGAGGGGCCGGCGCCAACGCTGGTCAACGATCGGAAGCCGGTTTGCCGCAACGTTACGCGGGCCCCCCGGTGGTGGGGGACTGGGGGTCGTCGTCGGCCCAGGGGTCGTCGTCGGCCCAGGTGTCGTCGAGGTTCCCGGCGCTCCTGTCGTCGTAGTTGCTGTCGGCGCGGCTGTGGTCGTAGTTGCTTTTGGTGCAGCTGTCGTCGTGTCGTCGCCATTGCAGACAGCGCCGCGTGCGCTGGGGCGATGATCAATTCCACTACTGGCTTGGTCCACCGCGCCGGCAATTCGATCAGTGTGGCAACGCCACCAACGAAGATCGTGATCTTCTTGACGACATCCCGGCGCGTCGTGTCCTAACTCATTTGGCCCCCAACTAAAAATCGAAATATCCAACTAAAAATGCGCAATCCCAATCATCTAGAGCAGAGATTCCTGCCCCGGCTCAAGCAGATAGTAATCGCTTTCCTCGCAGCTCGGGCGGTGCGCAGCGCATTCGAGGTGTGAAATATTCTTGCTTGTCTCCCTAAAGAGTACACTCTTCGGCTTTAAGCCGGAAATCCCTCGATCGCGCAGGCCCGCGCCGCGTTATTTTCGCAGCAGACCCGGCATCGCCAGCTGACTCGCCGTATCGTTACTGGGGCGTCGGCGTCGTCGTCGGTGCATCTGTCGTCGTTGTCGTCGTTGTAGTCGTCGTCGGTGCAGCTGTTGTCGTGGTCGCCACCGACAGCGCCGCGTGCGCTGGCGCGATGATCAATTCCACCACCGGTTTGGTCCACCGCGCTGGCAATTCGATCAGCGTGGCAACGCCACCAACAAAAATTGTGATTTTCTTAACCACATCTCTGCGGGTTGTGTCCTGATTCATCTTACGCCCCCACTCAAAAATCAAACTTATCCAACTAAAGTAAACGCAATACCATTAATCTAAAGCAGGCTTCTTGTGCCGGCTCAAGCAACTAGTAATAGCCTTCCCGGCGCGGCTCAGCCGGCGCTCTATCCCCGGAGCGTGTAATGTTTTTTAGTTACCCTTAAGCCGTGATCTCCGTCAGCCCGGATTCGCCTTCAATCCCGCGGCTTCGATGCCGGCGATCGCGCAGGCTTCATCATTGTCGGAGGTATCGCCGCTGATGCCGACCGCACCAAGAAGTTTGCCGCCGTCCTGGATCAGCACGCCGCCCGGTACCGGGACCATTCGGCCCTGCGCCAGCGTATTTGCGGCGTCGATGAAATAAGCCTGCTCCTGCGCCCGCTGGAACAGCGCCCGCGAGCCCATACCCATTGCCAGAGCTCCGTAAGCCTTGCCATGGGCGATCTCGGCCCGCATCAGGCTGGTGCCGTCCTGCGCCGCGGTGACTTTGACGCAGCCGCGCGCATCGAGAACGGTAACGACGAGGGGCTTCAGTTTTTTCTCGACGCCTGTGGCGAGGGCGACGTCGAGAATTTTGCGGGCGACGTCGAGAGTGAGTTCAGTCATGGATGGTTTCCTTTGCGATAGGGGAGGGAGTTGAGTCGGATCGCGCGCTGTCGAGACTCATCGCCAGCACCCGCGCAACGTGAACGGCGGCGCGCCCGGCGCCGTCCTTGATTTGATGCCGGCAGGACGTGCCGTCCGCGACGATCAGCGCCGTGGCATCTGCGCGACGGATCGCAGGCAGCAGCGATAGTTCGGCCATATCCATCGAGGCCTGGTAGGTGTCAACGCCGTAGCCGAAGGCGCCGGCCATCCCACAACAGCTCGTCTCGATGGTTTCGACGCTCAAATCAGGAACCAGTCGAAGTATCTGCTCGACCGACCTGAATGCGCCAAATGATTTCTGATGGCAGTGGCCGTGGACCAATGCCTTTCCGGCAACAGGACCGAGCGGCAGCCGCAGGTGGCCGGCCTCAGCCTCCCGCACCAAAAATTCCTCGAACAATAGCGCATGTGCGCTGATGCTTTTCGCGGTGTCGTCGGAGCGCAGCGAAAGCAGCTCGTCACGCAGGGTCAAAAGGCAACTCGGCTCCAGTCCGACGATCGGCACGCCGCGCAAAGCAAACGGCGCGTAAGTGGCGACCAGCCGATCGAGCTCGGCGCGCGCGTGATCGACGAGGCCCACCGAAAGAAACGTCCGCCCGCAGCACAACGGCCGGCCATTGTCGGCAGGCCTTGGAAGGTGGACCCGGTATCCGCCCTCGACCAGCACGCGCATCGCGGCGTCGAGATTTTCGCGCTCATAGGCGCGGTTGAAGGTGTCGGCAAACAGCACAACTTCGCGGCCATCGGCCGGGCCAACGGCGTCGACGTCGGATCTGAATGTATCGCGCCGCCAATGCGGCAATGCGCGCAGCGCACTGATGCCGGCGACTTTTTCCAGCAGCCTGCGCAGTAACGGGCTGTTGTTGCGCCAATTGGCCAGCGGAGCAAAGCTCGACGCCAGCGTTGCATAATGCGGCAGAAATCCGATCAGCCGATCGCGCAAAGAAATCCCCTGTTTGGCCGCGCGTGCGGCGAGAACTTCGATCTTCATCTTGGCGATGTCGACGCCGGTCGGGCATTCGTGGCGGCAGGCCTTGCAGGACACGCAAAGCTTGAGCGTATCCGCCATTTCATCGGAGGCCAGCGCGTCCGGTCCCAATTGGCCGGAGATCGCCAGCCGCAGCGTGTTGGCGCGTCCGCGCGTCACGTCTTTCTCGTTGCGGGTGGTGCGATAGGATGGACACATGACGCCGCCCTCGAGCTTGCGGCAGGCGCCGTTGTTGTTGCACATCTCGACGGCGCCCTGGAAGCCGCCGCCGGCGCCCGGATAGGCCGACCAGTCGAGCGCCGTCTTCAGCTCAGCAACGCGGTAGTCCGGCGGATAGCGAAACAGCGCGCGATCGTCCATTCCGGGGGCATCGACGATCTTGCCGGGATTGAGCACATTGCCCGGATCGAAGCGATGCTTGACCTCCCTGAAGTCGCCGATGATGCGCGGGCCGAACATCGCCTCGTGGAATTCCGACCGCACGATGCCGTCGCCATGCTCGCCGGAATGCGACCCCTTGTATTCGCGCACCATCGCAAAGGTTTCCTCGGCGATGGCGCGCATCGCCTTGACGTCCTTTTCGAGCTTCAGGTTCAGTACCGGGCGCACATGCAGGCAGCCCTCGGAAGCGTGCGCATACATGGTGCCGCTGGTGCCGTGTCTGGCAAAGATGCCGTTGAGCCGCTCGGTATAATCGGCCAGATGCGGCAACGGCACCGCGCAATCCTCGACGAACGAGACCGGCTTGCCTTCCTGCTTCATCGACATCATGACGTTCAGGCCGGCGGCGCGAAATTCGGCGACCGCGGTCTGCAAGCCTGGCTCGATGATCTCGATCACGCCGCCCCATTTGCGCTGCGGGTTATTCCAGCCAAAGCCGAGATCGGCCATCAGCGCGCCGAGTTGCTTCAATCGCCTGATATTGTCCGGCTGATCCTCCTCGGCGAACTCCACGATCAGCACGGCTTCGGGATCGCCGCGAACGGCGGCGCCGATGATGGGCTGAAACATCGCGATCTCGCGGCCGAGCGTCAGCATGGTGCGATCGACCAACTCCACCGCGATGGGACGAAGTTTCACCAGATGCTGGGCGGCATCCATGGCCTGGTAGAAACTGCCGAAATGGCAGACGCCCAGTACTTTGTTAGGGATCACCGGCCACAGCTTCAGCTCTATTTGGGTGGTGAAGGCAAGCGTCCCCTCCGATCCCACCAGCAGATGCGCCATGTTGGCAGGCGCATTGCGCGGAACCAGCGCATCGAGATTGTAACCGCCGACGCGGCGCTGCACCTTCGGGAATTTCTCGGCGATCTCGGCCGCTTCCCGCGTCCCGAGAGCCAGCATGTCGGCAAACAGCCCCAAGCCGTCGTCGCCTGAATCTGATCGTGCGAGATCGCGTGTCAGTTCGCCGAAATGAAGCATCCTGCCGTCGGCGAGCGCTGCGTCCATCGACAGCGTATTGTCGCGCATGGTGCCGTAGCGCAGCGAACGGCCACCGCAGGAATTGTTGCCGGCCATGCCTCCGATGGTGGCGCGCGACGCGGTCGAGACATCGACCGGAAACCACAGGCCATATTTTTTGAGCTGCCGGTTAAGGTCGTCGAGCACGATTCCCGGCTCGACCACGCAGCTCCGCTTTTCCACATCGAGCGAGATCAGGCGGTTCAAGTGCTTTGAAAAATCGATGACGATCCCGCGATTGACGGTCTGGCCGGATTGCGACGTGCCACCGCCCCGCGGCGTCACGGTCCTGCCATCGTCCCTGACGATGCCAAGCACCCGCAGCGCTTCGTCGATAGTTTGGGGTATCACGACCCCGGATGGTACGATCTGATAGAATGAAGCGTCGGTGGCGTAGCGGCCGCGGTTGAAGGAATCGAACAAGACATCGCCCCGGATCTCGCGGCTCAGGCGCGCGGCAAGGGCAATGTTTTCAGCTGAATTCCGGACTTTTTCGGCCCGCGCCGTCGCCATCGGTTCAATCTCGTGTGATGCCCTCATCTCTTGCATCCAGGGTTTCGCCTTGGCAAGGCAAAGCCGCCTTTACATCGGCATCGACGGGGCCTGACGGGTGGGGGACAAGCCCGCAAAATAGTGATATTCGAGCCCAGCGAAACCAAGACGATCCCGGGAAGGACGCGCTCTATGACCGTGCATACTGGAAGGCATTTTCTTCAAATTCCAGGACCGACCAATGTGCCCGACCGGGTGCTGCGGGCGATGGATATGCCGACCATGGATCATCGCGGTCCCGAATTCGGACAACTCGGCTTTGAGGTCCTCGCAGCTGCGCAGCGCGTGTTCCGCACCAGGCAGCCTGTCATCATCTACCCATCGTCCGGCACCGGCGCCTGGGAAGCCGCGATCGTTAATACTTTGTCGCCTGGCGACAGGGTGCTGATGGCCGAAACCGGTCAGTTTGCCGTGCTGTGGCGCGGCATCGCCGAGAAATTCAAGATCGAGATCGATTTCGTACCAGGGGACTGGCGCCGCGGCGCCGACGTGGAACAGATCGAGGCGCGGCTTGCGGCGGACTCCCGCCACCGCATCAAGGCGGTGATGATCGTGCACAACGAGACCTCGACCGGTTGCGTCACCCATCCGCTCGAGATCCGCAAGGCCATCGATCGGGCCAAACACCCGGCGCTGTTCATGGTCGATACGATTTCCGGCCTCGGCTCGCTGGAATATGAACACGACGCCTGGGGCGTCGACGTGTCCGTTGCCGGCTCGCAAAAGGGGCTGATGCTGCCGCCGGGCCTCGGCTTCAATGCAGTGTCCGAAAAGGCGCTCGCGGCGGCAAAGGCCAATTCGTCGATGCGATCCTATTGGGACTGGCAGGAAGTCATCGCGATCAACAAGGTCGGTACCTGGCCATATACGCCCGCGACCAATCTCCTATTCGGCCTGAAGGAAGCTATCGCGATGCTCGAGGAGGAGGGGCTCGATAATGTCTTCGCGCGGCACAAGCGTCACAGCGCGGCGACGCGCGCGGCGGTGAAAGCGTGGGGCCTGGATACCCAATGCCAGGATCCGCATGCGCATTCGCCGGCGCTCACCGGCGTGGTGGTGCCTGACGGTCACGACGCCGACCATTTCCGCAAGGTGGTGCTGGAGAATTTTGACATGTCGCTCGGCACCGGCCTTAACAAGATCAAGGGCAAGGTGTTCCGCATCGGCCATATCGGCCATTTCAACGATCTGATGCTGATGGGAACATTGGCGGGTGTCGAGATGGGACTCGATCTGGCCAAGGTGCCGCATCGCAGCGGCGGCGTCCTGGCGGCGATGGAAGTCCTGAAAGGGCGCGAGGTGGTGCCGATGCCGAAATCAAAGACCGCCGTTGCGTAGAGCATCCGGGGTACGCGGATCGTCGCGCGCTCCGGACATCTGCCTGCCCATGCAGTCCGAATTCGTACAAGAACAGAAAGAGCGTGTGATGAACGCCCCGGTGCAAGCGACTGAAGACCTGATCTATTCGATCGAAAACGGCATCGCCCGGTTGACCTTCAACCGTCCGCAAGCCCGCAACGCGCTGACCTTTGCGATGTATGAGCGGATGGCGGCGATCTGCGAAACCGTCAACGCCGATCGCTCGATCAAGGCGATGATCCTCACCGGCACCGGCGACAAGGCGTTCGCGTCCGGCACCGACATTTCGCAGTTCCGGGCCTTCAAGACCGCGCAGGATGCGCTCGACTACGAGGCGCGGATCGATCGCGTGCTGGGCGCGCTGGAAAGCTGCCGGGTGCCGACCATCGCGGCCATCGCCGGAGCCTGCACCGGCGGCGGAGCTGGCATTGCGGCTTGCTGTGATATCCGGATCGGTACCGCGGCGACGCGGATCGGGTTTCCGATCGCGCGGACGCTCGGCAATTGCCTGTCGATGTCGAATATCAGCCGGCTGACTTCGCTGATCGGACCGGCGCGGACCAAGGATTTGATTTTTACGGCGCGCCTGATCGAGGCCCCGGAGGCGCTCGCGCTCGGTTTGCTCAACGAGGTGGTGCCCGATGTCGCGACGCTGCAACGCCGCGCCGACGAAACCGCGAAGCTGGTTGCCGGCCATGCGCCGATCACGCTCGAAGTCACCAAGGAGGCGGTGCGCCGCATCCGCCGGACGCTGACCCGCGATGAGGGCGAAGATCTGATTCTTCGCGCCTATATGAGCGAGGATTTCCGGGAGGGGATGGAGGCCTTCCTCAACAAGCGCACGCCGAACTGGAAGGGCAAATAGCGCTTGCTAGCGCGCTGAATGCGGCGGCGGCTGTCACACCACCTGACGGCTTGGCTAGAACCGGAATGCGCCTCGTATGGCGGAAACGAAATCAGGTAGTTGTCGAAAAGCGTATAGCTCAATCCAAGCGCCACCCATAAGACGGTGAGGGCCCAACCCAACAGCCCCCATGGTGATGCGGCCTTTGGCGTGCAGGCCAGCGCGCTAATATTCCGCCTTCGCGGAACCCGACATCGCGGCATTTGATCGTGACGGCGAGGCCGATCCCGTGATGCGGCGCCCATGCCGTCCAGGCGAAATCAGGCTGATGCCAAACGCCGATCGCCAGCATCGTGCATACCGCCGCCAGAATCGGCGAACGCGATTGAACGCCGGAAAATACACGCGCCGCATCACCCAGTTCGACAGCGTCATATGCCATGATTGCCAATAGCGCTAGAAGATTCGATTTTGCGAGCGGCCAATTGAAGTTTTCCGGCAACTGCCACCCGAGCGCCTTGCCGGTGCCGAGTGCAAGGTCGGTATTTCCGCTGAAATCAAGATAGATGTACAGCAACTGACCAAGCAGCATGGGCCAGACGACCCGCGCATTCACGCTGTCCGGGTGCAGCGCAACGGTGGTCTGGGTGAGTTTCAGCACGGGCCTTGCAAGTTGAAATAACTAGGCCTCGCGCGACGGGGCTCCGGCGGCGGCCTTAACGAAATTTGCAATTTTTCGTTCTGCCAAACGATTGCCGAAGCGTATCATCGGCTTTTCAAAATAACGCCAACTTATGAGTGATGCGCAAATAATAATGGCAATACAAACAAAGCGGATCGGTTCCTGTGACCAGAGCGGAAACGGAATTTTGCTGACGATTGCCGACATGGTGAAGAACACCATGGGATGAATGAGATAGAGGGAATAGGAGGCGTCGCCCAACGCCATCGCAGGTTTCCGCCACCACGTGGTTTCGCTTGGATGAAGATTTGCAAAAGCTACCATGATGAAGAACAGCGCGACAGGCAGCCAGTCGAAAAGCCCAGCCACGATGAGGGCGCAGAACATCGTAACGCCGACGATAACGGGTATGAAGAAGCGGAGCTTTGCCATCGGTGCACGCATCAAGAATGCGAGCACACCGGCCAGAAACGTCGCGTGATGACTTGCCAGGTTGGAAAGATACCAAGGCATTTCGAGCGAATGGTACGCTAACGTTGACGCTGTCAAAAATGCGGCCAGCCCAATCAAGCCAAAAAATGGAACCAGAACCGCCGCGATCAGATAGAATACCATCTCGTGCTGCAGGGACCAGCCTACATTGTAGAACGGCAGCTCTTGTGTAGGTAGCAACGTGGCGGAATACAGGAAAAATTCGAGGTTCTCGCGCGGCTGCAGTCCTCTCCAGCGCCATGCAGTAATCGCGAAGATGGTCAGCATGAGGAGCCAGAGCGGATATAAACGGAAAACTCGCTTAATAAAAAATGACTGGACGTTGAATGTATCTCGGCTCACCACGAGACATATAACAAACCCGCTAATGGCGAAAAACAGGTCAACGGCGAGATGTCCGTAACTGGTCAGGCCAGGGATTTGGTAAGCGGTATCTTTTGGAAATCGCGTAATCGCGACCCAAGAATGAAAATAGACAATGGTCATGGCCGCGACCGCACGCCCGACCTGAAGTCCCTGTAATTTGCTTTCCACGTCAAGCTTTCCTTGAATGATTCTAATGGAGCTAAACCGCAGACGCAATCTGCCTGGACCGCAAGGTCGCAAGCAACTAGCGTTGCGTTAGCTGCAGAACGTGCGACCGCCGTCACACTACGTTGGCATGCCTCAACTTCGCGATCTCATCCGCGCTGAAGCCGAACTCGGCAAGCACTTCTTCGGTCTGCTCGCCGAATTCCGGCGGCCGAGCCGCCATTGTGCTGGGAGTGCGCGACAGCGTGACGGGCTGGCCGACCAGACGGATATGACGGTTCTCGGCATTTGGCACGTCCTGCGCGATGCCGAGATGTCTGACCTGGGCGTCCTCGAACACCTGGTCGACCGAATAGATCGGGCCGCAGGGCACGCCGGCGGCGTTGAGTTCCCTGACCCAGGTGTCGGTGGATTTCTTTTCGGTCAGCGCGTTGATTTCGGCGTTGAGGGCATCGCGGTTTTTCGAGCGTGCCGATGCTGTGGCGTATTCGGGACGGGTCGGAAGGTCCGGCGCTCCGATCGCTTCGGCGCAGCGTTCCCAGATCCGTCCCCCCGTCGTGGCGATGTTGATGTAGCCGTCCGAGGTCTTGAACACGCCGGTGGGAATGCTGGTCGGATGGTCGTTGCCGGCCTGCTTCGGCACCTCCTCTTCCATTAACCAGCGCGAGGCCTGAAAATCCAGCATGAAGATCTGGGCCTGAAGCAGCGAGGTCTGCACCCACTGACCTTCGCCGGAGACATCGCGCTCCAGTAGCGCGGTGAGGATGCCGATCGCGCAGAACAGCCCGGCGGCGAGGTCCGCGACCGGAATACCGGCCCGCATCGGCCCCTGGCCGGGCGCGCCGGTAATCGACATCAACCCGCCCATGCCCTGAGCGATCTGATCGAAGCCCGGACGCTTGTGATAGGGGCCATCCTGCCCGAACCCGGAGATGCTGCCATAGACGATGCGCGGATTGATCTTGCGCAGGCTGTCGTAGTCGATGCCGAGCCGCGCTTTGACGTCGGGGCGAAAGTTCTCCACCACGACATCCGCCTTTTCCGCGAGCCGCCGAAACACGGCGAGACCTCTGGGGTCTTTCAGGTTAAGCGTCATCGCGCGCTTGTTGCGGTGCAGGTTCTGGAAATCCGAACCGTGGCGGGGCCCTCCGGGCTGCTCGCCCGAGGCCTCCTCCGTCAGGGCGTCGATCTTGATGACATTGGCGCCCCAATCCGCGAGTTGCCGCACGCAGGTCGGCCCGGAG